>NZ_JALBWV010000052.1 GCF_022678645.1 Saccharopolyspora soli | reverse complement strand
CCGGGCTACGACCCGGTGTCGGTGACCGGCATCGTGGCCGGTGGCGCGAACGTCGTCTGCTTCACCACCGGCCGCGGGGGGGGGGGGGGGGGGCCCCCCCCCCCCCCCCCGCCCCGGGCCCCCCCCCCCCCCCCCCCACCCCTGCCGCGACGTGCGGTGCGTCTCAGCGCTCGAACCGACCAGCCTTGACGGCGGTGAGGAAGTCGGACCACTGCGAAGGAGTCGCGACGAAGAACCCGCCATCCCGATCCTTCGTGTCCCGCACCGCGGCGCCGCCCGACAGTGCGCCGACCTCGACGCAGTCGGAGGAGGCTTGGCTCTGGCTCGACTTCCGCCAGTTGGTCACGTGTCCGACCTCGATGCAGGACTCTGTGTTCTGGCTATAGCTGGACTTTTTCCAGCCGCTCACTGAAGTCATCCCGTGGTCTCCATTTCCTTGCGGATCTCGGCGATGTACTTCCTCGACTCTGCCGGATCCAGTGCCACGCTGAACACCGTTTCGGCCGCCAGTCGGTAGATTTCGATGTCTGCGGGTTCATGCAGGAACAACCCTGATCTGCGGTTCTCCAGGTGTACGACCGGTGGAGCCTCGTCGGACTCGAACAACACGAATAGCCCCTCAAGGGCTGGGTGCCAACCGCTGGTGAACGGAACCACCCAAACATCGACGTTCGACAACTCCGATAGATCGAGCATGTGGTCCAACTGATCGGCCATGACCTGTGGCCCGCCGACGAGCTGTCGCAAGGCTGCCTCACCGATGACAGTCGAAAGTTGCACCGGGTTGTCTCGGCGAGTGATCGCATCCCGTCTGCCAACTCGCACCGCAATTCGGGTCTCAACTTCGTCCGGAGGTACGCCTCCGGCCGTCATGATGGCTCGAACGTACGCCGTGGATTGGAGTTGTCCGGGTACCAGCAAGGGTGCTGCATTCGTGATGGCCTTCGCGGTGCGTTCGAACTCAAGCAGCGCGGAGAGCTGTTGACGTTGTTCGGGAAGGCTCACGGCGAGCCAGTGCGACGCTGCGGTGCCCTCCGCCATGGCGAGGATCTCGTCGTACTGCTCGCCGGTGACCCCGAGGGTCGCCAGAATCCTTGCCACATCTGCGGATTTCGGGCAGCGATCGCCGGTCTCCCATCGCGAGAGCGTGCCGGGTGAGCAGTCGATGTAACTCGCAAGCTGCCGCAGACCCCAGTCGCGTTCTTCGCGCACTGCGCGCAGCGCTGCACCCAACGCCCGTGCTTTGGGGGTTCGAGTGTTTCCAGCCATGCAACACAGAATAAGCTCATTTTCGCTGTTCAACATCACCCGATGTGGGAATGGTCAACATTTCGTTTCCAGTGTTTTCTAGAACTGGAAACGATGGAGACGTGATTGGCAGGTGGTGTTGATGCATCCCTTCCACTGGGTTCCTGCGGAGGGGCAGCGGCACGCGAGTCTGGATTCCCGGCCAGGTGGGGGTTATCCGACAGGTATGGCGGTGTCGACGTTGTGCGAGCAGCGGTTGTCGGCGGATAACTCCGAACTCGGCTGGTTGTGGTCGACCTGCGGTGACTGCAACACCGAAGCGCACCGGATAGCCCGACGAGCACAAGTGGTTCTTGGCACTGTCGAGCGGAAGATGCCGCGCGATGAGCGCTGACACCGCAGGGTTGGCGGTTCTGTTGCGGCGCACCCAATGGTTGCTCGATGACCTCGCCTACCACGTCGGCGGGGGCCATCTCGATGCCGACGACTTCGCCGCCGCAGCCACCGCCCTCGACGAGATTTCGTTGCTGCTCAGGGAAAAAGCCCCGGCACCCCGATCGGAAGGATCAGCTGAATGCTCGCCGTGCTCCCGGACATCGCCGCAATCGCCGCCGCTCCCGCGTTCTTCCTCCTCGCGACCTACTGGAAGACCTACCGCCCCCAGCACGCCGGAGGCGGCGAAGGAGCTCTCACGGTCTGGCAACTGATCGCCCACGTCGAGGCGGAACGACAACAACGAGAACGAGGCGGCCGACATCGCCTCCACGAATCCGCACCCGACGCGGCCCGCGAGACGACCAGCCGACTATCCACATCGGACAACCACGCCTCCGAACCGCCGCCGCTGGAGGTCCACCGCCGCGTCCTCGACGCCCTCCACCACCTCTAGGTGCCGGTCTTGACCCGTGCTCCCGGCCGCCTGGCTGGGGTGCCTAAAACCTGGGCCCTCGATGCCGGTTGCTCCCCCGACCCCCGGCGGCATCGAGGCGCCCCGCGGGCCGGTCGGTGCGGCGCCCCTCCCTGCGCACCGACCGGCCACCCCCCAACACCAGGGGAAACCCAATTTCCGACAAATTCAGACCTAGGCTCACCCGCGAAAGGGCCGCCGATTTTAGGAAATTCGGGAACATCCGCCCCGACTCAGCGCACCGGGACGGGCTGGCGCATCGCCCGGTCGACCTTGGCGAGGATGGTCAAGACGATCACATGAGCAGCGGAAACGGGCTGACGAACCGGGGGCTCAGAACAGGGGCTTGCCCCAGGTACCGGCGAAGACCAGGTCGGACAGGGGTTTGCGGGTGCGCGGGCGGAGTTCCTTCTCCCGCAGTCGCTCGGGCATCCCGTCGAGCGTGCCCAGGCCGCCGACCGCGATCGCGATGACCGGTTCGTACTCGGCCGGGATTTCGAACTCGGCGCGCGCGGCGTCCCGGTCGAACCCGGCCATCTGGTGCGCGTACAACCCTTCGGCCACCGCCTGCAGCACCAGGTTCTGGGTCGCCAACGCCAGCCCGTACTCGCCGTAGGGCATCGGCTCGCCGTCCTCGTTGACCATCAGCGCGACCCCGATCGCCAGCACCGCGGCGTTGCTGGTCCAGCCCTTGTTCCCGCGCGACAACGTGCCGTGGATCCGGTCGAAGGTGGCCTCGCCCCGTCGCCCCGCGACAAACCGAGCGGGCTGGGTGTTGCCCCACGACGGAGCCCACCTGGCGGCCTCGAAAAGCGCGGTGAACTGCTGATCGCTCACCGAAGCCACCGCGTCCAGAGCGCGCGGGCTCCACCGCTCGGCCACCAGCGGATGCAGCGGGACTGACGCCTCCGCGGGCTTGCTCGCCGGTACATCGACCGCATATTCCTCGGCAGTCACGAAAACCTCCTGAGTCGCTGCCCGCGAGTCTGGCCACCGAGCGCCCCGATGTCCACAGCTGCAGGTGAAGCGTGAGGGGCACCCTTTACCAAGTAAGTTGGTAACGGGTGCCCCTCACCCCGTTCCGTCACGTGCGCGGGTAATCAGATCGCGTAGTCCCACGCGGTCAGTGAATAGGCTCCGAACCAGGAGCCGAAGAACACCAGTAGGACCGCAGTGGTCACCGCCGTTGTCGTGCGCCGTCGCGACAGCCCGATCGCTACCGGGATGAGCAGCGGGAACGCCGGTAACATCAGGCGGACCTTCGAGTACATCAGTCCGTCGGAGCCCAGATCCAGGACCAGCACCGCTGCGGCGAACACCATCAGCGGCCACGGCATCCGCAGCCGGAAGCACAGCACCAGCAGCACCAGCGCGGCCAGCACGATCCACACCGTGAAGGTCTCCAGCACCGACTTGTCCGAAGTCAGCGACTCGATCATGAACTTCCCGGTGGCAACCCCGCCGTCGAACGCCGACGACCAACCCCGCTGCTGGAGGCTGAAATATCCGGTGGGGTTGCTCGTCTGCCACCCCACCCAGCCGATGTAGAGCAGCATCCCGGCGGGCGCGAGCACCAGCGCCAACCACGGGCGCCAGGTGTCGCGGCGCTGCACGATCGCGATCAGCGCGGCCAGTCCGACGACCCCGAGCAGCGCGGCAGCCGTCGGCCGCACCAGACCGGCAGCCGCGCAGCACAGCCCGGCCAGCGGCCAGTTCCGCTCGATGACCCCGATCAACGCCCAGATCGACAAGGCGCAGAACATCGCCTCGGAGTAGGCCATCGACAGCACCACGGACATCGGAGCCGCCGCGAACAGCACGACCAGCAGCAACCCGACCCCGTCCGAGCCGCCGACGCGACGGCCCAACCGCGCCAACCCGTAGGCGGCCGCGACGCCGCACGCCAGGCTCGCGGTGATCGCCCCACCGGTCGTGCTGACGCCCGGTATCCAGGAGAAAGCCGTGATCAACAGCGGATAGCCGGGGAAGAAGGCCAGCGGCGTCTCGGGATAGCGGTGTCCGAAGCCGTCCACCATGTCCGGGTTGACCCCGCCGTAGCCGTGCTCGGCGATCTCCAGGTACCACTGCCCGTCCCAGGCCCGCAGGTTGTCGACCAGCGCTTCGTCGTTGGCGGCCGACAGCCATGCCAGCACCAGCAACCCGACCAACCGGATTGCGAGGTACACCACAGCTGGCCCGAAAGCGACGATCAGCCGGTACTGCTGCGGCGAGCCCCGACGAACCCGGTCCAGCAGCCCGGTGCCCAACTGTTTCCGCTGCGTAGCGGCAGTGTTTCCGACGCTGCCGACGGGTGGATCGACCGCTGAAGGAGTGGTGGACAACCGGGTCCTCCGCTCTTGTCGACAATCGCGTCCCACAGGGTAGTGGCGGATATTCGGATTGGGGTCAGGCGGTACCGGTTCGGTAGGCTAGTCCGGCAGCGGAGCGACCTGGTAGAAGGCCGTTTCGGCCTGGTGGGCCGACGCTGCCGATTGCCCGGTCGCGGGGCTCCCCGGCCCGCCGACGCGGTGTGCCGGTGCCTTCGTCCACTCGGTGTCAGCGCGGGGACAACTCGCGCCCGGGGCGGCCGCAGGGGTCGAGGAGGTTTGTTTCACGTGGCGCTCGTCGTCCAGAAGTACGGCGGTTCCTCACTCGAAAGTGCTGATCGCATCAAACGGGTCGCAGAACGCATCGTCGAGACCCGCAAGACGGGCAACGACGTGGTCGTCGTGTGCTCCGCGATGGGCGACACCACCGATGAACTGCTCGACCTCGCCAAACAGGTCAACCCGGCCCCGCCGGAGCGGGAACTCGACATGCTGCTGACCGCAGGGGAGCGCATCTCCAACGCCCTGGTGGCGATGGCGGTCGAGTCCCTGGGCGCGGAGGCCCGCTCGTTCACCGGCTCGCAGGCAGGCGTGATCACCACCTCGGCGCACCAGAACGCCCGGATCATCGACGTCACGCCCGGCCGGGTGCAGGAGGCGCTGGAACAGGGCCAGGTCGTGCTGGTCGCTGGCTTCCAGGGCGTTTCCCAGGACACCAAGGACATCACCACGCTCGGCCGCGGCGGCTCGGACACCACGGCGGTGGCGGTGGCGGCCGCGATGAACGCCGACGTGTGCGAGATCTACACCGACGTCGACGGCGTCTACACGGCCGATCCGCGCATCGTGCCCAACGCCCAGCACCTCGAAAGCATCAGCTACGAGGAGATGCTGGAGATGGCGGCCACCGGTGCGAAGGTGCTGCACCTGCGCGCCGTCGAGTACGCCCGCCGCTACAGCGTGCCGCTGCACGTCCGCTCTTCGTACACACCCAAGCCCGGAACGATCGTGTCCGGCTCAGTGGAGGACCTTTCCGTGGAACAGGCGATGATCACCGGCGTCTCGCACGACCGGTCGGAGGCGAAGGTCACCGTGCGCGGTGTGCCGGACAACCCCGGAGTCGCGGGGCGGATCTTCCGCGTGGTCGCCGACGCCGAGATCGACATCGACATGGTGCTGCAGAACGTCTCCAGCACCGCTTCCGGGCTGACCGACATCACCTTCACGGTGGCGCGCAGCAACGGCGCGGTGGCCGTCGCCGAGCTGGAGAAGATCAAGGACGAGGTCGGCTTCGACCAGGTCGTCTACGACGACAAGGTGGGCAAGGTCTCGCTGGTCGGCGCCGGGATGCGCTCGCACCCCGGAGTCACCGCGACGTTCTGCGAGGCGCTGTCCAACGCCGGGGTGAACATCGACATCATCAACACCTCGGAGATCCGGATTTCGGTGCTGATCCGCGACACCCAGCTCGAGGACGCGGTGCGTGCCCTGCACGACGCGTTCGAGCTCGGTGGCGACGAGGAGGCTGTGGTGTACGCGGGGAGTGGCCGCTGATGGCTCAGGAGAAGAAGGCTCCGACGCTGGCGATCGTGGGTGCCACCGGCGCGGTCGGCACCGTCATGATCGACATCATCAACCACCGCGAATCCGTGCCGTGGGGCGAAATCCGGTTGATCGCCTCCGCTCGGTCCGCGGGCAAGAAGATCACCGTGCGCGGCCAGGAACGCAATGTCGTGGAGCTGGCGCCGGAGGCGTTCGACGGCGTGGACATCGCGCTGTTCGACGTGCCGGACGAGATCTCCGCGCGGTGGGCTCCGGTGGCCGTCGAGCGCGGCGCCATCGCGGTGGACAACTCGGGCGCCTTCCGGATGGATCCCGACGTGCCGCTGGTGGTGCCGGAGGTCAACGCGGCGAAGGTGCACGAGCGTGCCAAGGGAATCATCGCGAACCCGAACTGCACGACGCTGTCGATGATGGCCGCGTTGGGTGCGCTGCACCGCGAGTTCGGCCTCCGCGAGTTGGTCGTCGCGTCCTACCAGGCGGCTTCGGGCGCAGGTCAGGAAGGCATCGAACGGCTGCACGCGGAGATCGCCGCGGTGGCGGGCAAGGGCGTCGGCGTGCGCGCCGGGGACGTCGCCGAGGCGCTGGCCGCGGCGGGGCTGCCGGAGGAGACGCCGTTCAAGGCGCCGCTGGCGCTCAACGTGGTGCCGTGGGCGGGTTCGCGCAAGGACGACGGCTGGACCTCGGAGGAGCTGAAGGTCCGCAACGAATCCCGCAAGATCCTGGGCATCCCGGATCTGAAGGTGTCCGCCACCTGCGTGCGGGTGCCGGTGGTGACCACGCACTCGCTGGCGGTGCACGCCAGCTTCGAGCGCGAGGTGACCGTCGAGCAGGCGCACCAGGTGTTCGAGGCGCAGCCGACGATCGTGCTGCAGGACGACCACGACAACGGGGTGTTCCCGACCCCGGCGGGTGTGGTCGGCGGTGACCCGACCTTCGTGGGCCGGGTCCGGCAGGCGCTGGACTTCCCGAACACGCTGGACTTCTTCGTCTGCGGCGACAACCTCCGCAAGGGCGCGGCGCTGAACACCTACGAGATCGCCGAAACCCTCGCGAACTGACCTGAGCGGGGCCTGAAGGGCGCCTTCCTCCTGGTCCCGGGAGGAAGGCGCCCTTATTGTTGCGGGTGTAGTGGAGGGGAAAGCCACTCGAACGTGTGTTTGTGTGCATCTCAAACCAATGTTCGATGAGGCCGATATTGGAGGCATGTCCGTGATGACCTGGCCCGACCACCCGTTGACCTTGGAGGAGTTCGACCAGCTCCCCGAGGACAACTCGCGGCGCTATGAACTTCAGGAAGGCAACCTCCAAGTGACTGCGCAAGCTGCCGGTATCCATCAGCGCATCGTCCGGCAACTGACCCGCGTGCTAGACGATCAGATGCTGGAGGAATGGGAAGCTGCGCAGGACATGGAGGTGATTCTCACCCCAACATGGCCGCCCACCGTGCGTGTTCCCGACGTGGTGATCGCCCCGACTGCACTGATCGATCAGGATCCGACCCGAATCCATGCCAAGGATGTCGCGGTGGCCGTTGAGGTTGTATCCCCAGGATCAGGAAGAACTGACCGGCTCCTGAAGATGTTCGAGTACGCGAAGGCGGGTATCCCCTTCTACTGGATTATCGAACGGACCGACCACTCAATAGCGCTGACAGAACACCACTTCGTCGAAGGAATTTACGAAGTCATCACTGAATGCCGTGGCGGTGTGTTTACCGCCGACTTGCCCTTTGAACTACACGTTGATCTTGACGTCCTGACGCGGCGACCACGGCGACGGTAGAGCTGAGGGGCTGAGCTCGGAAGCTCCGAGAAAAGTCCAGCGGATAGGTTGCGCATGAGGCATGCCCCGGTTGTCCTCGGCGCCGATCTCGGTACCACTTCGACGGAGGTCGTCGCGGCGGGAACAATGGCGGCAATCGAGTGCCGCTACCAGTACTGATGCTGCTTGCCGTCGGTGTCGGTGATGAAGATGACCGCGTCGGCGCCGTTCAACTCCGCCGGGTTCAGCGGGAGGTGGCCGCGCACGATTGGTTTGCCCGTGCCGATTGACGGGGGAAGCGCGGCGCGCAGGGCTTGTGTCGGGAACAGGGCGCGGCGGGTTGTCGCCTCGGCCAACACGCCCTGGAGGGTGCCTGGATCGCTGTCGGGGTTGGCGTCGGTTGCGAGGAACATGTAGCGCTCGCCGAGGGTGAGCCCGACGAGCGCGCCAGCGCTTCCCCAGCTCACCTCGTCCGCTGGCACGACCCCGCCGACCGGCATGTGGGACTCCGCGCGCTGGAGGTGCACGTTGTGCGCGAACACCAGGCTCGGCCCGCGTTGCTGCTCCTGGGCAACGATCGCGAGCAGGTTCTCTGCCATCATCTCGGCGCGCAGGCTGAGCAAGGTCGCGATGCGATCGGGTGTAGGGCTGGCCATGGCCGCGTGATAGCGCAGCAGGCCTTGGGCGGTGCGCGCGTGCGCGAGGGCGTGGGCGTAGCCGGTCGGGTCGGCGGGGTGCAGGTCGGGTGCCGCGCGGCGCAGCGTGCTGGCGAGATCGTCCGCGACGATGCGCAGGGCGCGAGCGCGGTCGGAGTCGCCGATGGACGCTGCCGGGTTGAACATGGCCGCCTCGTTCGTCCAGTCCGCGTCCTCACCGAGCAGCGCGTCGAGGTCGCGGACTGAGTCGGGCCGCAGCGCCGCGGGCAAGTAGTCGTTGGCCGAGGACAGTGCGCGTCGCGGGCTTGGCGCACTGGAGAACTCCAACGGCGCGTCGAAGCCGTAGAAGCGAACGCGGTCCTGCGGCGCGCGGTCGGCGTTGTGCGTGCGGATCCATTCGACGAGTTCGCGGTTGCCCGGCACGGCGCCGAACCTGTGGCTGAACCCGGTCGCGAGTACGTTGTCGAGCTCCGCCGTGGCCCCGTCCACGTAGTCGTCGACGGCGGACGCGGCAAAGATATCGGTCTCCAGCACGATCGACCGGTACCCGCGTTCGACGAGGTGACCGAGGAGTTCGTTGCGCAGCAACGGGAACGCCTCGACCCCGTGTGTCGGTTCGCCGAGGGCGAGCAGGATCGGCGGTTCGGTCCGCGCGGCGAGTAGTTCGTCGAGGACACGGCCCAGGCTTGCCGGGTCGTCGAGTTGGCGGCCGATCCCACGCAGTGATGCAGCAGTGGACATGAACACCCCTTTTCGGAAGGAACTGCCCTCGACACTATCGTTGAAGAATCGATTGAAACTTTCGTGACATCTACCTGGGTTCGCTAGATTGAAGCCTCAATCGGAGGTGCAAGCTGCGACCTATCGACCTGGCCCGAGAACACGGGTTGTCCGCACAGGCGATCCGCAACTACGACGACGCGGGCATCCTCCCGCCGACCGAGCGCAGCGAGACCGGCTACCGGCGCTACACGCCCCTGCACGCACAGGCCCTGCGCGCCTTCCTCGCGTTGCGCGGCGGCCACGGCCACCAGCAGGCAATGGAGATCATGCGCGCGACCAACCGAGGCGACACCGAGTCCGCCTACCGGCTCATCGACGCCGCGCACGTCGCGCTGCTCGCCGAACGCGACACCCGCGCCGAGGTCGCCACTGCCCTCGGCGCCCTGTCCACCACCACTCCCACCCCGGTCAACGGTCGACCGCTGACCGTGGGCGAACTCGCGCGCCGACTCGGCGTGCACCCAGCGACGCTGCGCACCTGGGAGACCGAGGGCATCCTGCGACCCGAACGCAACCGGGCAACGGGTTACCGCGAATACGGACCGGACTGCGTGCGCGACGCCGATCTCGCACGGCAGCTGCGCCGAGGCGGGTACCTGCTGCACCAAGTCGCGCAGTTCATCGAGTCGCTGCGCGAGGCGGGCGGGGCAGACGCTTTGAACGCCTTCCTCGACTCCTGGCAGGACCGGCTGACCACGCGCAGCCGCAACCTCCTCACCGGCGCGGCCCAGCTCGACGCCTACCTCACCCTGCTGGGCCAGACCGAGCAGGGAGTCAGGGGAGGGCCTGAGTCGTGCGACCACAGAAGGCCGTGACCTGAACGGATTAGGTCCGGCGGATAGGTTTGGGGCATGAGCCATGCCCCGGTTGTCCTCGGCATCGATCTCGGCACCACAGCGACGAAGGTCGTCGCGGCGGGTAGCGATGCTCGGGTGCTGCACCAGACCGAGCGCGGATACCCGTTGCGCACCGACGAGTCCGGCGAGGCCGTGCAGGATGCCGTCCAGGTCCGGGATGCGGCGATCGAGGCGTTGGCCGAATGCGTGGCTTGGGCGGACGAGCGCGACCACCCGGTGGCCGGGTTGTCGTTCAGCACCGCTATGCACACCTTGGTCGGCCTCGACTCGGCCGGTGAACCGGCCACCCCGGCGTTCAACTGGGCGGACACCCGCGCGGCCGAGGTCGCCAAGCGGCTGCGGTCCGACTGGGACGCCGCGGCAGCGTTGCACCGGGCCACCGGAACTCCGGTGCACACCCAGTCGGTCATGGTGAAGTTGGCTTGGTTGACCGGAAGCCGCGCCGACCTGACGCGTGACGTGGTGCGGTGGTGCGCGCTGAAGGATTTCGTGGTCGCGGCCTTCGTCGACGAGTTCGTCACCGAGTACTCGCTGAGCTCGGGCAGTGGTCTGCAGGACATGGCGACGTTGCGATGGCACGAGCCAGCTCTGGAGGTCGCGGGCATCCGGGCCGACCAACTGCCCGAGATCCACGCGCCGACGGACGCGTTGCCGCTGAAGTCGCAGGTAGCTAAGGCTGTTGGATTACCGGAAGGGCTGCCCGTGGTGCTCGGCGGTGGCGATGGTCCGCTGGCCAACCTCGGGGTCGGGGCGGTTGGCCCAGGCGTCGCCGCGCTGTCGCTCGGCACCAGCGGGGCGCTCCGGGTGACCCGCGACCGGCCGGGTGTGGACGACCGGTGCCGCACGTTCAGCTACGCGATGGCCGACGGGCTCTGGGTGATCGGCGGGGCCGTGAGCAACGGTGCCGTGGTCGCCCAGTGGGCGTCGGAAGCCTTCGGGGTGGACGTCGCGGACCTGCTCGACGAGGCGTCGGAGGTGCCCGCGGGCGCGGAAGGGTTGATGGCCCTGCCGTATCTGCTCGGCGAGCGGGCCCCGTGGTGGGAACCGGGCCTGACCGGCGCGTTCGTGGGTCTCCGGCGTTCGCACGGTCGTGCCGAGATGACTCGCGCGGTGGTCGAAGGCGTGGCCCAGCAGCTCGCCCTGGTGCGCGATGCGGTGGCTGACTCCGGGGCCGAAGTGCGAGCGGTGCGCGCTACCGGCGGCGGCTTCCGCAGCCGGGTGTGGGCGGACGCGATCGCGGCCGCGCTGGACATCGACCTGGAGTTGGCGGAGGGCAGCGGCGGGTCAGGGCTCGGCGCGGTGCTGCTGGGCTGGCGAGCGCTCGGCGAACTCGATTCGCTGCAACGCGCCGCAGACCTGGTGCGGCTGGACGGCAAGATCGCGCCGGACCCGGCGGCGGCCCAGTTGATGGCCCGCCGTCGACCGCTGGTCGACCAACTGCACAAGGCACTCCGCGACTTGGCGCTGTAAGGGCCTGTCTTGCCGGTCGGGCTGGCTTGGGGGATGAGTTGGGACACACACTGCTGGGTGCTTTCTTGACTCGTTCCAATCTTTGGGTGTCATACTTGGCCTCGCTATGACCCTCAGCACGACGAACGGCAACCATTCCGCCAGCGCGGACGACCCGCGTGAGCGGTTGCGGGCTGCCGGTCTTCGGGTCACCAAACCGCGACTCGCGGTGCTGCGGTGGCTGGCTGGCCATCCGCACGCAACCGCCGACCAGGTGGCGACCGCAGTGCGCGGGCGACTCGGTTCGGTGTCCACTCAGGCCGTTTACGACGTGCTGAACGCGTGCGGCAACGCCGGGCTGCTGCGGCGGATCGAGCCCGCCGGGCATCCGGCCAGGTTCGAAACTCGAACCGCCGACAACCACCACCACCTGGTGTGCCGCGTGTGCGGCCGGACCGAGGACGTCGACTGCGTCTACGGCTCCGCCCCGTGCCTGACGCCGTCGTCCACCGCGGGCTACGACGTGGACGAAGCGGAGGTCGTGTTCTGGGGGTTATGTCCTGATTGTCGGTCCTCGGCAACCGCGCCGGGGGATCGCAGCCACCACCACGAGGAGGGACGATCGTGAGTTCGGCACGACCTACCACCAGCAACGCCGGAATCCCGGTCGCCAGCGACGACCACTCGTTGACCGCCGGTCCCAACGGCCCGATCCTGCTGCAAGACCACTACCTGATCGAGAAGAACGCCCAGTTCAACCGCGAGCGGGTGCCGGAGCGCGTGGTGCACGCCAAGGGCGGCGGCGCGTTCGGCTTCTTCGAGGTCACCGACGACGTCAGCCAGTACACCAGGGCCGCCGTGTTCCAGCCGGGCACCAAGACCGAAACGCTGATCCGGTTCTCCTCGGTCGCTGGTGAGCTGGGTTCGCCGGACACCTGGCGCGACCCGCGCGGTACCGCGATGAAGTTCTACACCACCGAGGGCAACTACGACCTCGTCGGCAACAACACCCCGGTGTTCTTCATCCGGGACGCGATCAAGTTCCCGGACTTCATCCGCTCGCAGAAGCGCCGCGCCGACAACCACCTGCGCGACCACGACATGCAGTGGGACTTCTGGACCAATTGCCCGGAGTCGGCGCACCAGGTGACCTGGCTGATGGGTGACCGCGGCATCCCGAAGACCTGGCGGAACATGAACCTCTACGGTTCGCACACCTACCTGTGGATCAACGGGGCGGGCGAGAAGTTCTGGGTCAAGTACCACTTCAAGACCGACCAGGGCCACGCGTTCCTCAGCCAGGCCGACGCGGACCGGCTGGCCGGTGAGGACGCCGACCACCACATCCGCGACCTGTGGACCACCATCGCCAGCGGCGAGCACCCGAGTTGGACGCTGTACGTCCAGGTCATGCCGTTCGAGGAGGCCGCGGACTACCGGTTCAACCCGTTCGACCTGACCAAGGTGTGGCCGCACGGCGACTACCCGCTGATCAGGGTCGGCAAGTTCGTGCTGAACCGGAACCCGGAGAACTACTTCGCGCAGGTCGAGCAGGCCGCGTTCGAGCCGTCGAACCTGGTTCCGGGGGTGGGCACCTCGCCGGACAAGATGCTGCAGGGCCGCCTGTTCTCCTACCCGGACGCGCACCGCTACCGGATCGGCACCAACTACATGGACCTGCCGGTCAACCGTCCGGTCGCGCCGGTCAACAGCTACGCCAAGGACGGCCAGATGCGGTACAGCTTCGGCGTGGGCGACCCGGTGTACGCGCCGAACTCCTACGGCGGCCCGCACGCGGATGCCTCCTACGGCACCGACGACGCGCCGACCGGCATCGAGCACGAAGTCATCCGCTCGGCCTACCGGTTGCACGCCGAGGACGACGACTTCGGCCAGCCGGGTGCGATGGTCCGCAACGTCTTCAACGACGAGGAGCGGACCCGGTTCGTCGACAACGTCTCCGGCCACCTCGCCAAGGGCGTGAGCAAGCCGGTCCTGGAGCGGGCGCTGGAGTACTGGCGCAGCGTCGACAAGGCCACCGGCGACAAGATCGCCGACAAGCTCCAGGGCTGACAGCCACCGCTGACTGCGGCAACCACCACACGCGAAGGCCCGGGAGCCCGATGCTCCCGGGCCTTCGCACGTGGGGAAGAGGTGGCGAACCACGCCAGCTCGAAAGTCCGAAGTGGACAGGATCAGCCGCGGGAGTGGGCGCCCGGGGTGTTCTGGGTCGGTTGCGGGTCGTGGCGGTGACCGTGCTGGGCTTGGGGATTCTGCTGGTGCTGGGTGGTTTGCGGTCGCTGGGCGCTGTGGACCTGGTGGAGGATCAGGCGTTCGCAGCTGCGCAGGACCGTTCGGGCCGCCTCGCGGTGGGTCCGGTCGTGCAGTGGATTCACCGATTGCTCACGCCACCGCGACAGCGCGGCCGCCGCCTCGTCGGCCAGATCCACTTCCAGCGCCAGCTCGTCCCGGCCGAGCCGCGCGTGCGGAGCGGCGCCGAACGCCCCGAGCAACCGCTTGGCCTCCGACTGGAGCGGCCGGGCGAACCGCACCTGCCCGGAATCCAGCGCCGACAGCAGCCGCAGTTCGTTCCACTCGTGCGCGTTGACCAGCAGTCGTTCGAACTCGCCGCGCAACTGCTGCACGCCGGGTCGGGGATTGGCGCGCAACACCATGTCGACGGCCAGCAGCGCGGATCGGGCCCGCAACGCGCTCTGCCGCTCCACGAACTGCTGGTGCACGGCCTCCTGCAGCAGGTTCATGCCGCTTTCGTCGAGCAACGCGGCCCGCAGGTTCTGCGCGTCCGTCACCCCGCCGCGCAGCAACGTCAGGGCACGCTCGACGCCGAAGTGCCCGAACCGCTCGAGCAGCTGCCGTCGGACCGGCCCCGGTGTCGACTCCAAACCGGTGCTGTTGATGAACCGGTCCGCGGACAACAACAAGGCGTCCTGGTCGTTCTGGGACAACCGCGCCAGGTTGCCCAGCGCGGTGAACTCCTCGTCGGTCATCGTCGCCACGGCCTGCCCCAGCAGCCCGATCACCGGAATTAGGTGCTGCGCGAAGGACCGCAGCGTGGGGTCGT
This sequence comes from Saccharopolyspora soli, assembly GCF_022678645.1. Taxonomy (GTDB): domain Bacteria; phylum Actinomycetota; class Actinomycetes; order Mycobacteriales; family Pseudonocardiaceae; genus Saccharopolyspora; species Saccharopolyspora soli. The sequence continues at coordinate 50,771 of NZ_JALBWV010000052.1, read as the reverse complement.
TGCGGTAGCGCTCCGCGATCCGCTCGGCGCTCTGCAGCGCTTCCGGGCCGCCGCTGCCGGTCTCGTCGGCGCGGGAGAACGCCACGATCGTGTTGATCGGCACGCAGCGGGCCGTCTGCAACTCGTTGACCGACTGCAGGAACTGCAGGTCGGTCTGCCGCGGATACCGCGTCAGGTAGAGCACGGCGTCCGCTTCGGACAGGATCTGCGCGAGCGCCGACCGCCCGGTCTCCTGGACCGCTGCCGACGCGACACCGGGTGTTTCGATCAGGGTGATGGCCTGCAATCCCGGCGTCGGCGCCTCGATCACCAGCCGGGCCACTTCGTCGGGCCGCCAGTGCTGCAGGTCGCGGATGGTGCCGGCGTCCAATGTGGTCACCGGCACGTTCTGCACCGCGCCGTGCGGGGTGTGGATCAGGATCCTCGGTTCCGGCCCGTACTGGTAGAAGGTGTTGACCTGGGTGCGCTCCTCGGCGTCGGTGGGCGCGAGCTCCTCGCCGACCAGCGCGTTGATCAGCGTGGACTTGCCCGACTTCACCCGGCCGCTGACGGCGATGCGCAGCGGCTGGCCGAGCCGTTCCAGCCGATCGCGCAGCCAGGCGGAGGTGCGCGGATCGTCCCGGTAGAAGGTCATGGTGCGGATCAACAGCGCGCGGGCGCGCTCCAGCAGTGCATCGGTGCTCATGCCGCGGTGATCCGGTTCTGGGTCAGCATGTTGACCCGCCGACGCAGCACCGTGAGGTCTTCCAGCTTCTGCCGGATCTCCTTGGCCCGCTGATCGCGATCCACCGCGCTGCGCTCGGCGGACCGCTTGATCTCCTGGATGGCTCGGCTGATCTCCATCTGGGCATCTTCGGTGATCCCCATGTAGTGCGAGTGCAGGCCCCGGTGCACGCCGCGGATCGCGTCCTTGGCCTCCTTGTTCACCTGGAAGATGACCTGCTCGACGTAGCGCTGGACCGCGGTCTTCGCCTCGGACTGGCGGCGGCGCAACCGCAGGTCCTTGTCCTCCTTGAGGCTCTTGGTGCCCAGCAGGACGCCCGCCGAGATCGACACCACGTTGATCAGCGGCAGGTTCGCCAGCGTGGTGATCAGGCCGAACATCAGCACGCCGCCGTAGGAGCCGCGCAGCCCGGTCAGGAACTGGTCGAAACGCTTGTACTCCGAGTTCGGCGGCAACTTCGGTTCCGGGACCTCGTCCAGCGGGTCCGGTGGGCGAACGCGGTCCAGGTTCGGCAGCGCCCCGGCGTGCTGGGCCAGCATTTCGTCGGCGACCTGCTCGGCGAGCCGTTCCTTGCGCTGTTCCAGCCACTCGAAGGTCTCGGTGATCGCGGCGGTGAGCTGGGCGGCCAGCCAGTCGCGGAACTCGTCCCAGACCTCCAGCGGATCGGCGGCCTCGAAGATCTCGCTGACCTCGTGCAACACCGCCCAGCTGCGTTCCCGGAAGTCGAATTCGATGTCGGTGAACATCTCGGAGATGCCCTCGTTGAGCGCCTTCTGCCACCGGCTGGCGACCCGCTTGAGGTCTTCGGCGCGGCGCTGCGCGGTCTCCAGTTCCACCAGGGTCTCGGCCGCGGTGCGCGGGTTCTGCGCGGCGAGTTCGGCCCGCAGCGCGTCGTTGATCTGGGTGAGCGCCTCGGAGACGTTGTGCGCGACCAGCCGCCGGGTGAGCTGCTCGTGCCTGCCCGCCATTTCGGTCTTGAGGAATTCCAGCAGCGGTGGGAACCCGGACTCGGCGTTGAGGTTGGTGTTCTTGGTCTGCATCGCACGCATCCGGATGTTCGCCGACACCGGGAAGATCTTGGCGGCGATACCGGCGTTGTCCAGGTGCTTCCGGTTGACTTCGAGCACTCGCCGCCAGTGCGGCGTCCGGTCGATCTTGGGCAGCACCAGCGCGACGTTCGGGCACAGCGCGGTGGCCTGCTTGAGGAAGGTGAGCTCGTTGGTGGTCAGTTCCTGGGTGGCGTCGGAGACCATCAGCAGCGCATCGGCCTCCGCGACCACGGCCAGCGTGGTGGCGGTCAGCGATGAGGACACGCTACCGACGCCGGGGGTGTCCATCAGCGCGAGACCGTTCTGCAGCACCGCCCGGGGGATGCCTATCTCACCGCGCGTGACCGGGCGGCCGAGCGCGAGTGCGCGTTCGAGCTGTTCGCGGACCTGCTCGATGGGCACCGGCATGCGTTCCAGGGCGGCCGGCCCTTGCCTCGGTTCGTGCTCGATGAGCAGGGCGGTCGGTTCGTCGGAGTGCCGGACGAGGGTGGGCACGACGGTGGTCACGTCGTCGCCGGAGGCGCACACCGGTGCGTTCACGATGGCGTTGACCAGGGCACTCTTGCCCTGCTTCGACTCGCCGACGACCAGCACGAGCTGCGTTGGGTCGAGCACGCGAGCGCGGATTTGGCGCAGTCGGCCGTGCAGATCAGCGCGTTGCTGCTCGGCACATTCCGCAGTCGCGCGATCGATCAGTTCCACCAACGCCGTCTCGATCACGGCGTCGATTGTGGCAGTGCCGCAGCCGATAGAAAAACCCAATCGGCTGAACTCGTACCTGTAACACGCACCCGGAGTGTCAAGAACGGCAAAAAGCGGTCCGAAATGCGAAGAATGCCGGGATCCGCAGTGCGCGGATCCCGGCATTCAGTTGCTCACTGCGTTCAGAGCAGGCCGTCCAGCGGCAGCGCGGAGGTGGCGGTGTTCACCACGTCCTCCACGGGCTCGCCCACGATCGGGCCAGCAACCGGCAGGTCGCTCGGCGCGGGCAGGTGGGAGACCACGTCGCCGACCGGCAGCGCCGAGGTGACGTCGTCGACCGGGAGGGCCGAAACCACGTCGTCGACGGGCAGGGTGGAGGTCACGTCGTCGACCGGGAGGGCCGAAACCACGTCGTCGACGGGCAGGGCGGAGGTCACGTCGTCCACCGGCAGGACGTTGACGTCGCCACCGGTCACACCGCCGACCACGTCGCCGACGACCGGCACGCCGCCAGCCACGTCGCCCACAACACCGGTCACGTTGCCGATCAGGTCGCCACCAGCGACGTTGCTGACCACGTCACCGGCGATCGGGACGTTGCCCACGACACCGGTCACGTTGCCGACCAGGTCGCCACCAACGACGCCGCCGACCAGGTCGCCACCGACGACGCCGCCGATCAGGTCGCCACCGGCCACGTTGCCAACCAGGTTGGTGACGTTGGCGGCGACGTCGCCGACGATCGGAGCGTCGTTGACGACGTTCAGCACGTCCAGGTTCACCGAGTTGTCCACGATGTTGGTCACGTCACCGTGCACCATCGTGCCAGCGCCAGCGGCCAAGTCGACGCTGGTGTCGAAGACGTGCGTCGCGGTCTCGTTGACCTGGGACACGGTGCCGTAGGTCAGGTCGCCCACCACGTTGGTGGCGCTGGACAGGTCGAGGCTGTCGCCGACCTGGCCCACCGTGTTGCCCACGACGCTGGCCACGATGTTGTCGTTGCCGATGTTGTTGTTGCTCAGCACGTCGTGAACGCTGATCAGGTTGTGCGAGTCGTTGTTCTCGATGTCGATGTCGACGTTGTGCGACGAGGCCGGAGCCGGGGCCGGCATCGTGGCGTCGACGTCGCTGTCCTTGCCGAAGTCGGCGGGCTGGGCGGGGGTGCTCTGCAGCATGCTCTGTTCTTCCTGCTCGAATGGATGTGCGGGATGCAGTTCGTTGATCGCGACGTGCTGGGTGCTCGCAGCGAACTTCTCGACGCTGCTCTGGAGTGAGCGGTCGTACGCGGTGACGACCTCGACCGGCGCGTAGTCGAGGACCAGCGACGTGGCTTGCAGGACGTCTGTCGCGGTCATCCCCCCGAGTCCGGCTTGATCCAGCGTGGCTTGTGGATCAGCGTCGAAGGCCGACCGGGCGGCCGGGTCGCTGACGAGGCGCGTGAGGAACTCGTACAGCGTCGGCTGATCCGGCAGGCCAGCGGTGGAGTGCGTCCCGGGGTCGGACGTGGAGGACTCGGCCCGACCAGTCGCTTGCTGAGGGTTCACCATCCTTGGGCCTCCCAATGCTCAGCGGTACTCGGCTGGGTGTCTTCCGAGTGAGGTCGTCCGGTCCCTCACTGCCGTGTTGATCACCGTAGAGACGTCAGGCCCCCCAGCCATCGGGAACGACTCCTAGTTATCCGGGCACCTATTAGGGGATCTATGAGGTGGCCCATTAGGGGGTCGGTTGGGGCATCCGGAACCTGTGTGTAACTGGATGCGCGCTAAATTGTGTCCACCCTGCGCCACTGCGGGTATCGCTCGATGGTGGTTAGTTCGGTCACACGAAGGGATTGCATGCCTTACGTCCTGGGCATTCATCTGGGCGCGACGGCGACGACGGCTGCCATTGCCCGGAGAGACGGCAGCCGCTGGTCACCGGCCGCGCCGGTCCCGCTGGCCGCCGGGCCCGTGGTGCCGACCGTGCTGTGCAGAGTCCAGGACGGGTCGTTCGTAGCTGGCGAGGCCGCTCAGCGGCAGGAGATCACCCACCACGAGTGGGTGGTGCACGGCTTCACCGGACGGCTGGGCGACGATCTACCGCTGCTGGTCGGCAGCGAGTTCATCCCCGCCCAGCGGCTGGTGGCGGCGATGATCGAGTGGGTGGCCGATGCGGTCGCGCACCGGCAGGGGCATCCGGCCGAGCACATCGCGGTCGCGCACAGCGCGACCTGGGGCCCGCATCGCACCCACCTGGTCCACCAGGCATTGGCCCAGCTCGGCCTGACCGACGTGACGATGGTGCCCGAACCGATGGCCGTCGCCCTCGACTACGCCGCCAAGCAGCGCGTCGAGGAGCACGAGCCGGTCGTGGTGGGCAACATCGGGGGCAGCGGTTTCGACGCGACCGTGCTGCGCCGCCGCCGACGGGGCTTCGAGGTGGTCGGCTCGCCGCTGAACACCGAGCATCCCAGCGGCCAGGACCTCGACGACGAGATCTTCGCCGCGGTCCGCGCCGAGTTCGGTGATCGGCTGGGCGCGCTCGACTTCGCCGATCTCAACCAGCGGGCCGCACTCGCGCACCTGCGCGCGGAGTGCGTCCGGGCGAAGGAAGCCCTCTCGCACCAACCAGGTGTGCAGCTGCGGGTGGAACTGCCAGGGGTGCGCACCGAGTTCGCGTTGTCCCGCTCCCGGTACGAGCAGCTCGCCCGGCCGCACCTGGAGCGGGTGCCGGAGCTGATCCTGCAGGCGGTGCAGTCGGCGACGCTGTCGCCGGACGACCTCGACGTGGTCGTGCTGGCCGGTGGCACCGCGCGCACCCCGCTGCTGAAGCAGCTGGTGGGCGAGCGGTTGCAGAAACCACCGCTGGTCGACGTCGCGCCCGAACTGGCCGCGGCCAGCGGCGCGGCGCTGGCCGCGGTGCAGGTTCTGTCGACCGACGCGGACCAGGGGTCGGTGGCCGAGACCAGCGTGTTGATGCGCATCGAAGGCTCCGACGACTCGTTCGAGGACTTCGACGAGGAGGTGGCGGCAGCGCCTCGGCCGCCGATCGAGGTGGAGCCGATGCCGTTGGAGGAGCCGGACGAGGACCGGGCGCGACGCATCAAGATCCTGAAGCTGTCGGTGGCCGCGGTGTTGATCATCGGTGGGCTGCTGCTTACCTTCCTCTGGCCCAACGCCTCGATCGGCGGTGTGCTCAGCGCGATCCAGCACATGCGCCATTGACCGGGATGCCGCCAATCGATCGGGATGACAAGGACTGCAGGCGTGAATCATTCGACGACCTCCCGCCCCGCCGTGCTGCCGGACGGGCACGCGGCCGGGCTGCGGTCGGCGATCACCGCCGATCCGACCGCGCCGATCGTGGCTGGGATCCAGGGCGCTGGCGGCTACGGCAAGACCGCGCTGCTGGAACAACTCGCGCAGACCTACCGCGACGCCGGGGTGCCGGTGTTCGGGGCGAACGCCGTTGAGCGCGCGGGCGAAGGGGCGGTGCTGGTCGACGACGCCCACCGGTTGGACGAGTCGGTGCTCGGCGGGCTCCGGGAAGTCGCCCGACGGCCCGACGCGCGGCTGATCGTCGCTTATCGGCCGGGGCCGCGGCCGGCCGCGCTCGGCGAGCTGATCGGCGATCTCGGCGCACCGGTGCTGCTGTCCGCGCTCGGCCGGGAGGAGATCGCGGAGCAGGCCGAGTCGGCGACGCCGGAGTGGATCGGCTGGTTGCAGGCGCAGACCGGTGGCGTGCCCCGCTACGTGAGCCGGGTGCTGAGCACGGCCGAGCCCGGCGTGGCGGAGTTGCCGCCGCGCGCGCTCGACCAGTTCCAGCACGAGTTGGACCAGCTCGGCGAGGCCGGTTGGGAATGCGTGACGGCGATGGCGGTCGGCGCGACGCCGCACCCGGATCTGCTCGCCGCGTTGCTCGACCTCGACTCCGCGGCGGTCAACTCGGCGTTGCTCGCGGTGCGGGCCGGTGGGCTGGTCGGTGCGGACGACGTGCTGCTGCCGATCGTCCGGGCTGCCGCGCTGCGGCTGACGCCGTGGGAACGACGGCTGCGGGTGACCCGGCGGCTGGTCGAAACCCAACTGGCCCGCGGCGGTTCGGTGTTGCCGCTGGTCGCCCCGCTGCTCGGCGCCGAGATCGCGCTGCTTCCGGAAGCGACTCTGGCGGCGGCGTTCGAGAAAGCCGGGGAGGAAGCCCTGCGGGACGCGCCGCAGCTGGCGCGACGGTTGTTCGCGGCTGCGGTGACGGCCGGTACGCCCGCTGCGTCGGTTGCGGCGCGCCAGGCGCGCGCTGCTGCCGTCGCCGGTGAGCTGGACGAAGCGCTGCGGTTGGCCGACCAGGTGATCGTCGATGAAGCGGTGCCGGACAAGGAACTCGGCGTGCAGGTCGCGGCGAGCGTGTTGGCGCACCGGGGTCTGCTGGAGCGGTCCGCCGAACTGTGCCGGTGGTCGGTGGGGCGGTTGCGCTGGCCCGGCGACCGGGCGTATGCCGCAGTGGGCCTGATCGGCGCGGGTCGGCTGGGCGATGCCGACGAGTTGCTGCGCTCCTCCGACGACGCCGGGCCCCCGACGTCGATGACCGGCGCTGCCGCGCAACTCGCCGCCGGAGTGCGCGAATCCGTCGTCGGATCGGCGACCACCGCGCTGTCCACCCTGGTGCGAGCCGCAGCGCTTTCCGAACCGGTGGGGCGCAGCATCCTGGCGCCGGACACCCCGGCGTCGATCGCCGCCCTGGTCGCGCTGCACTGCGGTGAACTGGACGTCGCGCAGTCCACATTGGACCGAGCGGTCGAGTCCGGTACCGGCGGACCGCTGCTGCACAACCGGCATCGGCTGCTGGCGGCATGGCTGCCGCTGGTGCGCGGCGACACGGTGACCGCCCGTGCGAAGCTCCCCGCGACGATTCAGCCCGCGGCGCGCGACCGGCTGCTGGCCACCGCGATCGAAGCGGGCATCGCCAGCAGGGACAACGACATGGCCGCGCTCGCCGCGGCACGCGGCCAGGCCAGGCAGGCTGTCGCGGAGCACTCGGTGGACCTGTTCGCGTTGCTGCCGCTGGGCGAACTCGTGGTCGCCGCGGCGCGGCTGCGGGACCAGGACTGGATCGCGCCGTACCTGACGCAGGCCAGGGAACTGCTGGATCGGCTGGGAAATCCTCCATTGTGGACGTCCATGCTGACCTGGAAGCGACTGCAGGCCGCGGTGGTGTTGGAGGAGATGTACGACGCGCAGCAGCGCGCGGCGGAGCTGGACGGCATGGCGCACCACAATCCGTTGGCCGCTGCGATGGCCGGAGCCGCCCCGGTGTGGTTGCGGATCCTCGATGGTCACGTGGACCAGGACGAGGTGGAGCGGGTCGCGCGAGCGTTGCACGCTGCCGGTCTCGCGTGGGACGGGGCGCGGCTGGCCGGGCAGGCGGCGATCCGCACCACGGACCGCCGCGCGATGCTCGCGTTGCTGGAATGCGCTCGCGCATTGCAGGGCAAACCGCCGCGTCCGCGGGCGGTGCGCGGCGGCCTGTCAACGGAATCGGACCTGCTCAGCGAGCGGGAGAAGGAGGTCGCCGAGCTGGTGCTCGCGGGCCTGACCTACAAGCAGGTCGGCAAACGCCTGTTCATCTCGGCCAAGACGGTGGAACACCACATCAGCCGCATCAAACAACGCCTCGGCTGCGCCAACCGCGAAGACCTCCTCAACCGCCTCCGCGAACTCCTGAACCCCTGACCGCAGTCGTGACCGGCAACGGTCGCCATAGCGGCCATTACCGCTCACGATTGCTTGGTGGGTAAGGGCTTTTGGAGTTCCAGTCCGGCGCGGAGGGTGCCGACGATTTCGAACAGGGCCTCCTGGAAGCGGTTGCCGATCGTGCGTAAGTTGGCGAAACCGTGGATCAGGTCCGGGAACCGGCGGCTGAGCACCGTGACCCCGGCGTCCGCCAGTCGCTTCGCGTACGCCTCGGCTTCGTCCCGCAGCGGGTCGAACCCGGCCGTCACGACGTACGCGGGAGGCAGGCCGCTGAGGTCGTCGGCGCGCAGCACCGACAGCCGCGGGTCCTGGCGGGCGTCCAGGTCGGGCACGTAGTGGTCCATGAACCAGTCCATGTCGTGGTCGGTGAGCAGGAATCCGTTGCCGAACAACTCCCGCGACCGGTGGCGCGTGACGCCTTCCGTGGCCGGGTAGATCAGCAGCTGGAACACCGGCTTGGGCAGTCCCGATCGGGTCGCGTGCAGGGCGACCGAGGCCGCCAGGTTGCCGCCCGCGCTGTCCCCGCCCACCGCGATCGCAGCGCGGTCGGTGCCCAGCTCGGCGGCATTGTCGAGGGCGTACTGGTACGCCTCGATGGAGTCGTCCAGGGCGGCCGGGAACGGGAACTCCGGGGCGCGGCGGTAAGCCACCGACAGCACCCGGATCCCGGCGTGCTTGGCGAGGAATCGGCACAGGTCGTCGTGGGTGTCGAGATCGCCGATGACCCAGCCGCCACCGTGGTAGAAGACCAGCAGCGGTCCCGGCTCGGTGAGCTCGCGCGGCCGGTACAACCGCGCCTCCTTCTCGCCCGCGGCGGTCGCGATCCGCCGATCGGCGACCACCACGCCCGGCACCGGATGGGCAGCGGTGATCTTGGTCGCTCGGCGCATGCCCTCGCGGGCGATCTCCGGAGTCGTTGCCGCCAACCCGTCATGACCGCTGAGCTGCTGGAGCTTGAGCAGGAGTTGGGCGTCCAGCGCCAGTTCCTGGTCGTCCAGCCGGATCGGCCGTCCCGCGATGAGGCGCCGCACGGGTTGCGGCAGCGCGAAGGCATTGCGGAGGACGGCAGCTTCCAGCGTCGGCTGCAACTGTTCGAGGACTTTCGGCATTGGCGTGGCCTTCCAGGGAAAGCGGCAGGTGCCGGGTGAGGTTACCCGCAGGTAGTTGTGGCGCGGGGCACTGCTGGAGCGGCGTTGACCTCCAGTGAGCTCGAAGTCGTAGCGTGGCAGTTGCCTCGCGGGGGAGGCGACAGGTTCGGGGTGCGGGTGAAAGGATCAGCGCATGACGGTGACCGTGGTGGGAATCGGTGGATCGGTCCGGCCCGACTCGCAGTCCGAGCGAGCACTGCACGCGGCGCTCGCGGGCGCGCGGGAGGCGGGCGCCAAGGTCCAGGCGATCACCGGCAGTGCCCTGGCGCTACCGTTCTACGACCCGCAGGTGACCGAGCGCACCGACAGCGCGCTGGAGCTGGTGGACGCCCTGCGCACCGCCGACGGCGTCATCCTCGCCTCGCCCGGCTACCACGGCACGATCTCCGGGCTGATCAAGAACGCCCTTGACTACGTCGAGGACCTGCGCGCCGACGAGCGCCCCTACCTGGACGGTCGCGCGGTCGGCTGCATCGGCATCGCCTACGGCTGGCAGGCCACGGTCACCACGTTGCAGGCGCTGCGCTCCGTCGTGCACTCCCTGCGCGGTTGGCCGACACCGCTGGGTGGTGCGGTGAACTCGGCTGAAACGCAGTTCGAAACCGGTGGGGAGTGCGCCGACGAGAAGGTGGCCAACGTCCTGCGCACCATCGGGCACCAGGTCGTCGATTTCGCCAACCGCGGCTGACCCACCGCAGCGCCTCCGCTAGTCGCGGCTCACCTCTTGCCGCGCGAAACGCATTCCCTTCAACATGCGCGGGTATGCCCCAGGACGCACCCTCGAAGGGATGGCTCGCGTTCGAGGAGGTAACGGAACTCATGGCGCAGAAGACGGCTTCGAAGAAGGCTCCGATCACCAGCCCGCTGAACGACCAGGACCAGGACATCACCGGCAAGATCCTGAAGGCCACGCTGCTGGACCTGATCGATCTGCACCTGGTCGCCAAGCAGATGCACTGGAACGTCATCGGCAGGCACTTCCGCAACGTGCACCTCCACCTCGACGAGCTGGTCGACGCCGCTCGCGGGTTCGCCGACGACACCGCCGAGCGCGCCGCCGCCATCGGCGTTTCGCCGGACGGACGTGCCGCGACCGTCGCGCAAGGCTCCGGGGTGCCGAAGTTCGACCCGGACTGGCGCAGCGATCACGACGTCATCGAAGCGATCACGAACGCGCTGGCCGAAGTTGTCCGCCGACTCCGGGCCCGCATCGACGAAACCGACAAGACCGACCTCGTCACCCAGGACATGCTCATCAGCATCGCCGCCGAGTTGGAGAAGCAGCACTGGATGTGGCAGGCCCAACTGGCCGGTTGACCCCGCGTCACCGCGGTGGCGTCGGGCCCGCGTCGCGGACCAGCAAGGCGAGTTGCACGCGATTGGCCAGGTTCAGCTTGGCCAGCGCGCGGCTGACGTGGACCTTCACCGTGCCTTCGCTCATGGCGAGTTCCAGCCCGATCTCGGCGTTGGACAGACCCCGCGCGACGGCTCGGACCACGGTTTCCTCCCGGCCGGTCAGCACCGACAGCCGCCGCCGGGCGTCGACGGCGCTCGGCGATTCCAGCTCGGCGAAGGTGTCGATCAGCCGTTTGGTGACGCTCGGGGTGAGCATGGCGCTGCCCTCGGCGATGATCCGGACGGCATTGGTCAGATCGTGCGGTGCGGTGTCCTTGAGCAGGAATCCGGCCGCGCCGCCGCGCAGCGCGCCGTGCACGTAGTCGTCCAGGTCGAAGGTGGTCAGCATGATCACCTTCGGCGCGCTGGGCGAGCGCCGCAGCTCGCGGAGCGCGGTCAGCCCGTCCATGCCCGGCATCCGGACGTCCATGAGCACCACGTCGGGGCGGTGCTTGGCGACCGCCGTGATCGCTTCGCCGCCGTCGCTGGCCTCGGCGACCACCTCGATATCGGCCGCAGGTTCCAGGATCATGCGCAACCCGGCTCGGACCAGTGCCTCGTCGTCGACGACCAGGACCCGGATCACGCGGGTTCCCGTGGGCTGACGGGGAGCCGGGCGGACACCGCGAATCCGCCGTCGGCCCGTGGTCCGGCCGCGAACTCGCCGTCCAACAACTCGACGCGCTCCCGCAGGCCGACCAACCCCAGGCCGCTACCCGGAAGCGACTCGACCGGTTCCGGTGGCGTCTCGTTGATCACCGTGACCTCCAGATCCGTCTCGTGGTAGCGCACTGTGACATCAGTGCGGGCCTTACCAGCGTGCTTGTGGACATTGGTCAGCGCCTCCTGCACGACGCGGTACGCCGCATGCTCCAGCAAGGTCGGTATGCGCCACGCGGTCCCCTCGTCGTGCCGGACCACGGAAATCCCGGCATCCCTGGACTGGTCGAGGAGGCGGTCCAGGTCCACCAGGGTCGGCTGCGGGCCGAGCTGGGCGTCCGCGGCTGCGCTCTTGAGCACGCCGATCGTGTCCCTGAGCTGTGCGAGCGCTTCCTGGCCGGTGGTGCGGATGAGTTCCGCCGTGGCCGCGGTGTTCGCGTCCGCGGCGTTGACCTGAAGTCCGCCCGCGTGCAGGACCATCAGCGAGACCCGGTGGGCGATGACGTCGTGCATGTCCCGCGCGATCCGGGCCCGCTCCTGCAGCCGCGCCTGTTCGGCTCGGGCCGCCTGCTCGCGCTCCAGCTGCGCGGCTCGTTCGCGGAGTCCGTCGAGCACATCGCGGCGGGCCCGACCCCACAGCCCGAGCACGAACGGCAGCCAGACGAACAGGCCCGCACCGCCGACCGCGGCCCACATGTCGCCCAGCGCCAGGTCCGCCCGGCCGATGGCCAGCCCAACGGCCGTCGGCAGCACTGCGGCCCCGTTCGCCACGACGAAGTACCAGGTCAGCTGCGGTCGTCGGTGAGCTGCGAGGTACGAGCCGACGCACAGCGCCATCCAGGCCGACATCAGCAGCCAGGCCAGCAGTCCGACGACGATCAACGGCCATCGCCTGCGCGGCAGCAGCAGGACCGCGGTCAAGGACGCCGCGGCCAGCACGATCGACAGCGCCAGGCCGAAAATCGGGTCAACGCCGGATTCCGCCAGCACGTAGGGGACCGGTCCGCCGCTGACCGGCACGAACATCCCCGCCACGACCACTGCCGCCAAGAGCAGCAACCCCCAGAGTTCCGGCACCCGCTTCGCCACGCCGTAGACCGTAGTTGTGCGCCGGGAGTTCGGCGTCCCACCAATGTTCATCTCCGGTGTAACTAAAGTCAGTGCTGGTCGTCGCCGTTTCGGCGACGTGCGGGCTGGAGGTGGGCCAGCACGATTTCGGCCATGACACCGAAATCAGCCGCCATCCGCGCGACCGGGCTCGGCAAGCGGTACGGCTCCGGCGATTCCCAGGTGGCCGCGCTCGCTGGCGTCGACGTGCGGTTCGGCCGCGAGGAGTTCACCGCGATCATGGGTCCGTCCGGTTCCGGCAAGTCGACGTTGCTGCACTGCGTCGCGGGTCTGGACGAGCCCGACGAGGGTCGCGTGTGGATCGGCGACACGGAGTTGACCGGCCTGCGCGACGACGCGCTCACCCGCCTCCGCCGGGATCGCGTGGGATTCGTCTTCCAGGCGTTCAACCTGCTGCCCGCGCTGACCGCGTTGGAGAACATCACGCTGCCGTTCGACCTGGCCGGACGGCAGCCGGACCGGAGCATGCTGGCGCGGGTCATCGCGGCGCTGGACCTGCGGGATCGGCTGGGGCATCGGCCCAGCCAGCTCTCCGGCGGCCAGCAGCAGCGGGTGGCCTGCGCGAGGGCCCTGGTCACCCGGCCTGACGTGGTCTTCGCCGACGAGCCGACCGGTTCGCTGGACTCCGCCGCTTCGGCGGAACTGCTCGGCTTCCTGCGCCGCAGCGTCGATGAACTCGGCCAGACCGTGGTGCTGGTGACGCACGAGCCGAGCGCCGCCGCGTGGGCCGATCGCGTGCTGTTCCTCAAAGACGGTCGGCTCGTGGACGAGCTCACCGCACCGAACGCCGACCGCGTGCTGGAGCGCATGAAGTTCCTGGAGAAGGCGGCCGTCTGATGTTGAGGACCATGCTGCGCGAACTGCTGGCGCACCGGGGCCGCTTGTTGATGACGCTGTTGGCCATCGCACTCGGCGTGGCCGCGACGGTCGGGAGTTGGGTGGTCAGCGATTCCATCGCCACCACCCTCGCCGGACGGGAGACCCGCCACGACGTCGGCGTGTCGGTGCAGAGTCCGGGCAAGGAACCACTGCTCGCACAAGCAGATCTGGCCCGGTTGGCTGCCGTGCCCGGCGTCGCACGCGCCGAAGGCGTGATCGTCGGTCGGGCCGGGATCATCGGTCGGGACAACAAGCTCGTCGAGGCCACCACGGTTCTGGACCGGGCCGGGACGAACTGGAGCAGCGCCGATCGTTTCACCGTCGTCGCGGGCCAGGCGCCCACCGGGCCGGGTCAGGTCGCGCTCAACGCGGCCGATGCCGAAACCGCCGGGCTCGCGGTGGGCGATGACGCCCGCATCCTGTTGGCCGACGGGCACATCGACCACGCCGAGGTGACGGCGCTGTTCACTTACCACCAGCTCGGCCCGGAGTCCACATCGGACTCGAACGCGGCCTCCGACGCGGTGCCGGTGGTCGCTTACGACACGGCCACCGCGACGGAGTTGCTCGGCAACAGCTTCCACCGGATCGAGCTGACCGGCGGCGATCCCGAAGCGATCAAGGCGGGCGCGCGGCAGGTCGTCCCGGCCGACTACCACGTGGCGACGGGTGATGAGCTGGCCGAGGACGCGGTCCAGCAGGCCGAGGCCGACGTCCAGGACCTGCGGATGACGATGCTCCCCTTCGCGGCGGTGGCCTTGCTGGTCGGGATGTTCGTCATCGCCAACACGTTCACCATGCTGGTGACGCAGCGAACCCGGCAGTTCGCGCTGCTGCGCGCGGTCGGCGCCCGAAAACGGCAGGTGCGGGCGGGGATCGTCATCGAGGCCGCAGTGCTCGGCGTGGCGGGTGGCACCGTCGGCACGTTGGCCGGGGTGGCGATCGGTCCGTTGCTGATCTCGGTGCTGCGGCCGGACGACGAGGTCACCTTCACGGTCAGCCCGTTCGCCATCCTGCTCGGGTACGGCGTCGCCGTGCTGACGACCGTGCTCGCCGCCTACGGCTCCGCGCGGCGAGCAGCCGCCGTACCACCCGTCGCGGCGCTGCGCACGGACAGTGCCGTGCCGCGCGAGACCAGGCGGATGCGAAATCTCATCGGCATCGGACTCCTGATCGTCGCCGCAGCGATGGTCACCGCGACTGCGGATCCCAGCTCAGCGAACACCGCGCGAATCATCGCCCTGGTGGGCGCGGTTCTCGGTGTGGTCGGCATGATCCTGCTCGCACCCCGGCTCGCCGAGTTTGTGCTGCGACCGATCACGCGGTTCTCCGACCGGCGTTCGGGGCCTCCGCTCCGGCTCGCGCTCCGCAACGCGGCGGGTGATCCGCGGCGCACTTCCGGAGCCGCGACCGCCATCACCGTCGGTTTGGCCCTGGTGTGCGCCTTCGCCACGCTCAGCGCGTCGTTCTCCGCGCTGATCGCCTCGACCTTCCGGGCCAACGTGCCCGGCACGACGACGGTCCTGCAGTCCGCCGCCGGGGGCGAGTCCACGCTCACCCCGGCCGAACTCGACGACGTCGGCGAGCTGCCGGGAGTGACCCAGGTGGCGGGTAGCCGCGACCTGCTCGTCAAGGTGACCTATGCCGCTGGCGAGACCGTGCGGCGGATCTCCGCGATCGAGCCCACTGCCCTCGGCACCGTGCTCACCCCGAAGATCACGGCTGGCAGTGCCGACCTGACCCGTGGCGTGGTCGTTTCGCGCAACCAGGCCGACATGCTCGACCTCGGCGTGCACGACGAGATCACCTTGCAGTTGGACGCCAGGACCTCGATCACCCAGCCCGTGGTGGGCGTCTACGACGCCACCGAACTGCAGGCGAGCATTTTCCTCGACGTCGCCAAAGCCCCCGAGTCGCTGCGGAAGCAGATCACCACGCTGTACGCCGCCGGGCCGGACCCCGCTGAAGCGCGGCGAAGCATCGAGACCGCCTTCCGACACCGGCCGGACGTGGTCATCGGCGACCGCGAGTCGCTAATCGAGCAGGGCGTCGACCGGCAGGCGCTGGCCTTCACGCTGATGTACGCGATGTTCGGCGTGGCGATCCTCATCGCCTTGTTCGGGGTCGTAAACACCCTGGTGCTGGCGGTCCTGGAGCGCACCCGCGAGATCGGCGTGTTCCGCGCGGTGGGCGCCACCCGCCTGCTGGTGCGCCGAATGATCACGGTGGAGAGCGTGGTGCTCTCGATCTTCGGCGCGTTGCTCGGCGTGGTGATCGGTGTTCCGGTGGGTGCGGTCATGCAGCACGCCATGTTCGGCCAACGGCTGTCGGACTTCACGCTGCCCACCACGATCATCGCGGTGTCCTTGGTCGGCATCGTGCTGGCCGCGGTAGTAGCCGCGATGTGGCCCGCTCGCCGGGCGGCCCGGACCAACATGCTCGCCGCGATCACCGACGAGTAAAAGGGTGTGCAGATTGAGGCTTGCCTCGGGGTGGGGGGGGGGGGGGGGGGGGGGGGGGGGGCGCGGGGGCCCCCCCCCCCCCCCCGCGGGGGCCCCCCCCCCCCCGGGGGGGGGGGGGGGGGGGGGGGGGGGGGGGGGGGGGGGGGGCGCCCCCCCCCCCCCCCCCCGCCGCGCCGCCCCCCCCCCCCCGCGGGGGGGGGGGGGGGGGGGGGGTCCCCCCCCCCCCCCCCCCCCCCCCCCCCCCCCCCCCCCCCGCGGCAGCGGGCTCCCCGCGGTCAGGCGCGGCGGGCGCGGACGTACTGCTTGGGCCAGATGTTGTCGGCGTGCAGGCGGTCGGCGGCGTGCAGCGGCCAGTGCGGGTCGCGCAGCAGCTCGCGGGCGAGGAGCACGGCATCCGCCGAACCGGACGAGATGATCTCCTCGGCCTGCTCCGGCGAGGTGATCAGGCCGACCGCCCCGGTGGGCACGTCCGCCTCGGCGCGGATCTGCCGGGCGAATCGCACCTGGTAACCGGCTCCGATCGGGATGTCCGCCGAGGGCACCGCGCCACCGGTCGAGGCGTCGATTAGATCCACCCCGCGCTCGGCGAGCAGTCGGGCCAACCGCACCGAGTCGTCACCCGTCCACCCGCCGTCGACCCAGTCGGTAGCCGACAGGCGGACGATCAGCGGCCGGTCCGCGGGCCACGCCGCGCGCACCGCCTCGGTGATCTCCAACAGCACCCGCACCCGGTTGTCGAAGTCGCCGCCGTAGCGGTCGGTCCGATCGTTGACCAGCGGCGAGTAGAACTGGTGCGCCAGGTAACCGTGCGCGAAGTGCAGTTCGACGACGTCGAAGCCCGCGGCGTCGGCCCGGCGCGCAGCCGCGGCGAACTGCGCGGGCAACTCGGCGATCTCGGCTTCGGTCAGGGCGCGCGGCGCCGCCAGGTCGCCGAAGGCGTTGCCGGTCGAGCTGACCGCGTCCCAGCCACCTTCCGACTTCGGCACGGTCTGGCTGCCCGCCCACGGCGGAGTGGTCGACGCTTTGCGCCCCGCGTGCGCGAGCTGCACGCCGGTGGCCGCGCCCTGCTCGTGCAGGAAGTCGGTGATGCGCCGCCACGCCGCGACCTGTTCGTCGTTCCACAGGCCGGTGTCCCCCGGACTGATCCGGCCTTCCGGGGCGACGGCGGTCGCCTCGGTGATGACCAGCCCGGCGCCGCCGGTGGCGAACTGGCCCAGGTGCACCAGGTGCCAGTCGCCGGGCACGCCGTCGACGGCCGAGTACTGGCACATCGGCGCGACCCACGCACGGTTCCGGATGACGATGTCACGCAGCTTGATCGGTTCGAAGAGATGGCTCACGGGCAACAACGACGCTGCGGCGGAACGAGTTATTCCGCTGCGTCGACCACGTCACAGTTTCCGCAACAGGTCCTCGAACGCCTGCTCGACCCGTTCGGTGTCGCCGGTGGCGAGCAGGTCGAGCAGCAGGCCGCGAAGCGCGGCCAGCGCCAGCGTCGCCTCGGTGTCCGATCCGCCGAACGCCTGCCGGAGCTGCGGCAACCACTCGCGGATGCTGGCTTCGCCGAAGCCCTCCCAAGCGCCGCCATGTGCGTGCAACGACCGCGCGTAGCTCTCGAAGAAGAACCGGACGACGTTGTGGTGCGCCGGGCTGCTGAGCCACTGCCACAGCGAGCGCAGCGCCTCGGTCCGGTTCGAGCAGTCCTTGAGGGCGTCGGCGAGCAGTTGGAGTTGCACGTCGCGGGCGTGCCGGTGGACCTCCCGGACCAGCCCTTCCTTGGAACCGAAGAAGTACAGCAGCATCCGCGGACTGGAGCCGACCGCGGCGGCCAACGGCCGCAGCGACGTCTCGGACAGGCCGTGCGTCGCGGAGTAGTCCAGGAGTTTCCCGAGCAGTTCGTCGCGGCGGCTGTCATCCCGATGAGTCATCGTCGCCCTCTGTTCCTGTCCTGGTCAGGCTGCTAGCCTACGAGTGAAACAACTGTTTCACTACTGGAGTTGTGGATGCCCTCGACCAGAACTTCCGAGATCACCATTCGCGTCGGCCCGCGTCCTGGTGATCTGGGTGTCGTGTTGGCCATGCACGGCGAGCTCTACGCCCGTGAGTACGGCTTCGACGAAGGCTTCGAAGCGCACGTCGCGCACGGCCTTGCCGCGTTCGCTGAAGCGCTCGGCGCTGCCCGCGACGAGCCGGGGTCCGAACCGGGCTGGTTGTGGCTCGCGGAACGCGATGGGGAAGTCATCGGCACCGTGGCGCTGACCGACGAAGGCGACGGCGTCGCGCAGCTGCGCTGGTTCCTAGTCGATCCATCGGTCCGCGGCGGTGGGGTTGGTCGGAAGTTGTTGCACAGGCTGCTCGATCACGCGCGGGATCAGGGGTTCAAGCACGTGAAGCTGTGGACGGTCGACCCGCTGGAGACCGCGGCCCGGCTGTACCTGGACGCCGGTTTCCGCTGCACCGAGCGGAAACCGGCCCAGCAGTGGGGCCATCGGCTCGACGAGCTGCGGTACGACCTCGAACTGGGGTGACTGCCATGCCGACGACCAGCTGGTCGCGCGTACTGCACGCGGTGGTCGAGTACGTGCGGGTGATGAACGATCTCTCCGGGCGCTACCTGCTGGCCTGGCCACCGCAACCCGAGCCGCTGCACTGGGTCCGCCGCGGTGACGTCTGGCTCCTGCGCGGCGAAGTACTACCCGAACCACCCGCCGACAACTAGGAGCGCGCGGCAGGGGCCGGAAGTCTCTGGCGGTGGCGATCCGGCGGTGGGCATCCTGCCGCCATGACGTCGGACGATGTCCACGCCGTCCGCTCAGCCACCACCGTGACGTGCCACTACAAGCGCGCCGGTGTGCCGCCGCCGGTCGAGATGCTTGAGCGGTTCCGGATGCTGGTCGGGCGACGGGCCGCCGGACGGGTGCTGGACATCGGTGCGTTCAGCCTCGAAGACCTGCTCGCGTACCGCCACGTCTGCTACCTCGCCCTGCTCGGCGCGACGTCGGACCTGCGCGGCGAACGGCCCGACCTGGCGGTGGAATTCGTCGCCGCGGACCTCGCGCCGCTGCCCTTCCCGGACCGGGCCTTCGACGTGGTGGTCTGCCGATTCTCCTTGTGCAGCACGGAGAATCCCCCGTTCGCCCTGCGCGAGGTCAGTCGGGTGCTGCGGCCGGTCGGCCAACTGCTGTTCCTCGAACACACCCGAGCACCGGGCGTGGTCGGGCAGGCGCAGGACCAGGCGCAGGAGATGCTGCGCGGCAGTCGGCGCTGCCGCCTCAACGTCGAGGTCTTGGTGCAGTTGCGGCGGGCCGGACTGGTGGTGCGCCGCGCCGACTGGTTCTGGCCGTCCGCGCACGTGCGCGCGCCGTTGGTGCAGGGCGTCGCCACCCACCCGGACGCCCAGTACGAGCGCGAGCTGGCCTGGCTGCGAAATCCCATCCAGAAGACAGGAGAGCCGCCATGGCCAGGAAGGTAGCGGACTGCCGCAAGTACCCGAGCGAGATCGACTGCTCGCTGACCATCGTCGGCGAGGAAGCGGAAGTGCTGCGGGCCGCCACCGAGCACGCGGTGTCGGTGCACCACCACGCGGACACCCCGGAGCTGCGAGCCCACATCCGCGAGCTGCTGGAGGACGAAACCGCTCCGGCGAGTCCGAACGGCATGAACTTCGTGCAACTCATCGAGTTCCGGACCAGGAATCGGGACGAGCTCAACCGGCTGCTGGACGAGTGGGAGGAAGCCACCGGCGGCAAGCGCACCGCGACGCGAGCGGTGCTCACCCAGGACCACGAGCAGCCGGGCAGCTACTACGAATTCGTCGAGTTCCCGTCCTACGAGCAGGCGATGCGCAACTCGCGGCTGCCGGAGACCGCCGCCATTTCCCGCAAGATGCGGGCGATCTGCGACGAGGAACCCACCTTCCACAACCTCGACGTGATCCGCGCCGAGAGCCTGTGAGCGGAAGGCGGGTCGGGGTCTCAGCCGAGGCCGACGGCGCGGCGGGCGAAGTGGATCTCGGCCGCCACCTGGCGCAGCGTTTCGGCCACCACCAGCGAACCGTGGCCCGCGTCGTAGCGGTAGAACTCGAACGGGATCTCCCGCTGACCCAGCCGATCCAGGTAGTTCAGGATCTGCTGGATCGGACAGCGCGGGTCGTTGTCCCCGGCCAGCACCAGCACCGGTGCCCGCACCTGGTCCACGTAGGTGATCGGCGAGGCGGCCTGGTAGACCTCCGGGACCTCCTCCGGCGAGCCGCCGAACAGCGCCCGGTCGTAGGCCCGCAGCGGTTCCATCTCGTCGGCGTACGCCGAGACGTAGTCGGCCACCGGCACCCCGGCCACCCCGCCCGCCCAACGTTGCGGCTGCGTGCCGATCGCGAGCAGCGTCAGGTACCCGCCCCACGAGGCGCCCGCGACCACGCTCAGCGCCGGGGTGGTCAGCCCGGCGGCGATCGCCCAGTCGTGCACCCGCTCGACGTCCGCCAGCTCGGTCAGGCCTGGTCGGCCCTCGATGGCATCCCGCCAGGCCGAGCCGTACCCGGTCGAACCCCGGTAGTTGATCTCCACCACGGCGAACCCGGCGTCCAGCCACGCCGCTCGATACGCGGAGAACCGATCCTCGTCCGCCGCGTGCGGCCCGCCGTGCAGGCTGAACACCGTCGGCAGCGGCCCGTCCCCGGCGTCCGCCGGGCGTGCCACCAGCGCGTGCACCGCGTCGTTCGGCCCGTACGGGACCTCCACGAACACGTCGGTGACCGCCTCCGAACCCGGCGCGCGCTCGCCGGGCGGCGTCAGCAGCACCCGGTCCTCGCCTTCCGGCGAAACCGTGCGCACCAGCGACGGAGTCGCCGCCGACGACCACACGTACTCCACCGACCGGTCCGGGCGCACCGACGCACCGGCCACCGTGCCCGGCGGCGTGGCCAACTCGGTGAGCGTGTCATCGGCGAGGTCGTAGCGGTGCATGGTGGTCCGCGCGTGGTGGGTGTGCGCGATCAGCAGCGCTTTGCCGTCCGGATACCAGTCGGCGGAAACCTCGCCGGGCAGGTCGAGCTTGATCTCCGCCTCGGTGTCCGCGGTGACGTCCCAGACCAGCAGCTCCTCCTTGCCGCGGCGCTCGTGCAGCACCAGCAGCCGAGGATCGCCGGTGACCGGCGCGAAGGACAGCGCGTCCAGACCCTTGCCCGGACCGTCCCACTTCTCGGCGACCTCGGAGCCGTCGACGCGCAGCACCCGCAGCGCCGGATGCCGACTGTCGCCGTGCTCGGAGTGCGAGATCACCACCATCGACTCGTCCCAGGACATGGCGGCCAGCCCGCCGTCCTGCTCGTGCTGGTAGAGCACCTCCGGGCGGCCGCCGTCGCGGGCCACCCACACCGTCACCCCGTCGTCGGTGGACATCCCCAGCCCGATCACCGATCCACCGAGCTCCAGCCCCGCCGGGTAACCGGGGTGGGTACCGGGCAGGCCCGGCTCGGCCGCGCCGGAGCCGAACGGCTCCACCACCCAGCTGCCGAACTCGTCGCCGTCGGTGTCGTCGAACCACCAGATCTGCTCGCCGTTCGCGGACAGCGTGCCGTGGAAAGTCCCCTGTGGACGATCGGTGACCTGGCGGTGCGCACCGGTCTCCCGGTCCCACGCGTAGATCTCCCAGGTGCCGCTGGAATTCGACACGTACAGGCTGCGCTGCGGGGCGTCCCGCGCCCAATCGGGCAGCGAAACGCGCGGCGCGCTGAACCGGGCCCGCCAGCGGGCCTCCCGCTCCGGATCGTCGAACAGGCTCTCGGGGATCTTCGCCTCGGGGTAGGTGCTCACGCCTCGATACTGCCCGATAACGCCACCACCCGCGGAACTGGACGCCCCTCCCGGTCCGCGATGCGGCGCAGCTCGGTCACGCCCGCCGGGCCTCGAACAGGAAGCACCCGAACTCCACCGCCCGGACGTGCACCAGCGCGACGTCCGGGTCCAGCAGCAGGTCACCGGCCGTGCGCTCGGACAGGTGGGTGGTGCCGTCGAGCAGGCAGCCACCGAGGATCCGGCCGTCGGACGCGTAGCTGCGCAGCACGCGCCGGGTACCGCGCAGTTCTTCCGGCCACGCCGGGGAATCCGGGCCGTCGCAGGTTTCAGCGTGGATGAACACCGGCCCGACTTCCTCGTAAGCGCCGGGATCGATTCCGGTGTCGCGCGCCCACCGCCGCAGCGGCGCGTAGCTGACCAGCGCGATCCGCTCGCCCGGCCGACCGCGGCGCAGGCAGCAGCGCAGCGGCTCGCCGTACTCGTCGTCTTCGATGCGGATGGACGGTTCGCGCCCGGCGTCGTCGAGCTTGCGGAGTACGTCGAGCACGGCGGGTTCGATGGGCGACACGTGGAAAGTCATGCCCCGATAATCACCGCTGACGTGGGTCGGAGCTGGCGGAAAACGGCCGTCTCAACAAGCACCGGAATTGCGAAAGGCCTTGGCCGGAAACCCCGGCCAAGGCCCTGAACAACGAAGCCGGATCAATGCCCGTGCACGTAGGCGATCAGCTTCGCCATGTTCGACACGAACGCGGATGTGCTGATCCCCAGCGGCCTTTCGCGTGGCTCGTACGGGTGCTCCTCCGGCGGCTTCTGCGGGTCGTAGGGAGAAGTGTCGTACACGTCGCCGACGTTCCTGCTCATGTAGGCCCGGCCGTCGTGGGGTCTGGTCGAGCCTGGGCCGCGATAGGGGTTGGTGACGGTTTCGAGCGGGGTCAACCAGTAGTCGCGCGTGCCCAGGTCGGCGACGAGTTGCGCTGCCTCGGCCTCGCTCACCGCGGGCACGTCGACGCCCTCGCCGCGCAGGAGGTCGGCGAGCTTGATGTCGCGCACCGAGTAGTAGGTGGGCAGCGGGGCACTGACGCCCGGCGTCAGCGGTGAGCGGGACCGCAGCTCCGCCACCTCCGCATCGCTCAACGCGCGGGAACGATTCGGCGAGTCGCCCTCGGTGACGTTGCGGCGCTGAGGTGCGGGATCCGCACAGCCACCGGTCTGCTCGGAAAGCGGGTGTGCGAGCACCCGCCTAGCGTTGCTCCGGATGGGTGACGGTGTTCCGGCTGCATGGGGCCGCTGCCGTATCGAACTGCCACGGGAGGGGTCATGGCGGCAGAAGCCGACGCCATCGTCGTCGGATCGGGGATCAACGGTCTCGTGGCCGCGGCCGAGCTCGCCCGCGCGGGCTGGTCGGTGGTGGTGGTCGAGCGCAATCCGGAGATCGGCGGGTTCATCGCTACCGAGGAACGGACGCTGCCCGGTTACCGCCACGACACGTATTCGTCCTGGCATCCGCTGTTCGTCACAGGAGCGGCCTACGCGAGCCTCGGCGCGGCGCTGCACGAACACGGCTTGAGGTACCGCAACACCGACGGGTGGATCACAGCGAGCGTCGCCGATGACGGCCACGTCACGCTCGCCCACCGCGATCCGGAGCAGACCGCGGCTACTTTCGCCCACGCCGCCGACCGGTCCGCCTACCTCGCCATGCTCAACCGGCTTGCGGCGGACATGGCACCGATCGGTGGCCTGATGAGCAGCGAGGTCCGGTCGTGGGCGCTGCTTCGGCACGCGGTCGGACTGCTACGCACGGCTGGCCGCCGGGGTGCCGAACGTTGGCTGCGGGCGGCTGTCACCAGCGGTAGGGCCTACTGTCGCAGCGAGTTCCACGGTTCCGAAGTCGATCATCTGTGGACGCCGTGGCTGCTGCACGCCGGGCTGTCCCCGGACCACGCCTCCGGTGGCCTGATGGTGCCGCTGCTCGCCGGGACCCTGCACTCCGCGGGCCTGCCCGCGGTCGCGGGTGGGTCGGGCCTTTTCGCCACGGCGTTCCGTTCGCTGCTGGATTCGCTCGGTGTCCGGCTCGAAACCGACACCGAGGTGGAGCGGATCCTGGTCGACCGGGGCCGCGCCACCGGCGTCGTCGCGGATGGGCGCACCCTCCTGGCTCGGCGCGCGGTGCTGGCCTCGGTGACACCCACGGCGCTCTACGGCGACCTCCTGCCGCGCGACGCCGTGCCCCCGGAGCTGCACCAGCAGAGTATTCGGTTCCGCTATGGCAGGGGCGAGATGCAGGTGCACGTCGCCCTGTCCGAACCGCTGGAATGGCACGACAGCCGCCTGCGCGAAACCCCGCTCCTGCACCTCTCCGACGGGTCCGCCAGTACCGGAATCGCCTGCGCGGAAGCAGAAGCGGGTTTCCTGCCGCGGCGCCCGACCGTGGTCGTCGGACAACAGTACGTGCTCGATCCGAGCAGGGTGCCTGAGGGCGCGGCAGCGTTGTGGCTGCAGCTGCAGGAGGTCCCGTTCCAGCCGCTCGGCGACGCCGCGGGCGAGCTGGACACCGGGCAGGGCTGGACACCCGAGCTGGCGGAGTCCTTCAGCCATCGCGTGCTGGATCGGGTCGCCCGGCACGCGCCGGACGTGCACTCGAAGGTGCGCGCGGTCGACGTGGTGACGCCGCACGACCTGGCCGCCTACAACCCGAACGCCGTGCGCGGCGACCCTTACGGGGGCTCGGCGGAACTGGATCAGAACTACCTGTGGCGGCCGCTACCCGGCGCCGGGCGGCACGCCACGTGCGTACGCGGGTTGTGGCACATCGGCGCGTCCACGCACCCCGGCCCCGGTCTCGCCGGCGGCTCCGGTCACCTCGTCGCAACGGCACTAACCCGGCGGCGCATTCCCTCCCGTCGCGGTTAGGGCCGAAGAAGCGCTCAGCAAAGCTAGGCATAGAGAAAGGGCCTGGTCGGAACTTCTTGCGAAGCTCTGACCAGGCCCTTTCGCCTGTCGGGGTGGCGGGATTTGAACCCACGACCTCTTCGACCCGAACCGGGTTCGATCAGGCGGACTGATCCCCTGGGGGCACTCCAGGTGGCTTGCTAGTAGTGCTTTGCTAGGTGTGGATCTTGGTACGTGAGGATCTTGTGCTGCGCGATCCCTGATGCGGAACGGGACCGTCCGAAGTGGGTGATGGCGGTGGAAATGCTCAACGAACTGGGCGAATGGAGGCTCGCGCCGCCGGTGGTGGTCGCCGACGCTGGTTACGGCGACAACGCCCCTTTCCGGGCTGCGTTGGAGGATCGCGACCAGCGCGGTGTCCAGTGCTCTACGGGCGCTGTTCGGCAGGTTCGCCGCCCGTCGGAAAGATGGGCCAACCGATCTCGGTACGCCAGTGTCGAGCATCCGCCGTGTGATGCCGATTGACGGGATAGAACTCTCGAATCGGACCTGGGACCGACAGTGCATGACGTGCGACATAGGACGCCAGCGATCCGTATGCTCGGTCGATCCCGTCGTCCGGGCCGTCGTGCGCGATGACGGCGAGGTCGGCCGCTGGCAGTTCCATGTTGGTCACTCTGCCCATGGGCCGAAGGTCGGCTGTGATGGGGAGGAACACGGTCGCGGAGCCAGCGTCGTCCTCGAAGAGACCATCGCCGTAGATACCACCGGCAACGCCTGAGACGCCCAAACCCTGGGCCGAGGCAGTGGCGTAGAGCTCGCCCAATGCGCCCTGGAGCCACCTCCCAACATCAATCGAGGCGACCTCGTCGCTGATCGCTGCCACTCGCATCGGAGGCAGGTGGCGGTGCTCGATCGGCAGATCCGAAGCAGGATGATCGAGGAGGTCTCGCAGGGTCGCGACCGCAGCCTGTGTCTTGCCGAGCTCGTCTTCCATACGCCGTAGGTGTTGTCCGATGAGGGCATTGCGGGTCTTGAGATCGGTTGCCTGGAGCATGGCGCGGACATCGTCAACAGGCATCCCCAGATCACGGAAGCGGCGAATGACCTGGGCGGTGGTGATCTGCGCGATGTCGTAGCGGCGGTAGCCCGAGTTCGGGTCGACTTCGGCCGGTATCAGTAGCCCTGCGTCGTGGTAGTACCGCAGGGTCTTGACGCTGAGGTGCGTGGCGCGAGCGAAATCACCGATCGAAAGCATGGTCACTTCTTCAGTCTGAAGTCTCCCCTGACTGGAGAGTCCACGGCCCGGTCGGGGTTGAGCCTCCCGCCGGGGGAGGCAACAGCATCGCAGGTGATGACTCAATGAGTCAGATACGCCACCGTTGCGAGAGGAGAAACCACATGAAGACCATCACGCTTGCCGAGGCGCCCCAGGTCGTGCGCGACCACCTCAAGGCCATTAATGCTCTCGACCTTGACGCCATCGTCGCTGTGTTCCCCGACGACGCCTACGTCAACGACAACTCACGAGAGATCCGCGGAAAGGAGGCTGTCCGGGCGTTCTTCGCCAAGGAGTTCGTCGGCGACTCCGTCAGCATCGAGCCGGTCGAGGTGATCGAGCACTACGGCGACGTCATCATCCGTGGCCGCTACGACGGCACCTACGACAAGACCAATCTGCCCGAGGTACTGATCATGAGCAACTACCTGACCATCCGCGATGACCAGATCGTCGCCGAGGCAATCATCTTCAACCAGCCCTCGCCGTACAACGAGTCCGCTGACTGACTCCGCGACCGACCGTCCGGCTCTTCGGTAGCCGTCCTGAACGAGCTCTCGCGGGCGCGGCCAGGGTGCGACCAAGGGAGATGATTCCAAGATCTTCTTCCCAAATTCTCCCAAGACGGGGTTCGCGCATGAAGAAAGGGCCTGGTCGGAACTTCTTGCGAAGCTCTGACCAGGCCCTTTCGCCTGTCGGGGTGGCGGGATTTGAACCCACGACCTCTTCGACCCGAACGAAGCGCGCTCCCAAGCTGCGCCACACCCCGATCTTCCAGCGGTGAACATCTCGGGTGCTCGTCCAACCGCCGGATCACAGTCTAGCGGACGCCCTCCCCTGCTCCGTACGGGGTCCTCGTCGAGCAGTTCTCGCTGGTAGCCATGGGCTTTTCGGAGCGCGGCAAGAGGGTCAGCAGGGTGGCCTCGGGCGGGCAGGCGAACCGCACCGGCGCGAACGGGGAAGTCCCCAGCCCGGCCGAGACGTGCAGGTGCAGGTGCTCGCCCCAGGTGGACGCGCCACGGGCCCGCGATCGGTCCAACTCGCAGTTGGTCACCAGCGCGCCGTATCCGGGCAGTCGCAGCTGCCCGCCGTGGGTGTGCCCGGCCAGCACCAGGTCGTAGCCGTCCTCGGCGAACGCGTCCAGCACGCGGGGCTCGGGGGAGTGCGTCACGCCCAGGCGCAGCTCGACGTCGGCCGGTGCGGGTCCGGCGATCAGGTCGTAGCGGTCCAGGTGCAGGTGCGGATCATCGAGCCCGGCCAGGTGGATCCGCATCCCGGCGACCTCGATCTCGTGCCGCCGGTGCGTGGCGTCCAGCCAGCCGCGTTCGGTCATCGCCGCCCGCAGATCCCGCCACGGCAACGGTTGTCCGTGGATCCGCTTGGCCTTCTTCGACGGCACCAGGTAGCGGGCCGGGTTCTTCGCGGTCGGCCCGTAGTAGTCGTTGCTGCCGAAGACGAACGCGCCGGGCCGGTCCAGCAGCGGACCCATCGCGCGCAGCGCCGCGGGCACGGCCTGCGGGTGCGCGAGGTTGTCGCCGGTGTTGATCACCAGGTCCGGCTCCAGTTCGGCGAGCCGGGCCACCCACCGCTGCTTGGACCGCTGGTTCGGGGTCATGTGCAGGTCGGAGATGTGCAGGACCCGCAGCGGGGCGGCGTGCTCGGCGAGCACCGGCAAGGTCGCCTGCCGCAGCGTCCAGCGGCGCCGTTCGATGGCGGCCGAGTAGGTGACCGTCGCGGCGCCGAGAGCGCCCGCGCTGAGCAGAATCCGCCCGAATTTGTTCACCCCACCAACCCTACGACGAGTCGCGGCCCAGCGACTCGGCGCGTCCGCCCGCAGCGCGATAATCAGCACATGGCCGAGCTGAAGGACAAGCTGCGGGCGGACCTGTCCGCCGCGATGAAGCAACGCGACACCGTCGTCACCGGGGTACTGCGGATGGCGCTGGCCGCCGTCACCAAGGAGGAGGTCGCCGGTAAGCAGGCGCGCGAGCTCACCGAGGAGGAGGTGCAGCGCGTACTGAACAAGGAGGCCAAGAAACGCGACGAAGCGGCCGAGGCGTTCCGCGGCGCCGGGCGCACCGAGCAGGCCGAGGCCGAGCTCGGCGAGGCGGAGATCCTGCGGCGCTACCTGCCCAAGCCGCTCGGCGACGACGAGCTGGCGCAGCTCGTCAAGGACGCCGTCGCAGAGGTCGAGGGCGAGCTGGGCGAGCGGCCGGGGATGAAGCAGATGGGGCAGGTCATGAAGGCCGCCAACGCAAAGGTGGCGGGCCGGGCCGAAGGCGGCAAGGTCGCCGCCCTCGTCAAAGCCGAACTCGCCAGCTGACGCCCGAGCCACGCGGATCCCGATTTTCCCTGAATTCGGGAGTTCTCGGCGCGTCGTCCCGGCGTGTCACGCCCAACCTGAAGCGTCAGTCACCGGCGGCGTTGCGGCGCCAGTAGGCGAGCGCGTACAGCCGACGCCGGTCCAGGCCCAGCGCCCGCTGGCAGTGTTCGCGCAGCTGGTGGACCACATCGGCCTCCGCGCCGATCCACACGTGCGGGTTCGCGCCGAGGTCGGCTGACCGCAGCGCGTCCACCAGCAGCACGCTTTCGCCAGCCGGAACGCCGTCGCGGTGCAGCCAGTGCCAGGCCACTTCGGCGGCCGAGGTGATCGGCTGTTCCTCCGCGGCGTCGGCGACCTCGGCGAACACCTGCACGCTGGCCTCGGCGGGCAGCTCGGCCAGGATCGCCGCGATGGCGGGCAGCGCTGTCTCGTCGCCGATCAGCACGAGCGGATCGGCGTCCGGCTGCGGCTGGTACGCAGGGCTGGGGCCGACCGTGACGATCTGCTCGCCGGGTGCGGCTTTCGCCGCCCAGTTGCTGCCGGGTCCGTCGTGGTCGTGCACCACGAAGTCGATCGCCAGTTCCAGCCGCCGCGGGTCGAACCAGCGGATGGTGTAGGTGCGCTGGCGCGGCTGCTGCTCGCGGGGCAGCGCGAACACCTCGGCACGGGTCCGGCCCAACGGCATCGGCTGGCCGGGCTGCGGCAGGCACAGCTTGATCCGCTGGTCGCTGCCGTTGCTGACGAAGTCCGAGAGCTCGGGTCCGCCGAGCGTGACGCGCACCATCCGAGGCGTGATCCACTCGGTGCCCCGCACGTCCAGCAGCCGATATCGGGACCGCGCGCGCCGGATGCTCGCCTGCATGCTCGTCACGCACCGAGTCTAAAGAGCCGGTCACGGCCCCCGTCCCGGTGTGGAGGGAAAGCCGGAAAGCAGTGCGGGCGCCTTCGGTGGTCGAAGGCGCCCGCACTGGTCGGTCAGGGTGGGAATATCCCGGTTGGCAAGCCTGGTGGTGGTTCCGGTCGCTCCGGTGGTCGGCCGGGTGGTTGCTGCGGTGGACCGGGCGGTGGCTGCGCCGCCGACGGCGGCGGTACGTAGCCGGTGCTCACCGAGATCGTCACGACCTCACCCGGCAGCGCGAAGCCGCGCGGCGTCTGGCTGGTCACCGTGCCCTGCCTGCGCTCGCTGTTCACCGAGCGTTCCTGGACCTTGTAGCCCGCCTTCTGCAGCGTCTCGGTGGCCCGCTTGGCGTCCAGGCCGACGACGTTTGGCACCTGGAACTCGTCGCCGCCGGTCTCGTAGCGCTTCGTGCTCGCTGGCAGCGGCGCTACCGGCAGACCTTCGTGGATGACGTTCATCGCGTCGAAGAAGGTCCGCGCGGGCACCTTGCCGCCGTAGATGTTGCCGCCGTTGACCCCGCACAGCCGGGGTGGATCGGTATCGCAGATGCCCTGTGGCGAGGTGCCGTCGCTGAAGGTCAGCACGGCACCCGCGAACTGCGGGGTGGCGCCGATGAAGCCAGCCGACTGGTGCGCTTCGGTGGTGCCGGTCTTCGCGGCCAGCGGGCGGTTCCAGCCAGCCGCGCTGGCCGCCGCGGCGGCGGTGCCGCCCGGCAGGTCGTCCCGGCTCATCCCGACCGCCATCGCGTTCGCCAGGCCCGAGTCCACGGCCTGTTCGCACGGGTCCTCGGTGATCGACACCGGGTTGCCGTTGCGGTCCAGGATCTGCTCGATCGGCGTCGGCGGGCACCAAACGCCGCCGCTCATGATCGTGGCGGCGACGTTGCTGAGCTCCAGCGGACTAGTCGGCGAGTAGCCGAGGGTGAAGGCGCCGATGTTGCGCTGCTTGACCTGGTCGGCCTGGGACAGCCCGTTCGATCCGTTCGGCGCCAGCGGGTCACCGGACGCGGTGTTGTTGAGCAGCGTCTGGCGCATGCCCAGCCGCGCCGCCATGTCCACCGTCTGGGCCAGTCCGACGCGTTCCTGCAACGCGACGAACGCGGTGTTCGGCGAGGTGGCCAGCGCCATCTGCAGGGTGCGCGGGCCGGGTGCCACGCCTTCGGCGTTGCCGACGGTGTAAGGCGCCGTGCCGTTCTTGTACACCGCGGACGTGTAGGAACCGGGGGCTTGGATGGTGTTGTAGATGCCCATCCCGCGCTCCAGCGCCGCGGCCGAGGTGAACACCTTGTAGACCGATCCGGCACCGAACTTGACCACCCCGCTGGGCAGCGCGTAAGCGGTCTGCCCCTTCGCGGCGTCGATGCCGAAGTCGCGGTTGGCGACCAGGGCGCGGACCCGGTGCTTGTCCTGGCCGGGCTGCACCACGCTCATCACGTTGGCGATGCCCCTGGTCATCTTCGGCACGCCGCGTTCGGCCGCGGTCTTGGCCGCGTCGGTGGCGCGCTTGTCCATCGTGGTGCGGATGGTGTAGCCGCCGCTTTTGAGCTGCTCTTCGGTGAATCCGGCGCGTTCCAGGTAGTCGATCACGTACTTGCAGAAGAACCCGTCCGACGGTCCGGCACCGACGCAGCCGTTGGGGATGCCGCGCAGCGGCTGCGCCAAGCCGAGCGGCGCGTTGCGGGCCTCCTCGGCGGCCTCCGGGGTGATCCGGCGCTGTTCCTCCATCGCCTTGATCACCAGGTTGCGGCGGTTGAGCGCCTCGCCGGGGTTGCTCGCCGGGTTCAGCGAGCTCGGGCTGTTGACCATGCCCGCCAGCAGCGCGGCCTGCGCGATGGTCAGCTGGTCCGGCGTGGTGTCGAAGTAAGTGCGGGCCGCCGCCGCGATCCCGTACGCCTGGTTGCCGTAGGGCACCACGTTGAGGTAGCGGGTGAGGATCTCCTCCTTGCTGATCTGCTTCTCCACCTGCAACGCGATCCGGATCTCGCGCAGCTTGCGCGCCGGGGTCTGCTCGATGGCCTTGGCCTGCTTGACCGGGTCGTCGGCGGAGACCACGTGCACCAGGTAGTTCTTCACGTACTGCTGGGTGAGCGTGGAACCGCCCTGCGCGATCTCGCCGGACACCTGGTTTGTCACGGCGGCCCGGACGGTGCCCGCCCAGTCCACGCCGTGGTGGTCGAAGAACCGGCGGTCCTCGATCGCCACGATCGCCGCTTTCATGGTGTCGGCGATCTGGTCCGGCGCGGCCGGAGTTCTGTTCTGGTCGAACAGGTACGCGATCGGCCGCCCGTCCTTGTCTGTGACCGTCGTCACAAGTGGCGGTTCTTTGGTCATCAGGTCGGTCGAGATGCTGTTCACCGCATCGCTGGCGCGGTTGGAGACCACTCCGAGTGATCCCGCCACCGGGAACAACAACCCGGCCACCAGTACGCCAGCCAGCACACACAGGCCGAAAAGCTTCAGCAAGCCGTCTCGGACACGCACTTCGCCAGGGTAAGTCCAGGCCGGTTCGTAACAGAGTGTCACGGCCAAGATCCGCCCGATGTGATGAGCCCGAAAGATAACGGAGCGACAACCGTTGGTTGGTTGTGGAACCGGTGGGCTCTACAGTCCGTCTACGTCCAGCGACAGCACTGTTGTGGTCGAAGTTGCAGAGCACAACATCCGGTGCCGGGGGGCTCCGGACGAAATACAGTCGCCGACGATCCAGTGAGGAGCTGGGGGAACTCTATGTTCGAGCAGGGGGACTGGCGGGTTAATGCCGCATGTCGTGACCAGAATCCGGACCAATTGTTCGTTCGGGGTGCCGAGCAGCGCAAGGTGCGAATGGTTTGCTTCGGCTGCCCGGTCCGCACCGAGTGCCTCAGCGAGGCGCTCGACAACAAGATCGAATTCGGTGTGTGGGGCGGAATGACGGAGCGGGAGCGGCGGGCGTTGTTGCGCCGTCGGCCCGACGTCCGCAACTGGCGGGAATTGCTGGAAGCCGCCCGGCAGGATTATGCCGACGATTTCACCGAGTACCAGGTGAGTTAGTCCATTCGGAGTCGGGCCGGGCAATTCGTCCCCGCGAATTGCCCGGCCCGACACCTGTTATTCACCGGCCAACCGTCGGCCGATCTCCCGCAGCCCGTCCAGGTCGTGCACATCCGCGGGCAGCGCCGGAACGCCGACCAGCGAAACCTCTGGGTGCGCGCGGGTGAACCGGGCCAGCAGCCGCTTCTCGCGCTCCGCCACCGCGACGCGGTCGGCGTGCACCCGCAGCACCGCCGCCGCCAGCGGCGCGGACCCGGCCATCTCGATCTCCTCGGCGGCCGAGGCCGCGCGGGGCCCGGCGAGCCCGGCGAAGACCGGGTGGGTGCGGTTGGCCACCAGGCCGACCAGCGGCATCTGCTCCCCGGCCAGCCGCTCCACGAAGTAGGTGGCCTCCCGCAGCGCGTCCGGCTCCGGCGCGGCGATCACCAGGAACGCCGTGCCGGGGGAGCGCAGCAGCCGGTAGGTGTGTTCGGCCCGCTCGCGGAACCCGCCGAAGGTCGAGTCGAATGCCTGCACGAACGCGGCGGCGTCGGCGAGCAGTTGGCCGCCGATGATGGTGGACACCGCCTTGGCGAACATCCCGAATCCGGCCCCGACGAGCTTGCGCAGCCCCTTGCCGCCGACCCGCGCCGGACTGGACAGCATCTTGATCAACCGCCCGTCCAGCACGGTGGACAACCGCTGCGGCGCGTCCAGGAAGTCCAGTGCCGACCGGCTCGGCGGGGTGTCCACCACGATCAGGTCCCACGAGCCGGAGGCGGACAGCTGGCCGAGCTTCTCCATCGCCATGTACTCCTGCGTGCCGGAGAACGACGTGGAGATCGTCTGGTAGAAGGGGTTGTTCAGGATCTGCTCGGCGCGGTCCCGACCGGCGTGCGCGAGCACCATGTCGTCGAAGGTGCGGCGCATGTCCAGCATCATCGCGTTGAGATCACCGGCCGGTTCGAAACCGTCGAGCACCACCTGCTTCGGCTGGTTGCCGAGTTCCCGCAGACCCAGGGCCTGGGCGAGCCGCTTGGCCGGGTCGATGGTGAGCACCACGGTCTTGCGACCGCGTTCCGCCGCGCGCACCGCGAGGGCCGCCGCGGTGGTCGTCTTGCCGACGCCGCCGGAGCCGCAGCAGACCACGATGCGCGTGTTCGGGTCGTCCAACAACGCGTCGATGTCGACCTGCGCGGGTCGCAGCGGTTCGCTCATCGGGGGCTCCGGATGCCGTGTTCGGTGAGTATCTCGGCGAGTTCGTAGAGCTCGGCGACGTCGATACCGGCGGTGAGGTCGGGCAGCGAGACGCTCGGCAGATCCGTGGCGGCCAGCTGTCGGCGCGCTTCGTCCTCGGCGCGGGCTCGGATGGCGTGCTCGATCGTCTCGTGCACCAGTCCGTCCAGGGTTTCCTCGTCGACGTGCACTCCGGCAGCGGCCAGGCCGGTGCGCACCCGCGCCGCGTCGACCCGGCCGTCCGAGGCGGCGGCGACCGAGCGGGGCGGCAGGCGGTTGGGGCGGACCCGGTTGAACATCACCCCGCCCGGCCGCAGGTCGGCGGCGTCGAGTTCGGCGACGGTTTCCAGGGTCTCCCGCACCGGCAGCTCCTCCAGCAACGTCACCAGGTGCACGACGGTGTCGCTGGAATGCACCAGGCGGACCACCCCGTCGCTGTGCTCCCGGATCGGCCCGACCTTGGCCAGGTCGGCCATCGCGCGGGTGACGTCCAGGAATTTCACCACCCGGCCGGTGGGCGGCGCGTCGACCACCACCGCGTCGTAGACGTGGCGGCCGCGCTCGTCGGTGCGGCCGACGCATTCTTTGATCTTCCCGGTGAACAGCACGTCGCGCAGACCTGGCGCGAGCGTGGTGGCGAACTCGATAGCGCCCATCTTGCGCAGCGTGCGACCGGCGAAACCGAGGTTGTAGAACATCGACAGGTACTCCAGCAGCGCTGGCTCGGCGTCGATGGCCAGCGCGCGGACCTCGCCGCCGCCGGGTGCCGCCGCGATCCACTCCTCGGCGTAGGGCAGCGGGGCGGTGTCGAAGAGCTGAGCGATGCCCTGCCGTCCCTCGACCTCGATCAACAGCACCTTGTGACCACCGGTGGCCAGGGCGAGGGCCAGCGCGGCGGCGACGGTGGTCTTGCCGGTGCCACCTTTGCCGCTGACCACGTGCAGTCGGGCCTGATTCAGTTCCCCGTCCCAGTCGGTCACACGATCAGCGTAAGTGGCGCCTTCCGCGAATGTCTGCTGACCGCGACCTAGCCAGCCCCAAGCACCCGCCACGAGCCCAGGCACCGCCACGCAACCCATGAGCCCAGTGCGAGGCGCGCGGAGCTCAACGGAGTGTCGTCAGGCAAGCGGCGTAGCCGCTTTCGGCGGGTGATCCGCCGCCGCGACGAGCAGCTGAAGCCCGGCAGAGCCGCCGCAGGCGCTTAGCCCACCCTCGCAACTTGCACCGGCTACTCGCACCGCCACGCAAAGCAACCCCCACGCCCCCCTCTAATAAGCTGCGCGGCATGGAGAAGTGGGAGTATGCGACCGTTCCGCTCTTGATCCACGCCACCAAGCAGATCCTCGACCAGTGGGGCGAGGACGGTTGGGAGCTGGTCACCGTGCTGCCCGGTCCGACCGGTGAGCAGATGGTGGCCTACTTGAAGCGGCCGAAGGGGGCCTGACATGGGCCGGTGGACGGATCGACTCGCCGAACTCGGCGTTCCGCTGCCCGACGTGGTGGCCCCGGTCGCGGCGTACGTGCCCGCGGTGCGCACCGGTTCGCTGGTCTACACCGCCGGTCAGGTGCCGATGGTGGCCGGTGCGGTGGCGGCGACCGGCAAGGTCGGCGCGGAGATCAGCCCGGCGGAAGCCAAGGAGCACGCCCGGATCTGCGCGCTCAACGCGCTCGCCGCGGTGGACGCGCTGGTCGGGCTGGACTCGGTGGTCCGGATCGTCAAGGTCGTCGGGTTCGTGGCCTCGGCGGAGGGCTTCACCGGGCAGCCCGCAGTGGTCAACGGCGCGTCGGAACTGCTCGGCGAGATCTTCGGGGAAGCCGGTCAGCACGCCCGTTCCGCGGTGGGCGTGGCGGAACTGCCGCTGGGCGTCCCGGTCGAGGTCGAACTGATCGTCGAGGTCGAATAGCAGCGGGTGCCAAACCAGAGTTTTTGATCTTGTTTTGCGTCCTCGGCCCGCCTGCTGCGCTGTTTTGAACTCCGTGCGCATTGGTTCGGCCAGGGCGTTGAGTCCGCTTTGACCCTTGTGCGGCGTCGTCCGGTTCCGGGCGGCGCCGCGTCTAGTTCGGGGCAGGGTCGGTCGTTGCCGGATACCGCGATCGCGTTTCTGGTGGCTGGGCCGCGAAGGATTTCCCGCGCCCAGTACGCTGCGATCATCCCTTGCTTGAGTTCGTCAGATCCGGCTAACCCAAATAGGGGAAGATCGATTCCAGAGTGTTGCGAAAAGAACGTTCAAGGGCTTGATTGATCAGGTCTACGCGGCCAGAGTTCACCTGGACGGGTGCAGCTTAAAGCCGGGGGGCGGCGGGCAACACCCGCATCGACGTAGTACCGAGGCTGGGAGGGGCCGACGTGGCGGCGCGTGAAACCGACCTGGTGTGTCACGAATTACTGCTTCGACTCGCTGGTCGGTTGCCCGACCGGCACCTGTGGCGCTACCGCGACTGGCTGGCCGGGGAGGCCGCTGACGTGGTCGCCAGGCTGCTGCCGGGCACGCTCGTCCGAGAGCGCATCGGGCTCGACGACACCGAACACCGGCTGCTCTCCAACGCACTGCTGCCGCGGGGTGCCGACCCCGCGATGGTCAACGCCGTCCTGCCCGAGGATCCTGGCACCGCGCCGCAGTACGTGTTCAGCACCGAAGGACCGGCGAACACCGGTAGCGACTCCGGGGCGCTGGTGCTCGGTGCCACGCTGCGCGGTCGGTCGGGGGTCCGCGAGGTGCGCAGCAGTTGGCGCCGCAGCGAGGCCAGCACACCGAAGCGGGTCGTGCTGGTGACCGCCTCGGCCGACGTCGTCAGCCTCACCGGGGAGATCCAGCGCGTCCTGCGGGCGCTCGGCGAACCCGATCCCTGCGTCGAAGTGCTCCCGTCCGACCTGGAACCGACCGCGTACCACCGCGCCGCGCTCGCCGAGTCGGTGCTGGTGTGCACTGGAGCTGAAGAACTTGTCGGCCGCCGCTGATCGGCGGCGGACATCCTGAAGGAGGCGTGCGTGGTGGACGTGGCTGAGGGCGCCGGACCAGTGGACCGGCTGCACAACCTCTTGCTGGCCATGACCGGACGGGTGGACGACGACGGGATCGACGCCGCCCGCGAACTGCTCGGCATCGGCCAACCGGACGCGGCGGCCGAGTTCCTCACCGGCTGCCTGCTGGCGGGCCGGATCCCGGTGTCCTCGACCGAGCAGTACCACCTCCGCCGCGTGCTCGACGAGACCCGGTCGATGCACAACCTGGCGGACCGGCTGGAGGTCGTGGA
The DNA here is from genome assembly GCF_022678645.1 of Saccharopolyspora soli. Lineage (GTDB taxonomy): Bacteria > Actinomycetota > Actinomycetes > Mycobacteriales > Pseudonocardiaceae > Saccharopolyspora > Saccharopolyspora soli. The sequence continues at coordinate 14,215 of NZ_JALBWV010000052.1, read as the reverse complement.
CGCGGTGCCGCCCGAGGAGCACCGGTTCGGCGAGCCGACCGAGGCCGACGACGATCTGCTAGCGGCGCTGGACTCGATCACCGGACGGCTCCAGGGAGTGCGCGGCCTGTGGTGCGCCTCGCGGACCACCCCGGCCGGGGCCAGCTACGGAGCTGTGCCGCAGCGCATCCTGCTCGCCGAGGTCGGTTCGGACGGCTCCACCCCGGCGGTGGCCTACCAGCTGATCGAGGCCCTGCGGCGCGCGGGCGTCAACTGCTCGGTCGAGGTCTTCGACAGCGGCGCGGAGCTGCCCGAATACCACCGGGACGCGCTCGCTTCCGCACACCGGGTGCACCTCGACGTGTCCGACCAGCCGAGCGCGCCACCGCTGCCCGAGCGGCGGCGCAGCGCACCGGCCGAGGACGCGCAGCGTCCGGCGGCGCGGGAGGAGGCGCGGACCGCGACGCGGGCGGAGCCGAAGCGGCCTGCCGAGGAGCCGCGTCGGGAGCGCCCGGCGGCGGAGGCTCCGGCGGAGCCGGAGCGGTCGATCCCGCAACCGGCGCAGCCGGTGGCGCAAGCCGCCGCGACGGAGGCGAGCAGCATGCGAGTGCCGCCAGCGGTGGATGCGAAGCTGACCGACCGCGAGCGCAACCTGCTGCGCAAGCTGCACGAAGAACTCGCGCAGCGCGAGCAGGACCGTTCCGGGCCACGGCGGCAGAGCGGGGCGAACGGCGAGGACGGCTGGACGTCGACCATGCCCGGCGGCACCGGCGGATTTCCACCGATCGGCGCGGCCCCGACCAACAACCAGGCGTACACCCCGCAACAACAGCGCTCCTGACGTCAGCAGCGCCACCCTTACGCATCGCGGAAGCTAGCCCCGCGTTGCCTGCTGGACGTCGGCGAGGACCTGTTGCAGATGCAGGCCACGACGCACGTCGCAGGGATGCTCGGTGCGTCCGTCTCGGATCATCGCGATGAGGTCGTCGAGCATGCGCGCGTAGCACTCGCGCGCCGCCGTCCGGCGACCGACAAGCGGGGCATGCCCGTGCTCGCCACAGGCCGCGAAGTCGACCACCGACGGCTGCACCGGCACGCGCAGCGACAGCGTCAGGGTGCTCGTCGCGCCGCCAGCGTGGCCGAACACGATCTGCCAGAGGTCGTCGCCGCTGCGGTGCGCGTGGTGCACCTCCTCGATCTTGCCGAGGGCCGCGTCGAGCAGGTCGATCGCATGCGGGCCCGCGTCGATCAGCGCGCCTTCCCGCTGTCGCCACTCCGACTCGGCGTAATCGCCTGCCAGCAGGCCGCCTGCCAGCCACCGCCCGGTGCCGCCCTGCCAGCCGCCGAGCTCCCGCAAGCCCGCCAGCCAGTCCCGGACCTCCGGCGCGAATCGGCGCGTGAGCATCAGCAGGGCCGCCACCCCGGCACCGTCCACGGCCTGCACGACCTCGCGCGCACCAGCCGGATCCGCGGCCAGCGGCTTTTCCAGGACGAGGTGCTTGCCCGCTCGGGCCGCCTGCGCTGCGAGCTCGGCCTGCACCGCCGGGGGCACCGCGAACGCCACCGCGTCAACGGATTCGAGCAGGTCGTCGAAGCCGTCGGCGACAGCGGCGTCATACGGCTCGGCGAAGGTCTTGGCCGCATCCGGCCGTCGCGCCCACACCGTCGCCAACCGCGTTGCTGGATGTGCGTACAGCCCTGGGCCGTGCACCCGGTGAGCCCAGGTACCGGCTCCGACCACGCCGACCCGAAGTGCTTCGTCCATGCCGCCATCGTGCCGTTGCCCCACCGCGGTTCCTGCGGTCGGGGGTGCGACCGCGCCGTTCGGGTCGGGGTGGCCCTGCGCTCTCCGTGGGATCTTGAACCTGGGATCACTTTCCGGCGGCTTTCCGGCATAGGGTGGCCCGCATGGTGTCGCTGCCCGAGGACCGGTCCCTGCCAACGGGATTCGTGCCCGAAACGCCTCCCCCACAACCGGTCGAGCCGAAGGACGCGGCCACCGTGATGCTGGTGCGCGACGGTGCGACGGGCCTGGAGGTGTTCCTGCAACGCCGGGTGAAGGGCATGCCGTTCGCGGGCGGGATGACCGTCTTCCCCGGTGGCGGCGTCGATCGGCGCGACTCGGACATCTCGGTGTCCTGGACCGGGCCGGAGGCGAACTGGTGGGCCGACCAGTTCGACTGCTCGCCGGAGCTGGCCCGCGCCCTGGTCTGCGCGGCGGTGCGCGAGACGTTCGAGGAATCCGGCGTGCTGCTGGCCGGTCCGGACTCCTCGACCGTGGTTGGCGACACGAGCCGGTACGCCGAAGCACGTGCCGGACTGGTCTCCCGCGACCTCTCGCTGGCCGAGTTCCTCGCCGACGAAGACTTGGTGCTGCGCGCCGACCTGCTGCGCCCGTGGGCGAACTGGGTGACCCCGGAACCCGAGCCGCGCCGCTACGACACCCGGTTCTTCCTCGCCGCGCTGCCGATCGGGCAGCGGGCCGACGCGGTGACCTCGGAGGCGGTCGAAGCGTACTGGGCCACCCCGGAACAGGCCCTGGACGACTTCGAGCAGGGCCGCTGCCACCTGCTACCGCCGACCCAGGTCACGCTGGGCGAACTCGCCGAGTGCGCCAGCCTGGCAGCGGCGCTGGCGGCCGAGCGGGCCCTCGACAAGATCACGCCGAGACTGGTGCGGCGGAACAACCGGTGGCACGCGCTGCTGCCCGGCGACCCCGGATACGAGGAGGCGAAGTGATGGAGCACCCCGCCTACGGTGCGCTCCGCCCGGTCACCAAGTACGCGTCGGTGCTGCTCGCGCACAACCCATCACCGATGACGCTGGAAGGCACCAACACGTGGGTGGTGCGCGAACCGGATTCCGGCGACTGCGTGGTGATCGATCCGGGTCCCGCCGATGCCGAACACCTGCGCCAGATCGCAGACCACGGTCCGGTGTCGTTGGTGCTGCTCACCCACCACCACAGCGACCACACCGCGGGCGTCGCGCAATTCGCGGAGCTGACCGGCGCACGGGTGCGCGCATTGGATCCCGCGTTGTGCCGGGGCGCGGAAGCGTTCCGGGACGGCGAGATCATCAAGGCCGGTGGCGTGGAACTCCGCGTGATCGCCACTGCGGGCCACACCGCCGACTCGGTGTGCTTCGCCGTGGAACACGACGAACCGGCGGTGTTCACCGGCGACAGCGTGCTCGGTCGGGGCACGACGGTCGTCGCGCATCCCGACGGCGACCTGGGCTCCTACCTCAAGTCGCTGCGGCTGCTCGCCGAGTTGCCGACCGGCCTGCGCGTGCTGCCCGGCCACGGCCCGGAACTACCCGACGTCCAAGCCATCGCGACGGCCTACCTGGAGCACCGCGAGCAGCGGCTCGACCAGGTCCGCGCGGCTGTCCGCGAGAAGGGGCCGAGCGTCACGCCCCGGCAGGTCGTGGAGGTCGTGTACGCCGACGTGGACCGCTCGGTGTGGCCCGCCGCGGAACTCACCGTCCAGGCCCAGCTCGCCTACCTCCGGGAGCAGGGCGAACTGCCCTGATCGGTTCAGGAGCGTTTGGGCATCAGCACGTAGTGCAGCTCGGCCCCGGTCGGATCGGGTTCGACACCGGTGAGCACCGTCGAGCGGCGCGTGCCGGAGCGCAGCCCGATGCGAACGGTCCGCGAGCCGAACGCTTGCAGCGCATCGGAGAGGTATCGAGGCTGGTAGGCGGTGGTGAATCGGTCGCCGCTCACGGTGGCCTTCACCGCCTCCTCGGCCTCGCCGAACTGCTGGTCCATCGCGCGCACTCGCACCTCGGCGTCGCCGACCTCCAGCAGCACCGTCCCCTGCGCCCCGGCGAAGGGCGCAACGCGACGTACCGCGCTGCCCAGGTCGGCCGCGGCGATGTCCACTGCGCCGTCGAAGGCGTCCGCGAGGTGCTTCTCCTCGTTCGGGAATGGCGCGTCCAGCACCGTGCTGCTGACCTCGGCCGACGGCCAGCTCATGCCCACCCGGTCGGCATCGGCGTGCAGCACGACCTCAGCGCCGTCGGCCTGCTTGGCGAGCTCGGTCAGCAGGTTTCCAGGAACGAGCACGTCGAGCTCTTCGACCTCGGGACGCCACGGCAGGCTCGCCACGGCCATCCGGAACCGGTCGGTGCCGACGAGGACGAGCCGATCGCCGCGCTGCCTGACGTGCACCCCGGTGAACACCGGCAGGGCATCGTCGCGGGACGCGGTAGCTGCCGCGACAGCGGCCAGCGGCAGCAACGCGCTGTCCAGCGCGCCCACGCGCGGCGGAGCGTCGCGGACGCCGGGGTGCGCGAGCAGGTCGAGCAGCGGGAGCGCGAAGCGCGCGTTCGGCGTGCGCAGCGCGAGCTTGCGGCCCTCGACAGCGAGCCGGATCTCCGGGCTGTCGAGGTTGCGCAGCGTCTCGGCGAAGGGCCGAGCCGGAACGAGCACCCGCCCATCGGTGTGCGTGCGCGCCGCGCGGCTGAGCCGGATGCCGCGTTCCCGGTCGGTGCCCGCGAGCACGACACCGTCCGCGGTGGCGTCGACGATGATGCCGCTGAGCACCGGATCAAGCGTCCGCCCCGGCAGCAGGCGAACAAGATCGGCAGCAGCGTGCGCCAACGTGCGGGTCGGTGCGGTGACGTCGAGATCCATGCCCGGCAAGCTATCCAGGACCCCCGACACTGCGGGGCGAGCAGCGGTCAGACGCCCGCGAGGGAGACGTCCGCGCGCGACGACGCGGGGATGAGGGTGCGACGACGCAGCCAGAGCACCGCCGCGAACACCGCACCGACCGCGCTCGCGGTCAGGAACGCCGCAGGCGGACCGCTGAGCTCGACCAACTGGCCGCTGACCGACTGGCCGACGGCCGCGCCCAGCGTCACGGAGGTGACCACCCAGCCGAACGCCTCGGTGGCGGTGCCCCGCGGCGCGGCGATCTCGATGGCCACCGAATGCGCGGTCGACTGCGGTGTGATCAGACTGCCCGCCACCAGCAGCGCCAGGCACAGCCCCCACAGCGTGCTCGGCGCGGCCAACAGCGTGATCAGGGCGGCGAAACCGAACAGCAGCGCAGGCAGCCGCAGGTGCATCGGCCGCGGCCAGGGACGCACCCCGTAAACCACTCCGACGGCCACCGAACTGACCGACAGCACGCTCAGCAGCAGCCCACCGGCGGTCGGGTGCCCGGCCTGCACCGCGGCGGCGGGCACGCCGACCTCGATGAAGCCGATCAGGATGCCGAAGCCCAGTGCGGCGAGTGCCACGGTCCGCATCCCCGGACTGGCGATCGCGCCCAGCAAGCTGCCCTCGGCCCGCTCCTCGGGCTGCGGGCGGTGGTCGCGGGCGGCGCGGGTCGAGGCGAAGCCGACGCTGCCGACGATCGTGCACGCGGCGCCGACCACCACGCCGGTCCCCGGCCACGGCATCGCGACCAGCAGCCCCGCCAGGCCCGGACCGAGGATGAAGAAGACCTCCATGCTGATCGCCTCGTACGAGTAAGCCGCGCTGCGTGCCGGGCCGGGCGGCAGCAGCCGACCCCACAGCGCCCGCGAAGCGGGCCCCACCATCGGCTCGCTGATCCCGAGCAGGAACGCCAGCGCCGTCAGCAGCACCACCGGGGCGTGCAGTTCGATGGCCGTCACCTCGACGGCCACCAGCACCGCGAACACCCCGGACATCACGTACAGCGGGACGGTCGGCCCGATCCGGTCCATCACCCGGCCCTGCGCGACCGAACCGCACGCGACGCCGATCAGCGCACCCGCCGAGACCAGCCCGGCCGCCGCGAACGATCCGGTCTCGCGCTGCACGTACAGCATCAGCGCGAGACCGACCATCGCGATCGGCAGGCGGCCCAGCAGCGAGGTGATGACCGGTCCGCGGGCGCCGGGAGCGGTCAGGGCGGTGCGGTAATCGGTCAGCGAGGTGGATTGGGACACGTGCACCAGTATCCCGATTGTGGTACGGCAGTACCAACCACTTTTTGGTAATCCAGCTCACGAAACCAAAAAGAGGACCTTCTACCCGGTCCGCGTCCGGAAGATTCGAGGCACACTCGGAGTTACCCAATACGGGTGAAGTCTGCAACCGGCGTGTGGGTAGCTGCGTCCTGGAAGGTGAGAGGGCTTGCTAGCAGCACCAACTGTTCAGCATGGTTGAGGAGAAGGCCTTCCTCTGGTGCTTAGGATTCGGGGCCGACGCATCGGAGGATCGGGGGAGCGTGGTTGGTCGTCGGGGGACGAACCACGCACATGTGAAGGGGCTGGAGCGCCGCGTCGGGGGTGGCGCCCAGCCCCTTCACATGCCGTCAGGTCGTGGGGGGGGGAAACCGGGCGCCCCCCGGGTCCGCCCCACCCCCCGCGGTGTGGGGCCCCCCCCCCCCCGGGCACCACCCCCCCCCCCCCCCCCCCTGGGGGGGGGGGGGGGGGGGGGGGGGGGGGGGGCCCCCCCCCCCCCCCCCCCCCCCGCGGGGGGGGGGCCGCCCCCCCCCCCCCCCCCCCCCCCCCCCCCCCCCACGACTCTCGTTGGCAGCCCCGCTCAGCAGGAGCTACCTCCACCGCCATCCCCGCCGCCGCTGAAGCCGCCCCCACCGCCGTCGCCGCAGCTGAACCCGCCACCCGAGTCGCTGTAGCCAGAATCACCGCTGTAGCTGCTGCCGGAGTCGCTGTACCAGACCGCGCTGGAGTCGTACCCGGAACGTCTGGTTCCGCGCTTTCCCATGGATGCTGCGATCACGATCGCGCCCACCGCCACGAGGGCGATGATGATGAATGCGTCCGTCATTTCGGTCCTCCGGTCTCAGGCCCTCGATCACCAGTTTGGACGCCTGGTGGCCACCGCGGGTTCCAGTGCGGGCACAAAACGTGAAGGAAGCTCAGTCGCTGCCGCCGCCAGAGCCGCCGGAATCGCCACCAGAGCCCCCGTCCCAGCCGCCTGAGCCGCCGTCCCAGCCACCGGTGTCCGAACTCCAGCCGCTGGAGCCACCGCCGCTCGTCCAGCGGGCCCGCCGACGCGCACGTTGGTCGCGCTTGCGCAGTGCGGGCCGCCGAGCGCTCCACCGGTCCGCGATGATGACGATGCCGAGCAGGGCCAACATGGCCGCCCCGACGTAGCCGAACCAGTGCATGCCGTCCACCTCTCGTCCGATCGATCGAGCTGTGCACGCCGGAGGCGGTTGATCGGTTGGCTTCGGGCATGAAAAAACGCGCGTCGACTGAGGAGCCCGGGATGGTGCCCCGGACCCGTCGGCCGACGCGCGTCAGTTCGCCGCGTCGTTGCAGGTGTCAGCGGGCGCGGCGGGCCAGCCGCTCCGGGTCGAGGATGAGCACGCTCTTGCCCTCCAACCGCAGCCAGCCGCGGTGCGCGAAGTCCGCCAGCGCCTTGTTCACGGTCTCCCGGGAAGCGCCGACGTACTGCGCGATCTCCTCCTGCGTCAGGTCGTGGGTGACCCGCAGCAGCCCTGCCTCCTGGCTGCCGAAGCGCTGTGCGAGCTGCAGCAACGCCTTGGCGACCCGGCCCGGCACGTCGGTGAAGATCAGGTCGGCCAGCATGCCGTTGGTGCGGCGGAGCCTGCGCGCGACCACCCGCAGCAACTGCTCGGCGATCTCCGGGCGAGTGCCGATCCACTGCCGCAGCGCCGAGCGGTCCATGCTCAGGGCCCGCACCTCGGTGACCGTGGTCGCCGTGGACGTGCGCGGTCCGGGGTCGAAGATGGACAGCTCGCCGAACATGTCCGACGGCCCCATGATCGCCAACAGGTTTTCCCTGCCGTCCGGGGATTTGCGCCCGAGCTTCACCTTGCCGGACTGAATGATGTAAAGCCGGTCGCCCGGCTCGCCCTCGGCGAAGATCACGTGTCCGCGCGGGAACTCCACCGGTTCCAGCGATTGGGCCAATGCCTCCGCCGCAGCCGGCTCAACGCCCTGGAAGATGCCGGCCCGGGCCAGTGTCTCGTCCACCTCGTCCCTCCATGTTGAGACGCGGCGGCTGCATGTGGTGCCGGACCCGCGAGCGCGAATCTAGCGGTGTGCCGCCGATCACTACCAGTAATTCTAAGACTGGTCGCGGGAACGGCGAGTACGTAGCCTACCGGCGCGTCCCACCCTGCGTAGCTGGAACAACTCCAGCGCACGTCCAATGCCTTGCCGGAACAGCGCTCGCACCTCGTCGGGCCGAGCGTTCTCCAGCAACTCCTCCACCTCGTTCTCCTGCACCGCCACGTGCCGCAGGCGGGCCTCCACACGCTCCATGAAGAGCGTGAAGAACATGATCACGAGCGGTACGACGATGACGAACCAGGCAGCCATCATGGATTGAATCCTCGCTCATACCTTCGGGGGCGGCGCAACCGGGGGTGGGTTCCCCGGGGAGCGTGACGGAGCGGCCACCTTCCGTGTCGATCGGGTCCGTAGTCTGGTGGGGTGTCGCAGGTGGCTGGAAACAAGCGGAAGAACACTGCCGGAACAGGTGTGGGTGGCGAGTCCCGGCTGGGTCTTGTTCGGCGAGCTCGCCGGATGCTGCGGGCGTTGGCCGAAGCTTATCCGGATGCGCACTGCGAGTTGGACTTTGACACACCTCTGCAACTCGCGGTCGCCACGATCCTGTCCGCCCAGTGCACCGACAAGCGGGTCAACGAGGTCACTCCGGCCCTGTTCAAGCGGTATCCGACGGCCGCCGACTACGCGGCTGCGGATCGCACCGAGCTGGAGGAGATGATCCGCTCGACCGGGTTCTTCCGGAACAAGGCGGCGTCGCTGATGGGACTGGGCGCGGCCCTGGTGGAAAAGCACGGCGGCGAGCTGCCGGGGCGACTGGACACGCTGGTCAAACTGCCCGGCATCGGGCGCAAGACGGCCAACGTGATCCTCGGCAACGCCTTCGACGTACCGGGGATCACGGTGGACACCCACTTCGGACGGTTGGTCCGGCGCTGGGGCTGGACCGCCGAGGAGGACCCGGTCAAGGTCGAACACGCGATCGGCGAGCTCATTCCCCGCAAGGAGTGGACGATGCTGTCGCACCGGGTGATCTTCCACGGTCGGCGCGTCTGCCACGCCCGCAAGCCCGCCTGCGGTGCCTGCCTGCTGGCCAAGGACTGCCCGTCCTACGGGCTGGGGCCGACCGAGCCGGTCGAGGCGGCGAAGCTGGTGCGCGGCCCCGAGACGCCGCGACTGCTGGAGTTGGCCGGAGTGGTCGACGAGGTCCCGGAGAAGACGATCGAGCAGGCTGCGGCCAAGGAGCCGGTGGCGTGAGCCTGCGCGCCTACCGGAACGAGATCCGCTGGACCATCGTGGTGGTGGTGCTCGCTGTGGTGGGCGTGTTCGCGTTGTGGCCGCGCGGATCCGACCAGCAGCCGGACACCACCGCGTCGGGTCCGCCGCCAGCGCCGAGCCGCGTCGTCGACCCGGCGCTGCGGGCCGCGGCAGCGCTGCAACCGTGCCCGTCAGCTGCTGGCGGCCCGGCGGAGTTGGCCGGGGTGACCGGCAGCTGCTTGGCCGACGGCCGGTCCGTTGATGTCGGCGCTGCCGTCGCCGGTGCGCCGACCTTGATCAACATCTGGGCGACCTGGTGCGGGCCGTGCCGCACCGAACTGCCCGCGCTGCAGGCGTACACGACGCAGCCGGGTGCGATCCGGGTGTTCGGCGTGCAGGTCCAAAGCGATCCGGCGGACGGTCTTGACCTCCTCCGCGGCCTCGGCGTTCACTTCCCCAACGTGCATGACGGGGACAGCCGCGTCCGGGCCGCGCTCAAGGTGCCCAACGTCCTTCCGGTCAGTTACCTGGTGACCGCCTCCGGCGAGGTGCGCCGCATCGATCCGCCGGTCGCGTTCGAATCTCCGGACGAGGTTCGGGCCGCCGTTGAGCGCACCTCGGGAGGCGACCGGTGAATCCGCGAACCGGACCGCTGGTCGATCCGGCGGAGCTGCCCGACTGGCTGCAGACGCTGGTCAAGCGGTCCGCCGACCTGGATCCGGGCCACTTCGGCTGGCCCCGTGCGCGACCACCGGAGGATGCCCGCCCGGCCGCCGTGCTGGTGCTCTTCGGCGAGGGTTCGGACGGCCCGGACGTGCTGCTGCTGCGCCGCGCCGATGGGCTGAACTCGCATCCTGGCCAGGTCGCCTTCCCCGGTGGCTCGCTCGACGATGGAGATCGCGGACCGGTCGATGCCGCGCTGCGGGAAGCCGTCGAGGAAGTGGGGTTGCGGCCGGAGGGGGTTCGGCCGGTGGCGACCCTGCCGGAACTGCACGTGGCGCACAGCGGTTTCCGGGTGACCCCGGTGCTCGCGCACTGGGTCGAGCCGTCCCCGGTCGCGCCGGTCGATCCGGGCGAGACGGCGGCGGTGGCCCGAGTGCCGATCTCCTGGCTGACCGACCCGGCGAACCGGCTGCGGGTGGAGCTGGCCGGTCGGCACGCGAGCCCGGCGTTCCTGGTGCCCGGCATGCTGGTGTGGGGTTTCACCGGTGGTCTGCTGTCCGGCCTGCTCGACCTGGCTGGCTGGTCGCGCCGTTGGAACCGCGCCGACGTGCGAGAACTCGACGAAGCTTGGCAGGCCGCCGAAGAAGCCGACGACATCGGCTTCGGACGTGCTTGAGCGGTCTGGGAGCCTGCCAGGGGAGCCGACCCGCTGCGGAGGCGTGAGACCGTGGTGCGGGCTGATCGTCGGCGGGAAGAGGTGAGCGGGTGAACTGGGTCGACCTGCTGGTGGTGCTGCTGGCACTGCTCGCCGCGGTTTCCGGGGCGCGAAGCGGCCTGGTCACCGCCCTGTTCTCGTTCCTGGGCGTGTTCATCGGCGCGGTCGTGGGCCTGAAGCTGGCGCCGCTGCTGCTGGACCGCCTGGACAGCCCGGTCGCCCGGCTCGCCTTCGGCGTCGGGATCGTGGTGCTGCTGGTCGCCTTCGGCGAAACCTTCGGCATGTGGGCGGGGCGGGAGCTGCGCGACCGGATCACCTCACCGAAGCTGGCCGGGGTGGACAACGCGCTGGGTGCGGTCCTGCAGTTCTTGGCGGTGTTCGTGGTGGCGTGGTTGATCGCGCTGCCGTTCACCTCCGCGTCCGCGCTGCCCGGCCTGGCCGCCGCGATAAGCCGGTCGAAGGTGCTGAGCACGGTGAACTCGGTGATGCCCGCCTCGGCCCAGGCGCTCCCGAACGACCTGCGGGCAATGCTCGGCGTCTCGGGCTTTCCGGAGGCGTTGGAGCCGTTCTCGGAGACCCCGGTCGCCGAGATCGCGCCGCCGGACATGGCGCTGGCCAACAGCCCAGCGGTCCGCGACGCGCGGACCAGCGTGGTCAAGATCCGGGGTCGCGCCACGTCCTGCGCCCGAGCGCTGGAGGGCACCGGGTTCGTGATTTCGCCGCATCGAGTGATGACCAACGCGCACGTGGTGGCGGGCACCGACCGGGTCGCGATCGAGATCGGCCGGGGCGAGTTCGACGCGGAGGTCGTGCTGTACCAGCCGGACGTGGACATCGCGGTGCTGGCGGTGCCGGATCTCGACGCGGACGCGATGTCCTTCGCGTCGGGCCCCGCGAATCCCGGCAGCGACGTGATCGCGCTGGGCTATCCGCTGGACGGGCCTTACACCGCCGCGGCGGGCCGCGTCCGGGAGCGGATCAAGCTGCGCGGGCCGGACATCTACGACGCGAGCACCGTGGTCCGGGACGTCTACACGGTGCGCGGCAAGGTGCAGAGCGGGAACTCAGGTGGGCCGCTGATCGACCCGAGCGGCCGGGTGGTCGGCGTGGTCTTCGGCGCGGCGGTCGACGACCCGGAAACCGGCTTCGCGCTCACCGCCGACGAAGTGGCCAGCGAGGTGGCAGCAGCGCCCAGGCTCAGCACCCCGGTCTCCACCGGCTCCTGCACCAACTGACGCCGACCGTCAGGCCGAAGCCGGGGTTTCCTCTTCGGTGGTGTGGTGGCGCTTGGCGATCTGCTTGGTGTCCTTGAGGGTTTCGATGGTGCGCTTCGGGGCCCGGATCTTGCGCACCCGCAGGAAGCCGAGCAGCGCCAGCAGACCCGCCACCAGCAGCATCACCAGGAACACGATGCCGAAGGCCGCCCACCGCCACAGGCCGAGCTGGGCCAGCCCTTCGGCCAGCGTGAAGAACAGGAAGAACAGGCTGAAGCCGAGCACGGTCAGCGCGAGGACGAAGTAGATGCTGCCCTTGACCGCCTTCTTCAGCTCGCCAGCGAGCTCGGTCTTGGCCAGTTCGACCTCGGACCTGACCAATGTGGACAGGTGCGTCGTAGCATCGCGGACCAACGCGCCGATGGACTGCCCGTCGGGAGCAGTGCCCTCCTCGGACAGCGGGATGGACGTGACCGCAGTCCACCCCGCACCGTCACGGCTGCCGTTGGTGCTCTTCTGGGCGCTGTTCACGTGGCCCATCGTGCCACGCGCGATCAAAGCGCGACCCGGCGACTCGCGGTGCGTTACCCGCGAGTGACTCGCCAGGCACCGGAGAATTCGTTCTGATCTTGCTCCCGCCGGCGGTTCGAGTGCCGCAGGTGCCGATTTCACGCGAAATCGGCACTCTCTCCCCACGGGCAGCGGCGATTTCGCGCGAAATCGCCCGCAGGGCCGCTACGAGACGAGGACCGGCACCGGAGGCGTCCGGCGGTCCGGCCGCTGGATGAGTTCATGGGTCGGCGGTCGCGGCGTCGTCGCCGTTCTTGAGCTTCCGACCACGGCGCAGCAGCACCGTCGCGGCCAGCAGGGACGCGATGGCCGAGGCGATCAGCACAGCCGCCTTGGCGCGCTCGGCCGCCGCGCCGTCCAACGACAGGTCGGAGATCAGCAGGCTGACCGTGAAGCCGACGCCGCCGAGCATCGCCAGCGCCGCCATGTCGCGCCACCGGACCGATTCGGGCTTTGCCCCGATGCCCAACTTCACCGCGATGAACGAACTGCCGAAGATGCCGATCAGCTTGCCCACGACCAGGCCGACGATGACCGCGATCGCGATTCGGTCCGCGCCGATCGCGCTGAGCGCGGCGCCGTTCACCGGCACCCCGGCGGCGAAGAACGCGAACACCGGCACGACGAGCCCGGCCGACCAGGGCTGCAGCCGGTGCTCCAGCCGCATCGCGGGTGAGGCGGGCTCGTGCGGGTCGCGCTTGACGCGGGTGAGCAGCCCGAGCGCCACCCCGGCGATCGTGGCGTGGATGCCGCTGGCGTGCACCGCCACCCAGGTGGCGACGGCGAGCGGCACGTACAGGAACGGGCTGGTGATCCGCTTGTGCTGCAGGTACCAGTACACCGCGCAGAGCACGATCGCGGCGAGCAGGGCGAGCACGCTGAGCCCGTCGGTGAACAGCACCGCGATCACGATGATCGCGCCCAGGTCGTCGACCACCGCGAGGCTGAGCAGGAAGACCCGCGCTGCGGTGGGCATCCAGGAGCCGGTCAGCGAAAGCACGCCGAGCGCGAAGGCGATGTCGGTGGCGACCGGGATCGCCCACGCCGCGTGCGCGCCGGGACTGCCGTGCCCGATCGCGAAGGCGAGCACGGCGGGCACGATCATGCCGCCGAACGCGGCGATCACCGGTAACAGCGCGTTCTTGCGGTTGGACAGCTCGCCGATCACGAGTTCGCGCTTGAGCTCCAGTCCGGCGACGAAGAAGAAGATGGCCAGCAGGCCGTCCTTGGCCCAGTTGCCGATGGTCAGGTCGAGGTGCAGGAACCGCGGTCCGAGCTGGAAGTCGCGCACTGCGTCGTAGAACGCCGAGATCGGGGAGTTCGCCAGGATCAGCGCGACGGCGGTGGCGGCCAGCAGCACCAGGCCGCCGACGGTCTCGGTCCGCAGGTAGGCGCCGAAATCGAACGTTCGAGCCGAACGGGTGGGCTTCGTGGGCCGGGGGTGGTTGCGGGCGGCTTTCGACACGGCGGCTCCGATCGCGAACAGCACGGACTACTACGCCGACCAGACTTCCCGGCACCCCTATTGACACGACTCTAACATCCGTTTGCCGCTTGATTGCGGGTGCAAATCAATGCCGGGCTGCGTTTTCCCAGTTCAGGGCGGTTATTCCGGAAAGATGGGATGAAAGGATCACATCCGGAACCGGCACCAGCCGCAGAACGCGCGCGGCTCGGGGCTCGCCTCGGGGGGGGGGGGGGGGGGGGGGGGGGGGGGCGGCCCGCCCCCCCCCCCCCCCCCCCCCCCCCCCCCCCCCCCCCCCGACTGCGGTCCACACAAGAGAGGTACCGATGAAGAAGACACTGCTGCGCCAGACCCTGGCGGGGTTGCGGCTGT
>NZ_JALBWV010000051.1 GCF_022678645.1 Saccharopolyspora soli | reverse complement strand
CTGCCCGCGGATGTGCACGACCTGGACGGGCTGCGGGAGATCGGCCGACGGTTGGCCGGTGAATAACAGGTGTCGGGGCCGGGGGCGGGGGGGGGGGGGGGGGGCCCCCCGCCCCTCTGCGCGAGTACTCGGGTTACCAAGCGTGCACTTCTTGTCGTAACTTCCGGGCTAGGCGTCCGGCGTCCCGGTACGCAACCCCGTGGAACGACGAGCCTTGTGTGCGGCAACGCGTGGGTGCTCCGGGCTCGCGCGCGGAGTCCGGTCAGGGTGGACGCTACTTCTCCTCTGTAACGTCCCTGGCCAACCAGGGTCCGCACTTCCATTTGTAGTCGGTGACGAGCGTCACTGCAAGGGTTCGCCAGGGTGCTCTGGACGTGCGTGATCGGGCGTCCGCAGGCGCTGAACCACGTCTGGGATCCCGGACCGAGACTGCGCGCCGCAGGGGCCGCTACCCGAAGTTCGAAGACCGAGCTCTCAGCGGCGACGGCGCCACGCGCGCAGCCCCCACCACGCCGCACCGGCTGCGGCCACCGCACCCATCCCGACGCCCGCCGCGGTAACCGCGGCCCGGGACGGGGTGGGGATCCGGGCGCGCAGCGACACCGGATGCTCGAAGGCCAGTGACGGCCAACCGCGCTGCACGGCTTCCTTGCGCAGCCCTCGGTCGGGATTGACCACGGTGGGGTGGCCGACGCTCTCCAACAGCGGCAGGTCGGTGATGGAGTCCGAGTACGCGTGGCTTTCGACGAGGTCGTAGCCGTACTTGTCGGCGAGTTCGCGGGCAGCGGTCGCCTTGTTCTCCGCGGAGCAGTAGAAATCGACCTCGCCGGTGTAGCGGCCGTCGACGACCACCATCCGGGTACCGGACCAGTGCGTGGCGCCGAGCAGCTTCGCGATCGGGGCGACCACCTCTTCGCCGGATGCGGACAGCACGACGATGTCGTGGCCCTGCTCCTGGTGTTCGGCGATGAGCTGGGTGGCCTCCTTGTACACCAGCGGATCGACGATGTCGTGCAGGGTTTCCTCGACGATCGCGTTCACCTGCTCGACGTCCCAGCCGGTGCACAGCGAGGTGATGTGCGCCCGCATCCGGTCCATCTGATCGGCGTCGGCACCGGCCAGCATGAACACGAACTGGGCGTAGGCGCTCTTCAGCACGGCCCGCCGGTTGATCAGTCCTTCCTGGAAGAAGGGTCGGCTGAAGGCGAGTGTGCTCGACTTGGCGATGACCGTCTTGTCCAGGTCGAAGAACGCGGCCACCCGGTGTCCGGTGGGAGCCGATGGGTTCGCGGGCGCTGTCACGCGCACAGCATACGAGTTGGCCGGAGTGGCTCGCGGGCCCGCATTGCCGCGAGTTTTCGATTCGGGCTTTTCACACTGCGTGTGGTCTAGTCCGACGATTGCGACTGGCGGGATGTATTTCTTGACTCGAATGTCGGCTACTGGCCGGTTGGATGCGCACTGACAGCAAGAACGTTCCCTCAAATGGACGGGAGGTGTTGAGGGGGATCTGCGGGCTACAGTGAGGGAGTGTCCGGTGCTGCCGGACAAGTTCAGCTCGACCCCCCGGAGCTGAACTGCAGACGACCCCCGCCCCTCCCCCCTGGCGGGGGTCGTCCCTGTTTGACGGCGCGCCGCGGGTCGAATGTGAATTCTTTCCGTTTAGAGAGTGCGCGGATTGGCTTGCGCGGCGGTGCGGGTGGCGGAACCTCAGAGGCTTTCTCGTCTCCGGGATCCCCGACATCATGTATGTCCGATACACCACGTCGGGGCTGTCCTCGCGAGAAAGCCTCTGAGAACCCGCGGCGGCCAAGCTGCGGGAGTGGTTGAAAGCGGGTACCGCCGCTTGCCTGACGACCACCCCTGGCACACCAATCCGCGCCCTACTTCCTTGGACGCGGGCGTAGCACTTCCGAGTAGTGCGAGTTATCCACAGGTCGGAGGTTTGTCCACAGATTTGGAAAACCGCGTTGGCAACGGTCGATCATCCGGTCAAGGTGTTTACGAGCAGCCATTCCAAGGTTTTTCACTGGCTTTTCGCTCGTCCCATCAACCTGCTGAACCGGAGGCATCGTCATGACTGGCGCACGTCCGCTACTCGTTGCGCGGGATTCCGCGCTGGCAGAAGAGGTTTCGCGGCTGGCCGCAGCGGCTGGCGGCGAACTGGAGCACACCACGAGCCCAGCGACCTCGGCCTGGCGCATCGCGCCACTGGTACTGCTCGACGCCGACGCCGCAGCGGCCGGTGCAGCCGACTGCTTGCCGCGAAGACGTGGTGTCGTCGTGTTGTGCCGCGCGCCGACCTCGGATCTTTGGCGTGCTGCCTTCGAGATCGGCGCCGAGCACGTGCTCGAACTACCAGCCGACGAGGCAGCTCTCATCGAGTTGTTGGCCGACGCGGCGGATGTCCCGGTGCAGGACGGTCGGGTGCTCGCGGTGTTGGGCGGTTGCGGCGGCGCAGGGGCCTCGGTGCTGGCCACGGCAACGGCCGTGGCCGCCGCGCGCAACGGTGAGCGCTCGCTGCTGGTCGACTGCGATCCATTGGGCGGCGGCGTGGACCTCGCGGTCGGCGCGGAGGCGGCCGAAGGGTTGCGCTGGTCAGGATTGGCCGTCAACGCGGGCCGGCTCGCGGCGAACGCGTTGCACGAGGCGCTGCCGACGCGCCGGATCGGCTCCGGCTCGCTCGCGGTGCTGTCCTGCGACCGCGACGGGCCGTCGAGGGGGCTGACTCCGGAAGCGGTGCGAGCCGTGCTCGGCGCGGGCCGCCGAGCCGGTGACACCGTGGTGTGCGACCTGCCGCGCACTCTTCCGGAAGCAGCGGTTGCCGGACTGCGCGAGGCGGATCTGGCGGTGGTCGTCGTGCCTGCCGAGGTGCGCGCGTGCGCGGCGGCGGCTCGGGCAGTGGCGGGCATCCGGGAACAGGTGGCCGGACCGATCCGGCTGGTGGTGCGAGGCCCCGCACCGGGAGGTCTGCGCACGGCCGACGTCGCGCGAGCGGTGGGCGCGGAGGTCCTGGCGGTCATGCGAGCACAACCACGCCTGTCAGCGGTCCTGGACCGGGGCGGCTTGGCCACGGCTGGCCCGGCTCGCCGAGGTCCGGTGGCCAGGGCAGCGCGGGAAGTCCTGACCGAACTCACCCGCGCCGAACCGTCCACAGTGTCGAGTGCATTGGTCGGTTCCTGACCAGCGCGCTGGTTGCTGGGAATTCCCGAGGATTCCGCACCCGTTGACTTCCGTGCGAAATCGCGATGTCGACGGCGGGATCCGGCGGTGCGCCGGTGTTTCAGATCGAGTGCTTGTCCGCTGAATTCGAAGTGGTGTTGGCGAAGACCAATTCACGTCACCGCGGGTTCCACTGCTGGTGCGGAGTTCGCGCCAGCATTTGAAATCGCTTTTCGGTGTCTGATGTAGGAACGAAAGTGAGGGAGTCATGTCCACGAGTCGTACCTTGGAAATCGACCAGATCGACCGCGATGCGGCATCGCCGTCCAATGTGGACGTTATGGATGATGGGCTGCTCGAACGGGTGCGCAACCGCTTGGTCGGCAGCGGTGCCGCGCTGACCTCCGCCGCGGTCGCCTCCGCGGTGCGGGAGGAGTCGGGCGGACTGGTTGCCGACGCCGATGTGCTGGCCGCGCTTCGCTTGGTGCAGCAGGAATTCCGCGGCGCGGGAGTGCTGGAGCCGCTCTTGCGCGACCCATCGGTCTCCGACGTGCTGGTCACCGCGCCGAACAAGGTGTGGGTAGACCGGGGCGACGGGCTCCAGCGGGCGGCGGTGCGCTTCCCGGACGAGGACGCGGTGCGTCGGCTCGCGCAACGGCTCGCGATGGCCAGTGGCCGACGACTGGACGACGCCCAACCATGGGTCGACGCTTGGTTGCCGCAGGAGAGCGCATCCGGCCCGGTGCGGCTGCATGCCGTGCTGCCACCGGTCGCTGGCGAAGGCACCTGCATCTCGCTGCGCGTGCTCCGCCCAGCCGCGCACGACCTCGACGCGCTGCGGCACTCGGGTGCCTTCGACGGGCCGACAGCCGCGGTGTTGCGCGAGATCGTGGCAGCCCGGCTGGCGTTCCTGGTGGTCGGCGGCACCGCCAGCGGAAAGACGACGTTGCTGGCGGCGATGTTGGGCGAGGTCGCGGAGTCCGAACGCATCGTGTGCGTGGAAGAGGCCGCCGAGCTCTACCCGCGGCATCCGCACGTCGTCCGGCTGCTCACCCGGCCACCGAACGTCGAGGGGGTCGGGGAGATCCAGGTCCGCGACCTGGTCCGGCAGGCCCTGCGGATGCGGCCCGACCGGCTCATCGTCGGCGAGGTGCGCGGCGGCGAAGTCCGGGAATTGCTCGCCGCTTTGAACACCGGACACGACGGAGGTGGCGGCACCCTGCATGCCAACTCGCCGCAAGAGGTGCCTGCCCGGATGGAAGCGCTGGCCGCGCTCGGCGGACTGCCGAGGGGAGCCTTGCACAGCCAGTTGGCTGCCGCCGTCCAAGTGGTGTTGCACGTGCGCAGGAGCGCCCAGCGGGGCAGGCATCTCGCAGGTATCGGCGTGCTGTGCCGGGACGGCGACCGGGTCCAGGTGCTCCCGGCTTGGCAGTCCGGCAGCGGCTGGGGCCCCGGCCGCGATGACCTGGCAGCACTGCTGGCCGCGCGAGGAGGTGCGTTGCCGTGCTGAGCTACGCGCTGTTGACGTTGGCCGCCGCCGTGCTGTGCTGGCCGGAGATCCGAGCACGAGATCGGCTCTTCGCCACGTCGGTGCAGGTACCGGTTCGCGCGTTCCGCCGTGCCGTGCGGCTGCTGGCGATTCCGGCTGTCGGTCTCGCCGGGCTGGTCTTCGCTGGTCCTGGAGGTCTGTGCGCCGCTGTCGCGCTTTCGCTGCTCGCCGTGAAGTACTGGCGGTCCGAGCAGGATCGGCGACATCAGCTGAACCGGGCCGACGAGTTGACCGCTGGCCTGCGGCTGTTGGTGGGGCAGTTGCGGGCCGGTGCCCATCCGGCCTCCGCTGCCGAGGGTGCCGCCGCCGAGGCTGGTCCTGCGGTCGGCGCCGTTTTCCGGGACATGGCCACCACGGTTCGGCTCGGCGGCGATGTCGCGACAGTTCTCGAAGCGCACGACAAGATCGCCGAACTGCGTGAACCGTTGGGCCGGATGGCCAGGGCCTGGGCGCTGGCCGAGCGACATGGCGTTGCGCTGGCTGACTTGCTCGACGCGGTGCGCCGCGACGTCGAGCGGCGTACCGCGTTCCGGCGAGACGTCGAGGCGAAGATGGCGGGCCCGAGGTCGACCGCCGCCGTGCTCACCGGGCTACCGCTGTTCGGATTGCTGTTCGGCGAAGCCGTCGGATCAGCTCCGATAGCGGTGCTCTCCGGCGGGCTGCTCGGGCAACTGCTCCTGCTGGTCGGGGTGGGTCTGCTGTGCGCCGGGGTCGGCTGGACGTTGCGCCTGACCAGGGAGGTGGTGCCGACGTGATCGAAGCCGCCCTGGTGCTCGCGGCGGCGGTGCTCCTGCTGGTCCCAGTGAACTCGGCACGGGCCCGGCTGCGGGAGCTCGGCCCGAGTCCGCCGAGTCGCGACCCGCGAGCTCCGTCCATTGTGGCCTGGTTGCTGCCACTGGCTGCCGGTGCGGCGGCGGTGCAGGTGTTCGGACCGGTCAGCGGAGTCGCGATCGGTGTGGTCACCGCGTTCGCAGCACGGCGATGGGCCGCTGCGGTCCGGCGAAGGCGCGACCGGACTGATCCGCTCGTGCTGGCGGCCGGTTGGGACCTGCTGGCCGCCGGAATGCGGGCCGGGTTGCCGGTTCCGGTCGTCGTGCGAGCGGTGGCCGACGAACTCACCGGTGCGGCGCACCGCGCGCTGCGCGAGGTGGCCGACCACCTCGCGCTGGGCTCGGACGCCACGACCAGTTGGGAACCGGCGTTGCGCAACCCGGACACCGCGGAACTCGCGCGTGCGGCCCGTCGGACCGCTCGCACCGGCAGCGGCTTGGCGGACGTGGCGGGCGAAATCGCCAGCCATGCGCGGGCCACGGTCGCCGAACAGGCCAAAGCACGTGCCCAGCGGGCGGCGGTGTGGATCTCGGCGCCGTTGGGCCTGTGCTTCCTGCCCGCGTTCCTGTGCCTCGGGGTGCTCCCCGTGGTGGTCGGCATGGTGCATCGACTCGCGGTGCCCTGGTGACTCGAAGATCCACTGTGGACCAAGCGGCTGTGCCGCTTCGTCGAGACGAAAGAGAGGTACTGGAGATGAACGTACGAGTCATCCGATGGACAGCGCCCCGGCGGCTTCGTGCGCTGCTGCACGGCGATGGCGGGATGAGCACGGCCGAGTACGCGATGGGCACGGTGGCCGCGGTGGCGTTCGCCTCGCTGCTCTACAGCGTGGTCACCGGCAATTCGGTCAAGGACGCTCTCACCGCGCTCATCGAACGCGGCTTGCAAGGCGGCGGTATCTGATGGTCGCGCAGGTGGTTCCGGCGTCACGCGGCGCCGGAACGACCGGCGACACCGGCGCGGTGACGGTGGAAGCGGCGTTGGGCATCTGCGCGTTGGTCGCGGTGTTCGCGTTGATCTTGACCGGTATGGGCGCGCTGATCGGTCAGCTCCACTGCACGGACGCGGCGGTCGAGGCTGCCCGGCTGGTTGCGCGCGGCGATCGCCCCCGTGCGGAGGAGGCGGTCGGCCGGATCGCGCCCGGCGGCGCGTCGCTGTCCGTGCTGGTCGAAGGGGATCAGGTCAGCACCGAAGTGAGCGCGCCGTTGCCCGGTGGCCTGCTGCCCGGCCGTTGGTTGCACGCGCGTGCGGTGGCCGTGCTGGAGCCAGGATCCGAGGGAGAGGTGACGCGATGACCGGCGATCGGGGCGCGGCTACCGTGCTTTCCGCGGTGCTCTCGATGGCTCTGCTCGTTCTGCTGTGGTTCGCCATGCAGTTGGGTGCGGCCACGATCGCCCGCCACCGCGCCGAAGGGGCAGCGGATCTGGCCGCGTTGGCCGCCGCCGCGCACGCACCGCAGGGCCAGCAATTGGCCTGCGAGCGGGCGAACCGGGTCGCAAGCGGGATGCGCGTCGCGGTCACGGAGTGCCGGTTGGATGGTTGGGACGCGCGTGTAGCGGTCCAAGCTGATCTTCCGGATTTCGTCCTCGGCGGGCAGAAGGCCAGCGCACGGGCGCGCGCCGGGCCGACCGGCGGCTGATCGGCCGGGACGCGACGAACGGTCGACGAGCGGTTGAACGGCTCGGTGATGACCGCGCGAACGGCTGTCCGGGCGGATTTCCGCAGCGTGATCTTTCGGTGGTCGTGGTCCAGCCGGGAGCGTTCGTCGCGGCTGAGCTACCGGTCGTCGAATGGGGGTGTACTCGGGCGTGTCGGATGACGTTGATTAGTGATGTGAGCGCAAGACTTGGGTTCACGACAACGAGGTCGAGAACAAGGCGGCTGCCGAAGGCGAAAACCGGAGGTCCCCCCGAGCCGCGGTCCGGCGCTCACTGTGGAACAAGGAGGCGGAGCAAATGCAATGGTCGGCGGATAGGTCGCGAAGCGCCTTCCCCGGCATCCCGGCCCACCCGGCCGGGCTGACCAGCAGCCGGATCGAACTACGCGTGCAGGCAATCGAATTCGCTTCGCGTGGTTGGCCGGTGCTGCCCGGAACCTACCCCGAAGGAGATCACTGGATCGGCCGTCGCGGACGGCAGGAAAACGGTCCGATGCCAGTGCGACGCGACTGGCAGAACCGGCTAGGCACCAACCCGGACGAAGTAACGTCCTGGTGGGAAGAGCGGCCGTACAGCCTGCTGATCGCTACCGGAACCGCGGTCGACGCCATCGAGGTCGACGCCGACCTCGGCCGCCGGGCCGCATCGGTGCTGCGGGCGCTCGGATTCCCGGTGCCGATCGTGGCGACCCCGAAGGGGCGCTGGTACTTCCTGACCACCAGCGGCGGAGAGCTCTGCTCCGAACTGGCCGATGGAACCGGAATCCGGTTGCACGGCAACGGAAGCTGGGTTCCCATGCCACCGACGGCCTATCCGCGCGGTGCGGTGCACTGGCGGGTCAAGCCGGAGGTGTGCGCCTGGAACCTGCCCACCTCGGACTTCGTGCAGGACGCGCTTTGCACGGGTCGCAACATCGTTGACAACAGCCCAGAAAACGTGGCGGAACTCCTCGCAGCTGGCAGCTGACCAACTGCTGACCGTGTTGGCGCCAACCGGATCGGCATCCGCGCCCCGGGCTCCCCGACACGACCGGACCACCTCTGCCGAGCACGCACCAGCCCTTCGTGCTCAGATCCCTTGTGGACGGTCGTGCAGCCCAGCCGATCCGCTGGTTGCTCCCCCGAGCACGGTCAACACTGCGTCGAGAACAGCCACCGCCCCCGCCTTGTCCAGCGGTTCGTTGCCGTTCCCGCACTTCGGCGACTGCACGCAGGACGGGCACCCAGCCGGGCAATCGCAGGAAGCGATCGCTTCCCGCGTCGCGGCCAACCATGGGACCAATGCGGCAAAACCGCGATCGGCGAATCCGGCCCCTCCCGGATGACCGTCGTGCACGAACACCGTCGCCTCCCCGGTGTCGGCGTGCAGCGCGGTGGAAACCCCGCCGATGTCCCATCGATCGCAGGTCGCGAACAGCGGTAGCAAGCCGATCGCGGCGTGCTCGGCGGCATGCAGCGCACCGGGGATGCGCGCCGGATCCAGCCCGGCGCCCCCCGGTGCGCTGCTCATCAACAGCTCGTCGCCGACGGTGTACCAGACCGCGCGGGTCAGCAGGGTTTGCGCCGGGAGGTCCAGCGCAACCTGGTCCAGCACCTCTCCGGACGGCCGTTTTCGCAGGTATCCGACGACCTGCGAGGTGACTTCCACTTCGCCGAGGCAGACGGTGACGCCGCGACCGATGTCGTGGCGCTCGATGGTTCGCAGCACCGAGATGTCCACCACGTTGCGCGGCGACGTCGTCCAATCCGGACTCTCCGGGTGCACCAGCGCGATTCCGGTGTCCAAGTCGAGTTCGTCCACCACGAATGATTCGCCGCGATGCAGGTACACCGCACCTGGATGCACCGTCGAGCAGGCGGAATCTGGATCCACGGTGCCGAGCATGCGCCCGGACTCGCCCTCCACGACGGCGATCGGATGCCCCCCGGTGCCGCGCAACTCGACGTTGCGGTGCGGGCGTTCGCGGGAGGTCCAGAACCAGCCGTGCGGGCGCCTGCGCAGCACCCCGTCCGCGGTGAGCGCCTGCACTGCCCGCCTCGCGGGCTCGCCGCCGAAGGTGTCGAAGGAGTCCTCGTCGAGCGGCAGTTCGGCGGCGGCGCAGGCCAGGTGCGGTTCGAGCACGTACGGGTTGGTCGGGTCGAGCACGGTCGCCTCGACCGGCCGGTCCAGCACGGCAGCCGGATTGTGCACCAGGTAGGTGTCCAGCGGATCGTCCCGCGCGACGAAGACCACCAGGGCCCCTTCACCGTCCCGGCCAGCGCGTCCGGCCTGTTGCCAGAACGACGCGAGGGTGCCCGGATAACCGGCGACCACCACGGCGTCGAGGCCGGAGATGTCGATACCGAGTTCCAGCGCGTTGGTGGTGGCCACCGCGCGGAGTTCCCCCACGAGCAGGGCGCGTTCCAGCTCCCGGCGATCCTCCGGCAGGTACCCACCGCGATAGGCGGCCACCTTGGCGGCCAGCGATTCGTCCACATCGGACAGCGCGCGCTTGGCGGACAGCGCGGCCAGCTCCACCCCGCGCCGGGACCGGATGAACGCCAGCGTCCGGGCGTCCTCGATGACCAGCTCGGTCATGACGCGCGCGGCTTCGGCACCGGCTGCCCGCCGCACCGGGGCGCCGTTCTCGCCGATGATCTCGTCCAGCAGCGGTGGTTCCCAGAACGCGATCGTCCGCGCGCCGCGCGGTGACCCGTCGTCGGTGATGGCACGGCACGGGACACCGGTCAGGCGCGCGGCCAGCGATGCCGGATCGGACACGGTGGCCGAGGCGAGCACGAAGACCGGATCCGAGCCGTAGTGCTGTGCGATCCGGCGCAGGCGGCGCAGCAACAGCGCTACGTGCGAGCCGAACACGCCGCGATAGGTGTGGCATTCGTCGACCACGATGTAGCTGAGCCGCCGGAACAACCGCGCCCACCTGCCGTGTCCGGGAAGCACGCCGTAATGCAGCATGTCCGGGTTCGTGAAGATCCACCGGGCGTGCGCGCGCACCCAGTCCCGCTCGACCTGCGGGGTGTCGCCGTCGTAGCTCGCCGCGCGGACCTCCGGCAGGCCGAGCTCGTCGACGGTGCGGAGCTGATCGGCGCCGAGCGCCTTGGTGGGGGCGAGGTAGAGCGCGGTCGCGCGGGGATCGTCGAGCAGTCGGGACAACACCGGCAACTGGTAGACCAGCGACTTGCCGGAGGCGGTGCCGGTGGCGACCACCACGTGCTCACCCGCCCAGACCGCTTCGGCGCCATCGGCTTGGTGCACCCACGGCTCACCGGCACCGCGCTCGCGCAGGGCCGCTGCCAATCGCGGTGGCACCCACTTCGGCCAATCGGTGGTCCGGGCCGGGCGCGGCCGCTGGTGCTCGACGTGCCGCACCGGTGTCTCGTCGGACGGGATGCCCGCCACGGCGCGGTCGAGCAACCGCTGTCCCTTGTCCTGGTCCGTTGCCCGCACACAGCGAGCCTTGCACAAGGCGCGCCGCGCCCGGCGCACGACTTCCCGATTACCGCAACCGCATCGGTATCGCCTGATCGGATGGTCTCCGCGCGATTCTGGGCGGTGCTTCTGAGTGCAGTGGAAACCGGGAGGATTCGCAGGGACGATTTCCCTACCCCATGTCACCCATTTGGGCCAAATTGAGTTATGGCCATTCGGATGATCAAGGATCTTTCTGAATCGATTATTCGATAACAGATCCGCACGTCAGCACGAGTTGCGTATCACACCGTGAAGTAAGCCACTTGGGGCCTGAATAGACTTCCGACCCACGACGTCGCCACGGACGGCCAGCGCAAGCTCACCGGCCGTACCGGGCGGGGCCGCCTACCGCGCATCGGAGCCCGGTCGAGCGTTGCGGGGCTCCGGCATTTGAACCGAGCACAACCCAGGAGGACGGATGTCCCTGCTCACCCCGGTCCAGCACGGCTGGGCCCAGGGCGCTGCACCACCGAGCTCGCAAACCCGGATGGACCTCGCCCAGCAAGCCACCGGTATCGAGCTCGGCGGTGCTGACTACGCCGTGGTCGGCGTCGTCATGGTGATCGCCCTGGCCGCATTGGCCCTCGGCTACGTCCTGATCAAGGAGGTGCTGTCCGCTGGCCAAGGCACGGCCAAGATGCAGGACATCGCCAAGGGCGTGCAGGAAGGCGCATCGGCCTACCTGAACCGGCAGTTCCGCACCCTGGCGATCTTCGCGGTGGTCGTATTCCTGCTGCTGTTCGCGCTGCCTGCGGAAACCACCGGCGAACAGATCGGCCGATCGATCTTCTTCCTGTTCGGCGCCGCTTTCTCGGCCACCATCGGCTACCTCGGGATGTGGCTGTCCACCCGCGCGAACGTCCGCGTCGCGGCGGCCGCCCGCGAAGCGGGTGAGGGCCGCGAGAAGGCGATGCGCGTCGCGTTCCGCACCGGCGGCGTGGTCGGCATGACCACCGTCGGTCTCGGCCTGTTCGGCGCCGCGCTGGTGGTCCTGGTCTACGCCGGGGGCGCACCGCGCGTGCTCGAAGGCTTCGGCTTCGGCGCCGCGCTGCTGGCGATGTTCATGCGAGTCGGCGGCGGCATCTTCACCAAAGCCGCCGACGTGGGAGCCGACCTGGTCGGCAAGGTCGAGCAGAACATCCCGGAGGACGACCCGCGCAACGCCGCCACGATCGCCGACAACGTCGGTGACAACGTCGGCGACTGCGCCGGGATGGCGGCCGACCTGTTCGAGTCCTACGCGGTGACCCTGGTCGCCTCGCTGATCCTCGGCACCGCCGCGTTCGGCCTGCACGGCCTGCTGTTCCCGCTGATCGTGCCCGCGATCGGCGTGGTGACCGCGGTGATCGGCGTCTACATCACCAAGGCCCGCACCGGGGAGAACGCGCTGACCGCGATCAACCGGTCGTTCTACATCTCGGCTGGCATCTCCGCGGTGCTCTGCGCGATCGCCGCGATGCTGTACCTGCCCAGCACCTTCAGCGAGCTGACCGGGGTTTCGGAGAACATCCGCGCCACCGGCGGCAGCCCGGCGCTGATCGCGCTGGTCGCGGTCGTCATCGGCATCCTGCTGGCGGTGGTCATCCTCAAGCTCACCGGCTACTTCACCGCCACCGAGCACCGCCCGGTGCGCGACGTCGGCAAGTCGTCGCTGACCGGCGCGGCCACCGTGATCCTCTCCGGTCTGTCGGTGGGCTTCGAGTCCGCCGTCTACACCGCGCTGGTCATCGGTGCGGCGGTGTTCGGCGCGTTCCTGCTGTCCGGCTCGTTGCCGGTGGCGCTGTTCGCCATCGCGCTGGCTGGCTGCGGTCTGCTGACCACCGTCGGCGTGATCGTCGCGATGGACACCTTCGGCCCGGTCAGCGACAACGCCCAGGGCATCGCCGAGATGTCCGGTGACGTCGAGGGCGAAGGCGCGAAGATCCTCACCGAGCTGGACGCCGTCGGCAACACCACCAAGGCGATCACCAAGGGCATCGCGATCGCCACGGCGGTGCTCGCCGCGACCGCGCTGTTCGGGTCCTACACGGACGCGATCGGCAAGGCGCTCGCCGATGTGGGCGGCCAGCTCAGCACCATCGAGTTCTTCGTCTACGCGCCGAACGTGCTGGTGGGCGTGATCATCGGGATCGCGGTGGTCTTCCTGTTCTCGGGGCTGGCCATCAACGCGGTGTCCCGCGCGGCCGGTGCCGTCGTCTACGAGGTGCGGCGGCAGTTCCGCGACAAGCCGGGGATCATGGACGGCTCGGAGCGTCCCGAGTACGGCCGGGTCGTCGACATCTGCACCCGCGACTCGCTGCGCGAGCTGGCCACGCCGGGTCTGCTCGCCGTGCTGGCGCCCATCGCGGTCGGTTTCGGCCTGGGTGTCGGTCCGCTGGCCGGTTATCTCGCCGGTGCGATCGCCTCCGGCACCCTGATGGCCATCTTCCTGGCCAACTCCGGTGGTGCCTGGGACAACGCGAAGAAGCTGGTGGAGGACGGCTACCACGGCGGCAAGGGCTCCGAGGCGCACGCTGCCACGGTCATCGGCGACACCGTCGGCGACCCGTTCAAGGACACCGCCGGTCCGGCGATCAACCCGCTGCTGAAGGTGATGAACCTGGTGTCGTTGCTGATCGCACCGGCAGTGGTCACCTTCACCGTCGGCGACGCCGCGTCTCCGGCGGTGCGCATCGGCATCGCGGTCGTCGCGTCCGCGGTGATCATCGGAGCGGTTGTGATCTCCAAGCGGCGTTCCACGGCGATCGCGGAGTCATCCACTTCTGACGACAAGGCGGTCAACGGCGCGACCTGACGTCGCACCAGGGACTGCCACAGCGGTAAGCAGGGCGCCTCCCCAGCTCGGGGTGGCGCCCTGCTGCTGCGCTGGGGTTTCGGCGGCTGATCGACCCCGGCTTCCGGTGACCGGCGGACGGTGCGAGAGAGTCTGGGCGGCACGGCGAAAGCAACTCCGATCTCCGCGAGGAGTGCGCATGAAGATCCGTTCGACGTCCATCGCGGCACTCGCCGCCATCCCCCTGGCGCTCACCGGATGCGCTGCTGCGCCACCGCAGGCGGCGCCGAACCCGCAGGCTGCCGCCCCGAGCCCCGAAGGGGTCGCCTGGGTGGGCCGGTTATGCGGGCTGGTCAGCGGCTTCTCCGCCGCCCAGCAGCAGCTCCCGGGTGTGGATCGGACGAACACGAGCACGCTCAAGAAAACGGTGGTCGACCGAATCGACTCGGCGGCGCGCACTGCCGACGACACGGTCCGCGGGCTGCAGGGCCTGGGCACGCCGCCGATCAAGGGCGCCGACCAGGTCAACAGCGGCTTCCAACAGGGCTTCACCGAGGTCCGCGACATCCTGCGAACCGCGGGTGACCAGGCTAAACAGGTCGATCCGACGGACCAGCAGCGCTTCCAGGCGGGCATGGCGGGGGTGCAGCAGCAGCTGCAGAAGGGCAGCCAGCTCAACCTCAAGGACAAGTTCGTCCAGTTGGAGCAGAACAAGGAGCTCAACACCGCCGCCCACCAAGCACCGGAGTGCAAACCCTTCTTCGCCCCACCCCAGCAGCCACAGTCGCCACGCTGACCCCGAAGCTAAATTTCGCGATGCGGAATCAAGTTTTCTTTTTCCAGTTTTGCCTAAAACTGGCAATCGCTGGATGCCGGGTCGGCAGTTTCAGGCAAAACTGTCGGCCTGCTTCATCTGCTCGCGCAATTGGGTGGATGTGCTGGCCAAGGTCGAACTGCTGTTCTAGCATGCGGGCCGTGGACCAGCTGTCCTTCTACTCGGCCGAGGCGCGGCAGCCCGACGTCGCCGATCTCGCGGGGATGCTGTGCGGACCGGGGCAGGCGGTCGGCTTCGGCCGCGGCACGGCGGCTCGGCTGTCCGTGGTCGTCGATGCCGAATGGCGGGCCCGCTCGCTGGTCAAAGCGTGCGCCGAACGCGGTGTGGAAGCTGAACTCGGCCGCTCCGACGAAGGCCGCCCGCTGGTCCGCACTGCCTTCCGCAGGGACCTCACCGGCCTCGCCGCGCAGTGGCTGCGCGGCGCCGTGAAATCGGTTCCCCAGGACTTCGTCCCGGACGGCGCCGCCCTGCGGATCTGGGCGCTGGCCGCTGGCTGCGCCGAGCCCACCGGCTACCGCCTCGGGCTCGACCCGCACGCTCCCGACACGCACGAGCCGCTGACCGCGGCGCTGCTCGGCTGTGGCCTCCCGGCCAGGCCGGTCGGCCCGCGGGCCGGTGGCCCGGCGCTGCGCGTCACCGGTCGTCGTCGGCTCGCACGACTCGCCGAACTCGTCGGCCCGATTCCCGATGGTGCGATCGAGCGAACGTGGCCGTTGGTGTCCTGACCGGTTTGACGCACATCACGCCAGGTCACGCGTTGGAACACGACCGTAACCCGATACGTTCGTACAAGAAGAAGTTGCCGAGCACCGGCGTGTTATATGCAACCCTGTGCGTTCCCGGTACGGCACAACCGACCGGGTAGGGGGCACACTGAGGAACTTGTCGAGCAACACCGGGTGCGACGGATGCTTCCGGGAGAAGAGAGCAGGTAAGCGTGGCTGGGTCGACACGGACGAAGAAGGCCGGCGGTACCGGCCGGGCTTCGGGGTCCCCCAACGGGGATGGCTCCGCGGGTCGGCGCTTGGTGATCGTCGAGTCGCCTGCGAAGGCCAAGAAGATCGCTTCCTACCTGGGATCGAACTTCATCGTCGAGTCTTCTCGCGGGCACATCCGGGACCTGCCGAAGAACGCCAAGGACGTCCCGGAGAAGTACAAGGGGCAGGCGTGGGCCCGGTTGGGTGTCGACGTCGACAACGACTTTGAGCCGCTGTACCTGGTGACCTCGGACAAGAAGTCGACCGTCACCGAGTTGAGGGACGCTCTGAAGCAGGTCGACGAGCTCTACCTCGCCACGGACGGTGACCGCGAGGGCGAGGCGATCGCCTGGCACCTGATGGAGACGCTGAAGCCGAAGGTGCCGGTGCGCCGGATGGTGTTCCACGAGATCACCGAGTCGGCGATCCGCGCGGCCGCGGCCAACCCGCGCGACCTGGACCACGACCTGGTGGATGCCCAGGAGACCCGCCGCATCCTGGACCGGCTCTACGGCTACGAGGTCAGCCCGGTGCTGTGGAAGAAGGTCATGCCGAAGCTGTCGGCGGGCCGCGTGCAGTCGGTGGCGACCCGGATCGTGGTCGAGCGGGAACGCGAGCGGATCAGGTTCGTTCCGGCCGAGTACTGGGACATCGCCGCCACGATGGACGCCGGCGCGGATGCCTCGCCGCGCCGCTTCGGGGCGCGCTTGGTCACGGTGGACGGCGCGAAGCTGGCCACCGGTCGCGACTTCGGACCGGACGGCCAGCTGAAGAACGCCGACACGCGGGTGCTCACCGAGTCCGAGGCTCGTGCTCTCGCCGCCGCGCTCACCGACGTGCGGCTGCACGTCTCCAGCGTCGAGGAGAAGCCGTACACGCGGAAGCCGTACGCGCCGTTCATGACCTCCACGTTGCAGCAGGAAGCCAGCCGCAAGCTGCGGTTCTCGGCCGACCGGACGATGCGCACAGCGCAGCGGTTGTACGAGAACGGCTACATCACCTACATGCGTACCGACTCGACGACGCTGTCCGAGACGGCGATCAACGCGGCGCGCAACCAGGCCCGCGACCTGTACGGCGAGCAGTACTTGTCGCCGCAGCCGCGCCAGTACAACCGCAAGGTCAAGAACGCCCAGGAAGCGCACGAGGCGATCCGCCCGGCGGGCGAGAGCTTCCGCACTCCGGGCGCTGTCGCGGCCGAGCTGAGCAGCGACGTCGACGGTTTCAAGCTCTACGAGCTGATCTGGCAGCGCACCATCGCCTCGCAGATGGCCGACGCCAAGGGCACCACGCTCTCGGTGCGCATCACCGGCACCGCGACCAGCGGCGAGGAGTGCACGTTCGCCGCCTCCGGCCGCACGATCACCTTCGCCGGTTTCCTCAAGGCGTACGTCGAGGCAGTCGACTCGGAGGCCGGTGGGGTCGCCGACGACGCCGAGTCGCGGCTGCCGCAGCTGGTCAAGGACCAGCCGATCACCGCACCGGAGCTGTCGCCGGACGGGCACACCACCAACCCGCCGCCGCGCTTCACCGAGGCCAGCCTGGTCAAGACGCTGGAAGAGCTGGGCATCGGCCGCCCGTCGACCTACGCGTCGATCATCAGCACCGTGCAGGAGCGCGGCTACGTGTGGAAGAAGGGCTCCGCCCTGGTTCCGTCGTGGATCGCCTTCGCCGTGGTCGGCCTGCTGGAGAAGCACTTCGGCCGACTGGTGGACTACGACTTCACCGCCGCGCTGGAGGACGAGCTGGACCGCATCGCCGAGGGGCGCCAGCAGCGCACCCGGTGGCTGTCCGGGTTCTACTTCGGCGGCGACATCGGCCCGGAGGACTCGATCGGCCGCGCCGGTGGGCTGAAGAAGCTGGTCGGCTCCGGTGTCGAGGAGATCGACCCGCGGGAGATCAACTCGATCCCGATGTTCACCGACGACGCGGACCGCACCGTCTACGTGCGGGTCGGCCGCTACGGCCCGTACCTGGAGCGGACGCTGGAGGACAGCTCGTCGCAGCGCGCGAACCTGCCGGACGACCTGCCGCCGGACGAGCTCACCGTGGAGATCGCGGAGAAGCTGTTCGCCACTCCGATGGAGGGCCGCAGCCTGGGCACCGACCCGGAATCCGGCAACGAGATCGTGGCCAAGGAAGGCCGGTTCGGCCCGTACGTCACGGAGGTCCTGCCCGAGGGCAGCAAGGGCAAGCCGCGCACCGGCAGCCTGTTCAAGGACATGTCGCTGGACACCGTGACGCTCGACGACGCGCTCAAGCTGCTGTCGCTGCCGCGCGTGGTGGGCACCGACCCGGAGTCCGGCAACGAGATCACCGCGCAGAACGGCCGCTACGGCCCGTACCTGAAGAAGGGCACCGACTCGCGGTCGCTGGAGACCGAGGACCAGATCTTCTCGATCACCTTGGACGAGGCGCTGAAGATCTACGCGCAGCCCAAGCAGCGGGGCCGCCGGGCCGCCGCGGCGCCGCTGCGCGAACTCGGCGAGGCGCCGGACACCGGTAAGCCGCTGGTGATCAAGGATGGCCGGTTCGGGCCGTACGTCACGGATGGCGAGACCAACGCGTCGCTGCGCAAGGGCGACGACGTGGCGTCGCTGACCATGGATCGGGCGGTGGAGCTGCTCGCCGAGCGGAGGGCCAAGGCCCCGGCGAAGAAGAAGCCGACCGCCAAGAAGACCACGACGACGAAGAAGAAGGCCAGTTCGTCTTCGAAGTCTTCTTGATCCTGGTGTTCCGCCGACCCGAGGTGGAGACTTTCCGGATAACCGGAGCCTCGGGAGGCGGACATGCGAGATGCCTTGCACGGCTTGGACGGCACGCAGCCGTTGTCGCCCTTGCCCGTTCGACGGGACGCCCTGTCCGGTTCGTTCTCGGTCCCGCAGCAGCGGACCGTGCCGCCTCGCTTGCCGCCGCGGCGCAGAGCTGAGGACGTTCGCAGGCCGGTGCAGCGCCGTCGGGTCTCGGCAGCGGAGCGGAGCCTCCAGACGCCGCGCCTGGAACCGCCGCACGAGAGGCCGCGGCGGACGGCCGGGTCGATCATCGGGCTACTGATCGTGTTGGTCATCGGCGCGGCCGTGGCGTTCGCGATCCTGCGCCGGGTGCTGGAGCTGTACTTCGGTTGATCGCAGGCCGGTCGGTGTCGCCCCGTACAGTCTTGGTGTCCGCGAAGACCGGAGGCGGCGTGAGTGGCGATGCCTTCTCCGCCGACCGGGTGCGGGTGTCCCGCAAGACGCTGGAGGCGACGTGATGCAGACCGACGCTCCGGAGCAGCCGAGGACCGGGGTGTGGGCGGAGGTCGTCGGGCAACCCGACGCGGTGCGGACGCTGTTCGCGGCAGTGCGGGCCGCTCGTCTCCAGGTGACGGGTGAGCCCGTCCCGCCGGGTGCGATGACGCACGCGTGGCTGTTCACCGGGCCGCCGGGATCGGGCCGGTCGATCGCGGCGCGGGCTTTCGCTGCGGCTCTGGAGTGCACGGACACCGATTCGCCGGGCTGCGGGCAGTGCGCGGCGTGCCGGACGGTGCTGCACGGTACCCACGCCGATGTGCGGTTGGTGGTGCCGGAGGGCCTGTCGATCTCGGTCGCGGAAATGCGCGCGCTCGTGCAGGCCGCCGCGCGGCGGCCGACCACCGGCCAGTGGCGCGTGGTGCTGATCGAGGATTCCGACCGGCTCACCGAAGGCGCGGCGAACGCGCTGCTCAAGGCGGTGGAGGAGCCGCCGCCGCGCACCGTGTTCCTGCTGTGCGCGCCATCGGACCACCCGGAGGACGTGTCCGTCACGATCCGCTCCCGGTGCCGCGTGGTGCAGCTGCGCACTCCGCTGTCCGGCGCGATCGCCGAGGTGTTGCAGGAGCGCGACGGCGTTGGCGCCGAGCTCGCCCAGTGGGCGGCGTCGGTGTGCGGCGGTCACATCGGCCGGGCGCGGCGGCTGGCGACCGACGAGGAGGCGCGGGAGCGGCGTGAGTCGGTGTTGCGCATTCCGCTGGGGCTGCGCCGGTTTTCGGACGTGTTCACGGCGGCGACCGGACTGGTGAAGCTGGCGGAGACCGAAGCGGTCACGGCGAACGAGGACCGCAACGAGGCTGAGAAGGAAGAGCTGAAGACCGCGATGGGTGCGGGCGGCACCGGCAAGGGCACGGCAGCGGCCACCCGAGGCGCGAACGCGGCACTGAAAGAGCTGGAGAAGCGCCAGAAGTCGCGCGCCACCCGTTCGCAACGGGATGCGCTCGACCTGGCGCTGGTCGATCTCGCGGGCTTCTACCGGGACGTGCTGGTGACCCGCGCGGGCTCGGAGGCGCCGCTGAACCACCCGGACTTCGGGAGCGCGGTGTCCAAGGCGGCAACCGAATGGACGTCGGAATCGGCGCTGCGCCGCCTGGACGCGGTGCTGGAATGCCGCTTGGCCCTGACCCAGAACGTCAAACCGATCATCGCGGTGGAAGCCATGCTCGCCACTCTCTACACCGGCTGACTCCACAGTGGACAACCGGTCCGGACCGCAGGAAGGGATCAGGCGAACGCGTTCACGCCGGTGAGGCTGGCCGAGAGGTCCCAGAGGCGGGCTGCGGCGGCGGGGTCGGTGGCCCAGGGTTTGACGCCGCCGATCAGCATGTCGTCGGTCGCGGCGGGTTCGGCGATGTCGCAGTCCTGGCAGTAGGCCCCGCCGTGTTCGTCCAGCACTGGCGCGGTCGCTGCCCACACCGCGGTCGCCGCGCCCTGCGCCGGGGTTTTGAACCCGACGGCGGGCTTGCCGTCCGGTGTCACCCAGCCCAGGCCGTCCCATTCCTCGCGTGGCACGTGCCGTTGCAGCGGTGTGAGGATGCTCCCCGGATGCACGGCGAAAGCGCGCAAGCCGAGCGCGTCGAGGTGCCGGGCGAACAGGGCGTTCGCGGTCTTCGACTGGGCGTAGGCCAGCCACCGGTCGTAGCCGCTGCGGAACTGCACGTCGTCCCAGCGGATTCCGGAGAGGAAGTGCCCCGACGACGCCACCGAAACCACTCGTGCCCTCGCTGACAACGTCGGAAGCAGGCGGTTGACGAGCGCGAAGTGCCCCAGGTGGTTGGTCGCGAAGTGCGCTTCCCAACCGGGACCGACCCGCGTTTTCGGGCAGGCCATGATCCCGGCACCGTTGATGACGATGTCGAGCGCGCCGGGGGTCTCCCTGAACCGGTCGGCGAATTCCCGGACGCTCCGCTGATCGCCCAGGTCGAGTTCGTGCACTTCCGCCCGGCCGATGTCGCGCAGCGCGGCTGATGCGGTGCTCGGTCGGCGGGCGGGCACGACGACGTGCGCTCCGGCGCGGGACAGGGACCGGGTGGTTTCCAGACCGAGACCCGAATACCCACCGGTGACCAGCGCGGTCCAGCCGGACAGGTCGATACCGGTGAGGACGTCGTCGGCGGTGCTCTCGGCGCCGAAGCCGGTGCCGATCCTGCGTTGTTCTGCCATCACGGTGACGACGCTAAGAGCTAGAGAGGACTCTAGGTCAAGGTATTGTGGTGTGGTGCGCGGACTGTCCATCGGGAAGGTCGCCGAGGCGACCGGGATGAGCGTGCACGCGCTGCGGTTCTTCGAGCGCGAAGGGCTCTTCCTGCGATCGATCCCGCGCTCCGGCGGGGGCCAGCGGGTTTACGACCACGCCGACGTGGAATGGCTGCTGCTGTGCAACCGGTTCCGCGAGTCGGGCATGCCCATCGCGAAGATCAAGGAGTTCGCCCGGTTGGTGCGCTCCGGACCGGGCAACGAGCCGGAGCGCCTGGCGCTGCTGAGGGAGCACGAACGAGCCGTGCAGGGCAAGATCGACGAGCTCCGCGCCAGCCTTGCGGTCATCCACGACAAGGTCGTCACCTACGAGGAGCACGTCCGCGACGGGACCGCTGCCGACCTCTGGGCGCCCACGTCCTCCTGACCTACGACGCGGGCTGCCAAGGCCGGACCTCGCCCCAGCCCCAGCGGGGCATCGGCTCGTCGAAGTCCGGGCGGGCGTCGGGCTGGGACAGCAGCCGGGCCATCCGGCTGCCCAACTCCAGGTAGGCCACGAACGCCGAGCGGAACTCCGGGTCGTCCGGGAGGCCGATTTCGTCGGCGGTGTCGAGCAGCAGGTCGACCCACCTGCGGCGTTGGGTCTCGGTGATCGCCTTGCCGACGTGCTTTCCGAGCATGTGCGCGTGGCCGCCGCGCTGTTCGGAGTACCGCGCAGGGCCGCCGAAGACCTCACCGAGCCAGGTGGCCACGTGCTTCGCGTGTTCCGGCGACATCTCCGCGAACACCGGCGCGAGCTCCGGGTCGAGCCGCATACGCTCGTAGAAGGTGGTGAACAGCTTCTCCAACGCTGCCGCGCCACCGGCCCACTCGTAGAGGGTCGGCACCGACGAACCGCAGCCGTCGATCCCGAGCGGCTCGTAGTGCCGCATCTCCTCGATGTTGCCGACGTACGGCTCGATCTCGGCGAAGAACGCGCCGAACGCCGCGCTGCGCCGGAAGCCCGCGGTGTGATCGTTGGCCGAGGTCCACCTGATCCGCAGGGCGTAGCAGCCGGGTTCGTCCGCGCACCTCGTCAACTCGTAGTCAACGCATTGCGGCGCGGCTGAAAGCGGCACCACGGCCCGTCGGTAGGCGTCCTCGAAAGCGGCAGCGCCGGGCTCGGGTACCCGGTAGCGGATGTACTCGACGATCACGCCCAGCATTCGAGCACGTTGGTTTTTCCTGCTCAAGTACGTACTTTTTGGTGCGTGAGCGCGCCCAGGAGCAGCAACGCCGTACCGCTCCAGAATCACGGGCTCGCCTTGCTGGTCGACGCCAGCGGTTCGATCCGCGCCTGGTAAACGGCCGGGCCGGTCGCCGCCGGAGCCGCGACTCCCGAGTCCCGGCAGTCCACACCGCCGCCCGGCGCCCCGACGCGGACGATCTGCTCGCCGAAGGTGATCCGCACCAGCGAGGTCGGAACCCCCACCGGGTGGCCACGAAGCACCTGGAGGTCGAAAAGCCTCGCCCCCGCGCGAATTTCGGTCCCGACGACGTTCTGCTGAAGCTCCCCGGCGCTCATCCGCAACACGCCACCGTCTAGAGCCCCAGGCAGCGGCAGGTCCAGGTCCGGGTGCGCGGCGTCGAGCACCCCGAGCTCCTTCCCGCCCTGCGACACCCGGAACACCGGAACCTGGTAGTCCACAGTGGACGTAGCAGGGTCCCCGGTGGCGGTGGCGACGAGCCGAGGCGCACCGATCACGTCAACCCGAACCTCCTGCGCGCTACCAGCGAACAACCGCACGCTGGACACCTGCATCGTCGAGCTCGCCTGAACGGCCTTGCCGACCTGCCCGGCGGCGGAAACCAGCTGCACGTTGGAATGCGCATCGACGACATCCGGCACGTCCAACAACGCACCAGCAGCAGGCGTCCCACCCGGCAGCGCGTTCACCACGGACGCACTGCCCATCGAATAACGCGCGTCGGCGATCGGCGACACGCACGGCCCTGCCTGCTCGTCCCAGCGGGCCTGCACGCTGCCGTCCAGCCCGCTGAGTTCGACCAGCTGGTCGGCCGGAGACGCGGGCGGGTGCAAGCTCCCGCTGGTCGGTTCGGCGTGATCAGGTAGCGCGGTTTGCGCGAGCCCCATCGGCATCTGCGGCGCCTTGCCGAACACCGCCACGCCGACCGGGGAGGCTTCGGCGACCGCGCGTTCGGGCGCGAAGAACGCGGTGGAGTTCGCCTGCGCGATGGCCCGCCCCATCCCGGCCTCGGCCACCGACTGCTTCGGCAACCGCTCCGTGAACTCGGGGTCGTCGATGATCGAGTCGCCCGGCACGGTGCCGGGCAGCAAGCGCACGATCCCGACCATGGTGCCCGCATCGGCCACGATCGGGCCAGGAGTGGAGGCGGGCCCGGAAGGAGGCGGCTGACCGGGCCGTTCAGGCGTGGGAACAGGAGTCGTCGGAGGGGAGCTCTGAGCAACAGCCGCGGGCAGGGAAAACCCGACGACGGTCACCGAAACAACGGTGCACGCGCTGAAGCGGCGAACGGCTCGCACCCAACCACCTCCTGGTCACGAAAGCAGAAGTGGCAAAGATCACGCCAGGCCCAACGAGCAGGAACCAGGGAGGTAACGACCAAGTGGCCCGCCAACGGAGCCGGAAGAGAAGACGACCAGGGGCCGCGAACGAAGGAAAGAAAGGTGCCAGCTACACTCAACGAGCACTGCCGCCTTAGCTCAGTCGGCCAGAGCGACGCACTCGTAATGCGTAGGTCGAGGGTTCGATTCCCTCAGGCGGCTCCGCTCTCACCAGGCGCTTTCCACGATGTGGAAAGCGCCTGGTGTCGTTCCGGCTCAGTTTCTGTCTCATTCATGGCTCCACAGGTGGCTCCACGCGGAGTCGTCGAGCGCCCGATCAGGCAGGTACGAGAGCCCCGGCCGGGCCGTCGTCGTCCTCGTCGCTCGGACGCTCCCAGCCCTTCCACAGCAGGCCGCCGACCTGGTCCGCGATGCCGCGCTTGATCTCGTCGGGCACGTGGACGTAGCGCTTGAGCATGAACGTTTCCGACCAGCCCATCATGTCCATGATCGCGCGGTGCGGGACGTTGAGCACCAGCAGCATGGTCGCTGCGGTGTGCCGAGCATCGTGTAGCCGGGAGGGGCGCACTTTGGTCTCACGCAGCTTCCCGGCGCTGGACTTCGGCGGCACGATCACCAGGCCGCCACCGTGCCGCTGCGGGCAATCCGCACCGCGTTTCCGTCCGCAGGACTTGCCCTCATCGCACCCGTGCTGCCAGGTCTGCCGCTGCAAGGCGCGCTGAATCGTCATGACGGCTGTTGGGTACGCCGCCGGGCAGTCCGCCACATCGTCGTTGCCGCATTCCTTGCAGCCGTGATGCCAGGTGATCCGCAGGTCCGACCATTTCAGGCCAAGAGCCTCGCCCTGTCGCAGCCCCAGTGAAAGGGCAAGGGCGAACCGTGCACCATTGCGTCGCTTTCGCGCCGCGTCGAGGACCCGCTGTGCTTCGGCAACGGCGAACGGCTCCATCTCCGGCTCCACGAGCTTCGGCGCTTTCGCCACCAGGACCGGGTTCTTCGTGATGTGCTCGCGCTTGACTGCTTCGTTGAGCGCTACTCGTAGTGTTCGGTGAACGTGGTGCACAGTGGACGATGCCAAACCGCGAGCGAGCAGTTTGCTGTACAGCTTCTCGACGTGCTCGGGTTGCAGCCGGTCAATTCGGTGTGCGCCAAGCCCACGCTAACCTTCCTTGCCAACCTAGTGCGGGGGATGACAGCGACGCAGACCATCGCCCGGAAACCTGCTCGGTGCGGGAGGTTGCCCTCATGGGTGTCGGGGTGCACTTTCGGGTGGCAGGTTATCGGTTGTTTGTGGCTTTGAAGTACTGGTTCGAGGGTTTGAGGAAGACCAGGATGAGAAACAGCAGCATCGCGATCGCCGCCATCGACGAATCGAGGATGGTAAGGATCGCGCTCGCATGGGTGGTGAGGGGCCCCTGCGTGAGCATTACGGTGATGCCGAAAAGGCTGTAGAGCAGCCAGACCACGGCGAGGATCGCGAGTGTGGTCCGAGACCAGTTCCGGCCAGCCCGCATCTGTAACGCGAAGATCACCCACAGCACTGCAAGCGCGAGGGTGCCCAACGTGTTGGCCACCATGAACATGACCGGGCCCAGCCAGTCATCGGTATATCTGATGAGTTCCAGAGCGTTTAGCACGAAGCTGATAACGGTCAGCACTGCCGAGAGGATCGGCACCACGATGCCGATCAAGGTCGCGGACACCACCGTACGGGGCGGGTTCGGTCGGTCAAACTGCTGCTGTGGCGGCAACTGCTGATAAGCCGCCGACTGGAACTGCTGCTGCTGCCAAGGATTTTGAGGCGCTGTCATGCGAAGAGAGTAAGACACCGACAAAGATCGACAAGGTCCAGTACGTGCCGGCGTGCCGGAGACCCCGCGATCTGGCCAAACGGATACCGCGCGACCCACCGATGCGGTAGTTCGCCCAGGCACGTAGGGACGTTGCCGCCGTGCTCGTGGGCTTTCCCGGAGTACCACAGGTCAATCTGCTTCCCTTGGACACTCATGGTTTTCTCACTGCAGCGGTCAGCGGAGAAGATCTTCCCGTCGAGGATCACGTAGGCCAGTCCGTCGGCCTTGGCCTGCTTGAGGGCGTCGTGGAGATCTGGTGCCTGGTCGGCGAGCACCTCGAGACCTCGTCGAGGTAGCGGTATCCCGTGGCGCGGGAGATCCCGTCGTCGCGGGCCAACGCGGTGACGTCGACGTCCTGGCGGAACCAGCGCAACCCCAGCACCGCTTGGCGGAAGCAGGTCAAGGCCCTGCTGTTCTTGCGGATACCACGTCGGCGGCGTTCGGTGTGGAACAGTCGGCTGACGTAGTGGGCGAGTTCGCGTGGCACGTCGAGCATGGCACGATAGGCGATCACGTGGAGTCCTACGGTGAAGATGATCTTTGGTCAGGCGAGGGTCAGGCGTTGTACCCGACCCTTGCCGGTGCTTCTGTTACCGCGTCCGGAACGCCCCAACGAGGGCTGCAAGCACGCCAAGAGCTGTGAGGAAAGCGCTGCCAGCGAACAGCACGGCTTCCTGCCAGGGTGCACCTGCGGCGCTCTTGATGACGCCAGAGGTCAGGGCGATAACTAAAGACGTCAAGAAGAAGACCAGGTGGAGCGGGTTCATGGTTCGTCCTGAACTGGTTCATGTGCGCGTCGGGCGTGAAACCGGCAGGAATTCCTAGATGCTGCACTGGTTCTGCGTTGACTCGGTATATCCGGCGTTGGCCGGTGAAGGCGCGTCGGCTGTGTAGCCATCGGCGGTTGTTCAGGATGTAGCCGTGTCCTGCGTCGAGGCTGAATGTGATGGCGTGGCGGTCGATCGAGGCCCGGAGCGCGGGCAGCCATCGCGTGGTGTCTGGGCCGAACTGGGCGAGTTCATCGAAGCGGAACCGGACCGCGATGAGCCCGTCAGCATTCGGTTCGTGGCGTGACCGCGCTCGGCACAACCGAGTGCGGTCACCCTGATTGAACTGCGAAGGATCCGAACAGCCTCGTTCAGTCGGTCGTGGCGGATGCTGTGTCGAGCCGCCAGATCGTGCTGTGCAGATCAGATCCCCGGACGAGTTGGACTCGCCAAGGGGAGATGCGGATCACGCCATATTCGGGGTCGCCGGGCCCGCCGCGCCAGTAGCGGATTGGGTCGTAACCTACGCCCGGCGGGCCGCCTTTGAGGTACACGTCCCAGGCATGGAGCTTGGACTCTTCGTCGTCGGCCCAGGTTGAGGTGCTGTCGACGAAGACGGCGTTTTGGCGCGGGCTCCAGTACGAGTACGTGGTGTGCGGATTGTTGGAAAGGTGAGCCGTTTTGATGGGGGTCTTGTAGGCGGCGAGCCAGCCGACCGGTCGTCCGTTGACGGTCTCCCAGACAGGGAGCAGCACCCTGGCTCGCGGGCGGTGCTGCCGGTCGACGGTGATCATCGTGGCGTACTTGATGTCGCGGATGTAGCTGAAGAAGGTGTCCTGAAGGGCCGAGAAGGTGCTGACTCTGGTGGCCATGACGGGCTCCTTTGCGGTCAGTGCGCGGCGGGGATCTTGGTGTCGTCGGATGTGATCGCCGGGCTCTTGCAGGGTCGCAGCCCGAATGCGCTGACGAGAGTGGCGATCAGGGCCGCCGTGAGCGGAACGACGAGGGCGGCGTGGTAGCCGTCGAGCATCGCGGCCGGAGTTCCAGAGTCGGTGGCAGCGATGTTGACAGCTGTCACGGTGGAAAGGCCGAGTGCGGCACCGAACTGGAACGACGTGTAGAGGAGACCTCCGGCCAAGCCTTGGTCGGCGTCGTCGATCCCGTCGGTGGCGACGATGGTGAGCGGGCCGTACACCAGCGCAAAAGCGAGGCCGAGCATGATCAGGCTGGGGAACATCATCGGGTACGTCCAGTCCGCGCCGACGGGCAGGAACAGCGCGTATGACAGTGCGGCGAGCAGCAGTCCGCCGAAGATCACCCCTGCGTTGCCGAATCGGTCGACCAGCTTGGGGGTGAGGGTGGGCGAGAGAAGGGCATCGATGCCGATGACGATCATCGCGAAGCTGGTCTGCAACGTCGACCAGCCGCGTAGTTCCTGCAGGTACAGCACCACGAGGAACTGGAAACCGAAGAACCCGGCGGCGAAGAGCACCCCGGTTACGTTGGCGCGCACCACCGACCCGGTGCGGAAGATGCCCAGCCGAACGAGTGGCATCGGGGATCGCCGTTCGATGGCGATAAAGGCGGCAAGGAAGGCCAACCCCGCGGCGAGCGTGCCCAGTGTCCAGCCGATGTTGGTGTGCGTGGCGCGCTCGACACCGAGGACGAGCAGCACGATAGCGGCGGTGATGGTGGCGCCACCGGCCAGGTCGATGCGCTGACCGGTCCGTTCGGGTCGCGGCGACTTGGGCACTAGTGCGAGCGCGGCGACCAGGATGAGGAAGGACAGCACAACCGGGGCGAAGAAGACCCATCGCCAGTCGACGGAGGTGAGCAAGCCGCCGACGACCAGGCCGATCGAGAAGCCACCCGCTGCCGTCCCGGAGTAGATGAGCAGCGCCTTGTTGCGCTGCGGACCCTCTTCGAAGGTCGTGGTGATGATGGACAGCCCGGCAGGGGTCATGAAGGCGGCGGCGACGCCGGTAACGAACCGGGCGACGATCAGCATCCAGCCTTCGGTCGCGAGCCCACCCAGGCCGGAGAAGAGCAGGAAGACGGTGAGCCAGAAGACGAACATCTGACGCTGTCCGAGGAGGTCGGCGGCCCTGCCGCCCACCAGCATGAAACCGCCGTAGCCGAGGACGTAGGCGCTCATGACCCATTGCAGTTCGCCGGTGGGCATGCCCAGATCGGCCCGGATGGCGGGAAGGGCCACGTTGAGCATGGCCACGTCGATACCTTCCAGGAAGATCGCCCCGCACAGGGCGAACAGCACTCCCCAGTCACGCGCACGCATCTGAATTCCTTGCTGTTGTTGGGAAACTTGGTGCCACCACGATCGATCGAGGCGTGCGGGGGAACAACGGCGAAGATCTCGACGTTCGTTCAACCAGGCTTACCGGTCGGGAGGATGCGGATGGAACGCGACGAGTTGGAGTGCTTTCTGATCCTCGCCGAGGAATTGCACTTCGGCCGCACAGCAGAACGGATGCGGTTGTCGAGGGCCAGGGTGAGTCAGCTCATCCAGCGTCTGGAACGCCGCGTCGGAGCCCAACTCTTCGTCCGCACGAGCCGCCGCGTCACCCTCACCAGTCTCGGTCGGCAGCTCCGCGGCGACCTCGAACCGCACCACCGCGCGATCGAAGCCGCCCTTGCGCGGGCCGCTGCGAGCGCACGAGGCATTGACGGGGTGCTGCACGTCGGGTTCGCCAACCCGCTGGCCGGGGAGATCGTGCTGAAGACGGCCGAGGCGTTGCGCGCTGCCCACCCTGGGCTGGCCGTGGAGATCTGCGAAGTACCGCTGTCGAACCCGTACGGGCAACTCCGAAAGGGGGAGTTCGACGTTCAATTGACGGAATTGCCAGTGCGCGAGGAAGACCTCGGCGAGGGGCCGACCCTGCTGACGGAAACACGCACCCTGGCGATTGCCTCCAGCCATCCGTTGTCGAAACGCGATGCGGTGTCGGTCGAGGACCTGGCCAGCGTACGGTTGCTGACCATCGATGGGGAGTTGTCGAACTACCGGTTGGAACGCCACGTCCCGACGCACACGCCCAGGGGCAGACCGATCGGCCGCGGACCCGCGATCACCAACATGCAGGAAGCGCTCATGCTCGTCGCTGGCGGCAAGGGAGCCTTGCTAGCGGCGGCGCACGCTGCCACGTACTACGCGCGGCCAGGAGTGGCTTACGTGCCGCTCGCGGACTCCGACCCGGTGGGCTACGGCCTGGTGTGGCGGGTCGGCGACAACACCAGCGCGATCAAGGCATTCGCCCGGACCGCCACTGACATGGTGCAGAAGATGACTCTGGGTGTCCGCGATTGAGCGTTGATGTTCAGCCCGTACGCGCTTCCGATGCGTGCCCATTGCGTCAGCACGAGACCGTGCCGATGACCATGAGGAACAGCATCAGGAACACCGCGATGTTGTCCATCAGCGGGGAGTCCACAATAGACCCTCCATCGCCGCGCAACGGCGAACCGGCTGGCACCATCGCCAGCACCAGCGCTACGGCACGACTCGGCTTGTCCTCGGTCGAGGTCTTGGTCATGCCGCACCCCCTTGGCGGACGCCGGGGTTGCTGCCGTTGACGTCATGGCGGGGCATGAGCTGTCCTTTGCGATTACTGGGATGCGGGGAGCAATTGCTCGACTGCTCGGATCACGCCGACGGGTTTGCCGTGTCCGAGGACCGGTACTTCGGCCAGTTCGTCGAGCTCGGCGTTGGTGATGCCGAGCGCGCGGAGCAGTGCCACGGCGAGCACGGGATTGGGCCGGTGCGAACCGTCGGCGATCTTGATCGCGATGGCGGGGCCGTCCGGAACCGCGAGGGCGAGGACGCCTTCGGCGCCGCCCTTCCCGATGCTGCCCGGTAGCGCCCGAA
Source organism: Saccharopolyspora soli (assembly GCF_022678645.1). Taxonomy (GTDB): domain Bacteria; phylum Actinomycetota; class Actinomycetes; order Mycobacteriales; family Pseudonocardiaceae; genus Saccharopolyspora; species Saccharopolyspora soli. The sequence continues at coordinate 39,246 of NZ_JALBWV010000051.1, read as the reverse complement.
GCAGCCTGGTGTTCGGGTGCGTTGTGCTCGCAACCCACTCCGGATGCTCGCTGATCGCCGTCGAAACCCGCTGCGTCGCAGTGGTTTTCGCCGTTCTGATCTTGGCGAACGCGGTGGCGAGGCCGTGCAGGCTCAGGCCGAACAGCGGGGCGCCGCAACCGTCGATGGAGGTGGTGGCGATCGGTTCGCTGGCCAGTTCGGTGACGGTGGCCGCGATCTGCCGCTGCAAAGGGTGGTCCGGCATCCGGTAGGTGACCGTCGGCCAGTCGTTGGCGACGCAGGTGGCGAGCATCGCGGCGTGCTTGCCGGAGCAGTCGCCCGCGAGTGAACTCGGCACCGCGCCGTAGGCGGCTCGGGCGTCGTCGTCCAGGGGCAACCCAGGAGTGTTCTGCAGATCCGCTTCGGCGAGGCCAGCCCGGCCGAGCACGCGGCGAACCCCTTCGAGGTGGAACTGCTCACCGCCGTGCGAAGCGCACGCGAGGGCGAGCAGCTCCCCGTCCAGTTCGAGCCCGGCGCCGAGCATGCCCACGCTCTGCAGGGGTTTCATCGACGAACGCGGGAACATCGGCGTACGGCTGGCCCCGACCTCGAACAACACAGCGCCGTCGGGGTCGACGGCGATCGCCGAACCGAAATGCACCGATTCCACCAGCTCGCCCCGCACCACTTCGGCGAGCGGGACCGGATTTGCGTTGGTTCGCAGGCTGGCACTCATGCATGACCTCTCTGACGATCGCCTATTCGGGGCGCGAGTACCGGCTGACGGTGGCGCCGATCTCGCCGTGCGCACGTGGCAGCCAATGCCGCTTGTAGATGTTGAGCAGGACGGAGACCTCGAACGATGTGATGCCGCCGAGCGCGGCGAGATCACCGGTGAGGAACTCGCCCAGTGCCTCCTCGTCGGCGAAGACGCCGCCGTGGATGACCGACGAGGTGCCAGCGGTGACCGAGACGTACCGCGCGGAGGGGTGTTGTGCGAGTTCCTCGGCGACCGTGTTGGTCTGGCCGGGGCGCACCTGCAACGCGATCATCGCTTCGTACCGGTAGCCGAGCAGTCGGGGCTCCACTTCGACGCTCGGTCGGATCACACCGCGGTGCAACAGCGATTGCGTCAGCCGGTAGGCCGTGGACGGGGCGATGCCGAGTCGTCTGGCGATCTGGGCAGCGCTGATCCGGCCGTCCTCGTGCAGCAGGCGTACCGCCGCCAGCTCGTCGCGGCCGAGTTCGTCACCGAGTTCGTCATCGACTTCGTCGGGAAGTGTCGCGGTGTGCAGCGCGGCGGACTGTTCGGCACTGAGCCGCCGCAACCGCCACGAGCTCGACTTGGTGAACGCGCGCAGCACGAGCTCCGAGTGCACCGAGCGGATCCCGTCCAGGTCTTGGAGCTGTTCGGTGAGCAGGTTCTCCACATGCACCCGGCGGGCGGGTTGCACGGCGCAGTACACGTCCGCGCGGCCAGCCGCGGTGGCGGCCATCTGGACGTCCGGCATCCCGGCGAGGTGCTCGGCGACCTGCTTGGCGCAGCCCCGTTCGGTGCGCACCCAGACGTGCCACGGGTTTCCTTCGCCGGACAGCGACCAGTCCAGCTGTCCGATCACCCGGATCAGCCGCTCGTCGTGGAGCCTGCTCAGCCGCCGCCGGACCGTGTTCACCGAAACCCCGAGCACCTCGGCGAGCAGGTTCAACGGCGCCCGCGGTGCGATCTGCAGGGTGGCGACGAGATCAAGCTCGTCGTCGCTCAAAGATCGATCACTCATCGACACGAAGCGTATCAGAGCGCGGTTTTAGGAGAATGAAACATGCTAGATATACGGTGATGTTGACCGTTTTTTCCATTCGGCTGGACGTGGTAGGCGAGCTCTCCGACAGTTATGGCTGTCTTGACAACAAATCTTGTCAAGGGCATGCTCGGGTGCATGTTGGATGTTGCGGTTATCGACGAGCCGTCCGCGGCTGCGGTGACGCTGGAACCGGTGCGGGCGCGGCTGCTGCACGAACTCGCCGAACCCGCCTCGGCGTCGTCACTCGCGGCCAAGCTCGGTCTGAGCAGGCAGAAGGTCAACTACTACCTGCGTGGCCTGGAGAAGCACGGCCTCATCGGGCTGGTCGAGGAGCGGCGCAAGGGCAACATGACCGAGCGCGTGATGCGCGCGACCGCTGGGGCCTACGTGATCTCGCCGTCGGCCTGCGGTCCGGTGGCGCCGGACCCGTCCCGCTCGCCGGACCGGCTCTCCGCCCAATGGCTGCTGGCCGTGGCCGCCCGCCTGGTGCAGGACGTCGGCGCGTTGATCGGCGCCGGAGCCAAGGCGGGCAAACGGGTGGCCACCTTCGCCATCGACGGGGAGATCCGCTTCGCAAGCGCGGCCGAACGGGCCGCGTTCGCCCAGGAACTCTCCGACGCGGTCGCCGGGTTGGTGGCGAAGTACCACGATGAGAGCGCGGCCAGGGGCCGCGGGCACCGGCTCGTGGTGGGGTTGCACCCGTCGATGAGCCCAGCGCAGGAGGGCCGAGATGGCGCGTGAGTTCAAGCTGCCCAAGGAGATCGAGCTGCCCGCGTCGCCGGAGGAGGTCTGGCAGGCCATCGCCACCGGTCCCGGCCTGGCCGCATGGCTCATGCCGATGGAGATCGACCCGGACAGCTCCGAGGTCGCCGAGTGGGACCCGCCGCGCAAGCTGACCATCCGCACCCCGGCGGCCGAGGACGGCTCCACGAACGCCTTCGAGTACCTGATCGAGGGCAGGGACGGTGGGACGAGCGTGCTCCGGTTCGTCCACAGTGGCGTCCTCGGCGACGACTGGAGCGACGAGTACGAGGGCATGACCAGCAGCGGTTGGGACATGTACCTGTTCACGCTCGCCCAGTACCTGCGGCACTTCCACGGTCGTCCGGCGTCCTATGCGGAGGCGCAGGCGCCCGCGGTCGGCGGATGGGACCGGCTGCACCGGCTGCTCGCACCGGTCCGGCTCGGCGGACAGGTGACGATCGACCTGCCTGGCGGAGGGCGGATCCGCGGCGAGGTGGACTACCTGACCGAGCAGTTCATCGGGCTGCGCACCTCCGATGAGCTCATCCGATTCCACGAACGTTCCGCGATCGGCATGCCGATCGCGGTCAGTGACCACCACTACGGCGCACTCGCCGACCCGCAGCAGCGCGCCGAGCGTTGGCAGCACTGGCTTGCCGCCGCCATCGACCAGGGAGATCAGGCATGACCGAGGGCACACCGCAGAAGCTGACCACGTTTCTGATGTTCGAGGGCAGGGCCGAGGAAGCGATGACGCTCTACACCTCGCTGTTCGCCGACTCGAAGGTTTTGAACATCACCCGCTACGGCCCGAACGAGGCAGGCGCGGAGGGCAGCGTGCAGCACGCCACGTTTTCCCTGGCTGGTCAGCAGTTCATGTGCATCGACAGCTACGTCTCACACGCGTTCACCTTCACGCCCGCAACCTCGATCTACGTGCAGTGCGCCGACGACGCCGAGCTCAAGCGACTCCACGCCGAGCTGTCCAAAGACGGGGACGAGCTCATGCCGCTGGACAACTACGGATTCAGCACCAGGTTCGCCTGGGTAAACGACCGCTTCGGCGTCTCCTGGCAGCTCAACCTGCCCTGACCCCAACCGTTCGTCATCGGGGTTGACTTCGAGTTTGATCGAAGTTTGACACTGGCGCCATGTTGTCATCAGATGAAGGTCCGATCCTGTTTCGCAACACCATGCAGATCGCAACCGGCCACTTGGAGGATTTCCGGCTCGATGTGCGGAAAGCGGTCGAGTTCGTCGCAGAGCACGGCCCGCAGTTGATGGTGGACGTGTTCATCGACGAGGAGCGCATGCTGGCCTACAGCTACCAGCTCTACCGCGACTCGGAGTCGATCCTGATGCACTGGCAGATGTCAGACCCCTACATCCGCGAGGTGATGGCGCACTGCACGGTGCGGCAGTTCGACGTATACGGCGAGCCCGATGAAGCAGTGCTGGAGGGGGTCCGATCGATGGGCGACGACGGGGTCCCGGTGACGATCAACCCGCGCTTCGTGGGTTTCGCCCGCTTCCTGCACGCCTGACGTCAGGACGGCGCTGGGAGGTGCCCGGCGGAGCCGCAGTTGCTTGGACGGTTCCCCATTCACCGGGACGCGGCGTTGGCAAGTTCCGATGTTTCGCCTTCGGCGTGATTGATTGCCGTTGGGGATTGATGTCGTGGACTGTTCGAGGATGACTCTGGCGATTGCACATCTCAGCGATCCGCACATCACCACCGGCATGCTGGCCAGCGCTCCGGCCGCTGGGCTCAACCGCGCTCTCGGCCGTGTTCTCGCGCTCGATCCGCAGCCGGACTGCGTTGTGATCACCGGTGACCTGGTCGATCGAGGCAGCCCGGATGAGTACCAGGCGCTGCGCGAGGTGATCGGCCGTTTTCCGCTGCCGCTGCACTTCGCGACGGGCAACCATGACGACCCCGAGGCGTTGTTGGGCGAGTTCAGCGGCACGGGCTTCCTCGGCGGCGCAACGGAAACCCACTACGCCGTGGAATACCCCGCGTTCACCTTGATCGTCCTGGACTCCAAGGTGCCCGATTCGGGCGGTGGTCGGTTGGGCGCGGCCCAGCTGGCTTGGCTCGACGAGGTTCTCGCGCGCAGGTCGGATCTTCCGGCGATCGTCTGCGTGCACCATCCGCCGATCTCGATCGGCATCCCGTTCCTGGACGGGATGCGGCTGGCGGACGGCGAGGAGTTGGGCGAGGTGCTCGCTGGCCATCGCCACGTCGCTCGTGTCCTGACCGGGCACGTGCACCGTCCCATCACCGCGGCCTTCGCGGGCAGCGTCCTGGCCGTGGCGCCCAGCACACATCTCCAAAGCGGCCTGACCCTGCGCGATGGGCTCCCGTACTTCGTTCCGGAGCCGACGTCGCTCCTGCTGCATCTCCTCAGCGGCGGCTCGTGGGTCACGCACACCGTCCCCATCAGCCACACCGCCGCACCATCCGCTCGCTGACCGGTTGGCCGTCGAGATCTGCGAAGCACCGCTGTCGCTCGCGATTTCTCGCGAAATCGCGAGCCCTGGTCCTACGAGCTCGGGTTTTCAGTCCACGCTGATGAGTTCGCGGTTCGGGGTTTTGGTGAGTTCGTCGTGTTCCATCTCGTCTCGGACCGCCGCGATCTGGCGGCGACCCCAGCGTTCCGAGAAGCCGTAGCGCTGGCCGAGTTGGGCGCCCGTGATGGGTTCGCCGATCTCCAGGGACAGGCGGTAGTCGCGGCGGGCGAAGGTGCGCTTGTTCTCGTCCGTCAGGGGTTCTTCCGGTACCGGCGGCAGGGTTTGGGTTTGCTCCGACGGGTCGACCTCGTGGTTGCGGTCCAGCTTCGCGGTGGTGCCGTTGCTCGCGTTCGCTGGCTCGGGTGCGGCCGGGGCTTCGGCAGCGCCGGGGGTCTGGTCGGAAGGTTCGTCCCGCTCGACGTTGGTTTCGGCCGGAGCTTGCGGTCGACCGTTGGTCCCGGACTCGGCCGGTGTTTCGAGCTCGGAACGGCCTTCCGGCTCGGCTTCGGCCACGACGCGCGTCTGGGCTTCGGTCGCTTCCGGCGTTTTCGATGCGGGCTGCTGGGACTGGAAGCGCACAGATTCGGCACGGTCCGGTAGTTCTGCCGGACCTGGCGATTCGGGCGAGCGCCGTGGTTCGGCGGCGACCGGCGCTCGCGGCGGGGCTTGGCTCGGCTGTTGGACGATGGGGATCCGCTGGTACCCGGACCGCGGTGGTTCCGGCGGCTTCGACGGCAGGGCTGGTTTGGTCGATCCGACCTGTTCGTGGAAGGTCGGTCCGAGGCCAGCGATCTCGGACACCGGGATGTCGGTGACCTGGCGGCGGAACGCGCCAGCGGTGCCGCCGCGGTCCACGAGCCACCGCAGCAGCAGGAGTCCAGGACGCAGCCGGAGGCGGCGCTTGCCGTGCCGTTCTTCGTAGTCGGCGCGCAGCTCGGCCAGCACGACGTCGAACACGGCGACCGCGGCGACCGGGAGACCGGCGGCCACGACCCTGGCCTCCGGGGTCAGCTGGTGGATCCAGTTGATCCACGACGAGATCGCGGTGAAGGTCCACATCAGCAGACGTCCGCGCAGCGCGCTGCGGCCGTAGATCGAGGCGCGGTAGGTGATCAGCGTGGCGCCGAAGGCCGCGCCGTCGAACGTCGCCGGGATCAGCCATGCCGTCCAGTAGCTGAAGCCGACCATCTGGTCCTGGCCGTAGGCGTGCAGGCCGACGAAACTGGCACCCCAGCCCATCACCGCAGCAAGGGCGACGAAGCCCAGTGCGGCACGGGACAACCAGAGACCGTGGCCGGGTTTCGTGTTCTTCGGTTGATCGCTCAACGTCGGTCCTCAGTCAGCCGGGTCTTCGCGGGACTTGACGATCTTAGACGTGTGTCACTCGAAGGGGTGACGCGTATCGGGAGTTTGCTCGGATCCGGTGCGGACGCGGGCCCACGGGTGGTCTCGGCGGTGCGACGGCGTCCGGTTGGTCACCGGCGGGAAGGCCGCTGCGTTGTCGTTCCGCTCCTGGTATTCCCGCATTTCAGTCACCGTCTGATGTGGATGGACGTGGTCGTGCCGATCAGCCGGGGAGCCTCGACTCGTGCTTGGCCAGCGAAGGTGCTGCGGGCCGTGCGACTCGGCTCGCACCTGGAACGGCGCACAAGTACTTCGAATCGGTCGAATTCGCCATTCGCGCGGCGGTGCGGGCGGAACCGGACGAATCCGCGGGACCGACGGGACCAATGCCGTGATCGTCCGGATCCGCCTCGACAGCCGGGTCACGCGGTGGCGTAGATGTCCCGGTACAGGCGCAGCGCGCGGGTTTCGAGGTCGCTCGGGTCCTGGTCGGCGAAGCGGTCTGGGCGCAGTCGGTCGAGGTCGGGGATGGTCGGCTCCTCGTCGCACATCAACTCGACCAGACCTCGGGCCGCGCCTCCGGCGGCAGTCACCCAGATCGCCACCGCTGACCAGAGTCCGGCGATGTCCGGGAAGGCGCCGAGCAGCGGCAGGTTGTCCGGTGTCATGGCGAACACGCCGTTCAGCCGCTCCGCGATCGGGAAGCGGTGCGCTGCGGGCAGCAGTTCCATCGCTCGTCGCACGGCATCGTCGAACAGCTCACCCGGCCACGGCTGCTCCGCGTGCTGGCCGAGCTGGTCGAGGGGGACCGGCTGCGGGGTGTGGTCGTAGGTGCCGAGGCCGAGGCGGGCACCGTGGTCACGCGCGTAGGCGTGGTGCTCGGGCCAGCGCACGAACGGTGTCGGCGCGCTGGATCGCGGGCGTTGCGGTCCGTGCACGTAGGGGTGGGCGACCGGTGTCAGCGGGAGCTGCTGATCGACCAGCGATGCGGTCACCGGGCCCCAGATGCCGCTCGCCAGCACCACGTCGTCCGCCGGGAACGACTCCGTCGCGGTCCGCACCGAGGACACCTGGTTGCCGCGGATTTCGATGCCGACCACCGCAGCATCGTCGACGAACCGAGCGTTGCTGCGCTTCCGCAGCGCCGCGGTGATGATCCCGGCGCGCGCGGTGCCGTCGTCGGCGAAGTGCAGGCCGCGGACGCAGTGCGCCGGGTCGATCAGTTCCGGCGCCAGCGCAACCGTCTCGGCCGCGTCGAGCAACCGGTGCGGAAGTCCGGCAGCTGCCGCGAGCTCCGCGCGTTCTTCCAGTTTGGCCACGGCTTCCGGGGTGAACGCGACCTCCACGCCACCGACGCGGTCGAAAGCCCGCTCGCCGTTGAATTCGAGGTCGTCGTACAGCGCAGCGCTCGCGCGTGCCAGCTCGGTCAACACCGGCGCTTCGTTGAACAGGCCCACCAAGCCGGGTGCGCGCCCGGTCGATCCGCGCAGTTGGCCGGTCGGCGCATGGTCGAGCACAGTCACCGCGACGTCCTCGGGCAGCTGCGCCGCGATCGACGACCCGACGATTCCGGCACCGATTACCACGATCTTCCTTGTCATACCAACCAACTTAGAGCCGTCCGGCATCTTGCCCCGCGTGCCGGTGCGGGTCGCGGAACGGCCAATTTCGCGCGAAATCGGACATGGACGCGCCCCTCGCGAGTGGCGCGGATCAGCCGGGGACGGCGCGCAGTGCGCCGGGGTGGCGTCCGTTGAGGCGGTCGAGCGCGGCGGCGGTCGCTTCGTCGTCGGGCAGGTAGATGATCATCTGCTGGTTGTCGGCATCCGGGAGTTCGAGGACCTCGAAGCCCAGCCGCAACTCGCCGACCTCCGGGTGCACCCACCGCTGCACGCCGGTGCGCTCGGGCACCGCGGGCGGCGATTCGGACCGGGCGGTGAACTCGTATCCAGCGGCATCGGCCAGCTCCTCGGCGATCCGGCTGGAGTGCGCGTCCTCGGGGTGGAATCCGAGTTTGAAGAAGTTGACCTGCGAGTCCGCGGCGCGACCCCACTCGGGGTGCGCCGTGCGGGCTCGGCCGTCGGTGAACAGGAAGCGCAGCAGGTTGGGCGGCGCACCGTCCAACACGCCAACCGGGCCCGCCAGCCGCTGGTATCCGTCGGTGCACGCGAGCACATCGCTGATTCGGTTCACGACCAGCGCCGGACCAGGTTCGAGCCGATCGAGGATCGCCTGCACCCCCGGACGGACTGCCTGGACCGGCGGGTCTGGCACCCGCGGGCACAACGCGGCCGGTTTGTCGTAGCCGAGGATGAGGAACAGCTGGGAGCGGTCTTCAGCGGAGAGCTGCAACGCGTCGAGGAGCGCGCCCAGCACTTCGGCGGAGGGGTGCCGGTCGCGACCCTGTTCCAGCCGGGTGAGGTATTCGACGCTGATCCCGGCGAGCGTGGCGAGTTCCGCCCGGCGCAGCCCTGGAGTGCGGCGACGCGGGCCGGTGGGCAGGCCCACCTCGGCAGGGGCGATGGCTTCCCGGCGGGCGCGCAGGAAGACGCCGAGCTCGTTGTCGCGCACGACTGGAATCTACCTGCTGGAATCGCGCGGATCGTGGCCCTGCGAGGGCCAGTATCCGCACGGTCTTCCTCGCGTTCGGCGCGACCAGCAGGTTGGTGGCCATGACGATTGCACTTCCGCTCGCATCCGGGCGCTGGGCGCTGGACCCGTTCCACTCCTCGGTCGGCTTCGCGATCCGCCATCTCGGCGTGTCGAAGGTGCGCGGCCGCTTCGCCGAGATCGACGCCGAACTACTCGTCGGCCAGACGCTCGACGGCAGCGTGATCAACGCCACCGTCGCCACCGCGTCCATCGACACCGGCAACACCGACCGCGACGCGCACGTCCTCTCCGCCGAACTGCTCGACGTCGAGCGCCGCCCGACGATGACCTTCCGCTCCACCGGGTTGCGAGGCGACGGCGCGGACTGGTCGCTCGACGGCGAGCTGACCATCGGCGAGGTGACCAACCCGATCACCTTCGAGGTCGAGTTCGGCGGCATCCAGGACTTCCCCGACGGCTCCCGGCACGCCGGGTTCGAGGCGACCGGCGAGATCCGCCGCGGCGACTACGGCATCCACTTCGGCGCCTCGAACGCGCTGCTCGGCGACGTCGTCAAGGTCCAACTCGACGTGCAGTTCGTCGAGCCCAAGTGACGTGCTGACCCGGTGGCGCGACCGGGTCAGAGCTTGGCCAGGGCCTGGGCGAAATCGGCGATGAGGTCGTCGCGATGCTCGATGCCGACGCTGATGCGGACCAGGTCGTCGGTGATGCCCAGGGCTTCCCGGTCCGCTCGGCTCATCCCGGCGTGCGAAGTGGCCGCCGGGCGGGTGATCAGCGACTCCACCCCGCCCAGACTCGGTGCGTCATAGGGGAGTTGCACCGCGTCGATGAGCGCCTGGGCCGCTTCGACACCGCCGCTGGGCCGGATGCTGAGCATGCCGCCGAAGCCGTTGAACAGCTCGGCCGCGCGCCCGTGATCCGGGTGCGCGGCCAGGCCGGGGTAGTTGACTTCGCGGATTTCCGGTTGCGCAGCGAGGAATTCGGCCAGCGCCAAGGCGTTCTCGTTCTGCGTCCGGACCCGCAGCGCCAGCGTTTTCAGGCCGCGGGCGAGGAGGAACCCGGTGTGCGGGTCGAGGCTGCCACCGAAGTGGTTCGAAGTGGTCCGGGCGCGCTCCACGTAGTCGACCCGGCCGATGATCGCGCCCGCCACGATGTCCGAGTGGCCGTTGAGGTATTTCGTCGCGCTGTGCAGGGAGAGGTCGAAACCCGCGGCCGTCGGCCGGAAGTTCACCGGCGTGGCGAAGGTGTTGTCGATCAGGCTGACCAAGCCCGAATCCCTGGCGAATTCGGCGATTTCGCGCAGCCGCCCGACCCGGACCAGGGGATTGGTGATGCTCTCCACCAGGATCGCGCGGGTGCTCGGGGTGCGGGCGGCTGCCCAGGTTTCCGGGCGCTGCGGATCGATGAACGTGTAGCTCCAACCGAAATCCGCGGCGTGGTGGGTTAGGAAGTCGTGCGTGCCGCCGTAGAGGCAGTCGCCGACCAGCAGGTGATCACCGGTGCGCAGCACGCTGTGCAACGCCGTCGAGATCGCCGCCAAGCCGGAAGCGGTCGCGAGCGCGGCTTCGGCGCCTTCCAGCGCGGCGAGCTTGTCGTGCAGGTACGTCTGCGACGGCGTCGAGTTCAGCCGGATGTACCTGATGTCGTGGTAGTCGGTGTCGGCCGGGACCGAATACACCGTGCTCTGGTAGATCGGGAACACCACGGACCCCTCGGGGCCGGGCCGCCGCTCGCCCCCGTGCACCGCCACCGTCTCGATCCGCGCCTCGTCCACCTCAACCTCCCACTGGTACCCGCTGCTCCCACCGCAGCGCCCGGGTGAAGGGCACCTTTCACCAACTTACTGGGTAAAAGGTGCCCTTCACTCGTCACTCGATTGGGGTGGGTGCCGGTGCGGTGGTCACCCGGTGCACCTCGGATGCGGGATGCGCGAAGGGTGCCTTCGGGTGAAGCGGCCGGGCCGAACGCACCCGTCACTTTTGGCTCGATCGGGTGACTCTCGGTCGGGTGGAGTGGGGGTCGGGGAGGTGAATCGGGCGGATCGGCGGCGTTCGGCACCCGGTGTAACAGGTGGAAAGGACTTCGGGTTCGACCCCGTCGCGATTCACCGAGAATCGTGACCACTGTGGACACAGAGTGTCGGCGAGGATTTCTTGTGGTTGACCTTCCCACTCATCCGGCCGGGGCAACGGCGAATTCCGCTGTCGTCCTGATCGGTCATTTCCGAATGCATTCGCGGCGCGGTTCAGCTGCAATCTTGCCGAACCGCCTTGCCGTCGGATTGGAAATGTTCGGCGGCTGCGGAATTCGGCCCGGCCACCGCGCGGAAAGCCGCGGGTGGCGGGAGGAGTTGAACGCAATGTCAATTCGAGAAAAGACCGTGATTCGCGGCTTGGTCAGCCTGCTCGGCGCGAGTGCGCTGTGCTCCGCCGGTGTTGTGGCCGCCACGCTGGCTGTGCAGGGTGCCCAGCAGGTTCCTCCGACGGCTGCTCCGGATCGAATCGCTCAGTTCGCCGCGCAGGCATCTCGCGACCTCGGTCCGCCCGTTGATCCTGCACGGATGTGGGTCGCTCCCACGGCTGGTGAGATCAGCAGCGGCTTCGGTGAGCGCTGGGGCACTGTGCACAAGGGTGTTGACATCGCCAACGACATCGGCACTCCGATCCGGGCGAGTTCGTCCGGCACCGTCATCGATTCCGGACCCGCCAGCGGTTATGGCCTGTGGATCAGAATTTCGCACCAGCGCGACATCGTTTCGATTTACGGGCACATCGACGAGAGCTTCGTCGAGGTCGGGCAACAGGTGCGGGCCGGGCAACTGATCGCGACGATGGGCGACCGCGGCGAATCAACCGGGCCGCACCTGCACTTCCAGGTCGAAGTATCCGGAGTTCCAGTGGATCCGGTGCTGTTCTACCGGGAGGTGGCCGCTCGGTTGACGCATTGATCCAGCGCACCTTCCTCGCGCGTTCTCATCGGAGTTCCGCGGGACCCGGTTGACGGCCGCTTCGACGGCGCTGTCACAGTGGCAAGCCCTGCAAACCGCCCGCGATGCCGGGCATGGCACCACTGGCTGTTATCACTGCCGGATATCGATCAGCGCGCAATGTTCGAGGCCAGCAGCGATCACTCGGCGCATCTGATGGTGGACCGATCGGCCTATTCGACGATCACCCTGATAGCCGATTGTCGTGGTGCTCCGGGAGCTACTTCGATCGCACTAACGCGCTGGAAGGATCGATGTGATGGAGCGAGTGGATACGGCCGGAATCGTCGGCGGTGGAGTGCTCGCCGAGGATCGTCAGCCGCCGGACTGGGAACGCCGGATCGCTGAGCGTTCCGAGCAGCACTACCGCGCGCGGATGGTGCAGCGGCTGCTCCTGCTGTGGGCGTTGCCGGGCAACCTGGTGCTGATCGGTGTTGCGGCGGCCGTGCTGGGGTTATGGGGTGCCGTGCTACCGGCCGGGATCGTGTTCGCGCTGGCGGTGGCCTCGATCGCGGTGTCGGCGAAGTTCCTCTACCGGCAGCACTTTAGGGTTCGCGCGGTGGAGTCAGAACTGCGCACGCTTGAGCACGCGCACCGCGAGCACCTGTTGGACGAACTGGAGTCCGGCGATCTGCTGGGCGCGCACAAGCGCTACCGGGCCCAGCTGCCGGAGCTCATCGAGCGCTACCGGAGCGAGGCCCGCCGGGACCGCTGGAAGGGCAATGCGCTGCAGACGGTCGTCATCGGCGGCTCGATAGTCGCCGCGACGGCCACCGCGACCGCGATGTCCGTTGTGGACGTTCGCTGGATGGCGGCGGTGTTGAGCGTGCTCGTCGCGCTGTCCGCGGCGTTCGCCGGACATGCCAACTACCGGGACCGGTCCACCGCGTGGCAGCAGACCGCCGACGCCTTGGAGCGCGAGTACGAGTCGGTGGAGTTGCGGGTCGGCCGGTATCGGCGGTGTGACGGTGAGCGCGAGGCGTACGCGGAATTCGCCGACGCGGTCGAGGCGCTGCGGGCCGAACAGGCGCGCCGGTTGCCCTCGGCAGCCACAGATGGGCTCGGGCAGTAATCACGTCAGAACCCATATCCCACAAAAGTGGGGTGAAAGGTATCGATGGTGATCACTGAACGTCCACATTTCCCACTTATGTGATCGCTGAATAGTGGAGGGTGATTCTTCCGTAATCTCCGGCGGGCGCACAGGAAACGGCCTGTGCAGAAAGGAGCATTGCGATGAAGCGCACCCTTACCGCAGCGGCCGCTGTGCTGGCCAGCAGCGCTGGCGCTGTCGGCTTCGCCGCGACCGCGAACGCCGCCGAGACCCCGCAGCTGCCCGCCGAGCTGCCCACGGACAACAACCTCGCCCAGACGGCCTACCACTTCGCGGGCACGCTGCACTCCGCGAAGCAGACCGTGGGCGACGTGGTTCCGCTGGAACAACAGCTAGCCGGGCCCAGCAACCGACAGCTCCCGCTCGGCTCGCTGTCCGGCCTGCTCGGCGGCACCCCGCTGGGCGGTTTGCTGGGCGGCGCAACCGGCGGCCAGGGCCTCGCCCCGAGCAACGCGCTGGGTGGCCTGCTCGGCGGTGCGACCGGTGGCCGGAGCCTGGACCCGAGCAGCACGCTCGGGGCGCTGCCGATCGGCGAGGTGATCCCCGCTGGGCAGACCCTGCCCGCACCGAAGTCCGGTGGCCCGGCGGACGACCTGCTGCCGCCCGGCACGGGTTCGGCACTGGACCACGCCACGGCCGGCACTCCGGAGACCAAGCCCGCCCAGCTGCCGCCCGCGGAGCAGAACCCCGACCTGGTCGGCGAAGCGCTCAGCGGCGTGCTTGCCGGATCCCCGGTCGGCGACACCGAACTGCCGGTGGGCAAGGCTGGCGACCCGCTGAGCGGCATCACCGGACCAGAGGGCCCGCTCGGTGGCCTCAGCGGCGGTCTGCCGATCGGCAAGGCCACCCCGGCCGCGCCGCTGGACAAGGTCAACGACCTGCTCAGCCACGGCCCGCTCGGCGGCACCAACCAGCTCGGCGGCTGACGCACCGAACCTGATCGTCGACGGCGCCCGTCCGCGCCGCAGCAGTTCACCGACCCACCGGAACTCGCCGGAAAACCCCCTCCCGCAGCGGGTTCTCGGTCGAGCACACCGCTGGACCGGCGGTCGCACCACCGATCGCGCCCCCGAAAAGGACTCGATGGCCCCCGCCACCCCAGGCGGGGGCCATCGCCGCGCCAGGATCCGAAAGCGCTCGGCCTCGCGCTTCGACGCGTCCCGTCGGCGCTGCGGTGCTCTCGGGACCGGGCGTGGTGGGTCAGGACAGTTCGACGGTGCCTGCGGAGCCGTGCACGGTGATCTGCTGGCCGTCGCTGATCCGGCTCGTCGCGCTGGGAACGCCGACCACCGCTGGGATTCCGTACTCCCGCGCCACCGTCGCGCCGTGCGAGTACGGCCCGCCCATCTCCATCACCAAGCCCCCAGCGGTCAGGAACAACGGCGTCCAGCCGGGATCCGTGGACGGCGCGACCAAGATCTCGCCCGGTGCCAACTGCGCGCCGACCGGGTCGTGCACCACCCGCGCCGTTCCCGTGACGCTGCCCGCCGATGCGGACGTTCCGACCAACTGGCCGTCGGCCGTTTCGGCGGGCAGCATCGCCTCCGGTTCGGCACCGTCCGAAAGCAGCACCCGCGGCAGGTGTCGACGCCGCAGTTCTCGCTCGTGGGTTTCGCGGCGCTGCGCCACCAACTTCCGGTGGTCAGCGCCGTCGAGCACCTCGGCGAGTTCGTCGTAGTCGAGGAAGAACACGTCTTCGGCCTGCGCCAACCGGCTGGTCGTAGCGAGTTCCCGGCCGATGGCCCGCAGCTGGCGACGAGCTTGCGCGAGCGCCATGACCAGGCAGTACTTCGGCAGTTCGCGGATTCCGATGAGCTGTCGCACCCGGTCCATCGCCAAGTCGGCGATCCGAGCGCGCAGCCGGTTCTTGCGCCGCAGCCGGGACACGATCTCGGCGGCCATCCGCTCCGCCTCGGCCACTCCGCTCCGGTACTGCTCGTCGGCGGCGTGCCCGTCCTCCCCGGTCCGCACGTAGTTCGCGATGAGGCCGAGCACGTGCGCGGGATTCTCCGACCAGCGCGCTACTCCGATGTCGATCTCGGCCACCGCGCGGTGCCCGTGGTGGTCGAGGAACGCGCCGAGTCCACTTTGGATTCCGGTGGGCAGCGTCCGGTCCTGGTAGCGCTGGGCCAGGTCGGCAACGGTCGATTCGCCGAACAGCCGGGCCGTTTCGGGGTCCTGGCGAGCGTCTTGTGCGATGCCCCAGAGTTCCAGGTCCATCTCGGTTGTGACGTTGTGCGGGATGCCGCGCAGCACGATCTGCACTTCCTCGGCGGTCGCCGCGTTGCCAACGAGCTTCGGCAGCAAGCGGCTCAGGGCGAGGATCGGCAGCAGCCGCGGCGGGATCTTCGCGATGCGTGGAGTCGTGATCTCCAGCAGGTATTGCCGGACTGCGGCCAGCCGCTCGGGTGCGGACGACGGTTCGACGCGGGCGAGTTCCGCGCGGATTTCAGGCACCAGCCGGAAGACCTGATCGCGAGCGCGCTTCGGGTCGCGCAGGGTTCGCACGACCTCGATCGGTGCCCTGGTGTGCGCGACGATTCCGGCGAGTCGGCGCAGCAGCGGCCACGGCACCTTCGCATCCAGCGGCAGCCGCGGATCGTCGAGCAGCGACTCGAAGACCTTGCCGGTGCGGGCTTCGGCCATCGCGAACACCCGAGGGGCCACCGCTCGGCCGATCTTGTTGCGGGTCATGCCGGTGATGTCGGCGAACAGCCAACCGTCGGCCTGCCGCCACACCTTGGGCCGCGTCCCGTCGACGGGAATCCCGAGATTGCGCATCAGGCCGGTGAACATCAGCGCCAACGTCGCCCCGCCCAGTGGTGTGATCGGCCGGTAGACGCCCTGTGCCACGTTGATCGACAGGTAGACGTGCAGGCCTTCGTACGGTTCGTCGGGCAGCGGGAACAGCGTGGTGATCGGCCTCGACTGGGTCAGCCAGAGCACGCCGTCGCCGTCGATAGCCCACTCGATGTCCTGCGGGGCACCGTAGTGCTGCGCCACATCCGCGCCCAACGCGGCGAGGGCGTGCGCCTGGTCGTCGCTGATCGAAGCCCGATCGCCTTGCTGCGCAACGGATTCCGTGCCGCCACCGGACCTCGGGCGGATGCTGGTTGGTTTGTCGCCGAGCCGTCGCGCGGTGATGCGGCCGGATTCGACCACGAAGTGGTCCGGGGTGACCGCGCCGGACACCACCGATTCGCCGAGCCCGGTGTTCGCGTCGATCACCGCCTCCGTCCGGCGCCCCGTGACCGGGTTCGCGGTGAACAGCACCCCGGCCGCTGCCGCGTCCACCATGCGTTGCACGACGACTGCCAGCCGCACCGCGCGGTGGTCGATGTCGTTGGCCGCTCGGTAGGCCACTGCCCGGTCGGTCCACAGCGAAGCCCAGCACTGGCGCACCGCGTCCAGCAGCGCTGCTTCGCCGATGACGTTCAGACAGGTGTCCTGCTGACCGGCGAAGCTGGCGTGCGGCAGGTCCTCGGCGGTCGCCGAGGAGCGCACCGCGACCGGCACGTCCCGGCCGAGTTCTGCGTAGGCCGAGCTGATCGCGGCGACCAGCCCGGCGGGGAGCTCGGCGACCGCCAACCGGGAGCGGATTTCGGCGGCCGAGCCGGGTAGGCGGTCGAGCAGTTCGTCCGTCAGCTCCCGGCAGACCTCGTCGTAGGCGAGCGTGCTGATGCAGAAGCCGGGCGGCACCCGGAAACCGGCGGCCAGCAGCTCACCGAGGTTCGCGGCCTTGCCGCCGACCAGCTCGCCGCCGCTCGCGTCGATCTCACCGAGGTCGAGAAGGGTCCGGGTCCTCAGCGCGCTCATACCAACCTCCACGTGCTGTTGCGAGCAAGGTAACGCGGAGTGGCCAAAAAATCAACAATTGTTGAATTTGATGCGACGATGGGGTGGTCTCGGTCGCAGCCGCGTCAGAAACCGCGCGGATCGGCATTTCTCCTTTGGAACTCGTTTGGACGCGACACGGCCGCGCGCCTGGCGGAAGGAGCGGGATGCAGTGGTGGATGGTGACGGCAGTGGCAGTCGGCGGCCTGCTCGTGTCGGCTCCAGCAGTGCGCAGGCACCTGCTCCGGCGTCGGGCGGTCGCTCGGGTGCGGACCGAGCTGGCCTGGTTCTACCAGCAGCGAGCACCGCGCGACCGGTACACGCCGGGTAGCGGGAAGCACGCTTCGACGACACCGGTCGTGGTGCTGCGCCGGTCCGACGGTTCGGCACTCGGCTGGGTGTCGCGGCATGTGCGTCGTCGCTGACGTAGGCGGCGGCACCGAAAAATGAAGTTGCTCCGAGACGAGTTATCCACAGGTTCGGCACTTATCCACAGCTCTGTGGATAAGTGCCTAGCGTTGTTCATCAACGCAGGGCGGCGTCCAGTTCTGCCAGGAGCTTGGCCTTCGGGCGCGCGCCGACGAGCGCCTGCACCGGTTGGCCGTCGCGGAAGAGCATCAGCGTCGGCAGCGACATCACCTGGTAGTTCCGCGCCACGAGCGGGTTCTCGTCGGTGTTGATCTTGCGGACGGTCAGCGAGCCCGCCCGCTCGACCGCGATTTCCGCCAGCACCGGCGCGATCATGTGGCACGGCGGGCACCACTGCGCCCAGAAGTCCACCAGGACAGGTGTGCCGTGCCGCAGGACCTCGCGCTCGAACGTCTCATCCGTGACTGCGGAAACCTCGCCGGAAAGGCTCGTCGGTGACATCAGGACTCCTCGGTTTCGTTCGGTTCACTGGTCACGCGGCACGGCTCGGGTTGCCTCGCCACAGCCGCGGCCAACTTGGTGAGCAGGCTCGCCCGCACCGAGTTGAGCCGGTCCAGGCAGGCATCCACCTCCGCGAGCTTGCGCTGGTAGACCTCGATCGAATCGGCGCAGGAGTCCCCGGCCTCGTGACCGGCGCGCAGGCAATCGACGAACGGCCTGGTGTCGTCGAGGCTGAGTCCGACGGCCTGCAGCGTCAGGATCTCGTTGACCAGCCGGAAGTCCGCCTCGTCGTACTCCCGGTAGCCGTTGGTCGAGCGCCGTGCCGTCAGCAACCCCTGTGATTCGTAGAACCGCAGCGCGCGAGTGGTCGTTCCAGCGCGCCTGGCCAGTTCACCGATTCGCATGCGCTCGACGGTAAACGTTGACGCGCGCGGCAAGGCAACGTCTTCGCGCGGCAGCACCGATGAAAAGGTGCCCCACGTTCGGCAATCGGGCACGGAAAAGCCCTCCTCGAATCCAGCGCGAGGAGGGCGGTCTTTCCTGCACGGCGCTTTCGGCTGCTGGCTTCGAACCCGTTCGGCGGGCCGTGGAGGTGCCAATTTCGCGTGAAATTGGCACCCTCGCTCCACGGGAAGCGGCGATTTCGCGCCAACCCGCCCGTCTCAGAACTCGCGCGGATTGGGGTGAGGGGTGGTCGTCAGGCAAGCGGCGGCAGCCGCTTCCTCCCACGCTCGCAGCTGGCACCGCCTCTGAGGTTCCGCTACCCGCACCGCTACGCAAGCCAATCCGCGCACCCTGTTAGTGCCCCTGTTCTTTGGCTCGTTCGTAGGAGCGCTTGATCTCCGCTTCGGCC
This sequence comes from Saccharopolyspora soli, assembly GCF_022678645.1. Lineage (GTDB taxonomy): Bacteria > Actinomycetota > Actinomycetes > Mycobacteriales > Pseudonocardiaceae > Saccharopolyspora > Saccharopolyspora soli. The sequence goes on along the minus strand of NZ_JALBWV010000051.1, from coordinate 20,596 downwards.
TCGGTGCGGCCGACCCACGTCGCGCCCTCCACGCTCTTGCCCGGCTCCAAGTCCTTGTACACCTCGAAGAAGTGCTGGATCTCCAGCCGGTAGAACTCGGCGAGGTGGTGGATGTCGCGCAGGTGCTCCTGCCGCGGGTCGTCCGAGGGCACGCAGATGACCTTGTCGTCGCCGCCCTTCTCGTCGCGCATCCGGAACATGCCGATGGCCCGCGACTTGATCAGGCAGCCGGGGAACGTCGGCTCCTGGACGAGCACCAGCGCGTCCAGCGGATCGCCGTCCTCGCCGAGGGTGTCCTCGATGAACCCGTAGTCCGCCGGGTACTGGGTGGCGGTGAACAGCGTCCGGTCGAGACGGATCCGCCCCGTCTCGTGGTCCACCTCGTACTTGTTCCGGTTCCCCTTGGGGATCTCGATCGTGACGTCGAAGTCCACGCGGTTCCTCACTCGTCTTGCGTCGGGTGCGGCCGCCAGCTCGCGCGAGCGACCGCGTCTAGGGCCTGTTCGTTCGCGGTGTGGGACTCAGCTCGCACCGCCGCAGCTACTGCGGTTCCGCCACCCGCACCGCTGCGCAGACCACTGCTGAAACAATCTCTAGTGTGGACCACGGTGAGCCTCCAGGCCCCACCGCAGTGCGGGAGGTCGCAATCTGGCAGTCTGGCGATCCGTCGAGGAGGAGCACGTGCCCGAACCCCAGAACAGCGGGGGTGAGGTGTCCGAAACCAAGGTCCAGGCGTCAGCACCGGATGGTGAGAACCCGACCCGAACCGATGCGTCGTCCCCGGACGGCTCGCGGTCTGCCGAACGCGACGCCGCAGCGGAGTCGGAGAACACCAAACCCACGACCACCCCTGATCAGCCTGCCGAGGACGCGACCTCGGCCGACGCCGCGGCGCCCGATGGTTCGGCGCAACCCGGCGACCCGGAGCGCTCCGACGCTGCCCAGCAACCCGCGGATCAGTCGGCCGTCGCGGAGAAGGCGGCTGCATCGGTGGCCGAGCCAGCGGTTACCGCGACGAAGCGGGTTGCCGGGGATCTCGGTGCGGAGCCCCCTGGGGAGTCGGCGGAAGGCGCTGGGGAAACTGCTGTCGCCAGTGCGTCATCGCAGGTCAGCGGCACTGTTGAGCTGGACGAGCCGGATCCCGAAGGTGCGCGGGCCAGCGATGTGGACCAGCCTGCGCCGGAGACCGCTCCTGCCGAGGCGGAGGATTCCGCGCCGCCCGAATCGAGTTCTGGCGATGAGTCGTCGCAAGCCCGCGTCGATGCTGAGCAGCCGGAGGACGCGGCTGATGCGCGGGAGACCGTGCGGCTGACGGCTGGCGATCGGTCATCGACCGTGTCGTCGCAGGTCAGCGGCACTGTCGAAGTTGATCGGCCGAGTGAGCCCCAGCAGCCGACGCCGACTGACGGCGGTGCGTCTTCGCAGGCGGGTATCACGAGCAAGCGGGTCGCCGGGAGCCTCGGCGAGGAGGAGCCCGCGACTGACGCGGGTAGCGACGAGCCAGCAGGCGACCAGGACGAGCAGCCGACCGAGGCTGACGGCGACGAGCCTGCGGCAGCGGTGGTTGTCGAACCCGAAACCGAATCCGACGCTGAGCCGGTTGATGCCGACGAGTCCCCGGCGGAGGCGGATGCCGAGCCCGAGGCCGCAGAAGATACCGCTGCGGAAGCTCCGGTCGAGGAGGAAAGCGGTCCTGCTGCCGACTCCGGCGCGGATGTCCAGGCCCAACCGGTTGTTGAGTCTGAGGAAGAAGTCGCGGACCAGCCTGGATCGGATGCTGCGGTCGAGGCCGGTGCCAGCGCCGAGTCGGACCCCGCGGCTGCCGAAGTAGCTGCCCCGGAGCGGGCCCCGGTCAGCGGCGAGGCGGCGGAGCGCGACGATCGGCCGACCGACGAGCAGGAACGTGTCGTCGAGCCACCGCCGTCGGTGGTCGAACAGACGCAGCAGTTCGCGCCGATCACCGACGCGACACCGCCGCCCAGCGCAGCCGAGCAGACGCAGCAGATCAGGCTGGTCGAGGTCGCCGAGCCCCCGCGTATCGACGAGACCCAGCAGATCCCGCGGATCGACGTCGCGCCCGTCGATGAGGTGCGGCCCGCGAAGGCACCTGAAGAATCCGAGGTGGAAAAGACCACCCGGATCGAGCTCAAGGACTTGGCGGAGCTGCGCACCTCTGGTGAACCCGCGCCGCAACAGATGCGGACCGCCCCGCCGGTCGCACCCGCGGAGCAGACCCAGCAGTTCGCCCGCCCCGACTTCAGCGGCCCGCCGCCGCGTGCCGCGTCCGCTGCGGATTTCGCGGGTCTGACCGCCCCGCACGTCAAGCCTTCGAGCGGGCCGCCGCAAGCTCCGATGGGTCTGGCCCCGCCGGTGCCAGCGGCGTCGCCGCAGGATTTCGCGGGCTTGGCACCGCCTCGGGCGCAACCGCAACGCCTCGCACACCCCGCAGCACCGCAGGACTTCGCCGGTCTCGTCGCTCCGCAACCCGCTTCACCAGCGGATTTCGCGGGTCTGACGGCACCTCGGGCGCAGCCGCAGCGGATTCCGCAGAGCCCGCCGGAGCCACCGGAAACCGCCGACCAGCCGAGGGCCGAACGGCCCCGGCGGCGCCGGACGTTCATCGCGGTGGCCGTGGTCGTCGTCGTGCTGCTCGGGGTCGGCATCGCCTTCGGTCCGGCGCTGGTCGACGTCCTGAAGCAGACCCAGATCGCGGCACCGCCCGCGCCGGTCCAGCTCAACCCGGCGATCAAGCCGCTAAACCGGAACGCGTCGCTGCCGCAGCAATCCGGCATCGCAGCCGCGCTCGCCGGCCCGCTCGCCGATCCCGGCCTGGGCACGTTCAGCGGCATCGTGCTGGATGCCCAGACCGGGGCAGCGCTGTGGCAGCAGAACCCCAGCCAAGCGCTCATCCCGGCGTCCACCGGCAAGCTGTTGACCACGAGCGCGGCGCTGCTCGCACTCGACCACCAGCAGCGGCTCACCACCAAGGTGGTGCGCGGCAGCCAGCCGGGCAGCGTCGTGCTGGTCGGCGGTGGTGATCCGACCTTGTCCTCGCTGCCCGCGGGCGAGGAATCGGTGTATCCGGGCGCGGCTCGGCTCGACGACCTGGTGGCCCAGGTCAAGGCCGCGACCGGCGGGAACGTGACTTCCGTGCAGGTCGACACCAGCCGGTACACCGGGCCGACCAGCGCGCCGGGCTGGCTCCCGCAGGACGTCGCGGCCGGGTTCTACGCCCCGATCGAGCCGGTGATGCTCGACGGTGGCCGGGCCGATCCGACTCGGGACACCAGCCCCCGCTCCTCGGCTCCGGCGATGCAGACCGCGCAGGAGTTGGCCAACCGGCTCGGCGGCGCCGCGGTGTCGCAAGGCCGGGCCCCGGCCAACGCCCAGGTGCTCGGCCAGGTCCAGTCGGCGACCGTGCAGGACTTGGTCGCGACCGTGTTGCAGCACTCGGACAACGTGCTCGCCGAAGCACTGGCCCGCGAGGTCGCCATCGCCACCGGCAACGAGCCGTCCTTCGCCGGTGGGGTCAAGGCGGTGCGCGAGGTCTTGCAGAACAACGGCTTCAACCTCGGCGGCACGACGATGGCCGACGGCAGCGGACTGTCGCTGGACGACCGGGTCACGCCGAACCTGCTCGGGGCGCTGCTGACCTCGGCCACCGCGTCGGCGGGCCCGGACGGCGGGCTGCCGCCGCAGGCGGTGAAGCTGCGCGCGCTGCTGCCCGGCCTGCCGATCGGCGGGGGCAGCGGCAGCCTGAACGACCGCTACCAGGGCAGCGCGGGCCAGGGCTGGGTGCGGGCGAAGACCGGCACCCTGGACGGCGCCAACAGTCTCGCTGGCACGGTGGTCACCGAAGACGGCCGACTGCTGGTGTTCGCGCTGATGTCCAACGGCACCAGCTCGGCGGCGGCCCGCCCGGCGCTGGACAAGCTCGCCGACGCCCTGCGCGGCTGCGGCTGCCGCTGACCGGCCGAAGCGACCACCGGGCGGGGTGGGGGGGGGGGGGGGGGGGGCCCCGCGGGCCCCGCCCCCCCCCCCCCCCCCCCCCTTCCGCAGGTCCGGTTCCCGCCGCGCCTGCTCCAACGCCGGTTGGATCGTCACGGCGAACCGCTGCTGCATCACGGCCCTGATCAGGTCTTCGCGTCGGGGGAATCGGCGGTACAGGGTGGCGATGCCCACCCCTGCCGCTGCGGCGATCTCCTCCATGGACGCCGAGGGATCGCCGCGCTGGAACACCTGGTGCGCGGCCTCCACGATGCGTCGCACGTTCCGGGCCGCGTCGGCGCGCAGCGGCTGTCGGGCACTGTCGGTCACACCGCACACTACCAATTGATAGGAACCTATCAAGTCTGTGGTAGCGTAACTGATAGAAGTCAATCAGTTAGGGGTGTCAGTGCGTGCCAGCTGGGATGTTCCGCCGCCGATTCGTGGCCGCGGGCTTCGTTGGCGGTATGAGCATCGAGGCGCACCCTGCGTTGAACTGCTGGTCGGCGAGTCCCGGTGCGGCCAGTTGGTCACGCCCGCCGGAGGCGAGCAACCGCGCAAGAAGGGGAGTATCGATGAACGCCGCAAGCCAATCCGCTCCGAGTGCGTCCAAAATTCGCCGGAGGCAACGTCTTTCCGCCACAGGGGTGCCGGATCGGAGTGTGGCCGTGCGACTGGCGCCCATCGAGCAGCTCGACCTGTCCGCGAAGAAGTTGGTCGTCATAGGCGGCACCAACGGCCTCGGGCGAGCCATCGCCCAGCAAGCCCTGGCGCGACGTGCCGATGTCACAGTCGTCGGGCGCACGTTTCGCGATGCCCCGACCGACCGGTTGACGTTCGTGCCAGCCGATCTGTCGTCGATGCGCGAGGCCGTCCGCGTGGGCCGCGATCTTCCGGCGGAATCCTTCGACGTCGCACTCTTCACCACCGGGATCTTCGCTGCCCGGACACGTGAGGAGACGCACGAGCACATCGAACGCGACCTGGCGATCAGCTACCTGAGTCGCCTGGCGATACTGCGAGGTCTCAGCCCCGAACTCGGATCAGCACGTGGCGACGGTGCGCCCAGGCCGCGCGTTTTCGTCATGGGGTCCCCCGGAATCGGCGCGCTCGGAAACCCGGATGACCTCAACTCCGAGAAGAGCTACAAATCCATGGTCGCGCACTTCAACACCGTGGCCGGGAACGAGGCCATCGTGCTCGGCGCCGCGGAACGGTTCCCGGGCCCGGCGTTCTTCGGCCTGGGCCCGTACATGATCAAAACCGATATCCGAAGCAACTTCCTGGGCGAAGGCAGCACCATCCACCGGCTGTTCGAGGCGGCCGTCGGCCTTTTCATGCAATCTCCCGAGGCATATGCGAAGCGGATCGTGCCACTCCTGTTCGCGCCGGAGCTCGAAGGCCGGACCGGGCTCATGTTCGGCCACAAAGCGCAACCGATCCGACCGACGCAGGGCTTCGACAGCGCCTACGTCGATCGCTACCTGTCGGCGTCCGAAGCCCTGCTGCGGCGCGCGCTCGCCTGATCGGCCGGGGCCACCGCCCGCATCGAAGCGTTCAGCGGACGGCGCAGATGGCGTTACCGATCACCGCGGTCACCGCGTCCGGGTTCGAGATCAGCGTGAGGTGGGAGCCGCCCGGGAACTCGGTGATGTTCGAGCGGGCCCGTTGGGCCATCGACCGCTCCGAGGACAGCGTGATGATCCGGTCGCCGGTGCTGATGAAGTACCAGGACGGAATCGTCTTCCACCCGGCTTCCTTCGACGGCGTCATGAACGCGCTGTTCGAAGCCGCTCGTTGGGAGGCCCACAGCCGGTTGGCGACGTCCTGGGGCAGGTCCGAGCCGAACGAGCCGACGAAGACCTGTTGCTTGAGGTACAGGTCCATCGCTGCCGCTGGAGCCCCCGCGTAGGCCACCATGTCGTAGAGATCGGCGGGGTTCGCGTTGAGTGCGGAGTCGGACCCGCTGAGCTGGCCGGTGGTCTCACCAACATCCGGCGCGGCTGCGTCGACGTACACGAGGGCCTTGACGTTCGGATTTCCCACCGAGGCGTTCGTGATCACGGACCCTCCGTAGGAGTGCCCGACGAGCACGACAGGTCCGGGAATGGTCTTCAGGAAGTCGGAAACAGTAGCGGCATCGCCGGTCAAGTCCCGGAGCGGGTTGCCGATGGCCCGAGCGACGTACCCGGCTTGCTGCAGGGCACCGACCTCGCCGTTCCAACTGGAAGTATCGGCCCAAGCGCCGTGGACCAGCACGACAGTGGGCTTGACAGCGGCGGGTGCGCAGGGCACCAGCGGTCTCGGCGCCGCGAACGACGTGCACGCGGCCGTGAGCATGGCGATCACGAAAAGCGCCATCACGACCGTGATCCTGTTGCGCTGCTGCGTTCTCTGTTGTCGCTTGAGTCCCATCTGCCTCTCCTCTCGCGCGACCGATCTGGTGGGGCAATGGTGAGTCGGCAGCACGGAACCCCGAACCGAGAAGAACGTTGAACGGCAAATAGCCCCTTGCCGAGGTGGAAGGTCGCGCCGTCACCGCCGCTGATGCGCACCTCCGCGATGACCGTCGGCGCCGTCCACAACGCACGACATGGCCCCGAAAACGACGATGTGCCCCAGATTCGTCAACTGCGCATCGCCCCCTTCCGCTGCGAACGGTGCGCATGTCGGACCCGCCCATCGTCACCCCCGGCAGCCAAAGCCGCGACTCGTTAGCTGACCGCTCCCAGGAAGCGGCGGGAGTGCGCGAGGACTTGGTCGATGCCGTCATCCAGAGCATCGGCGTGGAGTTGGGGGAGGGTGCGGACCAGGAGTCGGCTCAGGACGTCGCCCGGCGGCAGCTGCACTGCGTAGGTGGCGCCGAGTTCGCTCATCAGCCGGGTCGCGTCGTGCCACTGCACCGGCCGTGCCACGGCGCGGGCAAGGTCGTCGAGAACCGCGTCGCTGTCGCCGCGAATGCATCGGCCACCGGTGTTGGTCAAGTACGCGACCCGCTGGGGACGACGTGGCAGGCGGGCCAGGTGCTGGGCGAGGCGGCTGGCGGTGCGTTCCTGGAGCGGGCAGTGCGAAGCGACCGCCACGTCGAGGTGCTGCACGCGCCCGCCCCCGGCATCGCGCACGGCCGGTTCAGCTCGGCGGAGCGCGGTGCTGGTGCCGCTGATGACAATCTGGTCCTGGGCGTTGACATTGGCGATCCACAGTGGATCGTCGTGGGTGCTGATCTGCTCGGTCAGCGAGCGAACGGTGGGCAGGCGCAGCCCGATGATGGCGGCCATGCCCCAGCGGCCGTCCGCGCACACCTCCCGCATGAGATCGCCGCGCAGCCGCACGGCGGTGAGTGCTTCGGGCAGGGTGAGCACGCCTGCGGTGACGGCGGCGGCGAACGCGCCAACGGAGTGCCCGGCGAGGAATTCGGGCGACAAACCGTGGTCGTCGGTGAGGGCTCGGGCTGCGGCAACTCCGGAGACCAGCAGTGCCAGTTGGGTGTCGGTGCTCGAACGCAGCGCTTTTTCGGTGTCGAGCCGGTCGAGATCGAGGTGGTCGCCCGCGTCGGCGAGGGTAGTTCGAACGGCGGGGCTGTCGGGTAGGGCGTGCAGCATTCCGGGCCGCTGCGATCCCTGTCCGGGGAAGAGCAGCGCCAAACTCATGTCAAGGTCTCCGTCCACACCAGCCGAGGTCCGTTAGGGGTGCGCAGGAGCACCCGGTCGGCGCCGGACAAGAGTTCGGCGAGCGCGACGGCGCCCCAAGGCGCGTCGAGTTGGCAGTCGACCCGGACGGACAGGTCTTGCAGCGACGCTTGGACGGCCGCGAGTTCGGCCAGTGGCGGTGGGTGCTCGACCCGCAGCACGATGTCCAGGTCGCTGTCGCGCGTGATGGCGGGCAGCCCGGTGGCCAGCTCGAAGCCCACGCTGCCACCGGGGCCCCAGCGCAAGCCCGTCCTGTCGAGGCGCGGCCGTACCGCGTGCAGTGCGCGGACCGCAGGTAACTCCGCGCGCAGCGTGTGCGCGCGAGCGGTCAGCGCTTCGGGTGGGAGCACCGCGGCCACGGCGTCGAGCGGGACGTCCAGGGCGAACCGTTGCGCCCGATGCGGGCCGCGCACACCCACCGCGACACGGCCTTCCGCCGCGAGTGCGCGGCGGGCCACGACCCAGGGGGTCCGGCACAGCGCCAGCACCACCCACCTCGGGGCGGTCGCCGGGGTGACCGGCCAGTTCAGCCGGAGCAGGTCGTGCGGGCGAATCATGTGTTCGACCACTGCTGGCCGAGCCGATCCCGGACTGTTCGCGAGGCACTACGGGTGCGCACGGCCGTTGGCGAGTCGAGCCTGGTGGACAGGTCGCTCGGCCCCCGGCGGGCTCGGTCGACGGCTGCGGCGACGGCGTCCCGAACCGTGCTGGCGTCCTTGGTCGTCGGGGCGTCCGCGTCGTTCACGGACAGGAGTCCGTCGCAGAAGCCCAATCCCGCCCAGTCCCGCACGTCGTAGCTCAGCGGGGCGATCTTCTTGGCGAGTTCGTCGAGTTCTTCGACGGTGCGCATGGTGATGCGCGCGGCGGCGGGTTTGTGCATGGCGTGGATCTCCACCTGCGGATCGTCGAGGGCCAGGATCTGCTGGGCTTGCAACCCGTGGGCGAGAAAGCCGCCGGAGAGCGCGGTCCCGACCACGACGGCCACCAAGGGGTGGCCGACGGTGCGCGCGGTCCAGTAGGCGTCCACGGTCGTGGCGATGGCCTGGTGCAGTCCGGCCATTTCCTCGATCCGCCCGTATGCCTGGCTGGCGAGGTCGACCACGGCCACGATCGCACGGCGCCGCTCGGCGTCGGAATCCTCGCGCACCACCTCGCGGATCGTCCGAGCCAGCGCCAGGCATTCGGTCAAGCCGACCTCACCGCCCCGCGCCCGGTAGAAGGGATTGTCCGGATCTGGCACGACGCTCAAGTGCACGGCGTCGGCGGTGTCGGCACGCAGCACCGAGGGGATGACCTCGACGGGATCGGCGTCGGCAAGAGTGCGGAGCCACGTGCGGCCGCGGCTGCGGGGCGGGGTGGATTTCCCCCTGGTGGAAGGCGATTCGGTCCCGGTGCGCAGCGGCGCGTAGTCCTGGCCCCACGAGGCCCGCAGGTCGCCCGGTGCGGGAGGGTGTGCCGGGTCGAGAGTGGCCAGCCGGGTGGCGAGCACGTCGAGCCGTTCGCTGCGGTGCGTTCCCGGCTCGCGCGGGCCAGCGGCCAAAGACGCGCGCACGGCATCGCGAATCGCGTTGGCGTCATCCGGAACCAGGGTTTCGGCCAGGCCGAGGGCGCGGCGTTGTTCGCCGCCGTCGATGGCCCAGATCAGCGCCCGGTCGGACGAGTCGAACTCCGCTATCCCGGCCTCCTGCTCGATCACGGCCGGTCCGTCGAGCCCGATCCGCCCCTGCGGGGTGACGATCAGGTGGGTGCACAGTCCGGCGGCGATGCTGACCCCTCCGAAAGAACCGACCTCGCCAGCGACGACGCCGACGACCGGAGCCAACGGGCGCAGTTCGAGCAGTGCGGAGCAGATCTCCGCCACCGCGTTCAACCCCAGGTTGGCCTCTTGCAGCCGAACGCCGCCGGTTTCCAGCAGCAGCAAGGCGGCTGTCGGCGCACCCGATCGGGAGTCGGCCGCGGCCAGCCGCAGCGCCTGGCTGATCTTGGCGCCAGCGACTTCACCGGTGCCGCCGCCCTGGAAGCCCTGCTCGATCGAAGCGATGACCACTGCGGCTGCATCCACCGCGCCGCGCGCGATGACAACACCGTCGTCGGCCTGCGGCACGATGCCCTGCGGTTGCAGCCAGGGGGACTCGATGCGGTCGAAAGGTCCGCAAAGCACCCGCATCGACCCGGTGTCCAGCAGAGCTTCGGCGCGGGCGCGTGCATCGAGTTCGAGGAAACTGCGGCGCTGGAGCTGCCAGTGGGATTCGGCAAGCTTGGTGGGGGTGATCATGCCGGTTCGCCTCCGGTCGCGTTGTCGGTCCTCGTGGCGGATTCCGCCGCCTGCCGCAGTCGCAGCGCGACCACACCCGGTGTGGCGCCGAAGTCGTTGAGCTCCCATCGCCCCAGCAGGGAAGTCCGGGCGAAGAAGCGCTCCAGCACGGCCTGCCAGAGCACCTCGAAGCCGTCGATGCTGGTGCGGACCCGCACCTCGGCCTGCCCACCCGGCTCGGTCTCCGGCGCGGGCAGGTCCAGCAGGATCTCCAGGTCACCGGAGGCGACCACGCCGACGTGGACGCGCCGCAGGGGTACCCGATCAGCGGGAAAACGGTAGGTCAGGATCTGCATGGCGATCGGGGTGTCCTTTCTCGACGGGCAACGAATCGAGGAACACGGCAGCGGACAACAGATCGGCGCTGCCCCCGGGCGAGAGCCGTCGGGTTCGGGCGAGCCGGTCGAGTGCGGCCAGCCGCAGCCGACCGGCGACCGTGGCGCAGCCCCCGGCAGCGAGCACACCGACCGCCGCGCCGCGGACCGCGGCCAACCCGCGCGGGCCACCTCGGTGCAACAGGCACGTGTCCTCCAGCGACGCCATCACCGCCAGCAGTGCGTCCAGGCGGGCCGACGCTTCGTCCGCGCCACGGGCCCGAGCGCGCCGCAAGGCGGGCAGGGCATGCTCGGTGACGTGCGGGAACTCGGCCCGAGCCTCACCTGCTGCGCCGACGGCGCCGTAGCAATGCCGGGCCCGAGCCCCGTGCGAGAGCGGCCGGAGCGATTCCGGCGGCAGTCGATGATCGGGCAGCCGGGCCAACTTCGCCGCGGCACCAACCGCTTCCCGCGATCCGGGCCACTGCGCTATACCGGCGCTGAGCAGACCCAACGCCCACAGCGCACCGCGGTGGGTGTTGACGCCGCCGGTCACCGCCAGCATCCGGCGTTCCCCGTCCCGGCCGATCGCGCCGAGTTCGGCGCGCAGTTCGAGCCCCAGTGGCAACGTCGTGGCGACCTCCGCGCATCGTTGGAACGCCACGCGCAGCGCCTCGGCCGAGCGGATCAGCAGGTCCAGCGTCATGTCGCGGTGCGCACCGCCACCACGACGATCGGTCAAACCGGGCTTCGGCGTGAGTTCGGCTTCGGCTCGCAGCGCGGCGACGGCGAACTCGGCGATGCGCCGGGGTGCGAGCCGAGTTCGCACGCGGGTGGCCGTTGACATCCGGGTCACCAATCCCGGAACTGGGCTGGTGGTTCGTACAGCCCACCGGACCAGGCCACCAGGTCACCGATGCTGCGGGCCGCCAGCAGGGACCGGTGGGCCAAGCCGACCTCGACACCGAGATCCTCGGGCAAGGCGACCAGGCCGTCCTTGCGCAGTTGCTCGACCTGGTCCGCGGTCATCCGCCGACCGACCGACGTGACCCCGGCGACCGCCGCGAGCGCATCCCGGCGATCGGCCAGCGAGTGGGCTTTGTAGAGGTAGGCCACGCCCTCTTCGGTCACCACGTGCGTCACGTCATCGCCGTAGATCATCACCGGTGCGACGGGCATCCCGGCGTGCTCGCCCACCTCGACGGCGTCCAACGTCTCCAGGAACGTGGGAGTCGCTCCGGTGCGGAAGGTCTGGGCGATCTGGACCACCAGCTTGCGGCCGCGCAGGGCAGGAGACACCCCGTGCAGCATGCTCAACCACGCGCGAGAGGGGTGGCGTCGACCGTGCGGATCGTGCCCCATGTTGGGTGCACCACCGAATCCGCTCAGTCGCCCGTCGGTGACCGTCGAGGAGTTGGCGTCGCCGTCGATCTGCAACGACGACCCGATGAACATGTCGATCGCGTACTGCCCGGCCAGCTGGCACAGCACCCGGTTGGATCGCAGCGACCCGTCCTGGCCGGTGAAGAACACGTCCGGCCGGGCGGCGGTGTAGCGCTCCATGCCAGCCTCGCCGCCGAAGGAATGCACCGACTCCACCCACCCGGACTCGATCGCCGGGATCAGCGTCGGATGCGGGTTGAGCGTCCAGTGCCGCGCGATCTTGCCCTTGAGCCCGAGCCGCTGCCCGTAGGTGGGCAGGATCAACTCGATGGCGGCGGTGTCGAAGCCGATCCCGTGGTTCAGCGAAACCACCTGGTGCCGCTCGTAAATCCCGCGCACCGCCAGCATCGCCTGGAGGATCTCCAGATCACCGATGTGCCTGGGATCTCGGGTGAACAGCGGTTCCAGCGCGAAGGGCCGGTCCGCGGCGACCACCAGGTCCACCCAGTCCCCGGGGATGTCCACCCGGGGCAGTTCGGCGGGGTCGACGATCTCATCGGCCTGCACCAGCACCACCCCGTCCCGGAACGCCGTCGCTTCGGCGATCGTCGGGGTGTCCTCGGTGTTCGCCCCGGTGTAGAGGTTGCCCAGCCGATCAGCCTTGGCCGCGCACAGCAGCGCCACCTGCGGAGCGAGGTCGACGAACATGCGCGCGTACAGCTCGACGTAGGTGTGGATCGCGCCGACCGCGACCGTCCCGTCGGTCACCATCTGCGCCATCCGCACGCTCTGCGGACCGGCGAAGGCCAGATCCAGCTTGGTGGCGATACCGCGCTCGAAAAGGTCGAGGTGTTCCGGCCGGGACACGGACGAGATCAACATGTGCAAACCGTTGACCCGTTTCGGATCGCAGGTGGCCAACGTCCGCGAGAGGAAGTCGGCCTGCTTCTGGTTGTCCCCTTCCAACGCCACGCGATCACCCGGCCGCAGCAGGGCCTCCAGAACATCCCGAAGACGCCCGTCAGTGACAACCTTGCCCGAGGTCAACGTTTCCACGGCAGCGAGCCTGTCCCGCTTCGCCGCGCGCCGCCGATCCCACACCCCGGAGGAAGTGCCCGCAGTCGCGCCCATGATCCCCCCAACACCAACCACCGACACAAAAGCGGCGGCTGTACCCCAGTCCCGGCTCCAGAGCCTGGCCCGCACAACAACGGGTGGCGTGCGGGAGTCGCTGCCACCGTCTCGCTGCTGGAATCCCCGACATCGGCCAGGCCCAAACACCACGTCGAGGGCTGCCCAACAGCAGAGCCGCTGGGCAGAGTCCGAGAGCCTGCGCGCGTAGCTGGGCCAAGCGGCTGCGCCGCGAGAAAGAAGAGGGACCGTCTGCGTGGAGCCCCGCCGGGGGCGCCAGGCTGCCTCCTCGGATCTCGCTCGGCTATCGCTAGGCGCTCAGCCCGTCGATCGCACCTCGGGCAGTAGCCGCCTGCCGGGCCGTGGCGAGGCGGGGCTGCGGTCAGCTGCCGTAGATTCGGGTGGGGTCAACCAGAACGACCGTGCGCCGTTGCTCGGCCATGACCCGGTCGTACTCGTCCCAGTCCTCGTGGCTACCGCCTGCCGCCGTGAATACCTCACGCCGCAGCAGTCGCAACCTCTCGCCGTCGATGCCGGAGACCGGATCATCCGGCCCGATGAGCATTGCGGTGCCCTCGATGGTGGCCCAGGCCCAGCCAGACCGAACCGTTGCGGTCACCTGCGGGCGTGCCCGCAGATTGGTCAGCTTCACCCGTCCGTAGGTAACGAACCCGAGCACCGGAATGCTGGTGCGCGGGTGGGGCAGCAGGCCAGCGTTGACCAGCGACGCCTGGATCGTGCCGTCCGCTCGCAGGGTTGAGACGACGACCAGGCCGCGTTCCTTCGTTGCCAGCGCGGCAAAATCGTCCAGCGTTGTCATACCCACCGTGTCCCTCACCAACGGCCGTACGGGTCTCGGGCGGTGGCCACGACCCGGTGGCCCCGCTGGGCGAGCTCGGTGGTGATCGCTCGGCCGATGTCTTTGGAACTTCCTGTGTTCAGGATCGAAGACATGGTTTTCGGTCGCTCCTCGCTTGATGGGGTGTTGAACGGCGGGGGTGGTCAGGCGGCACCAGGTGCGCCCTCATCAAGACAAATCCCTGCCCGCCATTTCGCGCAACTCGGGTGATGCACGGATCGGAGACAGCGGTGCTCAGGAACCAGGGACGAAGGGGACGTTCTCGGGTGCGGCCTTGCGGTTCTTCTCGTGCCGCGCGCGGGTCGGCGGTGCGACACCGCGGGCGAGTTCGGTGACGCGCGCCAGCACCTGCCGTGGGCGGACCCGGTCGCGCAGCACGCTCTCGCTGGTGGGGTCCGCAGTCACTGTCGCGACCGCCTGGACCAGCACCAGCGGCACGATCAGCCGCACCTCGTTCCACGCCCCCGCCAGCAGGATTGCGACCAGATACGGCGTTGCCAGCAGGTACAGCACCGTGGCCGACGTGCGACCCGATCCTCCGGCGGCGGCGACCGCCGCACAGTGCACCATGTAAACCGCGACGAGGGCGCCAGCCAGCCCCAGGATCGCCAACAGCCCTACGTCGAACACGGTCAAGCCGTTGATCACGCTGGTGTCCCAACCGAGCACCACCCGCAGACCGACGTACGTGGCGGCGAAGGCAAGTGCCGAGACCCCCGTGAGCACGAGCCCGCGGCGCGCCTCGCTCCTGCTGCTGCGCAGCGCGAAGACCGCAGCGCAGGCAATCGCGAGAGCCTGCGTCTCGCGGGTCAACGTGCCGAGGACGGTGATCAGCACCAATGCGTACGGTGCGGCGCCCGAACGCCACCGCAAGCACGCGACGGCGGCGAGCAAGAACGCGTAAGCCAGCATGTCATACGGCGTCATGACCCAACTCGACGCGAGAACGATCACCTGCACGAGCAGGTAGAGGGCCGGAGTCAAGGGGCGGTCCGGATCCCACAGCAGCCGTTGGAGCAGGATCGACATCGCGAGGTAGGCGACCAGGTTGACCAGCACGAGCGAGCCGTACAGGCCGACGTCCATGCCTGGGACTGCGGCGGTCATCCACAAAGGCCGGTTGTGCAGCACCTCGACGAGCACATCGCCGAGGTGGTCGTCGACCACGCGAACGAGCCACGCCCCGAGAATGCGGAACCGGTAAACTCCTTCGGCGAGCTGGGAATCGAAGCTGGAGCGGGTGTAAGCGAGCTTGCTGTAGACCGGGAAAAAACCGTAGTGCAGGAAGTGCCATGCCCAGATTGGCAGCACTACCGCAGCGATTGCGGACAACCGCGACCATCTCTGCGCCGTGTGCACACTGACCTCCTCGGTGCTGTTGCAGGCTACGCGTGGCGCGGTGAGAAGGCGATAGCAATCGTGCAAGCGCTGTCCCTTTGTCGCGGCAAAAGGGAAATCTGGCAATGTCGTGTCGGTTCCGCATGCGGTACTGGGCGTTTGCCCGGTTCGAGGTGGCTCCCGCAGGCCGGGAAACTGATCCAGAAGTCCTCGCCGACGAGAACATCCACTGTGGACGACAATGGCTGGTCCTGCCGTCGAAGAGCGTGTGGAACTGCTCGGCATCACTCGGGGACCTGCGAGGGGCGGTTCGCGGTGTTGACACCAGAGGGCCCCGAGATGGAGATCAAGAACGGCCCTCTCACCCCGGGGACTGCCTGCGCTGCGCCCCCAGTGCGGCTCGTACAGCATCTACAACAAGCCGCTCGCGCCGTGAGCTGCGGGTTTCCGTCACGGTCGGGATCGCTCGGCGCCGCCGTCAGGGCGGTGGTGCCGGATGAATCCCGAGGAGATCATCAGGGGATTGACCGGCGCGCAGGCCGACAGGGGGGCGTGCGTGGTCTGCGGACGTGACTACCTTCGCGCTTCGGGGGTCGTGTCGCTTGTGGTGGGTCGGTCGCTGACCGGCTCGCAGGTGTTCGCGTGTGCGGGGCGCTGCGGCCAGGTGGCCGGAGCCGACCCGATGATGGCTCGTCGCCGTGTGGGTGGTGATGGCCGATGAACGCCACGTCGAACGACGTACAAAAGTGCTCTACCTTGTGATCAAAAATCCACTGAAAAACCGTTCCAACATCACCGGGAAAACAGTAGGCTGGAAAAAGGTGTTGAACACGCTGGTCATGTACTACGGTGACCGGGTCACCGTGCAGTAATCGACAAGGCGATCACATCATCGCCCACAAGATTCCTGGCTCTGTCGCACTTTCGGTGGTGACGGTGGGTCGGTCGGTTGACCACGGTGCGTTGTGCCAGGGTTACGTTGGTGCAATGTTGATCAACTTCTGGCTCTGGTGTTCTCGGGGCTATCTTTCCTGGTCATCCAGGGGGTCGAGGATGTTGCTGGGGTGATCGTTGTTCGGGCGTCCACACCGTCGGGGCCGGTGGTCTGCCCGGGTTGCGCTGTGGAAACGGGGCGGGTGCATGGCTATTTCGAGCGGCGGGTCACCGATGTGCCGGTGGATGGGCGGCCGGTCGTGGTCCGGGTACGGGCACGGCGGATGCGCTGCTCGACGGTGGACTGCTCGCGGCAGACATTCCGCGAGCCGCTGACCGGCGTTGCCGAGCGGTATCAGCGCCGCACTGCCCGGCTGGTCACGCAGGTGGGTCGCGTCGTGCGAGAGCTGGCCGGGCGCGCAGGCGTGCGGGCTCTGGCCGGTCTCGGTATTCCGTTGTCACGGCAGACCGCCCTGCGAGCGCTCTTGCGGCTACCAGTGCCGGCCCGGCCGGTGCCGACGGTGATCGGCGTGGACGATTTCGCCCTGCGTAAGCGGCAGCGCTACGCCACCGTGATTATCGACGCGGTCACTGGCGAACGCGTCGACGTCCTGGCCGACCGGACGGCCAGCACCCTTGAAGCCTGGTTACGCGAGCACCCCGGCGTGCAGGTGGTGTGCCGGGATGGCTCCGGTGCCTACGCCGAAGCCATCCGCCGCGCGCTACCCGACGCGGTGCAGGTCGCCGATCGCTGGCACCTATGGCACAACCTCGCTGAGGCCGTCGGCAAGGAAGTCGCCGCCCACAGCGCGTGCTGGGGCAAAACCGGCCCGCCACCACGCGAGGGCAAACGCGCCGCCACCACTCGGGAACGCTGGCGGCAGGTGCATGATCTGCTCGATCGCGGCGTCGGACTGCTCGAGATCTCCCGCCGCCTGAACCTGGCGCTGAACACGGTCAAGCGCTACGCCCGCATCGACCAACCCGAACGCCTGGTTCGGGCTCCGCAGTACCGGCCCACCCTGGTCGACCCGTTCCGGGACCACCTACGCCGTCGCCGTGAAGAAGATCCGGCCGTGCCCGTACTGCAGCTGCTCAACGAGATCACCGAGCTCGGCTACATCGGAAGCCAGAACCTGCTATATCGCTACATCACGCAAGGACGCGTCGAATCCGACCGGCCCGCGATCTCGCCCAAGCGCCTCAGCCGCTACCTGCTCACCCACCCGAACAAACTCCAAGATCACCAGCGAGAATGGATCGACGCCGCGACCGGCGCCTGCCCCGAGATGACCGCGCTCGCCGCCCTCATCGGCGACTTCGCCGCGCTGCTCACACCCGCCCCTGGCAACAACGAACGCCTGACCGGCTGGATCGACCACGCCCGGGCCGAGGACCTTCCCCACTTACACGCATTCACCCGCGGCCTCGATCTCGACCGCTACGGCGTGGACGCCGCCCTCACTCGAGAATTCCACAATGGACGGACAGAAGGAGTGAACACGAAAACGAAGCTGATCAAACGACAAATGTACGGACGCGCAGGCTTCCCCCTCCTCCGCCACCGCATCCTCCTCGGCTGACACCGAACGTCACCACCGAAAGTGCGACAGAGCCAGATTCCTGACACTCCCTACGAGATTCCGGCTAGGTGACGACACCAGGCAGAATATACTTAGGAAACCTACGAAGCGGTGGAGGGGGATGCCGGAAAGGCCCGAGCGGCCAGTGCTCTTTCTGGACATCAGTAGGCCTCAGCCGATTGATACACTGATCGGTTACGGGAAGATCGCCAAGGCTGCTGCCATTCGAGGAGAAGTGGTTGATCTCGACGATCAGAGCCGAAGTCTACTCGGTCGGGTTATGGGTAAATCGTATGAGAAGAGCGCTATCGCTACTCATGATGACAAACAGATTGGAATTCTTGGGTGGGGCGGTAACACCTACTCGAATCTGCGCGGCTCTCCCAGCTCACGGTCCGACGCTATTCAGGCAGAGGAACCTACGCCTGATGAGAGGAACCCCATAGGTACGAATCGTTCCGCTCCACCCCAGCGACGTTAGCTGCTGGTGAGTTCGTGGTATGCCTCGCGGAGTTCAGCAGCTTCGGGCAACGGCTTGACCGCGTTGACTACCTCGGTGATGCGCCAGTAGTTCGACGGGGGGATTTGGCCTGTTGCGATGGCGGTGTGTGCGGCGGCGCAGGCTTCGTCGAGTTGGCCGGTTTTGGCGGTGACGAGGGCGAGGTCCACGTGTGCGCTGGCGTAGCGGCGGGGCTATCGGTGTGCGGTCCAGTTTGATTCGAAGCGGGCGATCACTTCGCGTGCGTAGCGTTCGCCTTCGGGGTCACCCAGCCACGCGAGAGTCGTTGCGGTGTAGGCGTTGGCCTTGGGTGGGGTCGTAGCGGTAGTGGTGCTCGGGATCAGCGGGTTGACGCAGCGGTCCGCACAGATCGTGTTCCCGTTCCAGAGCCCGGTAGGTGGTGTCGGCGTCGCCGAGGCGTGCGGAGGCGCGTCCTTCCTGGGCGGTGGCTTGGATGGCCGCCGAGCTTCCTGTGGGGGCGTGGTGTTGGGCGACGCGGGAGAGTTCTCGTGCTCGGTGGTGGTGTCCTTGGGTGAGGGTTCGCCAGGCTTCGGTTTCGTAGCACCATGCGCGGATTTCGGGGTGGTCGGCGTGTTTGGCGAGGTGGTCCGCGGCGCGTAGCCATGCCGTGGCTTGGTGGTGCTGGTTGAGGTCGATGTGGACGGTGGCCGCGAGCAGGGACAGCCAGCCGCTGACGACGACCAGGCGGCGGCGTCCGCTGAGGGTCATGTGGCCGGTGTCGAGTAGGCGGCCGACGTAGCCGACGTGGTCGTCGATGCGTGGCAGGAGATCGATCGGGGCTGTCGTTGGGTAGTCCAGCGCAAACGCGACGGCGTCTGGCACGCCGCCAGGGGTGTAGCCCTCATGCGCAACCTCACCATGACTCACTAAACAACCCGCCACGCGGTTAAAGACCGCGCTTTCCCTTGCCCAGCACCACAAGTTGATCAATACGGGACAGGCTTTAGCAGAGCGCCCGGTACTCACTACGGCACGCAGCAGTGAGCACATGGCTGACGGCCGGCGTTGACCCGACGACCGTGGCGCGGTGGGCCGGCCACTCCGTGGCTGTGCTGTTGGAGACTTTACGCCTCATGCTTGCACGGTCAGGACGTGGTGGCCCGCCAGCGCGTAGAGAACTTCTTCGGGTACCGGGCCGAGTAGCTGTGGTGAGTTAGCTAGTGGAGACAGGCGAGTAAAGCTGCCCCCGACAAAGGTGTTCCTGCCGGGGGCAGCTTTCGCCCTACCGGATGGAAACCTGGCAAGGTGAGCCTGCGATGACGCCGTAAGGATCTCAACGCAACGTGCGTCACACCTAGACCCGTCGCTGGTATATGGCTGTGTGACGACCCAGCGGCTTCGTGAATGCGATCGTCTACGAACCGAGCATATCCAAGCTGAAGCCCATGGAAAAGAGAACGAGGGCTGTCCACTTGGCAGAACCTCCATCCTTGGCAAGAGCGGACAAACGCGCAAGTAGTCTAAAAATACTGAATAGTGATTTTTGGACTGAGAGAGCTAGGAGCGCAACCCCGCCCAGGGCCAGCAAGTAAGTGGCTGTGCTCCCTAAGGAAAACGCCTTGGCTGCTAGTACCCCAAGAATTGGGGCGGATGCTCCAAAAAGCAGGAATGTCAAATCGTCCGCGTGCTCGATCTTTAGTACAGTTTGAACGCTTATAAACTGATGCATCACCGGATTAGAAAACGCTGATGACTCCATTCTCTTTGAGAGTTTTCGTACGCTAGCCCGCTTGAATCGACGGGCGAGCTGATCGAATCTTTCAGGGCCAACCAGGTCGATCACGGCGACCATGCCTGCAATGAATTGCAGTATTTTGCCGAATCGTGCCCACCAAACAATCTTCAACCCCAGAAGTGTGACCCCTTTAACCTCGCATCCTCTCATCCACTCGTTAACGATTTGGCTCAAGCCAATTGAGCCGGACTCGATGCAGGGTGGTGGTATGTCGGTCAGCAACCCAGGTGAACCTCCGGCGGCCAGGTCAAGCGTGTTTGCGCGGGCTGATCGCCCTCGCTGGACTCTCTGTCGATGTGATGGTTTCTCCACGAGAAGTGATGCACGACACATTGGTCAGTCGAGGCGACCCCCATGGGTGGGTACCAGGGTGCCGTCCACAATCAGAACCGTCTCCGGGCTGTGCTTGCGCTTCGTCTGCGACAACGCCAGATACGGGCCGATGTGCTCGACAACCCGCCCGGCCGCAGACTTGGAGATATCGAAGAGCAACGCGACCTGCCGCAGGGTCAGGTTGGTGCGGTAGTAAACGGCGACCAGCAACACCCGGTCATCCAACGACAGGCCCCACCGACGGCCAGCGCCGGTCTGCTCGGCGCCACGACCTCGCACGATGCCCACCAGCTTGCCGAACTGCCGCACCGACAGCCCCGTGAACGTCGGTATCCACGCCGGTTGGTCAACCCCGATCACCTGCACCCCGTACATGATCCACTACCCACCCAGACCCACGATTACGGGACTGCGATGATCGGTTATGCCGTCCCCTACTCGGGTCTGACTCTTTACGGGACCGGCTTCGTGCCTTCA
>NZ_JALBWV010000050.1 GCF_022678645.1 Saccharopolyspora soli | reverse complement strand
GCGACCGGCCCTCGCGGATCTCGAACACCACAACCCCTGAACAAATCAGGTGTTGCAACCACCCCTAGAACCCAAGGAGTAAGCCGGTGGAAGGCGCCCTTCACTCATCACCTGACCAGGGTTGTTCCAGCATGTGGACGTCGAGGTTCGGCCGGTTAGGGTAATCCCTCGCGACTTCAGTGGGTTGCGGTGCGGCACCCGCGAGGAACTAGCCAACGAACTCGGAGGGAACCACCGTGTCCACGCAACCGGTCGCCGAGCCGGAGCCCGTGCTCATCCGCTCGGCTCGGGACGTCACCGAACTGGTCAACTCGGGCGAGGCGCGGGGCAGCCACGCGAAGATGATCGTGCTGCTGGCGCTCGGCGGGATCTTCCTGGACGCCTACGACCTCTCCTCGCTGGCCTACGGCATCACCGACATCAAGCAGCAGTTCGGCCTGTCGCCAGCCGGGGCCGGTGCGGTCACCGCGTCGATCGGCGTCGGCGCGATCTTCGGCGCCTGGCTCGGCGGCCTGCTGGTCGACCGGCTGGGCCGCTACCGGGTGTTCATGGCGGACATGCTGTTCTTCGTGATCTCCGCGATCGGCTGCGCGCTTGCGCCGAACATGGAAATCCTGATCCTGTTCCGGTTCCTGATGGGCTTCGGCGTCGGCATGGACATCCCCGTCGCCATGGCCTTCCTGGCCGAGTTCTCCCGGCTGAAGGGCAAGGGCAGCAAGGGGGCGCGCACCGCGGCGTGGTCGCCAGCCTGGTACGTCGCGACCAGCGGCTGCTACCTGGTGATCATGTTGCTGTACTTCGCGTTGCCCGACGAGCACCACGGCCTGCTGTGGCGGTTCACCGTCGGCTTCGGCGCGGTGCCCGCACTGGTGATCCTGCTGGTGCGCAACAAGTACATGAACGAATCGCCGTCCTGGGCGGCCAACCAGGGCGACCTGGCGCGGGCCGCGGAGATCCTGCGCAAGTCCTACGGGGTCAACGCCGTCGTCGCCGCGGACGCGGACGTCGCGAAGCCGCAGCCGCAGCGCCGCGGCCTGCGGGAATTCGCTCAGCTGTTCCAACGCCGCTACCGCGCTCGGACCGTGCAGGCGCTGACCATCGGCGTCGCCCAGACCTTCGGCTACAACGCGGTCGCCTACGGACTGCCGATCATCATCGCGAGCCTCCTTTCCCAGGGCGCGCTGAACACGATCAGCGCCTCGCTGGTGCTCAACCTGGCCTTCGCGGTCACCGGTGGTCTGCTCGGCATCCGGCTGGCCAACAAGGTCGGTGGCTGGACGATGACCTTCCTCGGCTTCGCCGTGCAGCTGGCATCGCTGGTGGTGCTGGCGCTCATCGGCAAGCCCTCGGCCACCGCGTACGTGCTGTTCGCGATCTTCGCGCTGGGCGCGTTCATGTTCGCGCAGGCTTCCGGGCCGGGTGCGCACTTCATGAGCTTCGCCTCGCTGAGCTACCCGACGACGATGCGCGGCACCGGGATCGGCTTCAACCAGGGCACCCTGCGGGTCGGCTCGACGTTGGCGCTGTTCTTCTTCCCGGTGCTCAGTTCGGCCTTGGGCAGCGGGGTGTTCTGGGTGATCGCACTCGCCCCGCTGCTCGGCCTGGTCGCGCTGCTGGCCAAGCGCTGGGAGCCGGTGGGCTACGACGCGGATGCGGCGGAGGACGCCTGGCAGCGCGAGACGGCGGGCAGCGTCGCCCGTTGACGTCGGGCGGCTCGCGGCTGAAGATCGGCGGGACGCGAAACCCGCACGGAAACCGGAGCAGGCATGTCACGGCGCGGCCAGATCACCATGTCCGAGGACGAGATCGTCGACTTCATCGGCCAGCGCCGGATCGTGGTGCTGGCCACGGTGAAATCGGACGGGCGGCCGCACCTGGTGCCGATGTGGTTCGTGCACGACGGCCCGGTGATCGAGGTGTGGTCCTACAGCAGGTCGCAGAAGACGCTGAACCTGCGCCGCGACCCGCGGGCCACCCTGCTGCTGGAGACCGGCGCGGAATACGGCGAACTGCGCGGCGTCTCGCTGGAATGCGACGTCCAGATCCTGGAAGCCCCGGAAGACGTCGAGCGCATCGGTCTGGGCCTGACCCAGCGCTACGGTTCGCTGTCCCCCAGCGGCCTGGCGGCCGACGAGCAGGCGCGCGCCGCGCTGCGGGCGAGGGCGGCCAAGCGCGTCGGGCTGCGCTTCACCCCGACCCGGAAGATCACCTGGGACCACCGCAAGCTCGGCGGCACCTACTGAATCGACGTCCGCTGGGGCATCCGCGCGGGGCGCCGGATCGCCCGAATAAAACCGTTGGCGGACAGCGCTTATTCTGGACGGGTGAATTGGACCGTCGACGTGCCCGTAGACGAGCTGCCCGAGCTGCCGCCGCTACCGCCGGAAATGCGCGCCCGCCTGGACGACGCGCTGGCCCGGCCCGCCATGCAACAGCCGCAGTGGCCGGACCCGGACCAGATCAAGAACGTCCGGAAGGTGCTGGAGAGCGTCCCGCCGGTGACCGTTCCCTCCGAGGTGGACCAGCTGCGCCAGCACCTCGCGCAGGTCGCTCGGGGCGAAGCGTTCCTGCTGCAGGGCGGTGACTGCGCGGAAACCTTCGCGGACAACACCGAGCCGCACATCCGCGGCAACATCCGCACTCTGCTGCAGATGGCGGTCGTGCTGACCTACGGCGCGAGCATGCCGGTGGTCAAGCTCGGCCGGATCGCTGGCCAGTACGCCAAGCCCCGGTCCAGCGACAACGACGCGCTCGGGCTGCCGTCCTACCGCGGCGACATGATCAATTCGCTGGTCGCCACCGAGGAAGCGCGCCGCCACGACCCGTCGCGGCTGATCCGCGCCTACGCCAACGCCAGCGCCGCGATGAACCTCTCCCGCGCGCTGACCAGCGCCGGGATGGCGGCGCTGACCAAGGTGCACGACTGGAACAAGGACTTCGTGCTCAACTCGCCAGCTGGCGAGCGCTACGAGTCGGTCGCCGCCGAGATCGACCGGGGCCTGCGGTTCATGGCGGCCTGCGGGGTGGACGACTCCAGCCTGCACTCGGTGGAGTTCTACGCCAGCCACGAGGCGCTGGTGCTGGACTACGAGCGCGCCATGCTGCGGCTGGACAGCACCCGGGAGAAGCCGCGGCTGTACGACCTGTCCGGCCACTTCCTGTGGGTGGGGGAGCGGACCCGCCAGCTCGACGGCGCGCACATCGCGTTCGCCGAGCTGATCTCCAACCCGATCGGCCTCAAGATCGGGCCGAGCACCACACCCGAGCAGGCCGTCGAGTACGTCGAGCGCCTGGACCCGAACAACGAGCCCGGTCGGCTCACCCTGGTCAGCCGGATGGGCAACGGCAAGGTGCGCGACGTGCTGCCGCCGATCGTGGAGAAGGTCACCGCGTCCGGGCACCAGGTGATCTGGCAGTGCGACCCGATGCACGGCAACACCCACGAATCCAGCACCGGTTACAAGACCCGGCACTTCGACCGGGTGGTGGACGAGGTGCAGGGCTTCTTCGAGGTGCACCACCGGCTGGGCACCCACCCCGGCGGCATCCACATCGAACTGACCGGTGAGGACGTCACGGAGTGCCTCGGCGGTGCTCAGGAGATCTCCGACACCGACCTCGCGGGCCGCTACGAAACCGCCTGCGACCCGCGGTTGAACACCCAGCAGTCGTTGGAGCTGGCGTTCTTGGTCGCTGAGATGCTGCGCGGCTGATCGGAAAGCCACCAGAAGGCCCGGACGCGGTTCCGGGCCTTTCTGCTGTCCTGGTCAGGAGTGCGGTTGGGGCGTTGTGGCGGTGCGGGACAAGCGGCCGAAAGAGGCGCTGAGGCCCAGCGGGTCGAAGCGCACCAGGGACAGCGCGCCGAGCGCAGCGGCACCGATGCCCACCGCGACGAAGGGCCAGTTGTACATCGCCTGCTCGCCATCGGGGTAGTAGGCGAGCACCAATGCGATCGAGGCGCCTACCACGTAGGACAGCGCGCGGGGAGTCCAGGCGAAGGCGCAGCCGAGGGCCAGCCCCCAGGTCAGGTACCACGGCAGCACGACGGGGGAGAGCAGCGCACCGCAGCACAGCACGATCGCGGCCCGGCGCACGGCCTCAGCCCCGCCGACCCGCGCCTGCCACCAGTGCCAGGCGAGGATCACGACCAGCAGCAGGGAGCCGAGCGTGCGGGCGGTGCCCACGAACGGCCAGCTGTTGGTCTCGCCGAACAGCGAAACGAGGCTGTACACGGCCTGTCCGACCGCAGTTGGCGCGGACAAGTAGTTGACGATCATGCCTGGTGCAGACAGTGCGGAAAGCCAGCCGAAACCGACCTTGGCCAGTGCCGTGCAGGCGCCGAAGACCACCGCGAACACCCCGACCGCCGGGAACACCGCGCGGATGAATCGCTGCCACAGCGGGCCGGGCAGCCGGGCCGCCCACAACCACACCAGGAACGGCAACGCCAGCCCAGCGGTCGCCTTGATGGCCATCGCCGCCGACACCAGCGCGATTCCACCGATGTGCTTGCCTTCGAGCATCAGCAACGTGCCGACGGCCAGCAGCCCGATCATGAGCATGTCGTTGTGCGGACCGCCGACCAGGTGCACCACGGTCATCGGACTGGCCGCGACCAGCCACAGCGCGACCGGCAGCCGTCCGCCGAGGTGCCGGACCAGGCCGGGCAGCGCGCAGATCAACATCACGAGTCCGCACAGCAGCACCAGCCGCATCACGATGACGCTCGCGATGACGTCGTGACCGGCCAGCAGGATCACGCCCTTGGCCACCCCCATGAACAGCGGACCGTACGGCGCCGGGGTGGTCTGCCAGGTCGGGTGCACGTTCTCCGGGATCGGGCCGGTCAGCGTGGACGGGCCGACGCCGTAGGGGTCGAGGCCGTTCAACGCCAGCAGGCCCTGGCCCAGGTAGCTGTAGACGTCGCGGGTGAACAGCGGCGGCGCGACGAGCATCGGGCCGAGCCAGGCGGCCGTCGCCCAGAGCACGCCGCGCGAGGTGACCAGATGCGCGATCACCCCGCGCCCGAGTCGTACCCACGCCCACACCAGCAGCGCGAACCCGAGGTAGACGACCGCGATGGCCACGTCGTGGCCGTGCCCGTAGCGCAGCACCGACAGTGGTCCGGTGCCCAGGATCGGGTCGTGGACGAGCGTTCCGCCAGCGCCGAAGGAACCGAACAGCAGCAACGACGACCCGATCGCGCCCAGTGCGATGGTGCGCAAGGGCAGCGGACGACGCGGCCGACGTCCGCCGAGACCAGGCTCGTCGGCTGAGGTCTCCTTGGTCCGTTCGGACCAGTCGGGCGCCGACTCGATCGAAACACTCGGGGGCATTGTGCTGCCAATAATCCCACAATCGGCCACCGATCCCGCTGTGACCAGGAGAGATCGGTCGTGTCGGAGTCGACGGTCCCGCTTTCCGGTGATCATCGGCGGCCAAGTAGCCGCTGGTAGACCCCCGCTTGCTGGAGAACGTTACAGCAAGCGGAAGAGATCAGGATCACATTAGCAGTTGTGCAGGTTTCGGCCCGCCGCGAAGCACCGGCTCGCGGCGTCCCCGTAGTCGCGGGCGCCCGCCACTACGGGGACCGAGCATTCAGAACGCGCTCACGTAGATGGTGGTTCCAGGCGCGACGCGGCTGCCGGGCAGCGGATACACGTTGGTCAGGATCTGCATGTTCGGGCGCTGGAAGATCGCCTGGACGCTCAGCGTCAGGCCCATCGCGGAGACCTGCTGCTGTGCCTCGTCCACCCGGACGCCGCTGAGGTTGGGCACCGTGACCGCGTTCGACAGCACCACGCCGATCCGCGGCCG
This sequence comes from Saccharopolyspora soli, assembly GCF_022678645.1. Taxonomy (GTDB): domain Bacteria; phylum Actinomycetota; class Actinomycetes; order Mycobacteriales; family Pseudonocardiaceae; genus Saccharopolyspora; species Saccharopolyspora soli. The sequence continues at coordinate 64,154 of NZ_JALBWV010000050.1, read as the reverse complement.
ACCGACCAGCCGGACCTCGCTGCCGATGGCGGGGTCAGTGCTGATGACGTGGTCGCCGTCCACCCCGGAGTCGAACTGGCGGCCTGCCTCGTAGGGCTCGAACCCGGCGTTGCTCAGCGTGGTGAACGCTTCCTCGCGACTCATCCCGCGCACGTCCGGCACCGGCACCGGCGGTGGCCCCTTGCTGACGATCAGGGTCACCTCGGAGCTGATGTTCAGCGGGGTGCCGGGCGCCGGATTGACCCCGATGACCCGGCCTTCGGGGACGGTCGAGTGGTACTGGTCGGCGGACTCGTCGCGCTTGGGTTGCAGCTTGGCGTTGCGGATCGCGCTTTCGGCCTCGGCCACCGTGGTGCCCTCGGCGATCGCCGGGACCTTGGGTTTGCCCAGCGAGACCACCAGATCGACGCTGCCGCCGCTGCGAATCCGGGAACCTTCCCCCGGCGAGGAACTGATCACCACGCCTTCCGGCACGTCGTTGTCGTACTCCTTGGTGACGTTGCCGGTCAGGTCCACGCCGCCGAGAGCTCGCTGCGCGGCCGCCTCCTGCTCGCCGACGACTCGCGGCACCTGGACCCAACTGCCGAGACCCAACCAGTACGCCGAACCGCCGACCAGCGCGGCCAGCGCGAGGATCGCGGCCGTCCACAGCAACACCGTCCGCCTGCCGCGTCGGCGTTCCCGGACCGGTACGGCGACCGCGGCCACCTCGTCGGTGTGGTCGTCGCCCGTGGCGGGGCGCAGCATCGCGCGGGTCCGGTGCGGCCCAGCAGGTGCGTCCTGAACGGCCGGGATCTGCTCGGTCGGCGGGTCGTCGGGCACCATCCGCGCGGTGCGCTGCTCGGACGCCGGGACCGGCACCGGCACCGGTGCGATGCCGAGTTCGGCGCGCACCTGCTCCAGCTTGGCGAGGAATGCCTCCGCGCTCTCCGGGCGCTGCGCCGGATCGCGACGGGTCGCGCGGATCACCAGGTCGTCGACGGCTGGTGGGATGTCCGGGACCCGCTGGCTGGGTGCTGGCACATCGTCGTTGACGTGCCGGTATGCCACCGACAACGCGGTGTCGCCGAGGTAGGGCGGGCTGCCGGTCAGCATCTCGTAGAGCACGATCCCCGCGGCGTAGACATCGGTGCGGGCGTCGGCGACGCCGGTGGTCACCTGCTCCGGAGACAGGTACGCGACGGTGCCCAGGATGATGCTGCCGCTGGTCGTCCCGGCCTCGGCGGCCGCGCGGACCAGGCCGAAGTCGGCGACCTTGACCGAACCGTCGGTGCCGATCAGCACGTTCTCCGGCTTGACGTCGCGGTGCACCATGCCAGCCCGGTGTGCGGCGGTCAGCGCCGAGAGCACCGGTGCCATCACGCTCAGCGCCATCGGCAGCGGCAGCCGCCCACGCCGGTCCATGATCAGATCGCGCAGCGTGCAGCCCTCGACGAGCTGCATCACCAGGAAGACGTGGTCGGCGTCGGGGCCGTGGTCCACGCCCTGGTCGTAGACGGCGACGATGTCGGGGTGGTGCAGCCGGGCCGCCGCGCGCGCCTCGCGTTCGAAGCGGTCCACGAACGACCGGTCACCCGAGTACTGCGCGTCCATCACCTTGATCGCCACCGGCCGCTCCAGCCGGGTGTCCAAGCCGCGGTACACCGTGGACATGCCGCCGCGGGCGATCAGCGAATCCACCCGGTACCGGCGTTCGAGCATGGCTCCGACGAGGCTCGCGCCGCGTCCGGAGCGTGTCTCAGGAGTCATCTTCCGCCAACCGCCGGGTAACCTTTCCAACCCGATTGTGGCAGGTGGCGCGGGCGGCATCGGGGACACCTCCGGCGCTCGGGCGCGGGATCGATCACGATCATGATCGTAGGGCGAAGATAACCCGTGCGGTGCACGGCATCGCGGTCGCCGATGTGGCAAGGTGTGCAACGTGAGTGCGATCCCTGCTGCCCCGGATGTGCTCGCTCCCGATGTGGAGGTTGTCCCGCTGCCCGATGTCGCTGAGCGGCTCGGTCAGCCCGTGACCCGGGTGCACCAACTGATCCGTGATGGCCACCTGCTCGCCCTGCGCCGGGACGGCGTGTTGGGCGTGCCGACCGCGTTCCTCGCCGACACGGCGATCGTGAAGGGCCTGGCGGGCACGATCACCCTGCTCCGGGATGCTGGCTACCACGAGGACGAGATCCTGCGGTGGCTGTTCACCCCGGACGACTCGCTGCCCGGCACGCCGATCGACGCCCTGCGCGGCGATCGCGGCCGCGAGGTGAAGAGAAGGGCCCAAGCGATGGGCTTCTGACGCCCCGCGCGGTTGCGCCGCCCTCGACGCCTCAACCGCCGGTGATGCGCTGTGCGGCGAGCTTGCCGGACAGCAGGACAGGCGGGACACCCACGCCGGGCGTCGTGCCGGAACCGGCGAGCACCGCGTTGGCCATCCCGCGCAGGAGGTTCCGCGGCCGGAACGGACCGGTCTGGCTGAAGGTGTGCGCGGCTGAGAACGGTGTTCCGGCCGCGTGCCCCTGAGCTGCCCAGTCCGCCGGGGTGACCAGCTGCTGCGCTTCGATCGCGGCACCGAAGCCGGTGAAGCCGCGGTGTTCGAGCGTGCCCAGCAGTTCGTCGCGGTAGGCGGGGCCGACCCGGTCCCAGTCGATCGGCCCGGTGCGCAGGTTCGGGCACGGCGCGAGCACGTAGTGCAGCTCGCGGTCCGCGGGCGCCAGCGTCGGGTCGGTCGCGGTCGGCCGGGTGACCAGCAGCGACGGGTCGCTCATCAGCCTGCCGTCGCGGATGATCTCGGTGAAAGTGTCGTGCCACGCCGCGCCGAAGGAGATCGTGTGGTGGGCGCCGGTCCACCCGCGAGTGGTCCCGGCGTGCAGCACCACCGCCGACGGCGACCAGCGCAACCTGCGCCGTGATCGCTGGCCGAGCAGCGCGTGCACGACCGGTGGGTCAGGCGTGAGCACGAACGCGTCGGCCGCGATCCGCTCGCCGTGGGACGTGTGCACAGCGGTGATCCGGTCGGACCGCCGCTCCAAGCCGGTCACTTCGGTGCGGTAGCGGAATGCGACGCCCGCACCAGCGGCGGCGTCGGCGAGCGCGGTCGGGACCGCGTGCATGCCACCACGTGGGAACCACACGCCGTTGATCGTGTCCATGTAGGAGATGACCGCGTACAGCGCGAGCGCACGTCGCGGGTCCAGGCCCGCGTAGAGCGCTTGGAAGGAGAACACCCGGCGCAGCCGTTCGTCCCGCAGGAAGCGGCCGATCGCCGGGCCGAGCCGACCGAAACCGCCGAGCGCGGCGAGCCGGGCCAACTCCGGTGACACCAGGTCCAGCGGTGAGTCGAAGTTCGCGTCGATGAACCGGTGCATCTCCGCCCGGTGCACCTCGGTCAGCCAACGCCGCAGCCGCCGGTATCCGGCCGCCTCCCCGGGCCCGGCGAACCGCCGCACCTCCTGCTCCATCGCCGCGCCGTCGGTGTGCACGTCCAGCACCGAGCCGTCGGCGAATCGTGCCTGGTAGGCGGGTTGCAGCGGGATGAGGTCGAGGCGTTGGGCCAGCGTTTCGCCGACCGCGTGCAGCGCTTCATCGACCAGTTCGGGCATGGTCAGCACGGTCGGACCGGTGTCGATCCGGTACCCGGCGAGCTCCTGCAACCCGGCCCGTCCACCGGGCACCGCCGCGCGTTCGACCACGGTCACCCGTCGCCCGGCTCCTGCCAGGTGCAGTGCGGCGGCCAGCCCGGCGAGTCCCGCGCCGACGACCACGACGTGGTCCGTGCGGCCGGTGACGGTGCGCATCAGCGGCTGCGGTCGGTCACCGCGATCGCCAACTCGGCCAACCGGGACGCGGCCGGTTCGGCCAGTCCGGCCGTGTGCAGCGCGAGCATGGCCGAGCCGGTCAGCTCCGTGATCCGCTTCTCCACGGCCTCGACCGCGCCGAGCCGGGTGAGCAGCGATCGGGCCTGTTCGACGTGGTCCTCGTCCAGCTCGGGATCACCGAGCACGTCGCACAGCAGGTCCAGCGCAGGCTGGTCGGCCTGCTGCCGGGCCTTGGCCACGGCTTCGGCGATCAGCACCGTCCGCTTGCCCTCGCGCAGGTCGTCCCCGGCGGGTTTGCCGGTCACGCCGGGATCGCCGAAGACGCCCAGCAGGTCGTCGCGGAGCTGGAAGGCCACGCCGATGTCGGAGCCGAACCGGTGCAGCGCGCGCAGCGCTTCCGGGTCGGCCCCGGCGGCTTCGGCGCCGAGTTCCAGCGGGCGCTGCACGGTGTAGGAAGCGGCCTTTAGCTGGCAGATCCGCAGTGCCGCCTGGGGCGTCTCATCGCCCCGGTACTGGCCGAGCACGTCGAGGTACTGGCCCGCGAGCACTTCGGTGCGCATCGCCCGCCACGGCCGCAGCGCGCGGGCCAGCGCGTCGGGCGCGATCCCGGCGCTGTGCAGCATGTCGTCGGCCCAGGACAGCGCCAGGTCGCCGAGTAAGACCGCGGCGGCCGAGCCGAACTGGCGGCCAGCACCGGAGAATCCCGCCTCCTGGTGGATCCGCTCGAACTTGCGGTGCACGGTCGGATTGCCGCGCCGGGTGTCCGACTCGTCGATCAGGTCGTCGTGCACCAGTGCGCATGCCTGCAACAACTCAAGCGCGCTCGCCGCCCGCAGCATCGCCTTCGCAGCCGGTCCCTCGGCGCTACCACCGGCCGCGCGCCAACCCCACCAAGCGAAGGTGGGGCGAATCCGCTTGCCGCCACCGAGCACGAAGTCGGCCAGTTCGGCCACGGCAGCCGCGAACGCCGGGTCGAGATCGGCCGCTTCGGCGCGGCGGGTCCGCAGGTAGTCGGTCAACGTCTGCTGGACCTGACCGGGCAGGTCGAGTTCCAAGACGACTTCCTTGCCGGTTGCGCGCGCGACGGCCGAATGCGATGGGGGCACGCCTCCATCCTCCGCGATGCCGTTGTGCGGCGGCGTCCGGGTCCGCGGGTTGCTCCCGGTCACCGGTTCGGCTGCGGAGCGTAGTTTTCGAGATCCCCGGGACCTGCGCGCGGCCGGAAGCTGGTCGTCGACCGTGCCGGTGCGCAGGCGCCGGACGGCCACTTCGAAGACCGGCTCCGAGGCCCGCTACCAGCGTCGACGCGTGGACGAGCGGCAGGCGTTCGTATCCTGGTCGGCATGGCGGCGGTGGTGGATCGGCTGAACACCGAGCGGACGACGTTCTCGGTGGAGTTCTTCCCGCCGCGGGACGACGAGGAGGAGCGCATCCTCTGGCGGGCGGTGCGCGAACTGGAGCCGCTGGACCCGGCGTTCGTGTCGGTCACCTACGGCGCGGGCGGATCCAGCCGGGACCGCACCATCCGCACCACCGGGCGCATCGCGCAGGAGACCACGCTGACCCCGATGGCGCACCTGACCGCCGTGGACCATTCGGTGGCCGAGCTGCGCAACGTCATCGGCTGGTACGCGGCGTCCGGGGTGCGCAACGTGCTGGCCGTGCGCGGCGACCCGCCGGGCGACCCGAACGGCGAATGGATCCGGCACCCCGAAGGGTTGAGCTACGCCGAGGAACTCGTCCGGCTGATCCGCGAACTCGGCGAGTTCTGCGTGGGCGTGGCGGCTTTTCCGCATGGACACCCGCGTTCGGCGGACCTGGACACCGACGTGGCATACCTGGTGCGCAAGATCCGCGCGGGCGCCGGATTCGCCATCGCCCAGCTCTTCTTGGAGCCGGAGTACTTCCTGCGCCTGCGCGATCGGGTGGCCGCCCACGGCTGCGAAGTCCCGCTGCTGCCCGGCGTCATGCCCATCACCACGCCGCGCGTGCTGGGCAAGTTCGGCGAACTCGCCGGGGTGCCGGTGCCGACCGAGGTGTCGGCGCGACTGCTGCCGCTGGCCGAGGACCCGGCGGGATTCCGGGCAGCCGGGGTGGATCTGGTGACCCGGTTGTGCGAGCGGCTGATCGCCGAAGGCGTGCCCGCGCTGCACTTCTACACGCTCAACCGCTCGAAGGCGACGCGCCAGGTGGTGGCGAACCTCGGTCTGTGATCACACGTTCTGCTCGGCGCGGTGGCGCAGGTGCGCGCGCAGCGCGAGCAACGCCACCAGGAGCGCGGCGGTCACAGCGCCCGCGCCGACCAGCAGTGCCCAGCCGATCCAGTCCATGCCCGTGGCGTTGGCGAACTGGTAGGTGGCCGACAGCTCGGTGACCTCGCCGGGCTGCAACACCCAGCTGACCGTGCCAGCGCTCTCCTGGCCGTTGGTGTTGGTGATCTCGCCCGGTGCGCTGATCTTCAGCTCGACACCGGAATCGGTGTCCGCCAACGGGGTCAGGTCCGCCGAGCCTTCGAAGATCACCAGCGAGCCGGAGCGGGACAACTGCAGCCGGTACCGCGAGTCCGACGGGTTCAGCGCTTCGCCGAGCTGCTCGACCTCCTGGAAGGTCAGGTCGTGGAAGGACAGGTGCGAGCCGACGCGGCCGTCCCTGTCGTACGGCGTGACCTGCACCCGGTCGGCCAACCCGTCCGGCGGCTGCAACCGGAACGGCACCTGGCCGTCGGCGGTCTGGGTGGACACCAGGACCTCGCCGGAGACGAGGTCATCACCGGAGATGTTCAGCGCGGCGTTGACGTGCAGACAACCGCTGAGCAGCGTGCCGAGCACCGCGATCAGGACCAGCAGGAGCGCGGCTCGGCCGCGCGGCGTCTTGCCCTCCACTCGGGCGATCTTCCCATCCACCCGGCATTTCTGCCGACCGCGATACCTCCATTGCCGTAGCGCGTGGTCGTCGGCGGCACGCGATAGCGTTGCGACATGGGAGTTGACCACAACGGCGTGCACGAGATCAGCGACCGGTTCGTCGACGAGCTGGTCGCGCTCGATCCGATCGCGGGAACATATCTGGGCGTGCCCGGCGGCGAAGAAGAACTGACCGACTACTCGCCGGACGGGCATCGGGCCCGCGCGGAACTGGCGCGCCGCAGCCTGGCAGCGGTGCGGGCCGCCGAGCCAGCAGACGACTCGCAGCGCATCGCGCAGGCGGTGTTCGCCGAGCGGGTCGGGCTCGATCTGGAGCTGCACGAGATCGGCGCGGACATGGCGTCGCTGAACGTGATCGCCAGCCCGGCGCAGGAGCTCCGGCAGGTCTTCGACCTGATGCCGACGGAGACCCCGGAGCAGTGGCGGACCATCGCCCGGCGGCTGTCGGCGATGCCGGAAGCCGTGCTGGGCCTGCGCGCCGGACTGCTGGCGGCGGCCGGGGACGGCAACGTGTCAGCCGCGCGACAGGTCAGCAAGGTCGCGGAGCAGTGCGACACCTGGTCCGGGCGCGGCGGGCAGTCGTTCTTCGCGGCGATGGTCGGCCGGGCCGAAGGCGTGGCCGAGTCGCTGCGCCGCGACCTGGACACCGCGGCTGAGTCGGCGGCCGAGGCATACGCCGGACTCGCGGACTTCCTGCGCAGCGAACTGTTGCCGAAGGCACCGCAGCAGGACGCGGTGGGTGAACAGCGGTACCGGTTGTGGTCGCGGTACTTCACCGGCGCCCGGCTGGACCTGCGGGAAGCGTACGAGTGGGGCTGGCAGGAGTTCTCCGGCATCGAGGCGGAGATGAAGCAGATCGCGAACCGGATCAAGCCGGGCGCGACGCTGGCCGAGGCCGCCGCGGCGCTGGACGCCGACCCGCGCTACCAGGTGCACGGGCAGGACGCGTTCCAGGCGTGGATGCAGCAGCTGTCCGACCAGGCGTTGCAGGACCTGCGCGGCAGTCACTTCGAGATCCCGGATCCGCTGATGCGGCTGGAGTGCCGGATCGCCCCGCCCGGTGGTGGCGTCGGTGCCTACTACACCGGCCCGACCGACGACTTCTCGCGGCCCGGCCGGATGTGGTGGTCGGTGCCCGCCGACCGGCAGGACTTCCCGACCTGGCGCGAAGTGTCCACTGTGTACCACGAAGGGGTGCCGGGCCATCACCTGCAGGTCGCCACCTCGGTGCACGAGGCGGAGCGGCTCAACAAGTTCCAGCGGCTGGCCTGCTTCGTCTCCGGGCACGGCGAGGGCTGGGCGTTGTACGCCGAACGCCTGATGCGCGAACTCGGCTACCTCGAAGACGACGGCAACCTGCTCGGCATGCTCAACGACCAGCTCTTCCGCGCGGCGCGCGTGGTGGTCGACATCGGCATGCACCTGGAGCTGGAGATCCCGACGGGCACCGGGTTCCACGAAGGCGAGCGCTGGACCCCGGAACTGGGCCTGGAATTCATGCTGAGCCGGACCATCACCGACCCGGCCCAAGTCCGCGACGAGATCGACCGCTACCTGGGCTGGCCGGGGCAGGCCCCGTCCTACAAGCTCGGCGAGCGGCTCTGGCGAGCGGCCCGCGACGAGGCCAAGCAACGCCACGGAGCGGACTTCGACGTGAAGGAATTCCACACCGAGGCCCTCAAGATGGGCGGCATGGGCCTGGACACCCTCCGCGAACAACTCGCCCTGCTGTGACGGCGCGCTGATCAACAAGTGAAGGGCACCTTCGACCGACTTACTCGGTCAGAGGTGCCCTTCACTCGTCACCCGTCCGTGTTTCGGGCCCGGTAGTTGCGACCGGACGATTCAGCTGGTGCGGAATCAGCGGGTTCCAGGGGCAGCGGACGGCCGAGGACCGCGAACGGGCGCGGGTCGCCGGTGAAGCGGTAGTTGCGCAGGACGTCCGCGAAGCCGACCCGTCGGTACAGGCGCCAGGCCCGCGTCGGGCCCTCCGGCGTGGACAGCAGGACCTTGCTACCCGGTGCTTCCGCGAGCAGGCGGCGCAGGATCTCCTCACCGAGCCCGGCGCCCTGGCTGCCCGGGTACACGTGCAGTTCGGTCAGCTCGAAGTAGTCGTCCAGCCAGCCTCCCGAGTCGCCGCCGCTGGCCAGCAGGCCGCGGCGGACCTGCTCGTGCCACCACTGGCCGGGGGCGCCCAGGTAGCCGTAGCCGATGCCGATGAGCTCGTTGTGGTCGCTGAACGCGCCGATGCAGCGCCAGCCCGCGCGCAGCATGTGCGCCGACCACATCGGGGCGCGCTGCTGGGCGGTCGTGGGCGGGTACCCCATCGCGGTCACGTAGATCTGCAGGGCCTCCGGAAGTCGTGCCCGTAGCTGGTCGGTGGTCAGCTCGGTGATCCGGTCACATCGAGGGGATGGCGCGGCGGTCACGGCCCGAACACTAACCCGTTTGCGGCGCGAGGTCTTTCCCGCAACCGATCCACCGATCGCACCGGCGCCGACGGATGCCGGATTCGGCCGCCCGAGTGATCATCTGCCCTGGTCATGACTCGAACAGGTGAGCTACGGCGCATTCCTTGAGTCGATCGCGCGGGCGCGCTAATCTGAAGGTGTTCGAACGCGAGTTCGACGAACTCAAGTTCGATCGTCGAGTCCGGCGGTGGGGTGGGGGAAGCACCCTGCCGCCGGACCTGCCGGGCTTCCCCCGCGGCAGGCGTGGACGGCTTCGTCGTGCAGAGGAGAACGCCGATGTCTTTTTCCACTGATCTCTCGATTCCGGCTCCGCGGCGCTCGGTGGAGAACCACGAACCGACGCCCGAGGCCGAGACGCCTGCTGGCGCACTGTCGTTGCTGCTCCACGCCCGAACCTGCCTGCACGAAGCGGAGGAGGCAGACCGGCCGGGCGACCGGTTCGTGGCGGCGCACATCGCCGCGTTACGTGCCGCGACCGCGGTCGTGGTGTCGCGCTCCTGGCAGCTGGAATCCAGCCGCCCGGCCAGCGTGTGGACGTTGTTGACCGAGGTCGCGCCAGAACTGCGGGAATGGGCGGCTTACTTCGCGGCGCGTTCGGACCGGCGGGCTGCCGCGGAGGCCGGGGTGCCAACGATCACCTGGCTGGCCGCCGACGCGTTGCTGGCGCGCAGCAGGGAGTTCATCGACATCGTGGGACGGAGCTTGTTGGGGTTGGCGGGATGAACGGTACTGAAGTGGGGCTGGACTACGGCCGGATGCTGGACTTGCTCGGCATCGAGGCCCAGCTGCTCACCGCGGCGACCCATGATGCGCATACCGACGCACCGGTGTGGGGCGCTTCCGGGCGGACCCTGGGGCAGACCGTGCGGTATTTGGGTGATCTCTGCGAGGACACGCTGTCCTGGTTGGGATCGGTCGAGGCGGAACGGCGTTGGGACCTGCCGGACCAGCCCGAACTGCGCGAAGTGACCAACCGGTTCGCCGTCCGGCTGGCCGACCTGCTCGCCGAGTTCAACTCCCGACCACCGCACGATCCGTGTCCGACGTGGTGGCCGGAGCAACACACCGTGCGGTTCTGGCTCCGCCGAATGCTGCACGCCACTACGGTGCACCGGGTGGATGTGCAGGCCGCTGCCGGGGTCGAGCCGACTCCGATCGAGCACGACGTGGCGGCCGACGGCATCGACGAGGTGCTGCGGTTGTGGTTCGGCTACCGGCTGCACGCGCTCGGCATCACCGCGACGCGCCCCTGCTCGGTCGGGGTCTACGTGGCCGGCCGGAACTGGTTGGTCACCGCTGATCCGAATGGGGCTGCGGTGGTCAGCTCGGACGACGTGTCGACCACGACGCCAGACGCCGTGGTCGGTGGTGACGCGACCGCGGTCTACCTGTGGATGTGGGGGCGGCTGCCGGACCGCGCCGTGGAGACCAGCGGTGATGCGGATGCGATCGCGCAGCTGTGGGGGCTGCTCCAGCTGGCCACCCGCTGAGCGCAGCTCCGCGGGATGACTGGCTGGGGGCGGGGAAGTGGCGATTTCGCGAGAAATCGCCCGTCCCACCCGTCGTGGGATCAGCCGGGCGGTCAACACAAATCGTTTGCGCTGCCGGGTCGGCTGGGACAACGTGGGCACGTGCTGATCCGACGTGAGAACTCCGCCGATGCTGCCGCCATCCGCGCGGTTCATACCGCCGCGTTCGCGAAGACCGCCCAACCGGGGCAGGTCCCGGTCGAAGTGGGCTTGGTCGACGCGCTGCGGGCGGGCGACGCCTGGTTGCCCGAGTTGTCCTTGGTAGCCGAGCGCGACGGCGAAGTCGTGGGGCACGTGGTGTGCACCCGAGGCCACGTCGCCGAGACCCCGGTGCTCGCACTCGGCCCGATCGGGGTGCCGCCGGAGTTGCAGGGGCAGGGAATCGGTGCGGCGTTGATGCACGCGGTGCTCGGCGCCGCCGACGCCCTCGGCGAGCCGATGGTAGTGCTGCTCGGACACCTGGATTACTACCCGATGTTCGGCTTCGAACCCGCCGAGAAGTACGGCATCACACCGCCGGTGCCGGACTGGGCCTCGCATTTCCAGGTCCGCACCCTGGTCACCTACCGGCCATCGATCCGGGGCGAATTCCGCTACGCCAAGCCGTTCATGGAGCTGTAGCGCCGAGCGTCCAGCTGAGGCCCACTAGCACGCCGAACACGCCGTAGGTCGCGAAGAACGCCACCACCGCGACCATCGCGGACGTGCTGACCAGTCCGGAGAAGTGCCAGATGCCGCGCCACGGCCGGTCCCGCCGCCACAACCAGTGCAGCGACAGCCCGCCACAAAGCAGGGCAACGGCGAACTGGATCCAGATCATCATCCACATTCTGCCCCGGCTCGGGCAGATCGTGAGTGCGAAACCGGCCTCCACCCGGTTTCGCGCTCACGACCCGGTTCAGGCGCGCAGTCGCAAGCCCTTGGGAGTGGCTCGGAAACCCGCCTCGGTGAGCACCGCCGCCAGGCGAGATCCCCACGCGCCTTCGCCGTCGGCGCGCTGCACCGCGAGCTGGTCCAACCAGCCGTCCCGGACGATCCGAGCCAGCCCGGCAGCAGCGGTGCGCAAGGCCGATTCGTCGTCGGTGAATGACAGCAACGACTTGCCACCGCGCTCGACGTAGAACACCGCTCCGCCCGACACGAGCACCACGAGCGCACCGGCCTTGCGGCCCGGTCGATGCCGTGTTTCGCCCATCACCGCAGGCCATTCCAGCGCACCGCCGTAGGGCTGGGCCGGATCGGCGGCGGCCAGCACCACCGCTTCGCCGTCGTTGTCGTCCCGGGACGTCGCGCGCAGGCGGTCGATCGCACCGGGCACCGCGAACTGCGCGGCTCCAAGACCCTCGACGACGTATCCGCGTCGGCACCGACCGGATTCCTCCATGGCCCGAAGCACCTTGTACACCGCGGAAAAACCGCCGGTGACCCGTTCGATGTCCAGCGCCCCACGTGTCAGCACGCCGTGCCGTTCCAGGAACGCCTCGGCCCGCGCGTGCGCCCGGCGCGTCGGGTCGCCGGACGGCTGCGGCGCCAACGACCAGCGTCCGGACACCGCGGGCGGGCCGCTGCGGCTCGGCATCGACGGCCGACCAGCGCGCAACCGCGCATAACGGCCGCGCGGTGCGCTGCGGCGCGGCTTGTGCGCAGCCCCGCGCCCGGACACCAACGCCCGCAACGGCGCCAAGGTGTCGTTGGTGACCGTGCCGGACCACGCCAGGTCCCACAACGCCGAAGTAACCATGTCGTCCGCGGGCGCAGACTCGTCTTGTTCCAGCAGAATCGCGCCCGCACGATCGGCCAGCTGCCGGAAGAACAACGCCCCACCGTCCAATGCGGACACCACGGCTCGATGCAGCGGGGAATCCGTGCCCGGTTCCTCCGGCAGGTCCGGCAACAGCAGGTCGGCGACATCGGTGGGCGCCAGCGCGATCCAACCGTCACCACCGGCCAGGGAACCCGAGCCGACCCAGGTGACCTCGCCGGTCGCGGTCAGCTCGTCGAGCAACGCGGGGGAGTAGCCGGGCAACCGGGCGGGCAGGACCAGCGACTCCAACCCGCTCGCCGGGACTGGAGCCCCCGCGAGCTGCTCCACGACGGCGTACACGTCATCCACGGTGGGCGCGGTGCGCAACCGCGCGCCGATCCCGTGCCAAACAGGCAGGAAACGCCCCAGCGCGGCTGGTTCCACCGGTTCGACCTCGGCGCGCAGCCGGGCCAGCGACGCCCGCCGCAGCCGCCGCAACACCTCGGCGTCGCAGTGCTCCAGCGCCGCGCCACCACCGGCTTCCAGCGGCCGCAGCTCGCCGCGCACCAGCCGTCCGGTACCGGTGAGGCGGTCCAGCACGCCGTGCACCACCGCAACCCCCAGCCCGAACCGGTGCGCCGCGGCGTCGGCGGTGAACGGCCCGCGACAGCGGGCGTAGCGGATCAGCAGGTCACCCAACGGATCGGCGACCGGCTCGGTGAACGCCTCCGGCACGCCGACCGGCAGCGCGACCCCCAGCGCATCGCGAACCCGGCCCGCGTCCTCGATCGCAAGCCACCGCTGATCCCCGGCGATGCGCACCCGCAGCACTCGGCGCTGTTCCGCCAAGTCCGCCAACCACTCCGCCCGCACGCCACGGGCCTCGGCCTCCTCGGTCGAAAGATCACCCAGGAACCGCAGGAGGTCCATTGTGGACTCGGCATCTCGGGCATGCCGGTCCGGGGCGAGTCGCTGCAACTGCTGCTCGATCTCGTCGAGCGCCTCGGGATCGAGCAGCTCCCGCAGCGCCTCCGAACCCAGCAGTTCGGCCAACAGCGTCGAATCCAAGCTCAACGCCGCCGACCGGCGCTCCGCCAGCGGCGCGTCCGTCTCGTACAGGAACATGCCGATGTAGCCGAACAACAGGCTGCGCGCGAACGGCGACGGCGTCGGGGTCTCGACCTCCACGACCCGCACCTTCCGCGCCGCGACCTGCGACATCAGCTCGGTCAACCCAGGCAGGTCGTAGACGTCCTGCAAGCACTCCCGCATCGCCTCCAGCACGATCGGGAACTGCTCGTACTGCGCCGCCACCGCCAGCAACTGCGCGGCCCGCTGCCGTTGCTGCCACAGCGGCGTGCGACGCCGCGGATCCCGACGCGGCAGCAGCAGCGCCCGCGCCGCGCATTCCCGGAACCGAGCCGCGAACAGCGCCGAACCGCCGACCTCATCGGTCACCACCTGCTGCACTTCCTCGGGCGGGAGCAGCACGTCCTCAGCGGTCGGCAACACCTCCGCCCCCGAATCGTCCAACGCGTCCGCCAGTCGCAGCACGATCCCGTCGTCGGAGGAAGCCACCTGCGGCTCGACGCCGCGCCGCTCCCGGATCCGCGCACCGATCGCCAGCGCCCACGGCCCGTTCACCTTGGCGCCGAACGGTGAATGCACGACCAACCGCCAGTCGCCGAGCTCGTCGCGGAACCGCTCCACCACGATCGTTCGGTCGTCCGGAACGTGCCGGGTCGTCCGCCGTTGCTCGTCCAAATAGGACAGCAGGTTGTCCTGGGCCCACTCGTCCAGCCCGGCAGTCGCGATGCGGGACCGCGCCGCAGCGCTGTCCGCGCTGGTCAGCTCCCGGACGAAGGCGCCCAGCGCGCGCCCGAGCTCCAACGGCCGACCCGGCTGATCACCCTTCCAGAACGGCATCCGGCCCGGCTCACCCGGCGCCGGTACCACCACGACCCGGTCGTGGGTGATGTCCTCCACCCGCCAAGCCGACGTGCCCAGCAGGAAGACGTCGCCGACCCGCGACTCGTAGACCATCTCCTCGTCGAGCTCACCGACCCGCACCCCGCCCTTGCCCGCCGCATCCTCGCCCGGCGTGGTCACGGTGAACAGGCCGCGATCCGGGATCGTGCCGCCAGAAGTCACCGCGAGCCGCTGCGCACCAGGCCGTGCGCGCAACTCGTCGTTCACCCGATCCCAGACGATGCGGGCCCGCAACTCGCCGAACTCCTCGCTGGGATAACGGCCTGCCAACATGTCCAACACCGCGTGCAGCGCCGAGTCCGGCAGCCCCGCGTAGGGCGCGGCCCGACGCAGCACAGCCGCCAACCGCGGCACGGTCCACGTGTCCATCGCGACCATCGACACGACGTGCTGCGCCAACACGTCCAGCGGATTGCGCGGGAAGGCGATCGACTCGATCAGCCCGTCGGCCATCCGCTCGGAAACCACCGCGCAACCGACGAGATCACCCCGGAACTTCGGGAACACCACACCTCGCGACACCGCGCCGACCTGGTGCCCACCACGACCGATTCGCTGCAACCCGGAAGCCACGCTCGGCGGCGTCTCGACCTGCACCACCAGGTCCACCGCGCCCATGTCGATGCCCAGCTCCAGCGACGAGGTGGCCACCACGCAAGCCAGCCGCCCGGACTTCAGCTCCTCCTCGACGACCGCCCGCTGCTCCTTCGACATCGAGCCGTGGTGCGCCTTGGCCACGATCGGCGGGGCGCCACCGCCGATCCCGGAACCACCCACCGCCTCGGCCGGGAACCGCTCCATCGACACCGGTTCCTCGGCGGCGAGCTCGTTGATCCCGGCCGTCAACCGCTCGGCCAACCGCCGGGAATTGGTGAACACGATGGTCGAGCGGTGCTCCCGGATCAGCTCCAGGATCCGCTCCTGCACCGATGGCCAGATCGACGTGTGCTGCTCCGCGCCCGCCGCCGGACCGTCGACCTCGCCGGTCGACGCGCCCAACTCGGCCATGTCCGGCACCGGCACCTCAACCCGGACCTCGACCTCCTTGGGGTGCGCGGGCTGGATCGTGCGCACCGCCCGACCACCGGCCAGGAAGGTCCGCACCTCCTCCACCGGGCGAACCGTCGCCGACAACCCGACGCGCTGCGCGGGCTGCGGCAGCAACTCGTCCAACCGCTCCAGCGAAAGCGCCAGGTGCGCCCCGCGCTTGGTGCCCGCCACCGCGTGCACCTCGTCGACGATCACGGTCTCCACACCGCGCAACGAATCCCGCGCCGCCGAAGTCAACAGCAGGAACAGCGACTCGGGCGTGGTGACCAGCACGTCCGGCGGTGTGCGGGTGAACGAACGCCGCTGGTCGGCGGGGGTGTCCCCGGTGCGGATGCCGACCCGGATGTCCGGTGGCGCGCTGCCGCGGCGCTGCGCGGCCTGCCGGATTCCCGCCAGCGGCGCGCGCAAGTTGCGTTCCACGTCGACCGCCAGCGCCTTCAGCGGCGAAACGTAGAGCACCCGGCAGCGCAGCTTCGGCTCCGCCGGTGCGCCTTCGGCGGCCAGCTTGTCCAACGCCGACAGGAACGCCGCGAGCGTCTTGCCGGAGCCGGTCGGTGCTACGACCAGGGCGTGCTCGCCGTCGGCGATCGCCTCCCACGCCCCGCGTTGCGCCTCGGTGGGCGCGGCGAAGGCCCCGCGGAACCAGTCGCGGGTCGCCGGGGAGAACCGGTCCAACACATCGCTCACCCCTACATGCTGGACCAACGCCCTGACACCAGGCCCGTTCTGACGCCGTGAGCACCGCCACCGGTCGCGCGACGAATCCGGGGGATCTCTGCAAACCGACGCGCCGGACGTGGCAGCATTCGACCCCAGAAGCGTCAACAGTGGGAGGGAGACGGGTGCGCGTCCTGTCAGTGGATCTCGGCACCTCGAACACCGTCGCGGTGCTGTCCGCGCACGGCCGACCACCACGAGTGGTCGAAGTGGACGGCTCGGCGACCATGCCGTCCGCGGTGTTCGCAGCTGAGGACGGCGCCATCATCGTCGGGCGCGACGCCGAACGCCGCGCCCGGCTGGACCCCTCCCGCTTCGAACCGAACCCGAAGCGCCGCGTCGACGAAAGCACCCTGCTGCTCGGCGACAACGTCATCACCGTCACCGACGCGATGGCCGCCGTGCTGCACCGGGTCGCGGAGGAAACCGCCCGGCAACTCGGCGGCGCCCAACCCGACGAGGTTCGCCTGACCCACCCCGCCCAGTGGGGCACGGTCCGGCGCAACGTGCTGCTGTCCGCCGCCCGGCTCGCCGGTTTCAACTGCAACCTGGTGCTGGTCCCGGAACCGGTCGCCGCCGCCGCGCACTTCACGTCGTTCCCCGACCGCACCCTCAGCACCGGCCAGGCACTGGCCGTCTACGACCTGGGCGCGGGCACTTTCGACTGCGCGATCGTGGGCGCCACCCAGAACGGCTTCGCGGTGCTGGCCGAAGACGGCTTGGCCGACCTCGGCGGGCTGGACGTCGACCAGGCACTGCTGGAGCACGT
Organism: Saccharopolyspora soli; assembly: GCF_022678645.1. Taxonomy (GTDB): domain Bacteria; phylum Actinomycetota; class Actinomycetes; order Mycobacteriales; family Pseudonocardiaceae; genus Saccharopolyspora; species Saccharopolyspora soli. Next base: position 47,155 of record NZ_JALBWV010000050.1, on the reverse strand, counting down.
CGGACGACAGGTCTCCAACAAGGACCCGCAGCGCTGGCAACGACTGCTGCGCCCGGAAACCACCGGCGACCGACGAGCCCAACGCGCCCTGCGCGAAGACGTCCGCGCCGCCAAGGAAGCCCTCTCCCGGCACCCGCAGACCGAAGTGCCGATGCCGGAACCCTTCGAAGACGTGCTGGTCACCCGCGCCGAACTGGAAGCACTGGTGCGGCCCAGCATGCTTCGCAGCGTCGAGTTGCTGGCCTCCGTGCTGCGCTCCAACGGCATGGGACCGCAACACCTCGCCGGGATCTACCTGGTCGGCGGCTCCAGCCGGTTGCCGCTGGTCGCCAGCCTCATCGGCGAGCAACTGCGGATCGTGCCGACCACCCTCGACCAGCCGGAAACCGCAGTCGCGCTCGGCGCGCACCACGTGTCCCGCGACGGCGCCGCGATGTGGACGCAGGACTTCCGGACGAACCCGCCGTCGGCCCCGGTCGGAATCCCCTACGCCGGGCAACCCCAGACCGGGTACCGGGAACCCGACACGATCCGCACCCACCCCGTGGTCGCACCACCGCACTACCCGCAACCGACCGCCAAACCCGACTCCCGCCGCAACCTGCTGATCGGCCTCGGTGCGGTCGCCGCCGTCGCGGTGCTCGTCGCGATCGTGGCGATCGTGCTGCGCACCACCGGAACCGCGAACGTGCCCAGCGCGGCGGAATGCCAGCAGCCCGGCACCAGGGACGCCAAGGGCTTCACCGCTTGCCTGCGCAACCTCGCCGGAGACGTCCCGGAGCACTCCAACTGCGCGCCCGGCTGGCAGCGGATCATGCCCGGCCTGCGGGAACTCGACGGAACCGTGGTCTCCTGCTCGATCGGCAACCCCAACGAGGGCACCCAGATCATCTACACCCAGCTGGACTCGCAGGAAGCCGCGCAGCAGCGCGCCGACCTGCTGCTGAACTTCAACGGGGTGACCAGCGACCAGGTCGAGGCGGATTGGAGCGGCAACGGCCTGTCCGGCACCTACCGCGCGGTCACCAGCAGCACCTTCGGCACCCTGGTGTTCACCGTCGACGACCGGCCGCTGGTGGGCATGGTGCTCAAACCCAACGACGACCAGCAGCTCGACCCGAACAAGATGGCCGACGACTTCGAGGACACGATCCAACCCGGCACGGCCTGATCGCTCACTTGCGGTTGCGGTGCTCCCAGAGGAACCGCACCGCGAGCACCACCACGGCCAGCAGCCCGGCAGCGATCGCCGCCTGTCCCAGCGGGGTGGACAAGCCGGTCGGGTCGGTCTGCAGCAAGAGCAGCACACCACCAGGGTACGGGCGGCGCGTAGGCTGGTCGCCGATGCGCCACACAGCTTTCCGCCAACGCATGGCCGAGGAGTTCGGCCGGGTCCGCGCCGAGATGTTGGCCCAGGACCACGTGTTCTCGTCCCTCGGTGGGCGCACCGTCGACCAGGCCCTGGAAGCCGGGGCGTCGACGAAAGAGGTCTGGCAGGCGGTCTGCGAAGCCTTCGAGGTACCCACCGAACGGCGCTGAGGGCGGCTCGGTTCGTGCGGCGGTTCCGCGGGATCAGGACTCGGGCTCTTCCGAGCGCTTCCGTTGCGGTGGTTCGAAATCCGCCCACAGGTTCTGCGCGCTGACCTGCTGTTCGGCAGTGCGCCCGGCCGCCAGGTAGTGCTCGTAGGCCCGGCGCCGTTCCGCCACCAGGTGCCGCCACGCCTCGGCCCGCACCAGCCGGTCCTGCTGCGGCGTGGGATGGCCTTCGGCGACGGCGACCTCGGCCTCGCAGAGCGGTTCGAGTTCGGCGATGCGCTGTTCATCGGCCAGCCGCTGCTCCGGAACATCTTCGGCGGGCGGTTCGTGGTGCCGGTAGCGCACGTAGGGGTTGTCCTCCGGCAGCCCACCGCTGACCCGCCCGTAGAACCCGAGGAACATCAGCAGCATGCCCGCGATCAGGCTGAACACCACGTTCTCCAGCTTGAAGGCGAACAGGTTCCAGGGGGTGTTCAGCAGGCCCAGGTTGATCAGCCCGGAGAGGAAGAACAGCACCCCGATCACGGCGGTGGTGGTGGAGGCGACCGGCCCGCCCCAGGCCGCGGCGCCGACCAGGATCACGCCGACCACGACCGAGATCACCGCCAGCAGGCCGTTGCTGGACAACCCGAGGATGTCGATGCCGTGGGTGGTGAACAGCGGTACCTGGTTGGCCAGGCCCAGCACGCCGAAAGCCAGCAGGCAGGCCCCGAAGATGGCCGCCCCGACGCGGTAGAACCGGCTCAGCGGATGGTCCGGCGGAAGGTATCGGTCCATGCGCATGATCGGCACCTCCTCGGCGCCCGCGGCGATTTCTCCTTCGAGTGTCCACCCCGGCATCGGTGATCGCACCGTTACACGGTCGGGTGACGGTGCTGGCGTGTCGGGAGGTAGATCGAACATCCGTTCGTCTAGGATGGGGCGCACGGGACTGAGCCGTCCGCACACCCCGCAGCCGGATTGTCGGTCCCTGCCCGTAGCGTCTGAAACGACGACGAAGCTCGATTCGACTGAGGTGGACCCCCGATGGCAGCGACACCGGACAAGGGCAAAGCGCTGGAGTTGGCGCTCGCCCAGATCGACAAGCAGTACGGCAAGGGGTCGGTCATGCGACTCGGCGACGAGTCGCGCGCACCGATCGAGGTCATCCCGACCGGTTCCATCTCGCTGGACGTCGCGCTGGGGATCGGTGGGCTGCCACGGGGCCGCATCGTGGAGATCTACGGCCCGGAGAGCAGCGGTAAGACCTCGGTGGCGCTGCACGCCGTGGCCAACGCGCAGAAGTTGGGCGGCACTGCGGCGTTCATCGACGCGGAGCACGCGCTGGACCCGGAGTACGCCAGGGCGATCGGGGTGGACACCGACGCGCTGCTGGTGTCGCAGCCGGACACCGGTGAGCAGGCGCTGGAGATCGCGGACATGCTGATCCGCTCCGGCGCGCTGGACGTCATCGTCATCGACTCGGTGGCCGCGCTGGTGCCGCGCGCCGAGATCGAGGGCGAAATGGGCGACAGTCACGTGGGCCTGCAAGCCCGCCTGATGAGCCAAGCCCTCCGAAAGCTGACCTCGGCGCTCTACAACGCCAAAACAACAGCGATCTTCATCAACCAACTCCGCGAGAAGGTCGGTGTCATGTTCGGAAGTCCTGAGACGACGACCGGTGGTAAGGCGTTGAAGTTCTACTCTTCGGTGCGGTTGGACGTGCGGCGGATCGAGACGTTGAAGGACGGCTCGGACGCGGTTGGCAACCGGACTCGGGTCAAGGTGGTGAAGAACAAGGTCGCGCCGCCGTTCAAGCAGGCGGAGTTCGACATCATCTACGGGATCGGCATCAGCCGCGAGGGCTCGTTGATCGACATGGGTGTCGAGCAGGGCATCATCCGCAAGTCCGGTGCCTGGTACACCTACGAAGGCGATCAGCTCGGTCAGGGAAAGGAGAACGCCCGCAAGTTCATGCGGGAGAACCCGGACGTTGCCAACGAGATCGAGAAGCGGATCAAGGAGAAGCTCGGCATCGGCGCGACGCTGGATGCGGAGAACGCCGAGCCAGCACCAGTTGACTTCTGAGCCTCGGACGTTGGTTCGGATGAACGGTGACGGCACGCGTCGGGGCAGCGCTGCACAGGGCCGCTTCCCCGACAATGCCCGCCCGATGGACGAGGTCTCGGATGGCGCGGCGGGCGCGAAGCCGCCGCGCAAGCCTGCCGACGACCCCGAGCAGTTGGCGCGCGACACGGTTTACCGGCTGCTGGCGGTCCGTGCGCGCAGCCGTTCGGAGTTGCGACAGGCATTGCTACGCAAGGGGATCGACGAGGACATCGCCGACGGCGTGTTGCAGAAGTTCGTCGACGCGGGGCTGGTCGATGACGCCTCGTTCGCCGAGGAGTGGGTGCATTCGCGCCAACAGCACCAGGGGCTCGGCCGCAAGGCGCTGGGCTTCGAACTGCGTCGCAAGGGCGTCGACGAGCAGCTGGTGGCAGCGGCCTTGTCCACTGTGGATGGCGATGCGGAGGTCGAGCGGGCACGTGAGTTGGTGCAGCGCAAGCTCCGGACGATGACGACCTTGGACCAGACCGCGAAGATGCGTCGTCTGGTGGGCATGCTGGCCCGCAAGGGCTACTCCGAGGGACTGGCTTTCCGCGTGGTGCGGGAGGAAGTCGAACAATCCGGCGGCGGTGCTCCGGACCCTGATCTCGAATCATCGTGACGGGACACGAGAAGGTGCGATTCGGCCAGCGTTGATAACTGCGCGCGGTCGGCGATGCATCGTTGGCTGCCCGTGGTCACTCAGCGTCGTGGTGTCGGTGGTCGGGCGGTGTGGCTGTGCGTTGGGGCAGCCGTCGTCCAGTTCGCCGACTCGGAGTTGTTCTTCGGGGCCGACTAGACCGCGGCCAGGTCGAGGATGCCTACTGCTGAACATCGCCGAAGATCATTCGCTGCCCGCGGGCTGTGTCCATGTACTCGCGGACCTGGCGGATCAGGCCGTCCTGGAGCTCGAAAACGAAGCAGTAGTCGTTGGCGTAATGGTTGCCGTTGGCCAAAGTCGCCGTCATGGTCTCCTCCACGATCACCCCTTCGCCGTCGGCGTGGAACCCGTGGAAGGTGACTGCGACGTCAGCCACGAACAAACGTGGGAAATCCTCTGCGAGGAAGCGCACGATCGCCTTCTTGCCGACCATGTGGCTTGGGGCCTCCAGCGCGACGGCAGTAGCGTTCCCCGGAGGCGCGAGCCACTCAGCGTCCTCGGTGAAGACTGCGGCGATCCGATCAGCGTCGGCTCGACCGCTAACTATCAACCGTAAATCCGTGGCTTGCCCGATCTGTGCGTCGTCTCTCAGATTGGGACGTGTGTACTGGAATGTTGTCTCCAGCTCGTAGAGTCGCCAGCCATGACGACTCTTGCTGGCGCGCGGCACATCGTGTGGGACTGGAATGGGACGATCTTTTCGGATAACCACGCCGTGGTATCGGCGGTGAACGAGGTCTGCACCGCCTTCGATCGAGAGCACATCGACCTCGACGAGTGGCGGTCCGTTTTCAGCCGTCCGCTTTTGCGGTGCTACGAGCGGTTGCTGCGCCGTTCGCTGAGTAACGAGGATTGGGCACGCATCGATGTGCTGTACCACGAGGCGTACCGGGATCTCCTGCACACCTGCGGTCTGGCCGATGGAGTCCCCAAGGTGTTGGAGGAGTGGCGCGGCAACGGCCGGACTCAATCCTTGCTCTCCATGTGGTTCCACGACGAACTGGTACCGATGGTGGCCGAGTTCGGGTTAGCCGAGCTTTTCGAGCGGGTTGACGGCCTGCGCGCGGAGATCGGCGGCGGGCCGAAGGCCGAACACCTCGAACGGCACCTGGCCGAGCTACGTGCTGTCCCGAGCGAAGTCGTTGTGATCGGTGATGTGGTCGATGACGCTGACGCAGCAGCACACGTAGGAGCGGGCTGCGTTCTGGTGACCACTGGGGTGATGAGTCGCGGAAAGCTGGCGGAGACGGGCATGCCCATCGCTGAGTCCATCGAGGAAGCCGTCTCCTGGCTCTCGTAATCCTGTATGGGTCAGGGTCGGCGGTGAACCTGGTCTGCACGGCCTTCGATCGCGCTGACCATGATCTTGGTCTTCGACGCGGTGCGGGCCGCAGCGCCGAGGGAGTTGGCCATTTCGCGCGAAATCGCCAACTCCGTCACCCGGTTCCGCCGCGCGCGGAGCAAGTTCCAGGACCGGCGAACGGCCTGGCGGGGTTCAGCGCAGCGCGGCGGCTTCCCTGGCGAGCTGTTCGATCTGCGCCCAGTCACCGGCGGCCAGCAGGTTCTTCGGCGTGAGCCACGATCCACCGACGCATCCCACGTTGGGCAGTGCGAGGTAGCTCGGCGCGTTCTGCGGGCTGATCCCACCGGTCGGGCAGAACCGCAGGTCCGGCAGCGGTCCGGCGATCGCTTTCAGGAACGGCACACCGCCGCTTTGCTCAGCCGGGAAGAACTTCATCGCGGTGGCCCCGCGTTCGGCCAGCCGCATCGCTTCCGACACCGTGCCCGCTCCGGCCAGGTAGGGCACCCCGGATGCGTCGATGTCGTCGAGCAGCCGGTCCGTGGTTCCCGGTGTGACCAGGTAACGAGCTCCGGCATCGGCGGCCCGCTTGGCCTGACCCGGTTCGGTGATCGTGCCCGCTCCGGTGACCATGTCGGGCGCCTCGGCCGCGATCCGTTCGATCGAGGGCAGTCCGGCCGGGGTGCGCAGGGTGACCTCGATGGTGCGGATTCCGCCCCGCAGCAGGGCTTCGGCCAGCGGCACCGCGTGCGCGACGTCGTCCAATGCCACGACCGGCACCACTGGAGCGAGTTCCAGCACGTCAGCTGCAGTGTTCATGGGGTGGTTCATCCGTTCCTAGTGCTTGTCGAGCGCCCTGCGGAATTCGCCCGGTGGTCCTCGACTGTCATGCTGGCACGTCGGCCGGTTGCGGTTGCAGCGGTGTGAACACGCTGGCGCCGCGATCGGCCCGTCCGACCGCCTGCCGGAACGCCGCGAACAGCTCGCGGCCGGTGCCGAACTGCGGGCCTCGCGCCGTGGGTGCGTCCTCGCGGGCCGCCAGTTCGTCGTCGGGTACCAGCACTTCCAGCGTGCCGCGGTCGGCGTCCAACCGGATCACGTCGCCGTCGCGGAGGCGGGCCAGCGGCCCACCCGCGTTGGCTTCCGGGGTCAGCTGGATGGCCGCTGGGATCTTGCCGGAGGCACCGGACATCCGGCCGTCGGTGACCAGCGCGACCTGATGGCCGCGGTCCATCAGCACGCCCAGTGCGGGCGTCAGCCCGTGCAGCTCGGGCATTCCGTTGGCTTGCGGGCCCTGGTTGCGGATCACCACCACGACGTCGTGGTCGAGCTCACCGGCCTGGAACGCGGCGGTGAACTCGTGCTGATCTTCGAAAACCCGCGCCGGAGCTGTCACGGCGCGGTGTTCGTCGCTGACCGCGGACACCTTGATCACCGACCGGCCGAGGTTGCCGTCCAGCACCCGCAGGCCACCGTCCGGTGCGAATGGGTCGTCGACGCCGCGCAGCACGTCCGGGTCCAGGCTCCTCGCGGGTGCGTCGCGCCACACGAGCTCGCCGTCTTCGAGGAACGGCTGCTGCCGGTAGCGGTCGAGTTCGGGGCCAGCGACCGTCTTGACGTCGCGGTGCAGCAGGCCCGCGTCGAGCAGTTCGCCGACGAGGGTCTGCACGCCTCCGGCGGCGGCGAAGTGGTTGATGTCGGCCGAGCCGTTGGGGTAGACCTTGGCCAGCGACGGCACGACTGCGGACAGGTCGGAGAAGTCGTCCCAGGTCAGCTCGATACCGGCGGCCGCGGCGACGGCGACCAGGTGCAGCGTGTGGTTGGTGGAGCCGCCGGTGGCCAGCAGCGCGATCACGCCGTTGACGATGGCGCGCTCGTCGATGATCTCCCCGATCGGTGTGTAGTCCGCGCCGCGACCGAGTTGGACGACGCGGCGGGCGGCTTCCTCGGTGAGCGCTTTGCGCAGCGGGGTGTCCGGCGGCACGAAGCTCGACCCCGGCAGGTGCAGGCCCATGACCTCGACGACTAGCTGGTTGGAGTTGGCGGTGCCGTAGAAGGTGCAGGTGCCGGGCGAGTGGTACGAGGCGGACTCGGCTTCCAGCAGGTCCTCGCGGGTGGCCTTGCCTTCGGCGAACAACTGCCGGATGCGGCTCTTCTCCCGGTTCGGCAGCCCGGAGGGCATCGGTCCGGCCGGTACCAGCACGGTCGGCAGGTGGCCGAAGGACAGCGCGCCGATGAGCAGGCCCGGCACGATCTTGTCGCATACTCCGAGCAGCAGCGCGCCGTCGAACATCTCGTGGGAGAGCGCGATCCCGGTGGCCATCGCGATGACGTCGCGGGAGAACAGCGACAGTTCCATGCCGGTGCGCCCCTGGGTGATGCCGTCGCACATGGCGGGCACTCCACCGGCGAACTGCGCGACGCCACCGGCTTCCCGCACCGCGTCCTTGAGCCACGCCGGGAACTCGGCGTACGGCTGGTGCGCGGAAAGCATGTCGTTGTAGGCGGACACGATCGCAACACCTGGCTTGGTGGCGCCGCGCAGTGAGAGGCGATCCGGGCCGTTGCACGCGGCGAAGCCGTGCGCGAGGTTGCTGCAGGGCAGTTCGGTGCGGGCCGGGCCGACGGCTGCGGCGGCTCGGATGCGGTCGAGGTAGGCGGTGCGCGTCTCGGCGCTGCGGTCCGCGATGCGCTGGGTGACCTGCTCGACGACGTGCTGCCTTGGCGGCGCCATGAATCGCCTCCGAAAGGATTGCCTGGAATGCGGGCGACGACGTTGGCGCCTGATGACGGCAGTCACACTAATAGGTGTGGTCTGGATTTCACAATCGATCCAGTTGAGCGGCAATCCGGTCCCGAGCCCGTTGCTGGGTGCGCGATCATGGGTGCTGGATCGAGAGTGAGGAGAGGGGCCATGCGGATTCGCGTGCTCGCTGCGGTGGTGTCGGCGCTCGCCGTGTTGTCGGGTTGCGCGCCGGGTTCGCCGACCGAGCCGAATGCGGTGCCGCCGCAGAACCGGCCCGCGCCGACCGCGCCCGCGCCCCCGAGCCCGGCCCCGCCGGTCGGGAACTCGGTCGAGCTCGACACCTCGCCGACCTTGGCGCAGATCAAGCAGCGGCGGCTGCTCCTGGTCGGGGTGCGTGCGGACGAGCCGCAGTTCATCACCCGCGACCCGGCTGGTGAGTACCAGGGTTTCGATGTCGAGATCGCCCGAGACCTGGCCAAGCGCATCGGCCTCGACCCGATGAACCAGGTGCAGTTCCGGCGGCTGCCGCCGACGCTGCTGCGGGACGCGGTGACTGCGGGCAACGTGGACGTCCTGCTCGGCGGCACGGCTGACACGCCGCAGGTGGCCGCGGTCGGGCCCTACGTGGTGACCGACAGCGAACGCTTCCTGGTGATCAGGTCGGACGATCGGATGCTGGCCCAGGAGCTGCAACGAATGCTGGACGCCGCGGTCGCCGACGGCTCGTGGCAGCGCGCCTACGACGCAACCCTGGGAGCAGCCGGAGTCAAGGCCACCCCGAGGTAGAGCCAGGCGCGAAATCGCCAGAGGCTCGGCGCAGCACGCCGCTTCAGCGCGCTGCGAGCCCTTCGGCGATGGGCTCCCACACCTGGCCTGTGCTGTCGATTGGCGGGGTCGGCGGCGCTAGCGGTCTTCCCGCCTGGTGTTGGCGAGGCTTTGCAGACCGTCGAGCTGCCACTCCAGTTGTTGCTCGAAGGTCACCACTTCGGCCAGGCAGTCCGGCTCGTTGACCCACCGGATGTAGTGCGGGTACTTGCCTTCCGCAGTGATCCTCGCCAGGTAGGGCCGCGCCGCTGCGGCCATCTCGTCCTCGGACGAGATGCCGGTCCGGGCCCGCATCGCGCGTTCCTCCAACAGTGCGAGCCCGGAGCCCAGCACTTGTCCGAGCACCGTGTTGATGAAACCGATGCGGGTTGCGGCGTCCAGGCCCAGTTCGTCAACTGCGGCCAGGGCGGCGTCGTAGAGGCGCAGCGCGTGCGGTCCCAGCGGTGGTCGGCTGAACGCCAAGCGCGCGAACCATGGGTGCCGTTGCACGGCTTCCCAGGCCGAGACTCCCATTTCTCGCAGGCAGGTTCGCCAGTCACCGGGCGGCGGCACGGTGATCTCGCGGTAGATCTCGTCGACCATGAGATCCGTCAACCCGTCCTTGCTGCCGACGTAGCGGTACAGGGCCATCGGGCTGCGCGAACCGAGACGGCTCGCAATCGCCCGCATCGTGACCTCGCCGCGCACGCTCTCGTCGGCGAGCGCTATCGCGGCGGCAACGACCCGTTCCCGGCTGAGCTGTTCGGTGGCCGGTGGGGGCGGTGGCTCGTCGAACCAGACCAGGCCGCCCGGACGTTTCGCGGAAGTCATTTGCTCCGGATCCTAGCTTGCGTGTACAACGTACACCATGGATGTACAACGTACACGAGACGTGTTGGTCGTCGGCGGCGGACTCATCGGGCTGACGACAGCCCTGGTGCTGCGCCACCACGGTGTCGACGTGACGCTCGTCGAGAAGCGGGCGACGACCTCGCCGCAGCCCAAGGCGCGCCGCTTCAACATGCGGAGCTTGGAGGTGTTCCGCGAGATCGGCCTGGCCGCGACCGTCCACGAAGCAGCGCGCGATCTCGCCCAACACGACCACATGGCCACCGGGCGCACACTCGCGGAGGCCGAGCAGTTGCCGCTGTGGCGGCCGCCCGGTTCGGGCGCATCGATGGAGGTCAGTCCGGAGTTGCCCTGTTTGGTGGCACAGGACGTGCTTGAACCGGTGCTGCGCGCGGCAGCCGAGGGCGCGGGAGTGGACGTGCGGTTCAACACCCCGCTCAGATCGTTCACGCAGGATGCCGATGGTGTGGTCGCCGAGCTGGATGGCGCAAGGCTGCGGGCGGCATACCTCGTCGGGGCCGACGGCGCGCACAGCACCGTGCGCACAGCGCTCGGCATCAGCCGATCCGGGCGCGGTGCCATCGGCGAACCCAATGTGAACGTCTACTTCCGCGCGGACCTCGCGGATGTGGTTCGCGGGCGGGAGTTCAACATCTGCCAGCTCGACCACCCGGAAGCACCCGGCGCGCTGGTCTCAGTGGACGGTCGGACGCGGTGGGTGTTCATGGCGCCGGGCGACGAGGTCGATCGCGACTGGTCGACACTGCTGCGAATCGCGCTCGGTGTGCCCGCCCCGGACCTGGAGATCTTGAGCGCGCTGGCCTGGCAACCGGAGATGCGCGTCGCCGACCGCTACTCGCAAGGACGGGTGCATCTGGCCGGAGATGCCGCGCACGTCATGCCGCCGTTCGCCGCGAGCGGTGCCAACACCGGCATCGTCGACGCGCACAACCTCGGCTGGAAGCTCGCCGCGGTGCTGTCCGGAGCCGCCACGCCCGAGCTGCTGGACAGCTACGACACCGAACGCCGCCCGGCGGGTTGGTTCGCGGCCGACCAGTCGAGCAGGCGCTCGCGGGACCTGGCAGCCGCACCCGATCCGACGTTGGCGCACCCGTTCGTGCTGGCCGCAGGCGGATTCCAGTACCCGGCCGGAGCTTTCGTCGGCGGACCAGCAGAGGGCGGGGAAGTCGAGCCGGTCACCGAATTCGCACCGGCCGGACGCGTCGGCACCCGAATCCCGCACCGCTGGCTGGACGCCGACCGCACATCGTCCACGGTGGATATCGGCGGCCCCGGTTGGGCGCTCGCGGTGGCCGACGATCCGCGGCGCTGGCAGGACAACGGCCTCCCGGTCCACCGGCTCGACGTCGACTTCCTGCGGGCCGGGGAAGGACTCCTGCTCCGCCCCGACGATGTGGTGGCCTGGCGCGGCACCGATCCCAGCGCACCGGCCGCCGTCCAGGAGAAGCTCCTGCACCCCTGATCCCGCGGAAGAATGCCGAGTGGTGCAGCGCCCTTCGCCGGTGTGGCCACCGCGCTGTCGGTGTGAGCCTGCATGCTCTCCGCGAAAAGCACGTGCCGACTCGTCGGCGGGTGAGCAGACTCGGAATGTCAACCCCGTGCTCGACGGCGGGCCGCGCCCGCGGTCGAGCCGACCCAACTGCGAGGTGCGCTCCACCATGATCGACTCCGCGAGTACCGCGACTGCGGACTCGGACCGCGACACCACACCACCGCAAGCCCCCGTGCTGATCGGTGTGCTGGTCGCCTCGGCCTTCGTGATGATCCTCAACGAGACGATCCTGAGCGTGGCACTTCGCGATCTCACCGTCGACCTCGGCGTCTCGACGGCGACCGTGCAATGGCTCACCAGCGGTTTCCTGTTGACGATGGCAGTGGTCATCCCCATCACGGGCTTCCTGCTCGAACGCTTCACCCCGCGCCAGGTCTTCCTCGCCTCGTTGACGCTGTTCAGCGCGGGAACGCTGATCAGCGCGCTCGCCCCGGGCTTCGTGGTGCTGCTGGCGGGGCGGGTGGTGCAGGCGTGCGGCACCGCAGTCATGATTCCGCTGCTGATGACCTCGGTGATGCGCCTCGTGCCGCCCGAGAAGCGCGGCGCGACGATGGGCACGATCACCATCGTCATCGCCGTCGCTCCCGCCGTGGGCCCGACGATCGGCGGCGCGGTGTTGGCCTTCCTGGGCTGGCGCTGGATGTTCTGGATCGTGCTGCCGCTGGCGGTTCTCGCGCTGGCGATCGGGGCGGTCCTGATGCGGTTGGCCAGCGACACGCGGTCGGTGCCGCTGGACCTGGTCTCGGTGCCGCTGTCGGCTGTCGGGTTCGGCGGCGTCCTCTACGGCCTGTCAGCCATCGGGGAGTCCGGCGGGCAGCACCAGGTGGCACCGTGGGTCCCGATCGTGATCGGGGTCGCGTCCCTTGGTGCGTTCGTGGCGCGCCAACTCCGCTTGCAGCGCTACGACCGCGCGCTGCTCGACCTGCGCCCGTTCACCTACCGCGACTTCATCGTCGCCCTGGTCTTGGGCGCCTTGCTGTTCATGTGCCTGATGGGTGCCGGGGCGATCCTGCTGCCGCTGTACCTCCAAACCGTCCTGCACGCCAGCACCTTCGTCACCGGGTTGGCCGTGCTACCCGGCGGATTGGTGCTCGGACTGCTCGGGCGGCCGGTGGGACGGCTGTACGACCGCTTCGGCGCCCGCCCGCTGGTGATCCCCGGCGCACTGGCCATGGCGGTTTCGCTGTGGCTGTTCGCCGCCCTCGGACCGGGATCGCCGCTGGCCGTGGTGATCGGCGTCCACGTCCTGCTCATGGCCGGGCTCGGTCTCATGATGACCCCGCTGATGACCGAGTCTCTCAGTGCGCTGCCCAACCACCTCTACTCCCACGGGAGCGCGGTCCTGGCCACCCTCCAGCAGGTCGCGGGTGCGTTCGGTATCGCCGTCTTCGTCACCGTCGCCTCCCTTGCTGCCGCCGACCCGTCCGGCGCCCCCGACAGCGCGGGTCTGCGCACCGCGTTCGTGGTCGCCGGTGGTATCGGCTTACTCGCGTTCATCGCATCGCTGTTCGTCAGCAGGCGTTCGAAGCCCGCGGCACTGCTGTCCGCCGAGGTCGATGTGCGTTGACCCAGTCGCAGGTCACGGCCCGGTCCCGGTATTGCTGGGACCGGGCCGCGTGCTGTTGCTCGGCTGATCGGCGTTCGTAGTCCGCAGCGAGCCGGTTGCTGAACGCGCCCCTAGTCGCCTGCTGCCGCGCCTGTTCGTTGGAGTTCGACCGTCGCGAGCTTGCCCTTGCGGGCGCGGCTGAGGCGGCGCTCGGTGTAGATGGCCAGCCTGCCCAGCGCGTAGTTGATCAAGATGAACAGCACCGCGACCACGAAGTAGGTCTGGATCGGGTTGTTCAGGTTCTGGATGATCACCTGCGCCTGCCGCACCACGTCCACGTACGCCACGATGAAGCCCAGCGAGGTGTCCTTCAAGATCACCACCAGTTGGCTGATCAACGCGGGCAGCATGGCCCGGAACGCCTGCGGCAGCAGCACCGACGCCATCACCTGGCTGCGCCGCAGCCCGATGGCGTAGGCGGCCTCGCTCTGCCCCTTGGGCAACGCCAGGATCCCGGCCCGCACGACCTCGGCGATGATCACCGAGTTGTACGCGGTCAGGCCGATGACGAGGAACCACAGCGGGGACAGCTCAAGTCCGAGCGAGGGCAGCACGCGGAAGGCGTAGAAGACCGCGATGACCACCGGGACGCCGCGCAGCAGCTCGACGACGCCGACCACGCCCCAGCGGTACCAAGGCGCGCTCACGATCCGGGTCATGGCCAGCAACGTCCCGATGACCAGGGAGAACACCATGGCCAGCACCGCCGCGGTGAGCGTGCCGACCAGCCCTTCGCCCAGCAGGTTCCACACCGGCCCGAAGGTGTCGTTGGTCGGGTCGAGCAGCGGGGCCCACTTCTCGGCGGTCAGCTGGCCCTGCGCGCCCAAAACCACCAGCACCCAGGCGACAACCGCGAGCAGCAAGGCGCCCACGACCAGGCTGGACAGCAGCGAACGACGCTTCGCCACCGGGCCGGGCGCCTCGTAGAGCACCGAGTTCGTCATCGGGCGATCGCCACCTTCCGCTCGACCACGCTGAGCAGCAGCCCGGCTGGGATGGTGATCACCAGGTAACCGAGGACCACGCCGGTCAGCACCGGCAACGCGGACAGCCCGCGCGCCGAGGTGAGGGTGTCGCCGACCGCGAACAGGTCACCGCCGACGCCGAAGGCGCCGACGATCGCGGAGTTCTTGATCATCGCGATGATCACGTTGCCCAGCGGCGGGACGACGGTGCGCACCGCCTGCGGCAGCACGATCAGCGACAGCGACTGGCCGAAGGTGAGTCCGACGGCCCGCGCGGCCTCGGCCTGCCCTGACGGCACCGCGTTGATGCCGCTGCGGATCGCCTCGCACACGAACGCCGAGGTGTACAGCGCCAAACCGATGGTGCCGAACCAGAAGTACGAGCCGTTGATGCCCAGCTCGGGCAGCCCGAAGGCCATGAAGAACAGCACCACGGTCAGCGGGCAGTTGCGCAGCACGTTGACCCAGCTGGTCCCGGTGGCGCGCAGCGGTGGCAGCGGGGATACCCGGAAACCGGCCGCGATGGTCCCGATGACCAGCGCGAGCACCCCGGCGTACAGGCAGATGCTCAGCGTCCGCACGAGTCCGCTGAGGTACAGCGGAAGGTTGTCGATGATGACTTGCACGATTCACTCCGGCCAAGCGATGAGGGTGCCGTCCTGCGCGGTCGGCACCCTCTCCGTACCTGTCTTTGGTCTTGCTTTGAAGCGGCGCCAGCCGCTTAGCCCGCGTACGCCACTCAAAACGAGTTCAGATACAGGTCCTTCTCTCGCGATCGGTCAGCTGCAGGTGTCCAGCTGCGGTAGTGGTGGGGTCTGCGGGGCGACCTTGCCCGCCGTCGACTGCCACGCCTTCGCGTAGGAACCGTCCTGGCTGGCCTGGGTGAGCGTCTGGTCGATGAACTCGCAGAACTTCACGTCACCCTTCTTGATGCCGATGCCGTACGGCTCCTGGGTGAAGGGCTTGTCCACCATCTTGAACTGGCCACCGCTCTGATCCACCAGCCCCAGCAGGATCACGTTGTCGGTGGTCACCGCTTGCACCTGGCCGGTGCGCAGCGCGTCGGCGCACTTCGAATACACGTCGAAGAGCACCAGGTTGGCCTCGTCGACGTACTCCTTGATCTTCTCGGCCGGGGTGGAGCCGGTCACCGAGCACACCTTCGCACCGGTCGGCCGCAACGACTCCGGCCCGGTGATCTGGGTGTTGTCGGACTTGACCATGATGTCCTGACCGGCCTGGTAGTACGGTCCGGCGAAGCTGATCCGCTGCTTGCGGGCGTCGTTGATGGTGTAGGTGGCCACCACCATGTCCACCCGGTTCTGCTCGATCACCTCTTCGCGGGTCTTGCTGGGCGCCTCGACCCATTCGATCCGCTCCGGTGCGATGCCGAGCTTGCCCGCAATGATCTTGGCGATCTCCACGTCGAAGCCCTGCGGCTTGCCGTCCAGGCCCTTCAGCCCGAACAGCGGCTGGTCGAACTTGGTACCGATGCGGATGGTGCCCGCTTGTTTGAGGTTGGCCATCGTGGTGCCCGGCTCGAACTGCGCGTTCTGGTCGACCTGCACCTCGTTGCCACCACCGCTCAGCTGGTTGCCCCCGCCACCGCCGCAGGCGGTCAGTGCCAGTGCCAGCGTCGCCGTCAGCACCGTGACCAACCGGATCCCCTTGCCTTGCATCTCGCTTTGCCCCTCTCTTAAGTGGGTCCTTAGTGGGTGAGGATCTTGCCGAGGAAGTCCTTGGCGCGGTCGCTGCTCGGCGCGCTGAAGAACTTCTCCGGCGCGGCGTCCTCGACCACCTCGCCGTCTGACATGAAGAGCACGCGGTGCGCAGCACGGCGCGCGAAGCCCATCTCGTGGGTCACCACCAGCATGGTCATGCCTTCGGCCGCGAGGTCGGTCATGACCTCCAGGACCTCGTTGACCATCTCCGGGTCCAGCGCCGAGGTCGGCTCGTCGAAGAGCATCACCTTCGGCTTCATCGCGAGCGCGCGGGCGATGGCGGCCCGCTGCTGCTGGCCGCCGGAGAGCTGCGCCGGGTACTTCTCGGCTTGGTCGGTGATGCCGACCCGCTCCAGCAGCCGCATCGCGTCCTCGCGGGCGGCGTCCCGGCTCTGCTTGCGGACCTTGATCGGGCCCAGCGTCACGTTCTCCAGGATCGTCTTGTGCGCGAACAGGTTGAACTGCTGGAACACCATGCCGACATCGGCGCGCAGTTCGGCCAGCGCACGTCCCTCGGCGGGCAGCGGCACCCCGTCGATTTCGATCCGGCCGGAGTTGATCGGCTCCAGGCGGTTGATCGCGCGGCACAGCGTCGACTTGCCGGAACCCGACGGCCCGAGCACCACGACCACCTGGCCCTTGGGCACTTCGAGATCGATCGCCCGCAGCACGTGCAATGAGCCGAAATACTTGTCGACCGCGGACATCCTGATCATCGGGACGTCCGTGGAAGCTGCGGCCATTCGTTCTCCCCTGAACGCCTCAATTTGTATTCGTTGGCCGAAACCTAAGCCCCCGATGGGGGATAGTCCAGACGCAACAGACGAACACATGTTGCAAGTGGGTTACGCACCGGAGTCAACAACCCGGCTGGTGCCGATCTTTCCGCGCTGCGGAACCACCTCGCAACCGCTGCCCGTCCAGGCGGGTGAATCCGGGATCTGACCAGGAGCTACCGTGGAACGGTGCGCACCAGGACCTACGAGATCCGAACCTTCGGCTGCCAGATGAACGTGCACGACTCCGAGCGGCTCGCGGGCATGCTGGAGGACGCCGGGTACGTGCGCGCCGACTCCGACACCGCCGATGTGGTCGTGTTCAACACCTGCGCGGTCCGGGAGAACGCCGACAACCGCCTCTACGGCACCCTCGGTCACATGCGTCCGGCCAAGGACCAGAACCCGAACATGCAGATCGCGGTCGGCGGCTGCCTGGCCCAGAAGGACCGCGACACCATCGTCAAGCGGGCCCCGTGGGTGGATGTCGTGTTCGGCACCCACAACCTCGGCTCGCTGCCCACGCTGCTGGAGCGCGCCCGGCACAACCACGAGGCCGAGGTCGAGATCCTCGAATCGCTGGACGTCTTCCCGTCCACGCTGCCCGCGCGCCGCGAGTCGGCCTACTCCGGCTGGGTGTCGGTTTCGGTCGGCTGCAACAACACCTGCACGTTCTGCATCGTGCCTGCGCTGCGCGGCAAGGAGAAGGACCGCCGACCGGGCGAGATCCTCGCCGAGGTGCAGGCGCTGGTCTCCGAAGGTGTCCTCGAAGTGACGTTGTTGGGGCAGAACGTCAACGCCTACGGCGTCGAGTTCGGCGACCGCTTCGCGTTCGGCAAGCTGCTGCGCTCCTGCGGCGAGATCGACGGCCTGGAACGGGTCCGCTTCACCTCGCCGCACCCGCGTGACTTCACCGACGACGTGATCGAGGCGATGGCCACGACGCCGAACGTGTGCCCGCAGCTGCACATGCCGCTGCAGTCAGGATCGGACCGGATCCTCAAGGCGATGCGCCGCTCCTACCGCAGCGAGCGGTATCTGAACATCCTTCGCAAGGTGCGCGAGGAGATGCCGACGGCGGCCATCACCACCGACATCATCGTCGGGTTCCCCGGCGAGACCGAGGCGGACTTCGAGGCGACGCTGGACGTGGTGCGGCAGGCCCGGTTCTCCAGCGCGTTCACCTTCCAGTACTCCAAGCGGCCCGGCACCCCCGCCGCGGAATTGCCCGACCAGTTGCCCAAGGAAGTCGTGCAGCAGCGCTACGACCGGCTGGTCGCGCTGCAGAACGAGATCTCCTGGGAGGAGAACAAGACGCTCGTCGGCCGCCCGGTGGAGCTGCTGGTAGCCGAGGGCGAAGGGCGCAAGGACGCGGCGACCCACCGGCTGTCCGGTCGGGCCCGCGACGGACGGCTGGTGCACTTCACCCCGACCGGCGCGATCAACGGCGAAATCCGGCCCGGCGACATCGTGCACACCACGGTCACCCGCGCCGCGCCGCACCACCTGGTCGCCGACACCGACGTCAGCGACCACCGCCGCACTACCGCGGGTGACCACTGGGAGGCGGGCGTGCGGCCCAAGACCTCCGGCGTCAGCCTTGGACTGCCCTCGTTCGGGAGTCCTCCGGTGCAGCCCGTCGCGCAGCAGGGATGTGCGTGTTGAGCGGCGCGGAGGAACCCGACGAGATGTCGCGCCGCGAGCTGGCCAGAACCGAGCGGGAGGTTCTGCGCCGGATCGATCCGGGTTCGCGCGCATTGGTGATCGCCTCGGTGATCCTGGTGCTCGTGCTGTGCTCGGTGCTGCCGTGGGTCGACGGCGTGGTGGGCTGGCAAGTGCTCACCGGGGAGGCCGATCCGCAGTTGAACATCGGCCTGCTGCCACGACTGTTCGCGATCAACTCGACGATCGTCGGCATCGGCCTCGGTGCCCTGGCCCTGATCACCCGACGCTGGGTGATCGCGCTGCTGGCCGGGCTGGCGGGTGTGGTGGTGTCCTTCGAAGGCATGATCGCGATCTGGTCGCGGCAGACCAGCGGAAACGCGGGCCCGTCGATCGGCCTGGTGCTCGCGGTCGTCTGCATGATCGTGCTGGCCGTGCAGTGGATGCGGATCGTCTGGTCCCGCACCTGAGCTTTCCCTGGCACTACCGACCGTTCCTGGACCGCTGCCCAGAACGCACCGCCATCGCGCGTGCCGAACCCGGCGGGTCCTCGTGCACTGCAGCGCGGGCCACGCTCGACGCCGAGGAGTACTTGCGTTCCGGCGGCTGCACCGACGGCGATCTCACCGCCCTGCGGACAGGCTGCTCGTACTGCTGAGCTGATGCGCTCGACGTCGAGCTAGCGGCTGGCGATGGCCTGTTCCGCAGCGGCCAGCCACTCCCGCCACTGCGCGGCCTGGTCCTCGGCCTGCTTCGCGCGGCGATCGTCACCGGCCGCGCGCGCCTTCTCGGCCTGCGCCTCGAACTGCTCCACCCGGTCGCGGAACTGGTCGACCCTGGCCTGCGCCTCCGGATCGGTGCGCCGCCACTGCGCGTCGGCGGCGGACCGCACCCGGTCGGCCACCGCGCGCAACCTGCCCTCCAACTCGCGCATCCGCTCCCGCGGCACCTTGCCGATCTCGTCCCACCGCTCCTGGATGCGCTGCAGCTGGGCCTGCGCGGCCTTGAGGTCGGCGGACGGATCGATCTGGTCGGCCTCGGCGAGCAGCTCCTCCTTCAGCTTCGCGTTCTCCGCGAACTCGGCGTCACGCTCGGAGAACGCCTCGGAGCGGCGGCTGAAGAACCGGTCCTGCGCGCTGCGGAAGCGCTGCCACAGCGCCTCGTCGCTGTCCTTCGGCGCGCGACCGGCGGCCTTCCACTCCGCCATCAGCTGCTTGTAGCGGTTCGCCGTTTCGCCCCAGTCATCGGACTCCGTCAGCGCCTCGGCTTCCTCGACCAACTCCTGCTTGCGGGCCTTGGACGCCGCGCGCTGCCGGTCGAGCTCGGCGAAGTGCGAACCCCGGCGGCGGCTGAAGGCGTCCCGCGCCTTGGAGAACCGGCGCCACAACACCTCGTCGGTCTTGCGGTCGACGCCGCGGATCTTCTTCCACTCGTCGAGGATCTCGCGCAGCCGATCGCCAGCGTTCTTCCAGTGCGTGGACTCGTTGGCGATCTGCTCGGCCTCGGCGACCAGCGCCTCCTTGCGCGCGACCGCGTCGGCCCGAGCACGTTCCTTCTCGTGCTTGGCGCCCTCGACGGCCTGCTCGGCCTGCGCCACCAAGTGCTCGATCCGGGCGCTCAACGCCGCCAAGTCGCCGATCACCGCGGCCTCGGCCAGCGACTCGTGCAGGTGTTTGGCGCTGCTCAGGGTGTGCTTCGGCTCGCCAGCGTGGGTGCTCAGCCGGGTCTCCAGCAGCTCGACCTCGGTCAGCAGGTCGTCGAACTTGCGGGCGTAGAGCGCCAACCCCTCGGCGGGATCACCGGCCTGCCAGGAGCCAATCGCCCGTTCGCCGTCGGCGGTGCGCACGTACACCATGCCGTCGGCGTCCACCCGACCCCACTTGGCGGGATCGGCGGAAGCAGTCGGTACTGCGGGCGCAACCGTGCGTGACCCAGCGGTGCTGGTGGTCGAGTCCTCGGCTGCCTTGTTGGCGACCGCCTCAGGGGTCGTGTCCTGGTGCGTCATGGCCGGCTTCCTCCTTGCGTGCCCGCTCCGATGCCCGTGTCCGGCACGGGCGCCCCGCATCGGCGGGGCCCAGCAAGCGTCGGCCCGAACCGTTCGGCGGTCCGGCCTCCGCTGGCGCATTCAAACAGGTCAGGGCGCGAATCGGTACTCCGTCGCGAAATCGACGCGCCGATGGGTCGGCGACCACCACCGCGCGGCGCCTGGAGCGAACGCGTGCCCTGCACGACTTCATTGTCATCAGGCAGCTGTTCGGGTGCAGCGGGCAGGGGTCGGCGACGCCCGCTCGCCATCTCCTGCCGCTGCTGGTTGCGGCTCCCTGCTCCAGACAACTCGCCCGTGACCTCTACCGTGCACAGGTGTGATCACCCGTGTCGCTGTGGTGCCGTACCCGCCGTTGCTGGTTCCCGCGTTGACCGTGCGTGCCGACGCGGAAACCGAACGTCTGCGGGGCGCCTGTCTGCGCGCCGTGTCCAGTCTGACTGACTCTGCCGCCGAATGGGTGGGCGTTGGCGTAGATCAATCGGGACCAGCGATGCTCGGACCTAACACTGCGGGCACTTTTGACGGATTCGGTGTCGACGTTCGGGTGACGCTCGGCGGTACGGTCGCGAGCCGTCCGGACCCGTTGCTGCCGTTGCCAGCGCTGATCACCGGTTGGTTGCGCGAGCAAGCAGGTGCGCGTGTGGCCACGGTGCACCTGTTGGCCCCGGACACCCCGACGGACGAATGCCAGCGGCTCGGCGCGACGTTGGCGGCCAAGGACGTGGGCCTGCTGGTGCTGGCGGACGGCACCAACCGCTCGGACGCGCGTTCGCCGTTCCCGCCCGACGCGCGGGCCAGGACGTTGGACGAACGGATCCGCACCGCGCTCGCCGACGCCGGCCTGGCCGGGCTGCGCGCCCTGGAACCGGAGTTGTCCGCGGAGCTCGGGGTCGCGGGCCGAGCCGCGCTGCAAGTGCTACCCGGCGTGGTGGCGGCCTCCGGCGGCACTTGGCGCGGCGAACTGCTGTACTCGGCCACGCCGTTCGGCGTCACCTACCACGTGGCCATCTGGACCAGAACGACCTGACCGCCGCTGCGGTGGGCCGATTTCGCGGAAACCGACGTCGGTTGAGCGCCGCGCGGCCGCCGCGAAGACAAGCTCTAAGGTCGAAGGGTGCCGTCCCTTTCGCATCTGGTGGCGATCGTCGGTCCCACCGCCACCGGCAAGTCGGACCTCGCCATCGAGCTCGCTGCGGAGTTCGACGGCGAAGTGATCAACGCCGACGCCATGCAGCTGTACCGCGGGATGGACATCGGCACGGCCAAGCTCTCCCCAGCGCATTGCCGCGGCATCCCGCACCACCTGCTCGACGTCCTCGACGTCACCGAAACCGCCTCCGTCGCGGTCTACCAGCAGCAGGCGCGCAGCGTCGTCGAGGACGTGCTCGCCCGTGGCCGAACCCCGGTCCTGGTCGGCGGCTCCGGGCTCTACGTGCAGGCGGTCGTGGACGACCTGACCTTCCCCGGCACCGATCCGCGGGTGCGGCACAAGTACGAACGGGAACTGGTGCAGGTCGGCCCGGCCGAACTGCACCGGCGACTGCGGGACCTCGACCCAGCGGCCGCGGAAGCGATCCTGACCAGCAACGGGCGCCGCATCGTCCGGGCGCTGGAGGTCATCGAGATCACCGGCCGACCGTTCTCGGCGAACCTGCCCAAGCCGGGACCACCTCGTTACGGCGCGGTGCTGATCGGCCTGGATCGCCCGGCCGAGGACCTCGATGACCGCGTCGACCGGCGGGTCACCCAGATGTTCGACGCCGGGCTGGTCGACGAGGTCCGGCGGCTGGCCGAGGAGGGACTCCGGCACGGCCGCACCGCCAGCCGGGCGCTGGGCTACCAGCAGGTGCTCGCCGAGCTCGACGGTGCGGGCGACATGGTGGCCGCCGCGGCCGAGACCGCGAAGCTCACCCGCCGCTTCGTCCGGCGGCAACGCTCCTGGTTCCGCCGCGACGCACGCATCCACTGGTTCGACGCCGCCGACCCCGACCTGGTGTCCAACGTTCGGGCGCTGCTGACTACGTAGACTGGCCCCGTGCATTCCTTCCAGGGGCCCGAGTTCGTCAAGGGCCACGGCACCCAGAACGACTTCGTCATCTTGCCCGACCCGGACGGCGCGCTGGCGCTCACCGACGAACGCGTGCAGGCGCTGTGCGATCGGCATCGCGGGCTGGGTGCGGACGGCGTGCTGCGGGTGATCCGCACGGGTGCGCTGGAGGATGCCCCGGCCGATGTGCCAGCGGACGTGTGGTTCATGGACTACCGCAACGCCGATGGTTCGATCGCCGAGATGTGCGGCAACGGCGTGCGGGTGTTCGCCCGCTACCTCGTCGACGCCGGGCTGGCGACATCCGGCGAGATGCTAATTGGAACTCGCGCGGGCGTTCGGGCGGTCCGGATCCACGACGACGGTCGGGTCACGGTCGACATGGGTCCCGCCAAGATCTTCGGCGAGTCGACCACCAGCGCCTCCGGCCAGTCCTTCGCCGGGATCGCCGTGGACGTCGGCAACCCGCACCTGGCTTGCGTGAGCGCCGTCGAACTCGGTGCGCTCGACCTGACGACCGCGCCGCCGCACGACCGCCACCTGTTCCCGAACGGCGTGAACGTCGAGTTCGTCCGGCCGCTCGAAGACGATCACGTGCAAATGCGCGTCCACGAACGCGGCGTCGGCGAAACCCGTTCCTGCGGTACCGGCACGGTCGCGGCCACGGTGGCCGCGCTGCATGCGGTCGGTGTGGACACCGGCCGCCGGGTGGTGCACATCCCAGGCGGCACCGTCGAGGTGGAGATCACCGCGACGAGTTCCACCCTGACCGGACCTGCCGTGCTCGTCGCCCGAGGCCACCTGGACCCGACCTGGTGGCAGCACCCGTAGCGGCCCAAAGCGCCGATCGGCGCCGCCGTGCCCGTCCTGATTCCGTTCCCGTGGCCTGGTGGAACTGGCGATTTAGCGCGAAATCGCCGCTTCCCACGTCGCCGGACTTCATTTGACGCCGCGAACGCGTCGCTTCCCGCTTCGTCTGGTGCACGTCATACCAGCGCAAACGGGGCATGGCGCGCGCGAGGCGTGAAATTCGGTCGCTGCGCGTGGGACAATGGGGTCGATATGAAAAATTCTTTGACCTCATCCGCCGAGCTCGACCGCGTCGCGGTCGATGCCGACGAATTCGAACCCATCCTCACTGCGGAACCGTCCACGGGCGAGATGGAACTCGCAGACCGCGCGTCGCTGCGGCGGATCGCCGGGCTGTCCACCGAGCTCGCGGACATCACCGAGGTCGAATACCGCCAGCTCCGCCTGGAGCGCGTGGTGTTGGTCGGGGTCTGGACCGACGGCGACGCGGCGCACGCCGACGCCTCGCTGGCCGAACTCGCACGGCTGGCCGAGACCGCTGGCTCGCAGGTGTTGGAAGGCATCATCCAGCGCCGCGACCGACCGGACCCCGGTACCTACGTGGGCTCCGGCAAGGTCCGCGAGCTGCGCGACATCGTCGTGGCCACCGGAGCCGACACCGTCATCTGCGACGGCGAGCTCTCGCCCGGCCAGCTGCGGCAGCTGGAGGAGAAGCTGAAGGTCAAGGTGGTCGACCGGACCGCCCTGATCTTGGACATCTTCGCCCAGCACGCCCGGTCGAAGGAGGGCAAGGCGCAAGTCGAGCTCGCTCAGCTGCAGTACTTCCTGCCGCGCCTGCGCGGTTGGGGTGAGGCGATGTCCCGGCAGGCCGGTGGCCGAGCTGGTGCGAACGGCGGCGTTGGTACCCGCGGTCCCGGTGAGACCAAGCTGGAGACCGACCGGCGTCGCATCCACAAGCGAATCAGCAAGCTCCGCAAAGACCTCGCCTCGATGCGCACGGTGCGCGGCACCAAGCGCGGCCGTCGGGAAGCCAACGAGGTCGCCGGGGTGGCCATCGCGGGCTACACCAACGCGGGCAAGTCCAGTCTGCTCAACGCGCTGACCGGTGCGGGAGTGCTGGTGGAGGACGCGCTGTTCGCCACCCTGGACCCGACCACCCGACGGGCGAGCACCCCGGAAGGCCGGACCTACACGCTCACCGACACGGTCGGTTTCGTCCGACACCTGCCGCACCAACTGGTCGAGGCGTTCCGCTCCACGTTGGAAGAGGTCACCGGCGCGGACCTGCTGGTGCACGTCGTGGACGGCTCCGAACCGGCACCGCACGAGCAGGTCGCCGCGGTGCGCGAGGTGCTCACCGAGATCGCCGCGGACCACAAGACGGCGATGCCGCCGGAACTGCTGGTGGTCAACAAGATCGACTCGGTGGACGCCACTCGCATAGCGGAACTGCGTCGGTTGTTGCCCGGTGCGGTGTTCGTCTCGGCGCACAGCGGCCAAGGCATCGAGGCGCTGCGCGAGGTGATCGCCGAACGGCTGCCGCGACCGGACGTCTTCGTCGACGCGCTGGTGCCCTACACCCGAGGCGAACTGGTCGCGCGAGTGCACGCCGAAGGCGAAGTGGTCGACGAGGAACACACCCCGGACGGCACCCGAGTACGCGCCAAGGTCCGATCCGACCTGGCCAGCGTGCTCCAGCCGTTCGCGGGAACCGGGTGAGCACCGCCGGTGCGGGCGGCGTGGCGGCGGCCGCGCTGCTGCTGACGGTGGCCTCGGGAACGGCCTCGGCGGCACCGAGGGCCGCTGCCCAGCAGTTGCCCGCACCGGTTGACCAGTGCCGCGTCGACGACGATCGACTCGCCGAGTTGTCCGGGCTCGCGTCGGACGGATCGGCCTGGTATGCGGTTGGCGACGGCGGCAGCTCGCTGCGGGTTTTCGTCCTCGATCCGGCCGACTGCTCGGTCCGCGACGTCCGGACGGCGTCGAACAACCCGTACGACATCGAGGACCTTGCGTTGGGGCACGACGGCTCGTTGTGGCTCGCCGACATCGGGGACAACAGTCAACGGCGCGAAGACGTCGCACTGCACGTGATGCCCCCCGGTGGCGGCGCGAGGCTGTACCGCCTCTCCTACCCGGACGGCCCGCACGATGCCGAGGCACTGCTGCTCGATCGGGCCGGTGTTCCGCACATCGTCACGAAGGAGCCGCTGGGCTTGGCGGGCATTTACCGCCCCAGCGGGGCACTCGCGGCCGACCGCACCGTGCCGTTGGAGAAGGTCGGCTCGATCGCGCTGCGCTCCACCCGAACTCCGGGCGGCCCGATGAGCGGCGTGCTGGGTTCGGTCCTGGTGACCGGCGGATCGGTGAGCCAGGACGGCACGGTCGTCGCCATCCGCACCTACACCGACGCGTACCTGTACAACGCCCCCGATGGCGACCTGGTCGCAGCATTCCAGCGGGAACCGCTGCGCATCCCGCTGCCGAACGAGCAGCAGGGCGAGGCCATCGCGTGGGAACCGGACGGCGCCCTGTTGTCCGCATCCGAAGGCAACCAGCCGGTCCGCCGGATTTCCGGCGCGGCGGCAGCGGCCGCGGGAACGACTGGTGCGCCGAACGAAGGCACCGGATCGGCTCCGCCACCGGGTGGTGAAGCCGACCAGGCGCAACCGCAGACCGAGCAGACCGGGATGTCCACCGGGCAAGCGCTGCTGCTCGCCGCTGCGCTGGCCGGATTGCTCGTCTTCCTCGCCGGTCGGTTCCGCCGCCGAACCCACTAGCGATTGCTTCGGGAGTGGGGACCGCTTGCCCGACTCGGGTTCGGAGCCGGTCCCCGCACCGTCAGAGACGTCGCAGCACTGCGACGACCTTGCCCAAGATCGCGGCGTCGTCACCGAGGATGGGCTCGTAGGCCGAGTTGTGCGGCAGCAGCCAGACGTGCTCGTCGGTTCGCTTGAAGGTCTTCACCGTCGCTTCGCCGTCGATCATGGCCGCCACGACGTCGCCGTTGTCCGCGTCGGGCTGCTGGCGCACCGCCACCCAGTCACCGTCGGTGATGGCGAGATCGACCATCGAGTCGCCTACCACCTTCAGCAAGAAGAGCGTGCCGTCGCCGACGATCTCCTTCGGCAGCGGGAAGACATCTTCGATCGATTCCTCGGCCAGGATCGGGCCACCAGCCGCGATGCGACCCACCACCGGCACGTATGCCGGTTTGGTCTGCCCAGCCAGTTCCGCGGTGTCCGGCTCGCCGCCGACCAGCACGCCGACGGTGCGTGGTCGGTGCGGGTCCCGCCGCAGGTAACCCTTCCGCTCCAGCACGCGGAGCTGGTAGGCCACCGACGAGGTCGAGGTGAGTCCGACGGCATCACCGATCTCCCGGACGCTGGGTGGATAGCCGTGTTCCCGCATCCACTTCCGAATGGCCTCCAGCACTCTGAGCTGGCGGTCGCTGAGTTCTTCGGCCCCGCTGGCCTGTTCGGGCAGGGTGTGCACATCGGCCTCGGAGTCGTCCTTGACGTCCATCACACGGCCCTTGATCGAGCCGGTCGCATTCCTCGCCACCGCTGCCTCCTGTCCGTCTGAACTGCGGTCTGGTCTGGTCGCGGGGGACTTCAGTCCGCCCGGTTTCCACAGTAGACGGGAGAAACGTAGAGATCAAACACCTGTTCGAGTTAATTTTCAGCCACGGGTCTCGCCTTGTGGTGTGGTCGTGGTACACAATCGCACGCAGGTTCGATCGAACATCCATTCGATCATGATTCGCGGTGCGGGAGGCATCATGACCACGTTCATCGATGCGGCGGGACTGGCACGTCCGGCCGAGCGGGAGGTCGCCGCGCGGCGACCGGTGGGCGATCCGGTCGCGATGCCCCGGCCGAGCGGGGGCATGCGGCGGACGTCCGGTCGCATCATCTCGCGCGGCTCGGGTGTGCGGGCGAGGCAGGCGGTCGCCGGATGCGGCCGGGCACGCCGGAGCGGCGAGTGGCTCTGGCTGACCTCGGTGGGGATCTTCACTTTCCTCATTGTCATGCTGGTGGGGCTGTTCGGGCTCGGCGATGCGCCGGTGTCGGGTGGTACGGCTGTGGTGGAAGTGCACGCGGGGGACACGCTCTGGGAGATCGCGGGCCGGGTGGCGCCGGACAGCGATCCGCGCGCCGTGGTTGCGCGGATCGTCGAGCTCAACGGGCTGGACAAGACCGCGGTGGAGGCTGGTCGGTTACTGCTGGTGCCCAGCGGCGCCTGATCGAGTGCTCGTTCGGTGGCGACCTGGGGGTTTCTGCCGTCGCCGTGAAGTCGGTGTCATTCGGTCGTGCCGCGCCGGTGTGTCGAGTTTGCGTAGCGGTGCGGTGCGGATTAGAGTCAACCACAACATCTAGTAGTTACGTCCGTGTATTTAGTCCACAGGTTGGGCTTTTAGGTGTTTGCGCACCCACGGAGCGTGAGTCGGTCGTTGGCTGCCTGCGGGCCAGTCGCGACAAAACTGGGGAAGGGGGGTGAGGGCCGGTGCGGTGCCCGTTCTGCCGCGGCGAGGACTCCCGGGTCGTCGACTCGCGCGAGGTCGAGGAAGGCCAGGCGATCCGGCGCAGGCGGTCGTGCTCGACGTGCGGTCGGCGGTTCACGACCATCGAGGAACTGGTGCTTTCGGTGGTCAAGCGTTCCGGCGTCACCGAACCCTTCAGCCGCGAGAAGGTGGTCCGCGGCGTGCGCCGCGCCTGCCAGGGGCGGCCGGTCGAGGAGGACGCGCTGCAGCAGCTCGCGCACCAGGTCGAGGAGACGGTCCGGTCGCTCGGCGTGTCCGAGCTGCCCAGCCACGAGGTGGGGCTGGCGATCCTCGGGCCGCTGCGCGAGCTGGACGAGGTCGCCTACCTCCGCTTTGCGAGCGTATACCGGGCGTATTCCTCGGTGGAGGACTTCGAGAAGGAGATCGCCGACCTCCGCGCGGCGCGGCACGCCGCGCAGGCCGGTGCGGAGCAGAACGCGGAGGGCAGCCGTGAGTAAGTCGCGTCGGCGCGCGTCCCGCCGCGGCGCCGGAGGCACAAAACGTCAGCCGACGTCCCGGGGTGGGGCGCCGCTGAGGACAGGGTCACGACCGAACCGGACGGGGAGCCCGGACGGGGCCGACGAAGCACGACGAGCGAGCGACAAGGAAGAGGGTCAGGTCATGACAGAGACCGTCGGTAGCCCGGCCGGCGCATCGGGGGAGCCGGAAACAGATGCCCGCAAGGGCATCCGGGTGCAGCGCGTCTACACCACGGAGGGGGTGCACCCCTACGACGAGGTCAAGTGGGAGCGCCGCGATGTGGTGATGACCAACTGGCGGGACGGTTCGATCAATTTCGAACAGCGTGGGGTGGAGTTCCCCGACTTCTGGTCGCTGAACGCCGTCAACATCGTCACCAGCAAGTACTTCCGCGGCGCGGTCGGTACCGATGACCGCGAGAACAGCCTTCGGCAACTCATCGATCGCGTGGTGTCGACCTACGTCGCCGCGGGTGTCGAGCACGGCTACTTCAGCACCGACACCGACGCCGAGATCTTCGAGCACGAGCTGACCTGGATGCTGCTGCACCAGGTGTTCAGCTTCAACTCGCCGGTGTGGTTCAACGTCGGTACCAGCTCCAAGCAGCAGGTGTCGGCATGCTTCATCCTGTCCGTCGACGACACGATGGAGTCGATCCTCGACTGGTACAAGGAAGAGGGCCTGATCTTCAAGGGCGGATCCGGTGCCGGGTTGAACCTGTCCCGCATCCGTTCCTCGCGGGAGCTGCTGTCCTCCGGTGGCACCGCTTCCGGTCCGGTGTCGTTCATGCGCGGCGCGGACGCGTCCGCGGGCACCATCAAGTCCGGCGGCGCGACCCGTCGCGCGGCGAAGATGGTCGTGCTGGACGTCGACCACCCGGACGTCGAGGAGTTCATCGAGACCAAGGCGCGCGAGGAGCACAAGATCCGGGCGTTGCGCGACGCCGGTTTCGACATGGACCTCGGCGGTGCCGACAGCAATTCGGTGCAGTACCAGAACGCCAACAACTCGGTGCGCGTCTCCGACGAGTTCATGCGCGCGGTGGAAAGCGACGGCCGGTTCGGGCTGCGCGCCCGGATGTCCGGCGAGGTGCTGGACACGGTGCAGGCCAGGGACCTGTTCCGCAAGATGGCGAAGGCCGCCTGGGAGTGCGCGGATCCGGGCATCCAGTACGACGACACGATCAACGACTGGCACACCTCGCCGGAGACGGGTCGGATCACCGCGTCCAACCCGTGCTCGGAGTACATGCACCTGGACAACTCCAGCTGCAACCTGGCCTCGTTGAACCTGCTGAAGTTCCTGCGCGACGACCTGACCTTCGACGCCGAGCTGTTCGAGAAGGCCGTCGAGTTCGTCATCACCGCGATGGACATCTCGATCTGCTTCGCGGACTTCCCGACCGAGGCGATCGGTGACACCACCCGGAAGTTCCGGCAGTTGGGCATCGGCTACGCCAACCTGGGCGCGCTGCTGATGGCGACCGGCCACGCCTACGACTCCGACGGCGGCCGGGCGCTGGCGGCGGCGATCACCTCGCTGATGACCGGCACCGCCTACAAGCGGTCGGCGGAGCTGGCCGGGGTGGTCGGTCCGTACGACGGCTACGCCCGCAACGCCGAGGCCCACCAGCGCGTGATGCGCAAGCACGCGGCGGCCAACGACCTGGTCCGCACCTACCACCGAAACGACGCCGCAGTGCACAAGCTGGCGACGCGGGTGTGGCAGGACGGCCTGGAGATCGGTGCCCGCAACGGCTGGCGCAACGCGCAGGCGTCGGTGCTGGCCCCGACCGGGACCATCGGTCTGATGATGGACTGCGACACCACCGGGATCGAGCCGGATCTGGCGCTGGTCAAGTTCAAGAAGCTGGTCGGCGGCGGTTCCATGCAGATCGTCAACCAGACGGTGCCGCGGGCGCTGCAGGCGCTGGGTTACCAGGAAGAGCAGATCGAGGCGATCGTCGAGTACATCGCCGAGCACGGCCACGTGATCGACGCTCCTGGGCTGCGGCCGGAGCACTACGAGGTCTTCGACTGCGCGATGGGCGAGCGGTCGATCGCGCCGATGGGCCACGTTCGGATGATGGCCGCGGTGCAGCCGTTCATCTCCGGGGCCATCTCCAAGACGGTGAACATGCCGGAGGAGGCGACCGTCGAGGAGGTCGAGCAGCTCTACTTCGAAGGCTGGAAGCTGGGCTTGAAGGCGCTGGCGATCTACCGCGACAACTGCAAGGTCGGCCAGCCGTTGTCGGCGGGCAAGGGCGACAAGGGCGAGCAGGACAAGGCGGTCGAGAAGCAGATCGAGTACCGTCCGGTCCGCAAGCGGCTGCCGAAGAAGCGCCCGAGCCAGACGGTGTCGTTCACGGTGGGCGGTGCCGAGGGCTACCTGCACGCGGGTTCGTACCCGGACGACGGGCTGGGCGAGATCTTCGTCAAACTGGGCAAGCAGGGTTCGACGCTGGCCGGTGTCATGGACGCCTTCTCGATGTCGATCTCGGTGGGTCTGCAGTACGGCATCCCGCTGGAGTTCTACGTTTCGAAGTTCCAGAACCTGCGCTTCGAACCGGCCGGGATGACCGACGACCCGGACATCCGGATGGCCAGCAGCGTGCTGGACTACCTGTTCCGCCGACTCGCGCTGGACTACCTGCCCTACGAAAAGCGGGCCCAGCTGGGTGTTTTCACGGTCGATGAGCGGGAAGCACAGGTCAACGGCACCGAGGAGACGCCGAGCCAAGTCAGCGATGTCGATCTGGACACCATGCGCTCCACAGTGGACTACGCGAAGATCGAGGGCAAGGGCGATGAGCAGCGGGCGGGTAGCTCCACGGAGCTGTTGGAGCTGCGACTCGGCAAGGCCGCGGACGCGCCGCTGTGCATGACCTGCGGTACGAAGATGCGCCCGTCGGGCTCGTGCTACCTGTGCGAGGGCTGCGGCTCCACCTCGGGCTGCAGCTAACCGGCGGATCCACGATGTAGCGCGGAATCGGGGAGCTGGGTCTTTGGATCAGTTCCCCGATTCCGCGCTATCGCCCGGAAGTCGAGCACGGAGACAGGCTCTAAATCCGCCCATCAGACCTGTGCGGGTCGCGGATCCTGTGCAGCGCGTCACCCCGGAGCGCATGCGGCATTCAGTGCGGCTCGATGGACCAGGTCACTCCGAACGGCGCCAGGAAGTCGAGGAAGTCCGCCGGATCGAATGCCTGGGCCGGGGCGAGCACTCCCGGTTTCGCCCCGTCCACGACGAGGCGGCGCGCTCCTTCGACCGCGATAACAGCGGTCGTTCGGTAACCGTCAACGCCCTTGGCCATGCCGGTCGTGCGTTGCCCGTCGGTGCTGACGACCTCGACCGCCATCAGCCACTGCGCGCCACGGCGGACGTCTTCGGCAGGTCCTTCGGGCATGGCGTCGACCAGCTCCGGAGTGATGCTGCGGAACGCCTCGGCGACCTCGGCGCGGAGCGCGCTGGTCGCCCGCCGAACTCCGACATGCCTGGGGATGGTGATGACTCCGGGCAGGGCGAACTCGATCGTCGGGACTGCCTCGGGCAGGCCCGGTACCGCGATGGACGATCGGCTCGCCGATCTGGTTCGCACCCATTCGCCGTCTCGGTAGGAGAGGCGATCTTCTCGGGAGACCGAGAGCATGGAGCGCGCTGTGCCGCGCGTGGCTCCGGAAGGGGAGCGCAGGTCGGCGATGGTCAGTTCGTCGACCTGCGCGACGCGCTCGGCTGTGAGGTGTGCGATGAGGTCGCCCGGTCCGCCGTCGTCGGCTAGGCCCGGGATCACGGTCACCCCGCCGCGCTCGGCCGCCGCCGAGAAAGTGTCGAAGACCTGCTTGAGGTAGCCCTGCTCGCCAGCTGTGTCGACGTAGTGGACGCCAGCGGCGATGGCGGCGCGGATGACCGGCTCACCCCACAGCGAGAAAGGTCCGGCGGCGTTGATGACGGCCGCGTTGCCGCGCAACGCTTCGGCGAGTGCATCCGGGGCATCCAGTGGCGCGACTCGCAGTTCAGCGTTGGGGATTCCGGCGGCGGTCGCGGCTTTGCGGAGCCGCTTGATGTCGCGGCCGAGCAGCACCACGGGAATGCCGCGCCGGGCCAGTTCCGCCACCACCAACCTGCCGGTGAACCCGCTCGCGCCGTACACAGCGATGTTCTGATCTGTCATGCATCGGACCGTATTTCGGCTTGCTGAGACGGCCAATGTCCAGAAGTCCAGCAGCCATATCTGATCGTCTTCCAACGCCGATATCGTCGATACCATGGCTGCATGGACGTGCTCAGTGACGCGATCTTGACGATGCGGGTCGGCAAGCCGCATTCGTCGCGCACCCACAAGAACGCGCCCTGGGGATTGCGTTTCAGCGCCTTCGCCGGGGCGGGCTTCCACGTGGTGTTGCAGGGTTCGTGCTGGCTGTTCCCGTCCGAGGGAGCACCGATCGCGATGAACGTCGGAGATGTGGTGTTCCTGCCGCGCGCAGGCGTGCACGGGCTGGCCGACCATCCCGAAACCCCGCTGGAGGACAAACGTGCGCTGTCGCTGGTGGACATCGAGGCCGAGCGGACGACACCGGATGGGCAGGGCGCAACCACGGTCCTGCTCTGCGGTGCGTATTTGCTGGACCAAGCGAGGATGCATCCGCTGCTGACCGAGCTTCCCGAGTTCGTCCACCTTCCGGCCAGGATCGGTGGAAATCCGTCGCTGCGCGCTGCGGTGGACCTGCTCGGTGCGGAGCTCAGCGACCCGCGTCCAGGCGCGGACGCGATCGTCCCCGCATTGCTCGACACGCTGCTGCTCTACATCCTGCGGAGCTGGCTGGACGAGCAAGCCGGACACGCGCACACGGGGTGGGCCGCGGCGTTGGGCGATCGAGCAACTGCCGCGGCATTGCGGGCCATGCACCACGAGCCCGCGCGGCGGTGGACGGTGGCGGAGTTGGCCACGCAGGCCGGGCTGTCCAGAGCCGCCTTCGCTCGACGATTCGCCGCCTTGGTAGGGGAAGCGCCGCTGGCCTATTTGACGTGGTGGCGAATGACCACTGCGGCACGCCTGCTTCGAGAATCCGACGCGCCGTTGGGCTCGGTTGCCGCGCGGGTCGGCTACGCCTCGGAGTTCGCGTTCGCCAAGGCATTCAAGCGCGAGTTCGGAGTGGCGCCTGGCCGTTACCGGCAACCCGAATAGGTCACTGTCAACGCAGCGCGGCGGCTGCCGACGCCAGACCCTCGCGGTAGGTCGGGTACTTCGGGGTCCAGTCCAGCTCGCGCTTGGCCTTGCTGTTGTCCAGGCGGATCTGCGTCCGAACCAGAATCGAGTGCAGGTAGGGAGTGGCGCGCAACAACCAACCGGGGATGCGCCGCGGGGTCGGCGCGCCTGCGGCGGCGGCCAAAGCGTTGAGGTAGTCGGCCATTCCGACAGGTTGGTCGTCGACGATGTTGTATGCGTGACCGGCACGACCGCGATCGAGCGCGGCGATGGTGGCCGAGGCGGCGTCGGCGACGTGTATGAGGTGCATGGTCGCCGCCGGGCGTGGCACGGGCAGTTGCCGTCGCCGCGCCAGGTTCATCATCATGAACGTCGAGCGTTCGGGTCCGTAGAACAGCCCGTAGCGCAGGGCTACGCCATGAATGCCTTCCGCTCCTAGCACTTGGTCCTCATTGGACCGAAGCGACCGCAGGTGGTGGTCGAAGGGGCCGTGGCCGAGTTCGGCGAAGGGGTGGTCTTCGGTGAGGTAGGCCGGGCCGTGGTCCCGCCAGCCGTAGCCGAGGAAGAACGACTGCGTGATGAAACGACGTGCGCCCAAGTGGTTCGCGGCGCGCAGCAGGTTGCGGGTGCCTTCGTCGCGCAGTGCGTCGGTGGCGAACAGGTGGCGGTGGAACCTCGGAGTGCGCGTGATCGCGGTGGCCTGGTGGATAACGCCGTCCGCGTGGTGCCCGTCGAGAGCGGCCAGCAGCGCATCGGCGTCCATCAGGTCGGCTACCACCGGTTGGACCCCGGCGGCCTGCAGTCGCTCGGCGCTCCCGGCACTGCGGGTGAGCCCGATTACCGAATGCCCGGCGGCGTGCAGTTGGGGGAGCAGTTCAGAACTGATCGTCCCGGTGGCCCCGGCGAGCAGGATTTTCATCTCTCACACCTCCGTCGTCGTTTGTCGATCGGGCGGCGCAGCAGCCGCCCGTGTACCAGACGGATTTCGCTGGGACGACGTGACAGACTCGGGCGATCAGTGTCCAATAGCAATACCGGTATTGTTATTGCTGAGATTGGTGGATTTGGAGTGAGATGTTCACGGTGGATCGACGTCAGGACGTGCGGATGAAGCTGCTCGCGCGAGCTCGTGCGGACGAGCGGATCGTCGGCGCGGCGATCACCGGTTCCGCTGCGCGAGGGGCCGAGGACCGCTGGTCGGACGTCGATCTCTTCTTCGGTGTGGGCGACGGCGAGGTAGCAGATGCGTTGCGCGACTGGAGCGCGTTCGTCTACCGCGAACTCGGCGCAGTGCACCACTTCGACCTCCAGGCGGGTGCGGCGTCCTATCGTGCCTTCCTGCTCCCCGACCTGTTGGAGATTGATCTAGGCTTTGCTCCCGCTGCCGAGTTCCGGCCGCTCGGTGACGGCGAATTCCAAGTCGTCTTCGGCGATGCCGCGCGGCGGCAATCCGTATCAGTCGACGCCGGACACCTGATAGGGCTGGCCTGGCACCACGTCCTGCACGCCCGGATTTCATTGGAGCGGGGTGCGGTATGGCAGGCGGAGTACTGGATCAGCGGTGTGCGCGATCACGTCTTGGCCCTCGCTTGTCTTCGGCTCGGTCTACCGGCGGCGCACGCCAAGGGTGCGGACCAGTTGCCTCCCGAGATCACGGCACCGGTGCTTGAAACGCTGGTCAGCGGTCTGGACTCCGGCGAGCTCGCCCGCGCCCTCCGCGCGATGACCCTTGCGCTCCTCGGTGAGCTGCGCGAAACCGCCCCCGAACTCGCCGCGGTCCTGGAACAGCCGCTGCGCGAGTTGGCCTCCTGATGTCCTGGTCAATATTGGACAGGTCGTTCCAAAAGCTGTTAGGGTCGCTGCATGGCACGACCGAGGTTGTTCGACGAGGAACAGGCGCTGGAAGCGGCGATGCGGACCTTCTGGGCAAACGGCTACGAGGCCACCTCGACGCAGGACCTGTGCGAGGCGACAGGTCTCGGTCGTAGCAGCATCTACAACACCTTCAGCAACAAGCACGACCTCTTCATGAAAGCGCTGGCCCGCTACATCAACACCACCACGGCCACCCAGCTCGCCATCTTGGAGGACTCCACGCTGTCGGGACTGGAGCGGATTCGAGCGTTGCTCGCCACGATCGTCGACGCCGAACTGGAGAACCGTCGAGATGGGCGCAGTTTTGGTTGCCTGACGGTGAACTCCACCGTCGAGTTGGCCGGGCGTGACCCAGAGGCCGCCAAATTGCTGGATCGTGATAGCCGGCGTCGGCTGGCCAGCCTGCGGGCGGCGATCGGGGTCGGGCAGCGCGACGGCGGCATCACTTCCACGCGCGACGCGGAATCGTTGGCCCGCTTCGTCAACGCGGTGATCGGCGGGATGCGGGTCTCCGGTCAGGCTGGCGCCGATCGTGCCGTCCTGGAGTCGATCGCGGCGCCAGCGCTCGATGCCTTGACCTCCTGAAGCAAGCCGAACATAGCGTCCGGGCCTTTTCGTGCCCGAATTATGAACTGATCAATACAAAACTGGGAGCGTCAATGCCACGCGCCGTATACCTCCTCGCCTTGGGCATCTTCGCCATGGTGACCAGCGAATTCCTCGTCGCCGGACTGATGCCGCAGATGGCCGACGGACTGGGCGCCACCATTCCGCAGATCGGCTACCTCATCACCGCCTTCGCCGCGGCGATGGCCCTGGGTGGGCCGTTGTTGACCGTCGCGTTGCTCAGCGTGCGCCCGAAGCCAGCCCTGTTGGCGCTGTTCGCGATCTTCCTGGCAGGCAACCTGCTGGCGGCCACCGCGTCCGGGTACGGCGTCATGCTGGTGGCTCGGATCATCACCGGCGTGGCATCGCAAGCGTTCTTCGGGATCGCGATCTCCCTGTGCGCCCAGCTGACGCGTCCGGAAATGCGCGGCCGGGCTATCGCGGTGGCGATGAACGGGCTGATGCTGGGCACCTTGCTGGGCATGCCCTTGTCCACATTGG
This sequence comes from Saccharopolyspora soli, assembly GCF_022678645.1. Classification (GTDB taxonomy): domain Bacteria; phylum Actinomycetota; class Actinomycetes; order Mycobacteriales; family Pseudonocardiaceae; genus Saccharopolyspora; species Saccharopolyspora soli. The sequence continues at coordinate 10,756 of NZ_JALBWV010000050.1, read as the reverse complement.
TCGGTGAGCGGTTCGGCTGGCGGGCCGCCTTCTGGGCCATCGCCGTGCTCGCGGTGGTCGCCGCGCTGTGCACCAGCGTCGGCGTGCCACCACTGGAACGTGCTGGCGACAGCGGGAACTTCCGGCAGGAACTGGGGGTCTTCCGCAAGCCCAAGCTGTGGCTGGTGCTGGTCACGAGCACGCTCATCATCGGAGCGGCGTTCTCCGCCTTCAGCTACTTCAACCCGATCCTCACCCAGATCAGCGGGTTCAGCTCCGACGCCGTCCCACTGCTGCTGGTCGCCTACGGCGCCGCCACCGTGGTCGGCAACACCGCCGTTGGACGTTTCGCCGACCGCCACACGATCTCCGTCCTGCTCGTCGGCCTGGTCCTGAACCTCGGTTTCCTGGTCGGGTTCGCGCTGCTGGCGCACCTCAGCCTCCCGGCGGTGATCTTCATGCTGGGCATCGGCCTGGTCGGCGTCACCATGAACCCGGCGATGATCACCCGCGTGCAGCGCACCGGCAACGCACGGCCGCTGGTCAACACGGTGCACTCCTCCTTCATCACCTCCGGTGTCATCATCGGGTCCTGGATCGGCGGACTGGCCATCAGCAGCTTCGGTCTGCGAGCTCCGCTCTGGTTGGGAGCTGCCCTGGCTGCGATCGGGGTCGTCACGCTGCTGCCCGACCTCGCCCGTCGCCGGACCGGCAGCGCAACGCAACCAGCTCCGGTTGAGCCAAGCCTCGGCAGCCACGGGGCAAAGGCGTAAGGCGACAGGGGAGTCGATCTCGCTGGCCGACTTCCCAGGTGGTTTCAGAAACCTTTTTGGGTACTGGCGCTGAATTCGTCAAGATTCCAACAAGTCCGCGCCGAGGAATACCGCGATCCAGTGATGGAGCACTAGACTGCCGGACGTGACGACACCCGTTCATGCTGCTGCGGTCGGTTAGTTTCGAACTCCGGCCCTTAACAGCGGATTGACGCTGCCCGCAACTGATTTCACAGTTCGCCAGGAGCATTCGCGTCGCGTCGGCAGAACTGCTGATACCGCCGCTAGCCGGGCCCAGGCTGTCGCACCCTGCGCAGGAACGCACATCTGCGTTCGGCCGCATCACCTGGAGCGGGATTCATGATTCCTCCGGATTTCAACGCTGCCGACACCCAGCAAATCGTGTCGCAGCAAGGTGTTTTTCGCTGGCTGTCGGCGAACGGTTCCCGGCCGCCAACGCGTGTCGTGGACGCGGACGATCGGATGTCCGCGGATGAGGCGTACCGGTTGGTGTCGCGCGGAACCGGTTTGTTGTGGCGCGGCGACTTCCACAACGCGCGCCAACTCCTCAGCGCGGTTTCGCGCCGCCTCCAGTTGCCCCGACGACAAGCCGGTTCGTCGCCCGCGGAGGCTTTCCGGTTGCATCGTCAAGAGCAGTCGCACCGAGCACGGACGCTGGCGCTGGTTCTCGTTCCGCTCGACCCCGGTCACGTGGTGCCGCTGGGGCGCGCGCCTGACGTTCGGTCGGCTTGCCACGACGTCTACGGCCCAGCAGACACCCCATGCGTGGTTCCGCTGCGCGAGCTGCTGGGAATCATCGGTGCAGCTCAGTGGCGGAAGAAAGGCATTCCTATCGCTGCGCTGGGCGCGCGCATCCATCCGCACTACGGCGTTTTCGCCCCCACCCGCAGCGAATACGTCGACCTGGTCGCCGGATGTCCGTTGGCCCCGACGTCAGTGGCCTTCGACATTGGCACCGGGACCGGCGTGCTCGCCGCGGTTCTCGCTCAACGGGGTGTCGAACGCGTGGTGGCAACGGACAGTTCGGCGCGTGCGATCCGGTGCGCTCGGGAGAACATCCGACGTCTCGGGCTCACCGGGCGAATCGAGGCTGTGCAGACCGATCTCTTCCCCGCTGGGCGGGCGCAACTGATCGTGTGCAATCCACCTTGGCTCCCGGCGAAGCCCCACACGCTGCTGGACCAGGCCATCTACGACCCCGGAAGCCGGATGCTGCTGGACTTCCTCGCTGGTTTGGCGGCCCATCTGCAACCTGGTGGGGAAGCCTGGCTGGTCCTGTCGGATCTCGCCGAGCGCCTGGGACTTCGCGCCCGAACGGAACTGCTCGCCGCGATCAGCCAGGCCGGGCTCGGCGTCGTGGCGAGGTCGGACGCTCGGCCCAGCCATCCCCGAGCCACCGATCCGACCGACCCGCTGCACGCAGCCCGCGCTGCGGAGATCACGTCCTTGTGGCGGCTCGTGGTGGTCGGGGATGGTATTGACCGGACGTAACTCCACGGCGACCGGAGGAGGCGGCGGGCGTGCGCACATCCAGTGCTGCCATCGGCAGCGCCTTGTTCTTCGTGATCGCACCGGGAACCGTCACGGTCCTGATCCCGTGGCTGATCACGGGCTGGCAGTGGCGGCAGCCGCTGCCGTACTGGTGGCCAGCACGGGTGCTAGGCGCATTGCTGACCGTTGCTGGGACAACCGTGTGGCACCCGCCAGGCGGGTGATTGTCACACCGGGCTGGTTCGTCTCGTCGTACCTGTGAGAGGGGTGGGCGAGTGAAGAAGTCGATCTTGGTCACGGGTGGCACGGGCACGCTGGGGCGTGTTGTCGTGCGGCGGTTGCTCGATGCTGGTCATGACGTGCGAGTCCTCAGTCGGCGCCCGGCGCCCGCGCAGCTTCCGCACGGGTGGACGACCGGAGACCTGCGCACCGCCGTGGGTATCGATGCCGCAACGTCCGAAGTGGATGTCGTAGTGCACTGCGCCACCACGCTGGGGCGCAAGGACGTGCTGGTGACCCGACGTCTGATCGACGCGGCTCGCCGCAATGGCGATCCGCATCTGGTTTACCCCTCGATCGTGGGTATCGATCGAGTGCCGTTCGTCTACTACCGGGCCAAGCTCGAAGCGGAGCGGCTCGTGGCGAACTCGGGGTTGCCGTGGACGGTCCTGCGAACCACGCAGTTCCACGACATGGTCGCGCTGATGACCTCGGTGCAGCGCCGGTCGCCCGTGATTGGAACGCTGTCCGGAGTCGATTTCCAACCAATCGACGTCCGGGACGTCGCCGACAGGTTGGCCGAACTCGCCGGAGGCGAACCGGCAGGCCGCGTCCCCGACATGGGCGGGCCGGAGATCCGCCGTCATCGCGACCTGGCACGGGCCTACCTGAACTCGGCCGGACTGCGCCGATTCGTGCTGCCGATCTGGCTGCCCGGCGCGACGTTCAGCGGCTATCGCGGCGGTGAGCACCTGGCCCCGGACCGGGCGGTGGGTCGCATCACGTTCGACGAGTTCCTGGCCGAGCGGGAGCGGTGAAGATGCACGTTTGGCTGAGATCAGGCCTGTTCTTCCTGACGTTCGTGCACACCGCTGTGGGTTTCTGGACGCTGCTGTTCCCGCGTTCGTTCTACGAAGACGTTCCGACCGTCGACGCGTACCCGCCGTTCAACGAACACCTCTTCCGCGACTACGGCGCGATGAACCTAGCCATGGCCGTCGTACTCGGTGCCAGCGCGGTCATCCTGGAACGGATCCTGGTCTACGTCGCTTTGACGTCGAACCTGGTTTGGGCTGTTTCACACCTGGTTTTCCACGCCACGCACCTGCCGCACGCCGCCGCTGCGGTACTGGTGGTGGCGCTGAGCATCACCGCTGCGATCCCGGCGGTACTGCTCACTTTCAGTCGCGGCGGCGCCTGGTCAGCAGGTGCGCGGCGGCAGCCGTCGCGCCGGTGACGGTGAACACCGACGGCCAGGCGCCGATCTTCTTGGCCAACGGGTGCGAGCCGGTCAGCGCGGCGGCGTAGGTGGCGCCGAGGGCGAGAGCCGGAATCACGCCGGTCCGACGGCGGCAAACCTCCATCGCGCCTAGTCCCGCGCCCGCGGCCACCACTCCGCCCCAGTGCCGGTGCTTGGTCGCACGGGCCACCGCGAAGCCACCGATCAAACCGGCCGAGGTCAGCAGGCTGGACGGAATGGACATGCTCGCTCCTAGCAGTTCGGTGCCGAATCCCGCTTCGACTCTACTGCGTCGCCCGGAGCGGGTTCTGGCGCAAACCTGCCGAGTAGGTGATTGACTTCGCGTTCCGCGCTGAGAAAAGTGCTGGTGTCGAATCCCTTCGGTCCCGGGAGACTGCATGCGGCGCGTTCGGATGGGTTTGTTGGCGGCGGTGTTCGTCCTTCCGCTGACCGGGTTGCCAGCAAGTGCGGAACCGCCGCAGGGGCCGGTTTTCGAAGATGGCGAGGCGCAGCCGGTGTTCGACCCGGCGCAGGCGGTGCGCGAGGACCTGTTCGTAACCGCGCCGGTGGACAGCGACCGCGACGGGCAGGACGACCGGGTGCACGTCCAGGTGGTGCGGCCGAAGGAAACCGCGCAGGGACTGCGGGTCCCGGTCGTCTACCAGGCCAGTCCCTACTTCTCCGGTGGGAACGACGTGCCCAACCACAACGTCGACACCGAGCTGTACGTTCCCGAGCAGCCGGGCAACCAGACCGTCCGCACCGCCGAGCGCGACGAACGGATGGCGGTTGCCGCCGAAATAGACTGGGCGTACGAGGAATACCTGCTGGCCAGGGGGTATGCCGTGGTGTACGCCGAGTCGCTGGGCACCGGTCTGTCCACCGGGTGTCCGACCACCGGCGCGGCGAACGAGACGATCGGTGCCAAGTCGGTGGTCGACTGGCTGAACTCGCGCGCACCCGGTCAGGACGCCGCTGGCAAACCGGTCGAGGCGCGGTGGGCGACCGGCAAGGTCGGCATGATGGGTGTGTCCTACAACGGAACCCTGCCGAACGCGGTGGCCAGCACGGGGGTCGAAGGGCTCGAGGCGATCGTGCCGATCGGCGCGATCTCGAACTGGTACGACTACTACCGCACCGACGGCGCGATCGTGGCGCCCGGTGGCTACCAGGGTGAAGACGCCGACGTGCTGGCCAAGTACGTGCACACCCGCGCCGATCGCGAGCCGTGCCGCGAGGTGATCGACCAGCTCACAGCGGACCAGGACCGGCTCACCGGCGACTACAGCTGGTTCTGGGACGAGCGCAACTACCTCAACGACGTCGACAAGGTCCGTGCTGCGGTGCTGTCCGTGCACGGGCTCAACGACTGGAACGTGAAAACCCGGCAGGCGGCGCAGTGGTACGCGGAGCTGCGGGAACACGACGTGCCGCACAAGATCTGGTGGCACCAGGAAGGGCACACCGACCCGATCCGGCTGCGCGAGCAGGAGTGGCTGCGCACGCTGAACCGCTGGTTCACCCGCTATCTCTACCAGGTGCCCAACGGTGTCGAGGACGAACCGAAGGCCACCGTGCAACGTGAGGACGGCAGCTGGGTCGAGGAAGCCGAATGGCCAGCGCCGGAAGCGCGCGACGTGACGCTACTACCTACTCCGGGCGGCACCGAACGAGGTGGACTCGCTGCGGCGCGGGTCTCCGGTCGAACGGTCGAGGCGCTGCACGATGACGCCAGCCAGCTGGCGGAAGACCTCGCGGCGGCACCGAGTTCACCGAACCGGCTCGCCTATTTCAGCGCTCCGCTGACCGCTCCGGCTCGGGTCAGCGGCACGGTGCGCGCCGAGTTGGCACTGACCTTCGACCGGCCAGCCGCCAACGTGACGGCGTTGCTGGTGGACCAGGCTCCGGACGGCACCGTCTCGGTCATCACGCGTGGGTGGGCGGATCCGCAGAACCGGCACGCGATCGACCGGACCTCGCCTGTTGAGCCTGGGAAAAACTATTCGATCGACGTGGCGATGCAGCCGGACGACTACGTTTTCGCACCAGGACACCGGCTCGGGATCGTCGTGCTGTCCAGCGATCACGACTTCACGTTGCGCCCGAAGCCCGGAGTTGGGCTGGAACTCGACCTGTCCCGCACCCGGATCCAGCTCCCGCTGGTCGGATCCATCGGGTAGGTCAGCTGTGACGAGAATTCGCGTTTGCGGGATGCAAACGGAGAGTTAGCACCGATGGGATGATCAATATGGACCGGCTGATCGTCACTCCATAGTGGATTTTGTGGCTCTCTTCGGTTGAGTTGTCCACAGCGGACGGGTCAGTCCACAGATTCCGAAAATGCCCTTTCGCCGGTGCCGGTTCGGCGTCGATCGTTTGCGGCATGACAACACGACTCAACACCACCATTTCGCTGACCGACCCCGCCGATGTGCTGGCCGCCGTGCCGCACATGCTGGGGTTCCACCCGGCAGATTCGTTCGTGGTGCTCACGATGCACGACTTGGCCAGCACGCCGCGGTTCGGCGTGACACTGCGCACGGACCTGCCCTGCCCGATGCGGATCTGCGAGTTCGCCGAATACCTGCTCGCCGGTCCGCTGGGCAGGCAGCACGCCGAGGCCGTGATCCTGGTCGTCGTCGGTGAGAAACCCAACATCGAAGCGTGCAGCGACACATGTGCTGGCGCATGCCAAGGACCACCGCCCAAGAAGTCCACTGTGGATGAATGTGATACCGGGCCGCCGCACGCCGAGCTGATCGACGTGATCAGCGACGCCTTCAGACGGGTCGGGATCGCAACGGCCCATGCGCTGTGGGCGCCGGAGATCCGTGCCGGAGCCCAGTGGCGGTGCTACAGCGACCCCACGTGCGTCGGTGAGATCGCCGACCCGCAAGGCTCGGCGGTCGCGGCTGCGATGGCCGCGGCCGGATCGGTGACCTTCGGCAGCAGGGATGAACTCCGGGCGCTGGTCGCGCCGGAGTCCGACGAGACCGTCGAGCGTTGCGCGGCGAAGCTCGACGTGCTTACCGAGGAACTCGCCGACGGCTACGACCCGAACAAGGTGACCGGAGACCTGCGGATCGTGTTCGCGGCCGTCCAACGGACCGCCAACGGCGCCGCGTTGACCGAAGACGATCTGGTGCGCGTGCTGCTCGCGGTGTCCGACACCAGAGTGCGCGACATCGCCTTGTGCACTGCCCTCGGCGATACGGCCAGGGCAGCCGAAGAACTCTGGCTGACCCTGGTCCGCAAAGCGTCCGACCCGGAATTGGCCGAGGTCGCCGCACTGTTGGCGTTCTCGGCCTACCTGCGAGGCGAGGGAGCGCTGGCTGGCGTCGCACTGGAGCGAATCGAGCAGATCCAACCCGACCACCGGTTCGGGTACCTGCTCCGACAGGCCATCGAGGCGGGCATCCCGCCGACCGACCTGGCTGTCATCGCCCGCGACGCCGCCGAAGAAGCCCAAATGATGCTCGAAGAGGATGGAGCTTGGTGATGATGTGCCACGAGATGAGCAAAACGCCTTGGCGGCGTTCAGGATTCCTGGCGACGTCGGGTGAATTCCCAAGCGTCGCGGACGATCACGTCGAGGTCGGCGCGCTGCGGTTGCCAACCCAGTTCATCCCGCGCGCGCTGGCTCGACGCCACCAACGTCGCCGGATCACCCGCCCGGCGCGGAGCCACCTTCGCCGGAATCGGGTGGCCGGTCACCTTCCGGCAGGTGTCGATCACCTGCTTGACCGAGAAACCGGTGCCGTTGCCGAGGTTGTAGATCCGGTGCTGGCCGGGGGCGGCGTGGTCCAGCGCCAGCAGGTGGGCATCGGCCAGGTCGGTGACGTGGATGTAGTCCCGGATGCAGGTGCCGTCCGCGGTCGGCCAGTCCTCGCCGAAGATCTGCACCTGCTCCCGCTGGCCGAGCGCGACCTGCAGCACGATCGGGATCAGGTGCGTCTCGACCGTGTGCCGCTCGCCGAATGCGCCGTGTGCACCGGCGACGTTGAAGTACCGCAGGCTGACCGCGCCGATGCCGTGGGCGCTGGCGTACGACGTGATCGCGTGGTCGATCGCCAGCTTCGTCGCGCCGTAGGTGTTGGTCGGGCGCGTTGCGGTGTCCTCGGTGATCGGCGTGACCTCCGGCTCGCCGTAGGTCGCGGCGGTGGAGGAGAACACGAGTCGCGGCGTGCCGTGCTCGCGCATCGCGTCCAGCAGCCGCAGCGAGGTGACCACGTTGCCCTGCCAGTACTTCTCCGGATCTTGCATGGATTCGCCGACCAGCGACTTGGCCGCGAAGTGCAGCACACCGTCGAACGACTCCGCGAGCAGGCTGCTGGCCGCCGTCGCGATGTCGGCGTCGACGAACTTGCAGCCGTCCGGGACCGCGTCGGCGTGCCCGGTGGACAGGTCGTCGACCACGACGACCTCGTGGCCAGCTTCCACCAAGCGTGCCGCGCACACGCTTCCGACGTAGCCTGCGCCGCCTGTGACGAGGAGCTTCACCTGCGTACTGCCTTCCTTGGGAGAACTTCTTCGGTCGCCGTCAATCGGCGGGCGGCCGAAGTGACCCGGTGGTCACCGGTCCCGCCCCGCACCGGCGGAGGGTACCGCTGTGAACAGCCGGGGTGCGCTGAGGTGCTCCCGGTCGAACGCGTCCCGGACGGCCTGCTCGATGCGGGACCGGTCCGCGACCAGGACCAGCGCGATCGCCGAACCGCCGAAACCACCGCCGATCATCCGGGCCCCCAAGGCACCGGTGTCCAGCGCGGTGTCCACCGCGAGGTCCAACTCGGGGCTGGAGACCCGGTAGTCGTCCCGGAGGCTGGCGTGCGAAGCGGTCAGCAGCGGGCCGATCTCGGCGTACCGCCCGGCGCGGAGCCGGTCCACAGCGGCCCGCACCCGGTCGTTCTCGGTGACCACGTGCCGCACGAGTGGCCGGAGTTCTTCCGGAAGCTTCGGCAGCGTCGCCGCCAGTTCATCGCTGGCCACGTCGCGAAGTGCTTTGAGCTCCAACAGCTCCGCCGCCCGTTCGCAGCCCCGCCGCCGTTGTCCGTAACCGGATTCGCTGTGCGAGTGCTTCACGCGTGTGTCGATCACCAGCAGTTCAAGCCCAACGCTGCGGGGGTCGAACGGGATCTGCTCGGCGTCGCCGGTTCGGACGTCGAAGAACAGCACGTGCGCTGCCGCGCAGGCCAGCGAGGCGGTTTGGTCGAGCAGGCCGGTGGGCGCACCGGCGAAGTCGTTCTCCGCCCGCTGCACCAGGCGCGCGATCTCGCCAAGGCTCGGCGCGTTCGGCTCGCCAGGCGCCTGGTGCACGGTGTCCAGCAGAGCCAGCGCCACCGCGCATTCCAGGGCGTGCGAGGAGGACAGACCAGCACCGGTCGGCACTTCGCCGACGATCATCAGGTCGGCGCCGCCGAGCTCGAACCCGGCGTCGCACAGGGCCCACGCGACACCGGCCGGGTAGGCGGCCCAGCCGGTCGGGTTCCCGGGGCGCAGCTCGTCGAGGGCTGCGACGGGACCGCTGTGCACCTGTCCGTCACTACCGAGGGTTGCGGTGGACAACAGCCGGTCGGTGCGGGGCCGGATCGCGACGGCAGTGCGGTGCGGCAGGGCGAACGGGAGTACGAACCCGTCGTTGTAGTCGGTGTGCTCCCCGATCAGGTTCACGCGACCAGGCGCAGACCAGACCGCGCTCGGCCCGCCGCCGTGTTCCTCGGCGAACAACACCGCCGCGCGGTCCGCCGCCGTCACTTGGCGCGCACCATGACCGCGTGTGCGATGCCGACCGACAGCTCGGTGCTGCCCTTGTCGCCGCGGACCTCGATCGGCTTGTTCGGCCCGACCACCGACAGGATCTCCACCTCGTTGCCCGGCACAACGCCGACCTGCTTCAACTCGGTCATCAGGTCCGGGTCGAGCTGGACGTGCTCGGCGATGCGGCGGATGACCGCACGACCCCCGCCGTTGCGGGCGATCTCGTCGACCCGCTGCAGCTCACCGTCGGCCGGTACGTCGACGTGGTCCACGCCGAGCTCGTCGAGGCCCGGGATCGGGTTGCCGTAGGGCGAGGTGGTGGGACCACCGAGCAGCTTGACGAGCTTGCGCTCGACTGCTTCGCTCATCACGTGCTCCCACCGGCACGCTTCATTGTGGACGTGCTCCCATTCAAGACCGATCACGTCGACGAGAAGCCGTTCGGCGAGGCGGTGCTTGCGCATCACGCTGATGGCGCGGGCACGACCGGCCTTGGTGAGTTCGAGGTGGCGATCTTCGGCGACGGTCAGCAGCCCGTCGCGTTCCATCCGGGCGACCGTCTGGCTCACCGTGGGGCCGCTCTGCTCCAACCGTTCGGCGATCCTGGCCCGGAGCGGAACCACGCCCTCTTCTTCGAGGTCGTAGATGGTGCGGAGGTACATCTCAGTGGTATCGATGAGATCGTTCACGTCGGCTCCCCATTCAGTCCCAACCACGATGCTAGTCGCCCCAGGCGACAGCGGTCAGTGGTCGAGGAGTTGACTTCCAGGATTTCCGACAGACCTCGTCGCCGGGCTACGAAAGGGCCGTCATGCATCCTTTGATCAGCACCGATGATCTCATAGCCGCCCTGCGGCAGGAGCCGCACCCGACGCTTCTCGACGTCCGTTGGTCGCTGCTCGGGCCACCGGGTCGGGAGGACTACGAGAAGGGGCATTTGCCCGGTGCGGTGTTCGTCGATCTGGACACCGAATTGGCCGCCGAACCGGGCCCGGCCGGTCGCCATCCGCTGCCCGACCCGAGCGACCTGGAAGCGGTGCTCCGCCGGGCGGGCGTCGACGCCGAGCGTCCGGTCGTCGTCTACGACGCCGACAACGGTTCAGCCGCCGCCCGCGCCTGGTGGCTGCTGCGTTGGGCGGGGCACGAGTCGGTGGCGGTGCTCGACGGTGGCTACGCGGCGTGGGGGGGGGGGGGGCCCGCCGCCCCCCCCCCCCCCCCCCCCCCCCCCCCCCCCGGCCGCCGCGGGGGGGGCGGGGCGCGGGGGGGGGGGGGGGGGGGG
>NZ_JALBWV010000004.1 GCF_022678645.1 Saccharopolyspora soli | reverse complement strand
TAGCTAAGCTCCCCAGCGCTGATGGTACTGCACCCGCCAGGGTGTGGGAGAGTAAGACACCACCGACACACAACATGTAAGAGGCCCCTTTCCCTTCTGATCGCAGAAGGGAAAGGGGCCTCTTTTCGTTTGTCGTCGAGAAAAACTGAGGATATGGAAAAGGCGGGCCGGGTGGCCCGCCGACGGACTACGCGAGTTTGCGTCGGAGTAGTTCGAAGCACAGCACCGCCGCCGCACTGGCGACGTTGAGCGACTCCACATCGCCTGCCATCGGAATCGATACCGGCTGCGCGATCCAGGCCCGGACGTCTTCCGAAAGCCCAGCGGTCTCGTTGCCCAGGACGAACACCGCGCGCGACCCGAAGTCCGCGTCGAAGATGCTGTCCGCCGCGTTGGCCTCCAATGCGAACAACGGATACCCCGCCTCCCCCAACATTTCTGCTGCCTCGCCCGCGGTCCGGGTCCGCAGCACCGGGGCGTGAAAGGCCACCCCAGCCGATGCCTTGATGACCAGCGGATCGAGGCTGGCGACTCCTCGGTGCGGGACGACGATGCCGTCGATTCCGGCTGCTGTTGCGGTGCGCAGGATCATGCCCACGTTCGCCGGTGTCGTCAATCCGTCGAGCAGCAAGACGGTACGAGGTGCGTTCGCCGGATCTGCCAGTGCGTCTGCGAGCGGCCGCATCCTGCGCGCCACCACATCAGCCAACACACCCTGATCATGCCGCCCATTCCCCGCGAGCAACTTCACCCGGTTTGCGCTGGCCCGTTCGACTCGCACAGCGCGGTCGGCGGCGGCGTCCTTGATCTCCTCGATGACTGGTCCGCGCAGCCCCTCGGCGAGGAGCACCTTGTCCACCCGCAGGTTGTAGTCGGCCAACGCCTCCAGCACGGGTTTTCGCCCGTAAACGGTGACGAATCGATCTTTCGGGGAAGCTTCGCTGGTCACGCTGTCAAGTGTCACACGTGCCGCGCAGCGCGCCTCGACTGGAATCCCTCGGGATTGCGCGGGTTGGTGTGCCAGGATCGCGGTCATGTCCGATCGTCTCTCCGCCGCCGATGCGTCCTTCTTGTACCTGGAGGACTACACGACGCCGATGCACGTCGGCGGCGTCGCGGTGTTCCGCCGCCCCCGCACCGGGTTCGACTACGACAAGGTGTTGGCGTTGATCGACCGTCGGCTGGGCTTGGTGCCGCGCTACCGGCAACGTGTGATGCAGGTGCCGGGGAAACTGGCGCGCCCGGTGTGGGTGGACGATCAGGATTTCGACATCACCTACCACGTGCGCCGGTCGGCCCTGCCCAAGCCCGGCAACGATGACCAGTTGCACGACCTGGCCGCCCGACTGATGTCCCGCAAGCTCGACCACGCTCGGCCGCTGTGGGAGCTCTACCTGGTCGAGGGGCTGTCGAAGAACCGGGTCGCGGTTATCACCAAGACGCACCAGGCGATGGTGGACGGGATAGGCGCGATCGACATCGGGCAAGTGATCTTGGACGTGGAGCGCGATCGGGATGTCCCGGACGCCGACGACCTGTGGATGCCCCGCCCGGCGCCGAGCTTGGCGGAACTGGTGGTGGAGGCGATGACCGACGCCGTGCAACGGCCCGGTGAGGTGGTGGAGAACGTTCGGGCTGCTGCGGTGGACGCCACCGTGACGGTCCAGAAGTTCACCCGAGCGCTCGGCGGTGTCGCGTCGGTGCTGCGGACCGCAGTGGTTCCGGCGCCGAGCGGGCCGCTGAACGCGCCGACCTCGACCCAACGCCGTTTCGCGGTCGCGCGGGCGAAGCTCGACGACCTCCGCGCCGTCCGCCGGGCGCACGCCACCACGGTCAACGACGTGGTGCTGGCGGTGGTGACCGGCGCGCTGCGGAACTGGCTGCTGTCCCGCGGTGAGGTGGTGACGCCGTCGACGACCGTGCGCGCGATGGTGCCAGTCTCGGTTCGCTCCGACGATGCCGAGGCGCGAGCGACCTACCCGGAAACCGGGAGCCTGCCGGTCGGGTCGATCGGCAACAAGGTGTCGGCGTATCTGGTGGACCTGCCGGTGGGTGAGGGAAACCCCACGGTTCGGCTGCACCAGGTCAGCCATGCCATGCGCGCGCACGCGGAGTCCGGTCAGTCGGTCGCGGCCAGTGCGCTGGTCAAAGTGTCCGGGTTCGCCCCGCCGACGCTGCACGCGCTGGGCGCGCGGGTCGCCAACCAGTTCTCCGATCGACTGTTCAATGTGCTGGTGACCAACGTGCCCGGACCGCAGGTGCCGTTGTACGCGGCGGGAGCGAGGATGATGGAGATGTTCCCGGTGGTGCCGTTGGCCAAGAACCAGTCGTTGTCGGTCGGCGTGACCTCCTACGACGGTGGCGTGTACTTCGGGTTGAACGCGGATCGGGACGCGATGCCCGATGTGGACGTGTTGGCGGCGATGATCGGAGAAGCAGTGGACGAGATGATCGGGACGGTCGACGCATGAGGGTTTACCTGCCCGCCACGGTGCCGATGCTGCGGCAACTGGTGGACGACAAGCAGCTGCAGCCGTTGAGCGGGACCGCGTTCGCGTTGACCCCGTCGCTGCGCGAGTCCTATGCCAGCGGTGATACCGAAGAGCTGGAGTACGCGGCGATGCGGGAGGCCACCAGGGCGTCGCTGCGGTTGATCGCCGGTGACCTGGGTGCTGGCGAGAAGGTGGAGCTTCGGCGGGTGGTGATCTCCGCCGATGTCGATGACGTCACGCTGCGGCCAGATCTGGATCATGCGGTGGTGAAGGTGTCCGGGCCGGTGAGCTGGCAGCAGATCGCGGCGGTGCACGTGGATGCCACGGAAGCCGAGGAGGCGGTGCGCGCGGCAGCAGAGGTCATCGACGCGGCCGACCTCGGCGACCCGGATGCGGACTTCACCCTCGGCGAAGCCGAAGACCACGAACTGGCCTGGTACGCGCCGCAGGAAGTGCCCTTCCTGCTGGAACTGATGTAGCACGTCAGCGGCTTCCCCAGGGCCACGCCGGATCCCCTGAACTTAGCGGGTACCGTGCCGGGCGGGTGGCACGCCGTCAGCGCGGTGGTTGCTGGGCCCGCGGTGTGGCTTCTTGGAACACGCCGACTTGCTCGATCGGTGGGACGCGGATCTCGACAGGTGCTCCCCAGTCGCGATATGTCGAGGTCAGCGATACCTGCCCGGCCTGGGCGACTTCCTGGCTGGCGGCGAATCGGGTGGGAAGGCCGGATTCGTCCAGCCACAGCTGGTAACCGAGTTCCGGCTCGCCGGAATTGGCGACCTGGCGGAATCGGATCCGCTGCTGCGGGTCGGTGGCCACATCGGCCGCCTGCGCGGTGATGATCCGCAGTTCGTAGCGGGTGGTCGGTTTGCCGTCAACGGTGTCCGGTGCGCTGGCCTGGATCCGAGTGGCTGGCTCGACTCCCGTGAAGGTGGCTCGCGGGTCGATTGCCGCGTGCAGCTGGTCCAGCGTGGGGCTGAGGAGTCTGGAGCCGAAATCCATGCCATCGGGTGCGATCCGGAGCCACGATTTGTTCGGTTCCGGCGGCACCAACGGGGTTTTCAAGTAGCCGACGCCGTCCACGATAGACAGTTGCAGGTGCTGCGGCGGCTGGTTCTTGGCGGCCCGGGTGCGCCCGTCGAATGCGAGATCGGCCAACGATCCCTGGTAGCGGACAACGCCTTCCGCGGTCAGTTCACCTACCATGCCGAGACTTCCGCGCACACTGGTCCGCACGCTGCCCCGCTCGCTGATCTTGCCGATTACCTGCGACAACACGCCATCTGCGGCAGGACGCGGATCGGGGCGGGCGGCCATCAGAGCACTGGGGCGCGGGGGTTGCTCGGCGCTGCAGGCACCTAGCGTGGAGATCAGGGCGAGACCGGCGGACAACACCGCGGTCCTGATGTGGGCTCGTAGCATCAGGCGAGCTCCTCGGGCCGGTGGCGGCACTGTGCTCGTGCGGTTGCCCGCACGTCGTATCGGCCCGAACACGCAAGGAAAAAACGGCTCGTGCCGACCTCCGGGACACGCTAGCAACGATGTCTTGAGGCCACAGGGGACGATCGCTCCCCGTTCGGGGGAAACAAGCTTGCCGGTCCAGGCGGCGGAATCCCCTCGTCCTCGCGCTCGTCTTGCGTGGTGGTGCGACGTGACCGATTTCGTGCGAAATCGCCAATTGCGCCACCCGCGTCGGAAAGGCTCGCGCAGCGAATCTCGGTGGTCAGGCACTGAGAATCCGCAGCGGAGCAAGCTGTGTACATGGTCTGGGCGATTAGCTTGAATCCTCGCCCACCAGATCTGACGCGATCGCCGCGTTCACTTCGCCAACTCGGAACGGGATGACCGGATCACCCGTCGTGCAGCGAAAGGCTCATGAGGTGGCCCCGCGAGCTGCGGCGTCGCAGCGTCACAAGAACGCTGCTGCAAGCTCAAGCAGTTCCCTGTCCGGGCTGGCTCTCGTGGCGTGAGCTGGACGCTCAGAGCTCGTCGAGGCCCGCGCGGGAGCGCAGCAGGCGGCGCAGCGACGCGAGCTGTTCGACGTTGCCGCCGTCAGCCGCGTAGGTGTCCAGGTGGCAGTCGGGGTCGTCGGCGCCACCCAAATGTCCGCAGTTCGACGGGCATTCCTCGGCCGCTTCGGCGAATCCCTCGAACGCCGCGATCACGTCGTCGGCGGTGACGTGTGCCAGGCCGAACGAGCGGATCCCCGGCGTGTCCACCACCCAGCCCCGTCCGGACAGCGGAAGGGCGACCGCCGAGGTCGAGGTGTGTCGACCCTTGCCGACACCGCTGACTTCACCGGTGGCCCGGTCGGCGGCAGGCACCAGCCGGTTGACCAACGTGGACTTCCCCACCCCGGAGTGCCCCACCAGCGCGGACACCCGGTTGGCGAGCAGGCCGCGCAACTCATCCGGCTCGGCATCCAATCGAGTGATCGTGATGGGCATGTCCAAAGAGGAGTAGGTGTCGATCCATTCGCCGGGATCGGCGAGGTCGGCCTTGGTCAGGCACAGCACCGGGGTCAATCCGCCCGCGTAGGCGGCGACCAGGCAGCGGTCGATGAAGCCGGGGCGCGGCGGCGGATCGGCCAGCGCGGTCACGATGACCAACTGCTCGGCATTGGCGACCACGACCCGCTCGTAGGGGTCGGTGTCGTCGGCGGTGCGGCGCAGCACGCTGGTGCGATCGGCGATCCGCACGATCCGCGCCAGCGTGTCCTGCTTGCCGGAGGTGTCGCCGACCAGCTCGACCCGATCCCCGACCACCACTGGCGAACGGCCGAGCTCGCGTGCCCGCATGGCGGTGACCAGCCGGTCCGGGTTTCCACCCAGCGCGCACGTCCACCGGCCGCGGTCGACCGCGACGACCATCGCAGCGGCGGCGTCCGCGTGTTTGGGGCGCTGTTTGCTGCGCGGCCGGGTGCCCCGGCGTCCGGGGCGCACCCGCACATCCGACTCGTCCAGATCCCGCCAGCCGCGCTTGCGCATCAGACCGCCGCCTCCGGAGTCACATCGAATCCTCAAGCATCGCCGTCCACATCCCTGGGAAGTCGGGGATCGTCTTGTTGGTCGTCGCGATGTCCTCGACGACCACGCCGGGCACCTTCAGACCGAGGATCGCGCCAGCCGTGGCCATCCGGTGGTCAGCGTAGGAATG
This sequence comes from Saccharopolyspora soli, assembly GCF_022678645.1. Lineage (GTDB taxonomy): Bacteria > Actinomycetota > Actinomycetes > Mycobacteriales > Pseudonocardiaceae > Saccharopolyspora > Saccharopolyspora soli. Next base: position 222,418 of record NZ_JALBWV010000004.1, on the reverse strand, counting down.
CCAGGTCCCGCCGGTAAGCGGCCGGGCCTCGATCAGCAGTCCGTCCTCGGTCTGCTCGACCGCACCGCCCAGTTTGTTCAGCTCGTTCTGCAGGGCGGCGAGCCGGTCGGTTTCGTGGCCGCGCAGGTGGGCGACACCGCGCAGCTGCGAGCGGCCGGGCGCGAGTGCGGCCAGCGTCGCGACAGTCGGGGTGAGTTCGCCGACGTCGTGCAGGTCGATGTCGATCGGGGCGAGTTCATCGGGGCCGGTGACGGTCAAGCCCCTCGCCGTGCGCTGCACCTCCGCACCCATCTGGCGGAGGATTTCCCGGATTGCGTCACCGGCTTGCGTGGTCTGCGCAGGCCAACCTGGCACGGTCACGGTGCCGCCGGTCGCCGCGGCGGCGGCCAGGAACGGGGTGGCGTTGGACAGATCGGGTTCGATCTCGACGTCGAATGCGCGGATCGGGCCCGCTGCGACCCGCCAGGTATTCGGCTCCGCATCGTCGACATCGGCGCCAGCAGCTCGCAGCATCGACACCGTCATGTCGATGTGCGGCAGCGACGGCACCGGCTTGCCCTGGTGGAGCAGCGTGACGCCCTGTTCGAACCGAGGGGCCGACAGCAGCAGTCCGGAGACGAACTGCGACGAGGCAGAGGCATCGATGGTGACCGGGCCACCGGCCAGCTTTCCGGTGCCGCGCACCTCGAACGGCAGGGCGTTGCCGTCGATGTCGGCGCCCAACTCGCGCAGTGCGTTGAGCATCGTGTCCAGCGGGCGCTGGCGGGCTTGCGCGTCGCCGTCGAAGACGATCCGGCCGACGGCCAATGCCGCGACGGGCGGCACGAACCGCATGACGGTGCCCGCCAGTCCGCACTCAACCTCCGCCGGTCCGTGCAGCGAGGTCGGCGTGACCTGCCACGATCCGTCCGGTCCGTCCTGCACCGCGACGCCCAGGGCGCCCAGCGCCCTGGCCATCAGCTCGGTGTCCCTGCTGCGCAGCGGCGCGCGCAGCGTAGATGGACCCTCGGCGAGCGCGGCGAGCACCAGGGCCCGGTTGGTGATGGACTTCGAACCGGGCACCGAGACGGTCGCACGCACTGCGCCGGAAGCGACGGGAGCAGGCCAGAGCTGGGTCATAGGGCAATGATCCCCCACCTGCCCCACCGAATTCAGCAGCGGGGGCAATCCGGCCACGCCGCTCGCCTGCGGCGATGCGGGCTGCGAGGATGAGGTCAACCAATCGCACCACTCCGAGGTGACGGAGGACAACCAGGCATGTGCGGCAGGTACGCCTCCACGAAGGATCCGGGCAAGCTCGCGGCGGAGTTCGCCGCACTCGACGCCACCGGCGGGGCCGCTCCGGGGGCCGACTTCAACGTCGCGCCGACCAAGGGCGTGCTCAGCGTCGTGCAGCGGCACCCCCGCGACGAGGCCGGTGAGCCGGACCTCGATCGAACCGAACGCAGCATCCGGGTGATGCGGTGGGGGCTGGTGCCGATGTGGGCCAAGGACAAGTCCATCGGCAACCGGATGATCAACGCCAAGTCGGAGACGGTGACCACCAAACCGGCTTTCCGCACCTCGATCAAGCGCTTTCGGTGTCTGCTACCCGCCGACGGTTGGTACGAGTGGACGCGCGACGGCGGCCGCAAGCAGCCGTTCTTCATGACCTCTCCGGATGGCTCCAGCCTCGCGATGGCTGGGATCTTCGCCACTTGGCACGATCCCCAGGTCGAGGACGCGCCCCCGCTGGTGACCTGCTCAGTGCTGACCACCAGCGCGATCGGACGGCTGACCGAAGTGCACGACCGGATGCCGTTGCTGATGCCGTCGACGGCCTGGGAACAGTGGCTCGACCCGGATCTCCAGGACGTCGCCGACCTTCTCGGCCCACCGCCGGGGGAGCTGATCGACGGCCTGGAGATCCGGCCCGTGTCGACGGCGGTCAACAACGTCCGCAACAACGGCGCCGAGCTCGTCGAACGCGTGTCGCTCGACGCCCAACCGCAGGCGGTAGGTTTGGACCAGGAAGCGACGTGAGTCGGTGCCGGACGTGACACAGGCGAACCGGGGTGAGTTCTGATGTGTGGTCGGTACGCCGTCCGGCAGGACCCGGCGGCGCTGGCCGAGGAGTTCGCGGCGGTGGATTGCACGGCCGGTGCGGTCGGAGCGGACTTCAACGTGACACCTACCAAGACGGTGCCGATCATCGTGCAACGCGGTACTGAACGCAGCCTGCGCCCGGTGCGTTGGGGACTGGTGCCGACCTGGGCGAAGGACCTCGGCAGCGGTCCGCCGATGATCAACGCACGCGCCGAGTCGATCACCACCAAACCGGCATTCGCGGATTCGGCGCGGCGTCGCCGTTGCCTGATGCCCGCCACCGGCTGGTACGAGTGGCGACCTGATGATCGGCGGCGGCAACCGTACCTGTGCACCCGAGGAGACGGCGCGACCCTGGCGATGGCTGCGGTGTTCTCCGCGTGGTGGGCGCCGGACTCCACGGACCAGCCGCTGGTGACCTGCGCGGTCGTAACCACCGATGCCGTTGGCGAACTGGCGGACATCCACCACCGCATGCCGCTGGTGCTACCGGAACACCGCTGGGCCGACTGGCTCGACCCGTACCGTTGCGAGATCGCCGACCTGCTGACGCCCGAACCGGATGTGCTCGACGAACTGGCGATCCACCCCGTTTCCACCGAGGTGAACAGCATGCGCAACAACCATCCGAAACTGCTGGAGCGGGTAGCACCAGCGCCCGAACCGGCCGAGCAAGTCGCGCTGTTCGAGTCATGACCAGAGTCGAGGTCGAGACGCCGCACGGCCCGGCAAGGGCCGAGCTGCACTGCGCGGAAGAGGGCCGCGCCGCCCTGCTGCTCGGCCACGGCGCGGGCGGCGGCATCGCCGCGCCCGACCTGGTCGCGGTGACCCGCGCCGCGACCGAAAGCGGCGTGCACGTGGCGCTGATCGAACAGCCCTACCGGGTGGCCGGTCGCAAGGCCCCGGCCCCGGCCAAGCAGCTCGACGCCGCCTGGCTCGCGGTCGTGGAGGATCTCGGCGAACGCTGGTTCGCGGATCTGCCGTTGATCTTCGGTGGCAGGTCCTCCGGCGCGCGGGTTGCCTGCCGCACCGCCGAGGTGGGAGCTGCGTCCGCCGTGTTGTGCCTGGCGTTCCCGCTGCACCCGCCAGGCAAGCCGGAGAAATCGCGGCTCGGGGAACTCGACGGAGTGGAAGCCCCGGTGTTGGTAGTGCAAGGTGATCGGGATGCCTTCGGCCAACCAGAGCCGTCGCACAACCGCGAGGTGGTGCTGGTACCTGGCGACCACTCGCTGAAAGCGGACGTCGACGCTGTCTTCCGCGCCGCCGAGGAGTGGCTCGGTCGAGTCCTCCGCCTCATCGACTAGCTGGTGCACGTCGCTGCACTTCGAAACTGCGGAACGTGTGCGCCTCTCAACTGCGCGCCATCGCTTTGAGCGTTCTTTCGTTGATGGTTGTGCTGACTACAACGTCCCAAGCACTACCGAATAGACCGGAGCCGCGGCACGGTCTCGGATGACGGCGGCGACGATCTCGACGATGCGGAGCGTCGGATGGGCTGCGGGCGCGGGCGGCGAACCCGGCACCGCTGGCGCCGCCAACGGCGGCGATTGATCGGCGAATGCTCTTGCCGACAACGCCAACACGGCCCCAAACAATTCAGTCCCGCCGTCCAAAGCAATCCGAATCCCACTCGCCTAAACCTCAGCGAACACGCCCTCCTCATCGACCGAAGCAAAGGGGCCGCCCCCACCCCCGAAGAACCCGCGACGACAGATGTGAGCAAGGGAACCTTCCTGTCACCGCGCGCAGGCGATCTGCGCAGCAAGGGAACCTTCCGGCCACAAGCGGTCGCATTCACCGATGCCGTGCAAGCAAGGGAACCTTCCTGTCAAAACCCAACCGCATCGTCAGGCCCGGCGGCAGCAAGGGAACCTTCCTGTCACATCCGCGACGTCGAGATCCTGAGCAGTGTGAGCATGGGAACCTTTCTGTCATCCGGCGACCGAACCGAGCTTCGGAGCCCGAGGCCCGATGAGGGCTCGGATGCCGTATCCGCTGCCGTCCGTATCGGCCGCGCAGCGCAGGCAGTTCGCCTCGGATTTGGTGTTCGCGCCGACTGCCTTTGAAAGGACCGGGTAGAAAGGTCCGCCCGGCTCTGCGTGCACCGCTGCTCTCCCACGCCTGCGGCGATGCGGGACAGGAAGCTCCGATCTGTTCGGAGTTGGGACCAGTCAGCGGGAGTGGTCCATGAACGGTCAGGCCGCGATGTCGGCGACGCGGGCTTCGAGCAGTCGCACCAGGTCGTCGGCCGCGAGCTCGATTTCCAGCCCTCGCCGCCCGGCGCTGCAGTAGATCGTGTCGAATCCGGTTGCCGACGTGTCGACCACCACCGGCAGGCGTTTCTTCTGGCCGAGCGGCGAGATCCCGCCCGCGATGTAGCCGGTGGCGCGTTCCGCGTCGGCGATCTCGGCCATCTTCGCCTTCTTGCCGCCAACGGCGGCTGCCAGCGCTTTGAGATCGAGCTGCCCGGTGACCGGGACCACGCCGACGGCGAGTTTCCCGTCGACCTCGGCGACCAGCGTCTTGAAAATCCGCTCCGGCGGCTGTCCAAGGGCCTCGGCCGCTTCCAACCCGTACGAGTCGGCCCGCGGATCGTGCTCGTACGCGTGGACCTGGTGCGGGATGCGTCGTTTGCTCAACAGCGCTGTCGCCGGAGTGCCCTTGCCTGCCATACGCGTCACTCTAGAAGGCCGGAATAACCGTCGATGCGGATCGCGTTGGACGGGTCGTGACGATGGATTCGACGACCACGTGCGTGCTGGACCGTCCTGACCGCGCGCCGCTGTCGACACAGGGTGAGGGCAGGACGGCGCGGGTATCCTCGAAGGCAGGCCATGCAAAAGATCGCATGGATTCGTCGCCTGTTGTCACCTCGTCCAGGCGGCGGGAAAGGAGCCCGGTGCCAAGCACCCCAGAGCACCCGGAGGCAACCGGGCGGCCCGGCGAGGCTGGGCGGCTCAGCACTGCCGACATCGAGCCGTCGATCGACTCCGCTGGAGCCGATCGCACGGACGAGAGCGATGAGCAGCGCGCGGCCCGCTTCGAACGGGACGCGATGCCGCTGCTGGACCAGCTCTACGGCGCGGCGCTGCGGATGACCCGCAACGCCCAGGATGCTGAGGACCTGGTCCAGGAGACCTACCTGAAGGCGTTCTCCGCGTTCAAGTCGTTCGCCCAGGGCACGAACCTCAAGGCGTGGCTGTACCGGATTCTGACCAACACGTACATCAACGGTTACCGCAAGCGTCAGCGGCAACCGCAGCAGCAGCCGACTGACGAGATCGCCGACTGGCAGCTCGCGCAGGCCGAGAACCACACCTCCAGCGGTTTGCGCTCGGCTGAGGTCGAGGCTCTTGACCGGTTGCCGGACAGCGACGTGAAAGCCGCCCTGCAACAGTTGGCGGAAGAGTTCCGCATGGTCGTCTACCTCGCGGACGTGGAAGGTTTCGCGTACAAGGAGATCGCCGAGATCATGGGCACGCCGATCGGCACGGTTATGTCGAGGCTGCACCGTGGTCGTCGGCAGCTGCGTGAGATGCTCACCGACGTCGCCCGTGATCGCGGCTTCTTGCGAGAGACCAAGCGGGAGGTGAGCACTTCATGAACTGCGGTGGGCCCGATGAGGCCTCCTGCGAGGACGTGCTCGCCGAGGTGTGGTTGTTCCTGGACAACGAGTGCGACCAGCAACGGCGCGCTGCCGTGCAACAGCATCTCGACAGTTGCGGGAGTTGCCTCGAACACTTCGGCATCGAAGAGCACATCAAGGCACTGCTGCACCGCAAGTGCAGCGGCGAGCACGCCCCGACGGAGCTGAAGGACCGGCTCCGGGCCTCCATTCGAGAGGCCGTGCTGCGGAAAGCGGACGTGACCGTCGAGCGCGGCCCGGAAGGAACCTCGGTGGAGGTACGGGCGAAACGAACCCCGGCGGAATGACCGCAATACGACGAATGGCCCCGGACCGCTCTGGTCCAGGGCCATTCGAGCTTTCGGCGGCTGGTGCCGTCGTATTCACGAACCGTTGGGGCGCTTGCCGTGGTTGGCCTTGTTCTTGCGCCGGTCCTTCTTCTTGCGGGCCCGCTTACCCATGGCCTCTCCCTCAAGTTCGGCTGTCCGACCAGTCCGGAGACCCCGGGGAGCATGCGCCCACCCGGTCTCCGCTGGGGTTTCAAGCGTCCAGTTTGACATGTCCACCACCTGCCGCCGATGGGTGGTTCCGGTCGTGGTTTCCTAAGCGTGGGCCCCGCGGGTCCGCGATGAGGAGGAAAGCATGGCCGAGGAGATCCGCGCCGAGATGGTCGCCAACGTGATGGCGGTGTCGGTCGCCGAAGGTGACTCGGTCAACGACGGAGCCTCGCTGGTGCTGTTGGAGTCCATGAAGATGGAGATCCCGGTGCTCAGCGAGGCGTCCGGCACGATCAGCACGCTCGCGGTCAAGCCAGGCGACGTGGTCCAGGAAGGCGATCTGATCGCGGTCGTCGAATGAGCGCGACCGCGCCGACTCCGAGGGGCCGACCTTGTCCACGCTGAGTGATCTGCTCGCCGAGCACACCGGATTGTCCGGTACCGCCGCCGACCACCTGCAACTCGTGGTCGCCGAGTGGCAGCTGCTGTCCGACCTGTCGTTCGCCGACTTCCTGCTCTGGGTTCCGATCGGCCCGCAGGACGCCCCGGAAAGCCGCTTCCTCTGTGTGGCGCAGGCGAGGCCGACGACCGCTCCCACGGCCCATCCGGAAGACGTGGTCGGTTCCGTGGTCACCCAGGACGAACATCCGCAGCTGCGGCGCGCCGCACTGGAAGGCCGGATCTGCCGCGAGGAGGACCCGCGCTGGCACCTCGGGGTTCCGGTGCGGCGCGAGACCATTCCCGTGCGGCTGGGAGACGAAATCGTCGCGGTGCTCAGCAGGGACACCAACCTGGCCGTGCCGCGGGTGCCGAGTCCGCTGGAGATCTCCTACCTGGGCAGCGCCGCCGACCTGTGCCAAATGGTCGCCGACGGTTCCTTCCCGACACCGGAGCCAGCGCCCGATGTGCACACCAGCCCGCGGGTCGGCGACGGTCTGATCCGCCTGGACAGCTCCGGGACAGTGGTGTTCGCCAGCCCCAACGCGCTGTCGGCCTACCACCGGATGGGGCACGCCGCGGACTTGGTCGGAGCGCAGCTGGCCCCGCTGACCCGGTCGCTGCTCAACGACCCGTTCGACGCCGACGAGGTCGCGCAACGCACCCGGCGGGCGGTGAGCGGGCAGCCCAGCATGCGCATCGAAGCCGAGGCACGCGGCGCGACAGTCCTGTTCCGCACCCTGCCGCTGCGGCCTCGCGGGCAGGCGGCGGGCGCGCTGGTGCTGGTGCGCGACGTCACCGAGGTAAAGCGCCGGGATCGCGCGCTGATGTCGAAGGACGCGACGATCCGCGAGATCCATCACCGGGTCAAGAACAATCTGCAGACGGTGGCCGCGCTGCTGCGGTTGCAGGCGCGGCGCACCGGCAACAACGAGGCGCGGCTCGCGTTGGACGAGTCGGTACGCCGCGTGACGTCGATCGCGTTGGTGCACGAGACGCTTTCGATGTCGGTGGACGAGCGGGTGGATCTGGATGACGTGGTCGACCGCGTCATCCCGATGATGAGTGATGTCGCTGCGGCGGAGACCGGGGTGAAGGTGCGCCGCGAGGGACGTTTCGGGGTCGTGTCGGCCGAGCTGGCCACGCCGTTGGTGATGGTGCTCACCGAATTGGTGCAGAACGCTTTTGAACACGCCTTCCCGGAAGGGCAGGGCGGTGAAGTGGTCGTGCAGGCGGAGCGTTCGGCGCGTTGGCTGGACGTCGTCATCTCCGATGACGGTCGCGGCTTGCCGAAGGGTTTCTCCCTCGAACGCGCCGAACGCCTCGGCCTGCAGATCGTGCGGACCCTCGTGGAATCCGAACTCCGAGGGTCATTGAGCTTGCGCGGTCGCGGTCGGCAACGCGGTACCGAGGCGGTCTTGCGGGTGCCTCTGAAGTACCGGCGCTGACGTCGCCCCGTTGGTCGGGCCCCGTTGGTCGGGCACCGCGCTGGTGCGTCGATCTAGTGGTGACACGCCGATCGAGTCGGGTGGCGTGTCGCGGCCGATCGGGTCGGGTTTCCCGGGGCCGTCAGCTCATCGAAGTCGAGAGCTTGACGGGTCCTGCCGGGGCCGACATCGACGCGGATCGGCCGGGGGTCTCGTCGGGGCTTGTCGGTTGTCAGATGCGATGGCCGTTCGTTCGACCGGGGCGAAAACGTGCGGTCGGCCACCGGGGGTGTGACCGACCCGACACGTTTTCAGCGAGCTGCCCGACTCAGGCGTTGGTGCGAGCCCGGGTGCGAGCGTTGCGCCGCTTGAGCGCACGCCGCTCGTCTTCGCTCATACCGCCCCAGACGCCAGCGTCCTGCCCGCTCTCCAGTGCCCAGGCCAGGCACTCGGAGGCGACCGGACAACGGCGGCAAACGGCCTTCGCCTCGGCGATCTGCAGCACAGCAGGACCGCTGTTCCCAACGGGGAAGAACAGCTCCGGGTCCTCGTCACGGCAAACCGCACGGTGGCGCCAGTCCATCGTTCCTTGCTCCTCGCTAGGCGCGCCCACGCGCGCCGCTCGTTTCGTTCGGGGTGTTTGTGAATGCTTTCACGGAGTCCGTGTGCTTGTGAATGCTTTCACGAACTGCCGCGATGTCAAGAGTTCGATCTCGCGTGGTGAGAGAACTCACCTGAAAGATCGATAGGACTTGACCAGGGGTTTCGGTCTGTCATCGGTCGCAGGCGGGGGTCGCGAGCCAATAACTACGTTCATCCGTTACGAGAAGGTTATACAGCGACGCGGACAGCATCCGGGACGGAGAAGAACTCGATCGCCGAACGCTCGCCCAGGCAATCGCCGTCGACCTGCAGGCGCAACGGCTCCGTACAGGTTACGCGGAGATACCCCACGTCTGCACGCTGAATTGAGTTTCTTGAGTGTGGTTTCGCTCTACCGCGTAGCATCTGCGCTACATGTTGTAACACAGGGTAAGCATTCATGTTGTGCGGCGCGAAGACGCCCAGGCCGGTATCGAAGCTGGTCTCCGGGCTCATGCGGACCGGGCGAGACCCGAGATACGTCCACGGATCAGTGTTCGAAACGAACACGCTGTGTAGTCTATCGATTGGTTTTTCGTCACCAATTCGCAAGCTGATCAACGGCTCGCGATGCGCCATGCGGAAGTAACAGCTCAGCGCGGTGCGGGCGTACAGGGCGGGAGTCACATTCCGGCCGCGGGAGCGTTGCCGCTCGACCTCGGCGACGACCTCGGCATCCCAACCGACGCCTGCGTTGAAGGTGAACCAGCGGTCGTCGGCTTTGCCGAGGCCCACCCACCGGCCACTGCCGTCGGCCACCGCCCGCAACAGCCGGTGGGTGGCCTCGACCGGGTCCTTGGGCAGACCGAGCGCGCGGGCGAAGACGTTCGCGGAACCGCCCGGCACCACACCCAGCGTCGGCATCGTCTTCTCGCCCGGCTCGCCAGCCGAGAACATGCCGTTGACCACTTCGTTCACCGTGCCATCGCCGCCGTGCGCGATCAGCAGGTCGACGCCGTCCTCGACGGCCGCCCGCGCGGTGTCGGCGGCATGGCCCCAGTGCTGCGTTTCAACGACGTCCAGCTTCAGCTCGCTGGCCAGCGCATGGGCGATCACGTCCCGGCCAGCCGCAGTCGTGGACGTCGCCTGCGGGTTGACGACGAGTACGGCGCGCACAACCCGAAGCCTAGGCGAGGCCGATGGCACCCGATGCACCGTCCGGTGTTCTGCGGCGTCGGGCCGCGTTCAGTTCTCCCGGAGCGCCCCCTTCCGCGGTGAGTCGCACAGGGATCGGCTGACGTGCCCGATCGCGGTGGGATCGGCAGGCTGAGACACCAGGAACGGGTGCGCCGTGCCGTTGACTGCCACCGGGTACCGGCGGACTTCGGATGCGCAACCCCGGAGCGCATCCGATCGTCGTCCACCAGCGCGGGCCGGGCACACGGCGGATCGCCAGGACACCCCGACGCCCGCGACCGCCGCTCCAGCCATGAGTCGATCATTGCGCGTGACCCCGGCCGCAGCCATGCGGCGTTCGGGCGGTATTACCATCGAGAGCGCATACGCAGAGTCACGATTTCATTTCTTGGGAAGGCGACGACGACCGTGTCGACCGAAGTTGTCCCGCGCACCGTGCGAATCGCAGGTGTCCTGACCACGTTGCAAGCGGTGGCCGGACTGATCTTCGTCGGGGCGCTGCTGGTGCGCGGCACTGCCACCGACCTCGGCGGGGTGGGACAACTGGAGCGCGGCGAAACCTACGGCGAAGCCGGGTACTACGCGCTGCTGGCCGCCGGAGTGCTGGCCGCGGGCATCGGGCTGTGGAAGGGGAAGCACTGGGCGCGCACTCCTGCCCTGCTGTTGCAGCTGTTGCTGCTGGGCACCGCGTGGTACGCGTTCGGGCCGTCCGGGCAGCCCGTGATCGCGTTGGTGATCGCGGTGCCCGCCATCGCCGTGCTGTGGTTCCTGTTCAACCGCGAGGGACGGGCCTGGGCGTTTTACGCGAGCACCGCCCCGGACGCGGATCGAGACGACTGAGCGCGCATCTCCGCAGCAGCGTGGGCAAGAGCAGTCCACAAGGGACCTTTCCGCGGCGCCAGTCCCCGGCGGCGCGTTCAGGAGCTGAACGCGCGCAGTGCGTCACCAGTGAGTCGGTACACGGTCCACTCGTCCATCGGGATCGCACCGGCCGCCTTGTAGAAATTGATCGACGGCTCGTTCCAGTTCAGCACGGACCATTCCAGCCGCGCGTAACCACGCTGCACGCACTCCCGCGCCAAAGCCTGCAGCAACGCCTTGCCGAGGCCGGAACCGCGATGCTCCGGTCGGACGTACAGGTCTTCCAGGTAGATGCCGTGCACGCCCTCCCAGGTCGAGAAGTTGAGGAACCACAGGGACAGACCCACGACCGCACCGTCCACTTCGGCCACGTGGCCGAACAGTGCCGGGGCGGGGCCGAACAGGGCGTCCAGCAGTTGCTGCTCGGTCAGGTGGCACTGGTCCGGCGCCTTCTCGTAACGCGCGAGTTCGTGGACCAACTCCACCATGGCGGGCACGTCAGCTCTCATCGCCCGACGGATCATCGACACCTCCACAAGACTTGCCGTGCCGCCCAAGGGTATTCGCCGCGCGGGATTCATCCGGTCAGCCGTGTTGCCACGGCGGGATGTTGGACCGCTCCACCTGCGGTACGCCCCGCTCGTGGCCGAGCACCGTGATACCCGCCGGATCCAGCGCGAAGTGCACCCCCGAAGTGGTCGGCAAACCCAGCCAGCGGGCGATCAGGCAGCGGCTGAAGTGACCGTGACCCACCAGCGCCACATCGGCGTCCGTGTCCTGGATGCGGGCCAGCAGCTTGTCGGCGCGCACCGTGACATCCGCCGCTGTTTCGCCACCGGGGCAGGAGTGCGTCCACACCGTCCAGCCCGGCACCTTCTCGCGGATCTGCGCAGTCGTCAGGCCCTCGTAGTCGCCGTAGTCCCACTCCGCGAGCAGCGGTTCGGTGACGACGTCCGCGAGTCCGGCGAGCGTCGCGGTGCGCTGCGCGCGCTGCCGCGGGCTCGCCAGCACGACGACCGGCCCGGCCGGGCGCAACGCGGAAAGCGTCTGCCCGGCCTGCCGGGCCCGCAGTTCACCTTCGACGGTCAGCGGGATGTCGGAACGGCTGGTGTGCTGGCCGGTCTTGGACCACTCGGTGGTGCCGTGCCGGAGGACGTAAACGCGGTGCTCATCCTGTGCCACGGCGTCGAGCGTAACCGTGCTAAGCAGCGGCTACTCTTTCGCGCACGGCGGCTACCACCGCCGGGTCAGCCTTCTCGGGCGATCCGCAGTCCATCGGCGGTTGCGGGTCGTATTCCATGACCAACTGGATGAACTCACCCGTCTCCCGGCCCCACATCTCAGCCGCCAACGACAGCCCCATGTCGATGCCCGCGGACACCCCTGCGGCGGTAACCACCTTCTCGTCGAAGACCACTCGCTCAGTGGCGACCTCGGCGCCCAGTGCCGCCAGCGTCTCGCGCAGCGTCCAGTGCGTCGTCGCGCGCCTGCCAGCGAGGATCCCGGCCTTCGCCAGCAGCAGGGAACCAGTGCACACCGAGGTCGTCCACGTCGTGCGCGGGTGCACGGCGGCCAGCCAGGAGATAACCGCCGTGTTGTCCAGCGCTGGGCGCCAACCCGAGCCGCCGGGGACGACCACGATGTCAGGTCGGGTGAGTTCGGCGAAGGTCGCCGTCGGCTGGACCGGCAGCCCGGCGTCGCAGCGCACGACATCCCGCGTCGCCGCGACGAAGTGCGGGGTGACCTCCGGATGTGCGGCCAATGCCTCGTACGGCCCGACCAGGTCCAGGGCGGTGAAGCGGTCGTAGAGCACGAATGCGATGTCCATGACGATCTCCTCCTCGTCTTGCGGCGTGAAAACGATCCCTGCGGCAGTTGGGCGGCACGCCCAGCTGCCGCAGGAAGGCGTGCCGCATGGTTTCGGCGCTGGCCGGAACCGGAGCGCCGGGCAATGCCGGTTTCGAGCATCAGGCGGACGGCTGCTACGCCGGACCGCTCGACGTACGGCCGGGGCTGGTGCCGACTTCCGTGGTGAACAGGCGGGTGAAGTTCCACATGCTGAACTGCGACTTCATGCCTGGCCACGCAATCGAGCGTGGCCGCTTCGGTGGATGTCCTCAAGGACGAGTACCCCGCTGATTGGGACCAGAGCGGGGCATCGGGTCAGCGGGCGGCGACTCCGTTGAGCAGGACTTCCGCCGCGAGGCGCCAGTCGGTGCCAGCCGAGATCGCCGCCGACAGACCGACCATGAAGCCGTGGTACGCCTCGGCGGTGACCTCCGCGCGGATCACCCCGGAGTGGCGGGCCCGGTCGATCAGTTCGGCCAGCTTGCGCTCGAAGATGCTCTCGTCACCGGCGGCCGGTTTCGGCGGCAGATCCCGGAATGCCTCGCGCAGGCCCGCGTCCCGGCTCATGGCTTCAGCGGTGCTGCGGACGTTGTCGGCGACTGCTTCCCACGGGTCCGGGACGGCCAGCGCCCGGTCGAGGTTGGCAGCTCGTTCAGTCGCCCACTCCTGCACCAGCGCCGCGACGAGCGCTTGTTTCGTCGGGAAGTTCCGGTAGAGCGTGCCGACTCCCACGCCTGCCCGGCGCGCGATCGGTTCCATCTGCACGCCCGAACCCTCCTCGGCGAACGACTGCCGAGCGGCGTCCAGGATCCGATCGCGGTTGCGGCGGGCATCGGAGCGCAACGGGCGTTCAGCTTCCATGCCCGCAGCGTAACCCAACCGGAATCCAGGTTCCGAAATAGCTTGACGTGATGTTGGTACTACGGGCAGTATTGGGAATCGAAGTTCCGGTTCCGGTTCCGAGTTTGGTTTCAAGGAGGAGATCGAGATGAGTGCGAGTGATGTTCGGGTGGCGGTGCGTCAGCTCATGTCGGCGGCCAACCGCCTCGATCTTGATGGGTTCGTCGGGATGTTCCAGCGCGACGCGGACTTCCACAATCCGATCGGGATGGTCTTGCAGGGCCGTGCCGAGATCCGCGCGCTGCACGAGAAGCTGTATTCGTCGGACCCACCACCGGGTTTCCCGACGTTCGCCAACGTCAGGTCGAGCGGCGAAATCCGGGCTGTTCGGCTCGTGGGTGACGGCGTGGCGATCGCCGATTGGGCCTGGCGGCAACAAGGTGCGCAAGCCGATGGCTCGGAGTGGCCGTCGCGATCGGGAACCACCACGACGGTGTGGAGCCGGGACGGGGACGCGCGCTGGCGAGTGGTGGCCTGGCGGGACAAGGACTTTCCGGCGGGGTACCGGCGACCACCCGGGTACTAGCGGCACCTGACTTCGGTCGTGGCGGAGCAGGACTACCTGGGGCAGTTGGGCACGGCTGGTCTGACCGTCCACGTCGCGGCCACCGGCGTCGCGCCGGTTCAGCCGGGTGGCACCCCGGTCGGTGTCCGCGTACGGGGTTCGGTGGCTATGCCGTCACCTCTTCCTTCGGTCGCCTGAACAGCCCCTCGGACTTCGCGATCACGAGCGTGGCCAGCGAATTGCCAGCCACGTTCAGGCCCGTGCGCGCCATGTCGACCACGAAATCGACGGCGAGCAGGATGGCGACTCCCTCCGCGGGCAGACCGATGACCGCGGACGCCGAGAACAGCACGACGATCGCGGCCGAAGGCACCCCGGCTATTCCCTTGGTCAGCAACATCAGCACCAGCAACATGGTGAGCAGCTGGGGAATCGTCAGCTCCACCCCGTAGGCGTGCGCGAGGAAGACCACCGCGAGCGCCTCGTACATCGTGGCGCCGTCGGCGTTGAAGGAGTACCCGAGTGGAAGGGAGAACGATGACACCGTTCGGTCAACACCGAACCCGTCCAGCCGCCGGATCAGCGGGGCGAGCACGACCTCCGCGCTGCGCGTCAGGAACGACAGCAGCAGGAGGTCCGCGACGGCTCGCAGCATCGGCACGTACGGAACGCGGAAGATGGCCGCGATGATGGGGAACAGCACGACGAGCACCACGATGGCCGCGCCGTAGAAGACCGCGACGAACATGACCAGCTTCAGCACCAAGTCCCACCCGTAGTGCGCGGTGTTGTAGGCCACGAAGGACACCACGGCGAGCGGGGTGAGCCTGACGACCCAGGCGATCACCTGGAACATCGCGTCAGCGATGCCGTCCAGGACGGTGATCACGGGCTTGGCCTTGTCGCCGATCTTGGTCAGCGCCAATCCGAGGAACACCGCGAAGAAGAGGATCGCCAGCAGGTCTCCCTCTCCCAGCGCGGCGAACACGTTCTCCGGGATGATGTTGAGGAACAGGGACGGCAGGTCCATCGACCGCTGGATGTTGTCGGTGTTCGCGGGAGCCAGTGAGTGGAGGTTCGCGCCTCTTCCTATTCCGGTGGCGAAGGCGACGAAGAGGGTCACGATCAGGATTACCGTGGTGACGATCTCGAAGTACAGCAACGCCTTCACTGCCAGCCGTCCCACCGCCCGCACCGATTCCAGGCGCGCGATCGACACGACGATCAGCGGGAAGATCAGCGGAACGATGCTCATCTCGATCAGCCGGATGAACCCGTCGCCGACGATCTTCAGGTGCTCGCTGAACGACGGGGCGGCGAAGCCCAGCACGGCTCCGACAACGAGGGCGACGAGCACTTGGACGCCCAACGGCGGCATGGACAGCCGTCGGCGGCGCTCGGGACCGTCACCAGAGCCGGGTGGTGCCGCGGTCGCGTTTGGATCCTCCATACGCAGCACGTCCTCTCGCAACGGTTCGACAGGGGGATGGCTTTGGAAGTGTGCGACCCGATCAACGAACTGGCGGCACCTCATGCGTCATGTGCATGACCGTTGCCGGGCCGCCAGCGCCCGCCGAACGCTGATCGAATACCGGAGAACCGCGCCCTTACAACCGCAGACGAGGCGATGGCTGAATGGTCCAGGTTGCACGTTTTGATCGATTCCCGCTGGGGCATTTCCCGACGGCGCTTGAGCCGATGGACCGCCTGACAGCACACCTGCGGGAACACCACGCAAAGGTGCCAAACCTGTGGATCAAACGCGACGACTGCACAGGACTGGCGACCGGGGGCAACAAGACGCGGAAGCTGGAGTTCCTGGTGGGTGAAGCGGTCCGGCAGGGGGCCGATGTGCTCATCACGCAAGGAGCGACCCAGTCGAACCACGCCCGCCAGACCGCCGCCGCGGCAGCGCGTGCGGGGATGGACTGCAAGCTGTTGCTTGAGAAACGCCAGGCGCGCGACGAGGAGTACGAGCTCTCCGGCAACGTGCTCCTCGACGACCTGCTCGGCGCCGAGATCGTCGAACGGGTTCCGGCCGGAACCGACATGCAGCAGGCGATGGAGCTGCTCGCCGACGACCTGCGTGCGAACGGCAAGCGGCCGTACGTGATCCCGGGCGGCGGCTCGAACCCGTTGGGAGCGGTGGGATACGTCGTGTGCGCGCAGGAGTTGGAGTCCGCTTCGATCGCGGTCGACTGGGTCGTGCACGGCACCGGCAGTTCTGGAACGCAGGCTGGGCTCGTCGCGGGGTTTCGCGCGATGCGCAGCCCGGCCCAGGTGCTCGGGATCAGCGTGCGGCAGTCCGCGGAAGCCCAGATAGACGCGGTCTTCGGCCTAGCCGAGCGCACGGCGGCCCTCATCGGCGCCGATGGAGTGGTCGCCAGGGAGGACGTGCTGGTGGACGACCGCTGGGTCGGTGCGGGGTATGGCATGCCGACTGCCGCGATGGTCGAGGCGGTCCGGCTCGTCGCGTCGACCGAAGGCGTCCTGCTCGATCCCGTGTACTCGGGCAAGGGCTTCGCTGGCCTGCTGGGCAACATCGCAGACGGCCGTTTCGCCGTGTCGGACAACGTGGTGTTCCTGCACACCGGGGGCAGCGCTGGCCTTTTCGGATACCGCTCGGCCTTTGAGCGCAGCTGAACGCGCGGCACGGCAGCCGCCGCGTTGGCAGCTGGGCGGATCCAACCCCGACCGTACCCGGCGATGCTGGCCGTCCAGCGGTAGTTGCGGGGCGGCTGCATTGCCTTGCCACACCGCACACCCCTGCTCGATCGGCGCAGGGACACCGGCGCCGCAACCAGCACGCGGACTTGGTGCGGCTGCGGTAGGGAGTCTCTACCAGGACCGGCTGGGCCGCGCGTACGTCGCGACGCAGCCGTGCGCCGCCGGGTAGGCACTCTTCTCGGCGAGTCCGGCCGCGCTGTGCCACACGGTGGCCACGCGCCGCGGCATCCGCTCGCGCCGCGCCCGGTACAGGCGGATTTCCAGCTCGGCTGACAGGGACGCGCCGCCGACCTGCCGCAGCGTGCCAGCGGCGACGCCGGGAGCCGCGAGGTCGTCGGGCAGCCACCCGACGCCCATGCCCGCGTACACGAGCGAGGCCAGCGCCGACGTCAAGTCGCTCTGGACGATCGGAGAGAGGTGCAGGTCATGCCCAGCCAGCAGCCGATCGGTGACACGACCCAGAAATGCGCCTTGCCCGTGCAACACCACCGGCACGGGATCGCTCGCGGTGCCGGGCAGGGTGAAGTCCACTTGCCCGGCGGTCACCGAGGAGTACGGCGCCAGCCGGTCCGTGGCCACTGCGAGCCACTCGGCCTCGGTGTCCGGGACGGCTGGCGGGCCAGCCGGATCAGCGTAGGCGAGCAGCAGGTCGCAGCCTCCGTGCAGCAGCATGTCGTAGCCGTCGAGGGTGTCGGCGGGCAGCAGCGAGCACGGCACCGCCCGTTGATCACCGAAGCGTGCCCACCACGCGGGGAAGAACGTCGTCGCCAACGTGTGCGTCGCCGCGATCCGGACGGCGCCCCGTGGCGTTCGCTGTCGTCCGCGGATCTCCTCGCGGATCGCACCGAGCCCGGCCATGGTCTGGATCGCGCTCGCCCGCACCTTCGCCCCGGCCGGGGTCAGCGCCACGGGGAAGGTCGACCGGTCCACCAGCGCGCCGCCGAACCACAGCTCCAGCGCGCGGATCCGGCGACTGAACGCGGGCTGGCTGATGTGCTGGGCCGCGGCGGCCCGAGTGAAGCTCTCGTGCTCGGCCAGCGCCAGAAAGCTCTCCAGCCAACCGATGTCCACGGGCGCAGCCTAATACCGATGATCAGCGGCTCGGTCGGTCTCGTCTCAGATAGCGGAACAGTGCCTTGGTCGAACTGGGCGCGTGCCGACCGGCCGGGCGCTTCGCCTGCTGCTGGCTGGCGGTGGCGACGACCTCGGATGATCTCGGCAAGGTCGGCGTCAGCGACAGCCCGGCCCCGTCGGTGTCTGCGGCATCGCTGGGCGGGAGATCCGATTTCATATCCAAAATGAGGCTTGCGCCGGATGTGTGCGCGGACTAGAAAAATATTCACTGCATACAGCGCCGGAGTGCCCGATCTTCGCTCCAGGACACCCCGGGTGGCACTGAACGACGCATCGTCGCGCCGGACCACCTCACTGCATCGAACCCATCGCTACGCGGCGAAGATTCCTCGTCCGCTCGATCCGCTGTGCCCGGCCGCGGGCCATTCCCCAACGGCCGCGCCGTGCTCTGACAACTGAAACCGACTCCCCGAAGGAGCGGATATGCGCTCACCCCTCCGAAGACTCGCCGTGGTCGCCGCCGCGGTCGTCGCTCTGGTGGCGCCAGTCCTGCCGCCCACCGCGGTGGCTGCGTCCAGCATCCCGGCTCCCGAGCAGTACTTCGGCTTCCGCATCGGATCCGATGGTCGGCTGGCGATGTGGGACCAGATGGTGCCCTACTTCCAATTGATCGCCGATCGCAGCAACCGGGTGAACTACGAGGAGGTGGGCAGGACAACGCAGAACAATCCGTACCTGATGCTCACCATCAGCTCGAAGAACAACCTCGACAACCTCGACCGGCTGGTCCAGATCAACAGTCGCCTCGCGGACCCGCGCGGCCTGTCGCCGACCGAGGCGGAGAGCCTGGCCCGCGAGGGCAAGCCGTTCTACTACGTGCAGGCTGGCATCCACTCCAACGAGGTCGGCAACTCGCAGGCGATGCTGGAGATCGCGCACCGACTTGCGACCGAGGATTCCCCGTACATCAACAACATCCTCGACAACGCCGTGATCCTGATGGTGCCAGCGCAGAACCCGGACGGGCTGAAGCTGGTCAACGACTACTTCAACGCCACCGCGGGAACCAACTACGCGCGCGTCTACCCGGACCTGTACCAGAAGTACACCGGGCACGACGACAACCGCGACTGGTTCATGTTCACCCAGGTCGAGTCCGATTTGATGGTCTCGATCCAGAACAAGTACCACCCGCAGGCGTTCCAGGACGCGCACCAAGCGGGCACCGGGGCACCGCGCATGTTCACCCCGCCCTACCTCTCGCCGTACGACCCGAACATCGACCCGATCACCGTGCAGCAGACCAACGACATGGGCATGGCGATGCAGCGCGGCATGACCTCGGCGGGCATGAAGGGCGTCGGCTGGGCCCAGTCCTACGACTACTGGACGCCGTCGCGGCAGTACCAGGTCTACCACGGTGCGGCCCGGCTGCTGACCGAGGCGGCGAGCGTTTCCGACCTGGCGTATCCGCAGATCGGTGACGGTCCGCTGGGGCAGCAGGAGTCGGACATCAACTTCATCGAGCCCTACGACAGCAACAAGTGGACGCTGCGCCAGATCGTGGATTACACCTCCCAGACCTTCTACTCGGGCGTGGACGAGCTGGCCAACGACGGCTACAACTGGCTGAAGGACTTCTACAAGGTGGGCTTGCGCAACGTCGAGCGCACCGACGCGTTCGCCTACGTCATCCCGGCTGGCCAGCGCGACCCGCAGGCCGTCCGCGACACCCTGGAGATCATGCTGACCGGTGCCGTGGAGGTCCGGCAGGCGTTGGCGCCGTTCACGGCGGGTGGCAAGGAGTACCCGAAGGGCTCCTACGTCATCTACATGGCGCAGCCGTACTCCGGCTTCGCCAAGACCCTGCTGGAAATCCAGCACTACCCGCAGTTGCTCCAGTACCCCGGCGGGCCGCCGCAGCGCCCATACGACGTGACCGCGCAGACGCTGCCCATGCTGCTCGGTTTCCAGGCCGACCTGATCAAGGACTCGTTCTCGGCGAGCACCAGCCCGGTCACGCGGCCCGACCCTGCGCCGGTCACCATCCCGGCACCGCCCGGCGAGGGCGGCGCGTACGTGCTCGGTCCCGAGTCCTACGGCGTGTACCAGATCGTGTCGAAGCTGCAGAGCGAAGGCATTCCCACCTTCCGGGCGGCGGCCGAGTTCGCCGACGCTGGCCGCACGTATCCGGCTGGCACCTTCATCGTCCCGCCCACCGACGCGGCGACGAAGGTGCTGGCGGAGCAGTCGAAGGCGACCGGGATCCCGGTCTACTCGATCGCTGACGTGCCCCAGATCGAAGGCGTCCAGCTCAAGCCGGGCACCAGGATCGGTCTGCTCAAGCCGCCGAACAACATGCCATCCGGCTGGCTGATGTGGATGTTCGACCAGTACAAGGTCAACTACCAGATCGTCCAGGCCAGCGATTACGGCAACCTCGCGGGCAAGTTCGACGCCATCCTGATGCCCGACGGCGTGAGCAAGAACTCCATCGTCAACGGGCTCAGAGCCGATCGCTACCCACCGGAGTGGAGCTGGGCGTTCGGCGTCGGCGAGGAGGGCTGGAACAAACTGCGCGACTTCGTCAACGGCGGCGGCACGCTGGTGAGCTTCGGCAGCGCCACCGGCACCGCGCAGGAGCTGTTCGGCCTGCCCTTGGAATCCACGTTGCCGGAGAGCACGTCGGTGTTCTACAGCCCCGGCTCGCTGCTGAGCCAGGACATCGACACGAGCGACCCCGCCGCGTGGGGCATGACCGAGCACAACCCGGTCTGGTTCGACGAAGACGACGCCTACCGGATCACCGACCCGAACAAGTTCCCGCACCACGTGGTCGGGAACTACCCCAGCCGCAACGAGCAACTCGAAAGCGGCTGGCTCATCGGCGGTGAGTACCTCAACGGCGCGGTGAACACGGTGTCCTGGCAGATCGGCAAGGGCTCCGTGGTCACCTTCGGCAACCAGGCGGCGTTCCGCACTTGGAACCGCGGTGAGCAGAAGATGATCTTCAACGCGCTCTACAACGGTCCGTCGCTGAAACTGTCCCCCGACCAGTTCGCGGCCATCGCGGGCTGACCATCCTCGCAGGTGGGGCGGCGCCAACGGCGGCGTCGCCCCGTTCACCCCGATTCGGTGACTCCGGGAGGTTCCGTGAACCGCCGTCCAATCCGTCTACTGTGCACGGTCGCGGCCGGACTCGTAGTGCTTGCCAGCTGCGCCTCCGGTCCGTTCGCGGGCGGTCCTGCGGAGACGGCACCACCGGTGTCGATCACCCGGTACGCGGACGCCGCACCGCCCCGACCACCCGAGCAGGTGGCCGTGGACAACCGGGCGATCGCACAAGCGGCCCTGCCCACGGACGCCGACCTCCCCGGTTTCGCCTCGGCATCGCCGACCGAGGCGAGGCTGCTGCTCTGCCCGACAGCGACCGAGACGGTGCCGGATTCGATCGTGCACGCCTCCGGATCGTGGTCGGGAACCGGCGACCAGGCGGGTCGCACGCTCACCGTCACGGTGGTGTTCGACCCGGAGAAGGCGCCAGCCGATCGGTTGCTCGCGACGTTGCTGCCGCAGGACTGCGCCGAGGACGCGGGCGGGTTCCACTACGTCTACGACCGCCAACCCTTCGAGCAGTCCGACGGTTGGAGCGGCGCGCTGAACACGATTCTCGCCACGGACACCAGAACCGGGCAGCACAGCTACCGAACGGCCTATCTGGTGTCCAAAGGGGACGCTCTGGTGAACGTCGTGGCGTCCCGAGCCGACCGAGAAACCTTCGACCCCTCGGTGGACGAGACGGCCGCACACGCACTGGAACTGGTACTAGGCAGGTTCGCTGGCTGAAGCACCGCGAGCGCGGTGGGATTCGCGCCTGCGGCAGCCCGAGCCGTTCCGGTTCAGCGGCCTACTGGCTGGTTCCGCACCAGGTAGCGCACCAGCATGGCGCCGTCCTCGGCGAGAACAGATGCGAGCGAGAGGTCAACGGGTTCCAGTGACACCCCTGTGGCGATCCGCTCATGCGTGCCGCTGACCAGCAGCGGGGAGATCGTCAGACGCAGCTCGTCAACCACACCTGCGGCCAGCAGTCCACCGAAGAGGTGCGGACCTCCCTCGCAGTCGATCCGCCGCAGGTCCCGATCGGCCAATGCCTCGATCGCGGCGGCGAGGTCAACGGAGTCCTCGCCGACGACGAGCAGTTCTGCCCCCGCTTCCTCCCACGCCTTCTGCTTCTTCACCGGTGCGGCAGCGCAGGTGATCACGATGGTCGGGGTGGCGGCCGCGGCGATCACCGGAGCGTCGGAGGGCAGTGACCGCCCGGTCGTGACGACCGCGGTCGGCGGCACGTCGCGGAGCCCGTGTCGCCGACGCCGTTCGAGCGTGGCTTCATCCGGGTGCACGCCGCGAAACTCCTCGACCATCGCAGTCGTCGCACCGACCAGCAGGACGTCCGCGAGATCGCTTCCGAGTTTGAGCACCTTCTGGTCGGCCGGGTTGGAGAGTTCGCGTGCGCGGCCTCCTACCTCAACCGCTCCATCAGCACTGGAGACGTAGTTGACGGCGAGCCATCGACGCGTCTCGGGATACGCGTAGAGGTGTTCGAGCTGCTGTTCGTCGAGGTCCGCGTTCTCTGGCCAGATCTGCTTCATCACGAGATCCATTCCTGCGCCCGTGCCGGGACCCGCGTGCCGTTGATGCACGCGACCATCTCCAGCGTGCGTCGAGTCGGAAGAACCTGATGTGCCCGGAACATCGCCGCTCCAGCGCGGGCCGCGATCGCCGTGGCGGCCAACGTACCCGTGAGGAGCTCGTCCCGATCGGCCACATCCAGGTCGAGGCTTTCGCGGACGAAGGTCTTGTTCGACAGCGCCATCAGCACCGGCCACCCCGTGGACACGATTTCTTGGACGCGCGCGACCAGGGCCAGGTGGTCGGAAGTGTTCTTCCCGTATCCGGTGCCATCGACGAGGATGCCGCCGCGCGGCACTCCTTTGGATTCGGCCAGCTCGGCGAGTCGCACCGTCTCGTCCAGCACGGTGGTGACGACGTCCTCGTAATCCGAGCGAACCGGCTCCGCCCGAGGTGCGCGGTTGGCGTGGGTGCACACGTAACCGGCATCGTAGGCTGCCGCCACGTCGAGGATCTGCGGATCCGCGGCACCCCACGCGTCGTTGATGATGTCGGCGCCAGCCCGGCAGACCGCATCGGCCACCTCGTGCCGCCAGGTATCGACGCTGATCAGCACGTCTGGATACGACGCCCGAATCCACTCGACGGTCGGCAGCACCCGCCGGATCTCCTGCTCGGTATCCACCTCCGCGCCGGGACTCGCGGTCACCCCACCGATGTCGATCACATCGGCACCTTCCGCAACGGCACGATCGACAGCTGCCTTGGCCGCGTCTTCCGCGAACGTGGCACCCCGGTCGTAGAACGAATCGGGCGTCCGGTTGACGATCGCCATCACCAACGCCCGGTCTCGAACCACTCGCCGACCTCGGAACACGAGGTCGAATGCGTTAGCGCCAAGATCCTGCACTGGGCCGATCCTTCCTGCGGTGCTGCCCGAGCTGCGATCACGCCCGGTGGCAGGTGTGCGCTCAGGGGCCGGGTACGGACCAGTCTGCCAGAGCTGACCGCATCGGTACCCGAAGCGATGTGAACGAGGCCAACGATCGTCCACATAGGTCGGAGCCCGGCGGCCGGTCGTTGGAGAAGGTCGATGGGCGAAAAAAGACGCCGACCTGCGGAGAGATGTTTCCGCTGGTCAGCGCCTTGATCAGGCTCGTCGCCTCAGCCCTGCTTGGTTTCCCAGAAGATCTTGTCGATCTCGGCGATGTACTCCAGCAGCTGCTGGCCGGACTTCGGGTCCATGGAACCCTTCGTGCCGGTCGCGCCCGCGGCCTTGGTGGCCTTGTTGACCAGCTCGTGCAGCTGCGGGTACTTCTCGAAGTGCGGCGGCTTGAAGTAGTCGGTCCACAGCACCCACAGGTGGTGCTTGACCAACTCGGAGCGCTGCTCGGCGATCAGAATCGCCCGCGTGCGGAACTCCGGGTCCTCATTGGCCTGGTACTTCTCCTGGATCGCCTTGACGGACTCAGCCTCGATCCGTGCCTGCGCTGGGTCGTACACACCGCATGGAAGGTCGCAGTGCGCGGTCGCCTCTAGGCGGGGGCTGAGGATTCGCGACAAGAGTCGCATGATTCCTCCCTGACAGTGAGTGCTCCGACAGAGCCGACCCTACTCTGGAAGATCCTCGACGTCCTACCGGAGGTGGCTGTGAAATCCCTCGGGCGCTGGCCCTGGCGGCGGTTGCTGGTGCGCGGGCCGTCGATGGTTCCCACCCTGCGGGATCGCGATGTCGTGCTGCTGCGGCTGCGCGGCCGTGCCCGGTCGCGCGACGTCGTGCTGGTCCGCTGGGCCCAGCGTCCGGGGCAACTGTCGGTGAAGCGCGCGCTGCGCCGGGAAGGCAGCGGCTGGCACGTCGAGGGGGACAACAACTTCGGTTCGACCGACTCGCGGGAACTCGGCCCGGCCGAGGTCCTCGGCGTCATCCGCTGGCGGCTCTGGCCGAATCCGGGCCGGGTGCGGTGAATGGCTGCTCAGCTGGCGGTGCGCAGCGTTTCGTAGCGGGCCAAGCAAGTTTCGTAGTCCGGAAGTAGACCTTGTTCCGCGGCTTTGGCGAGACCTGGGGCATTCCGGTCCTTTTCGGACAGGATAGGTTCGCCGTCCAGTTCCGACCAGGGCAGTGCCAGGTCGGGGTCGAGCGGGTCGATGCCGTGTTCGGCGGTCGGGTTGTAGGGCGTCGAGCAGAGGTAGGCCATCACGGTGTCGTCGGTGAGTGCCGCGAACGCGTGTCCGAGACCTTCGGCCAAGTAGACGGCCCGGTATTCGGTGGAGTCCAGCCGGATCGCCGCCCAGCGGCCGAACGTCGGCGAGCCGACCCGGACGTCGACGACCACGTCCAGCAGTGCGCCTTTCGGGCAGTACACGTACTTCGCTTGACCGGGCGGCACGGCTGCGAAGTGCACGCCCCGGATGACGTTGCGCGCCGAGACGCTGTGGTTGGTCTGCGCGACCCGCAACGGATGTCCGGTCGCTTCGACGAACGCCGTTTCCTGGAACGGCGCGACGAACAGACCGCGGTGGTCGGGGAAGGACTTCGGGGTGAATTCGAACGCGCCGGTGATTTCGAGTCGACTTACCTGCACGGTCGAAAGCCTAGGAGGCGCGTTGGAATACGGTCCGCTGGGGCGTAGTTGACGTCCGTCAGATGTACCGCGAATCGTCGAATCGAAATCGGACGCGCGTACTGCCGACATGCCGGTCTAAAAAGGACGCGCGTACTGCCAAGTCGAGTTGACGTTTTGTTGAAACTGCTGGTGAGGTTATGTGATCCCGGTCGCTGACAGTGATCTGGTGGCCTGGCACACTGTCCGAACCGCAGCGTCCGCCGAGCCGCTGTCCGACCAGGGCGGCCGAGCTCGGTCATTTCGAGACGTCGGCCTGACCGGTACGCCCGGAAAGGCCGCGTCGTACGGGCGGCGATGTGCCGCCCATTCGCCAGACCGGGGATGTGCCCCGGTTGTCGGCATGGCTACAGGAGGGACGCCGTGACCACCGTGAACGACAGCACCGCTAGCGGAGTCGGTGCGGATTTGACCAACGAGGAGATCTTCGCGGCGCACGAAGGCGGCAAGCTCGCCGTCGGGGTGACTGCGCCGCTGGATTCCGCGCGGGACCTGTCGATCGCTTATACCCCCGGTGTGGCGCAGGTCAGCCGCGCCATCGCCAGCGACCGGGCGCTGGCTGACCGCTACACCTGGACGCAGCGGTTGGTGGCCGTGGTCAGCGATGGCAGCGCCGTGCTCGGGCTGGGCGACATCGGGCCGCGGGCGGCGTTGCCGGTGATGGAGGGCAAGTCGGCGCTGTTCAAGACCTTCGCCGGGCTCGACTCGATCCCGCTGGTGCTGGACACCAACGACGTCGACGAGATCGTGGAGACCCTGGTCCGGCTGCGCCCGTCGTTCGGCGCGGTCAACCTGGAGGACATCTCCGCGCCGCGGTGCTTCGAACTGGAGCGCCGGGTGATCGAGGCGTTGGACTGCCCGGTGATGCACGACGACCAGCACGGCACCGCCGTGGTCGTGCTGGCCGCCCTGCGCAACGCCGCCAAGGTCGTCGACCGGGAGCTGAGCTCGTTGCGCGTGGTGATCTCCGGTGCTGGTGCGGCCGGTGTGGCGTGCGCGGAGATCTTGCACGTCGCCGGGGTCGGCGAGGTCGTCGTGCTCGACTCGCGCGGCGTGATCCACGCCGGGCGGACCGACCTGACGCCGATCAAGCAGGAGTTGCTCGGCTACACCAACCCGCGCGGCATCACCGGCGGGGCCGCCGAGGCGCTGCAAGGCGCCGATGTGGTGGTCGGGGTGTCGGTCGGGCAGCTCCCGGAGGAGCTGGTGGCGACGATGGCCGACAACGCCATCGTGTTCGCGCTGGCCAACCCCGACCCGGAGATCCACCCGGACGTCGCGCGGCGGCACGCGGCCGTGGTCGCCACCGGGCGCAGCGACTTCCCGAACCAGATCAACAACGTGCTGGCGTTCCCCGGCATCTTCAAGGGTGCGCTGGACGCCGGAGCGAGCAAGATCACCGACAGCATGAAGGTCGCGGCCGCCGAGGCGATCGCGGCGGTCGCCGCCGACGAGCTCAGCGCGGACCACATCATGCCCAGCCCGTTGGACCCGCGGGTGGCGCCGGAGGTCAGCGCGGCGGTCGCCAAGGCAGCCCGAGCCGACGGAGTCGCCAAGGCATAAGGAAGTGCTGAACTCGTTTTTGTGGCGGAAAGCGGCTCGCGCCGCTTGCCTGACGACCACCCCCGTCACGCCCAAGCCGCGAGTTCTAAGTCGCGCAGGCTGTCGCCGCGAGGCCCGACGGCGGTAGGTTCGGAGGCCGCAGACAGCGGGGCCGGGGGAGCCAGCAGTGGCTGCCCCGGCGCCGCGAAAGCGGCGGCAACCGAATTTCGTCGGTCGGCGTCATCATGTTGGGCGATGACTGTCACCTCTCCAGGGAACCGGTCCGGGGCCCCGGCACCATGGCGTTAAGCCCGGTGCGCCGACAGGTAAGGTCTGCCACACGGTCCGCTGTGTTTCATGTCACTCGTTAGTGGCACGTCAAGCGGCCGCAGTCGGCGGCCGAGCGGCTGCTATGCAGGAGGGGTGCTGTTGACCAAGCGGAGCGAGAGAAACCGGACGACCTCCGGTGGTCTCGGCCTGGCCAACGCCCACGCCGAGGAGTTCGCGCTGGTCGAACTGCCAGCCGCACCAGCTCTGCTGAGCACCGAGGACGGGGTCGTGGTTCGGGCCACCGAGCAGGCCGCGAAGTTGGCCGGAGAAGCCAGCCCCGCTGTCCTGATCGGCTGTCGGCTCACGGACCTGGTGATCCGCGACGGGTCGGTGTCCTTGCTGCGGGCGCGGGGCGGCCGCATCCCGGTCCGTCCGCTGACCTGGCCGCACGCGGACGACAGCCGGTTGCGCGTCACCGTGCTGGTCGACGTGTCGGATCTGGCCGAGGCGGAACCGGAGACGACCGACAACGGTGACGCCAACGAGCGGCGTTGGTTGCTCGAAGCGCAGCGGATCGCCAAGGTCGGCAGCTGGGTGTTCTACCCGGAAACCGGCGAGTTCTACCGCAGTCCGGTGCTCGCGGAATTCCTCGGCGGTTCCGGCGCGGCACAGGCGACCGACGCGAGTGCGATGGTCGCGGCGACCTACCCCGAGGACCGGGACCGCGCCGAGCAGTTCTACACCGATGTGCTCTCCGCGCCCGAGGGTGAACTGCTGGAGGTCGAACTCCGCGACCTGCCAGGCAAGCGGGTTTACCTGTGCACGGGGCGAGCGGAGTACAACCGCTCTGGGCGGGTCGAGCGGGTGCAGGGCACCGTCCAGGACGTCACCGAGCCCCGGGCGCTGGAACGCCAGCTCCGCGACGAACGGCGCAAGCTGCAGGACGCGCAGCGCATCGCCAGGCTCGGCACCTGGGAATGGGATCCGCGGTCCGAGGTCATGCGGTTGTCGAGCATGTTGCACGAGATCATCGGCAAGCCGACCGCCACGCCCATCACCTTCGACAGCTACCTGGAACGGGTGCACCCGGACGATCAGGGCTGGGTACGGCAGGCGTGGCGGCCACTCCTCGAACAACACGACCCGGTCGAGGTCGAGCACCGCTACGTGCGGTTGGATGGCGCGATGCGGATCCTGCGCATGCACGGCACCGCGATCCGGGATGCCGACGGCCAGGACGTGCTGGTCGGCACCGCCCAGGACGTCACCGAGCAGCGGGCCGTGGTGACCCGCATGGAGCGCTCCAGCCAGCGGTTCACCGACCTGGTCAGCATCACCCCGGTCGGGATCGGGCTGTTCGACCGCGCCGAGCGGCTGGTCGACGCCAACGATGCGCTGTGCGACCTGCTCGGTTACCGGCTTGAGCAGTTGCGCGGCATGACAGTGCGGAACATCACCCACCCCGACGAGCAGGAAACCAGCCTGCCCGCGCCGGGCGAGCGATCGGGGATCCGGCGACGTGTGCCGCAGCGGGTGCTGGTGCGCTCCGACGGTGAGCCGGTGTACTGCGAACTGCACACGTCGTCGTCGGTGCAGGACGACGGCACCCAGTTCTGGCTGGTGGTGTTCCAGGACATCACCGAGCGGCGGCGCGCGGCCGAGGCCCTGCGCTACCAGGCCACCCACGACGACCTCACCGGATTGCCGAACCGGGCGGCGGTCAAGGACCTGCTAAGCCACCTGCTGGGGCGTGCCGACTCGCACCGCGTCGCCGTGCTGTTCTGCGACATCGACAACTTCAAGCGGGTGAACGACTCGCTGGGCCACGACGCCGGGGACGAACTGCTGGTCGCGCTGGCGCGACGACTGGAGGGCGGTTTGCCGGACGGGTGCACGGCCGCTCGGCTCTCCGGCGACGAGTTCGTGATCATCTGCCAGGACATCGAGGCGGTCGGCGGCGTCGACTCGCTGGCGACCAGGGTTTCCGGGCTGCTGCGCACCGCCGTGCCGGTGCACGGCCAGCTGATCCGGGTTTCGGCGTCGATCGGCGCCGCAGTGCCCAACGGCACCGGTGCCGGTGGTGAGGACCTGTTGCGGTTCGCCGACGCGGCGATGTTCGAGGCGAAAGGTCGCGGCGCTGGCAAGGTTTCGCTGGCCAGCCCAGCGCTGATGGCCTCGGCGGATCGACAGCTGCACCTGGAAGGGCAGTTGCGGGACGCGCTGAACAACGACGGCCTGGCCCTGCACTACCAGCCGGTGGTGAACTCCGATGGTGTGGTGGTCACCGCCGAAGCGCTGGTGCGCTGGCCGCACCCGGACCGCGGGATGCTCGCGCCGGATGCGTTCCTGCCCGTGGCGGAGCAGGGCGACCTGCTGCGCGAGCTGGACCGCTGGGTGCTGCGGACCGCGCTGCGCGAGGCTGCCACCTGGCCAGCCCGCAACGGCCGTCCGGTCGGCGTAGCGGTGAACCTCGCGGGTCTGGTGCCCGGCGGGCCGGAGTTCGTCGATGCGGTCGCCGACATCGTCGCCGAGACCGGCATCGCCTGGGACCGGGTGATCCTGGAGTTGGTGGAGACCGCGCTGGTGGATCTGCCGTCGCGGACCCGGCACGAGATGGGCGAGTTGGTCGCGCGGGGCGTGCGGTTCGCCGTTGACGACTTCGGCACCGGCTACTCGTCGCTGGCCCGGCTCAAGGACCTGCCCGCGCAGATCATCAAGGTGGACCGCCGATTCGTGGCCGGAGTCGGCGGCGACGCCTCGGATTTCGCGGTGGCGCGGGCCGTGGTGGACATGGCGCGTGCGATGGGACGGCAGTGCGTGGCCGAAGGCGTGGAGACCGCGACGCAGTTCCACGTGCTTTCCGGGGTCGGCGTGGATGCCTACCAGGGGTGGCTGTTCTCCGGCGCGATCCCGGCCCGCGAGTTCCGCGAGCTCGTCTCCTGCGGCCCGCTGCCCATCCCCGGAGCCTGAGCTTCCCGGACGGCCAGCTCCGGTGCCTGTTCTCGAACCGTTTTCCGCGTGCCGGTGTTGTGCCGATTTCGCCCGCCGCTCAGCGGCGCATCGACGCTCCCGTCATGCGCGGGCCGAAGCGCGGAGCACTTCGGCGATGCGATGGCGGGGCAGGTCGATCAGGCGCAGGTCGAGATCGGTGGGATTTGGTGCCAGCGCGGTGACGCGGTCTTTCGCTTCGCGTTTGGTCAGTTCCGCGTCCGAATGCGCGATCAGCGCCTCGCGCCAGATGTTGCCGACCTTGCCGTGCGCCCGGTGCAGCAGATAACTCGCCACCGAGGGCTCTTCGACCAGCTCCGCCACCAGGATCGCGTGCTTCGAATCCGGGCTGCTGCGGTGGAACCGCACCCGGTACTTCGCCGCGACCAGTTCGGACAGCGCGCGCTGCTGGCGCTCGCCGGTGATGTCCGGGTGGTTGTTGTCGACCAGGAATCCGGCCCGTTCGGTGTTGCAGGCCAACAGCATCCGCAACAGCCACGGCCCAGGATCGGGCCGCAGGTCGAACACCGGTGCGCCCTGCTTCGTCCGGATCGGCCGGGACCAGCCGGGATCCCGCAGCGACGACACCGGGCCGCCGACCCGATCACCCACCGCGCGCAGGAATTCCGCCGGTGCGGCTGCCTCCAGCGCCTCCACCGACTGCGGGCCGTGGGTGTAGATCCCAGGAGCCTGGCGCAGCGCCAACTTGCGGGTGTGCGCGGTCGGCTGGCACACGTACAGATCGCTGGCGCTGCCGATGGCCTGCGCACCGAAGTACCGGTGGAACCGCGGCAGGATCGCCTCGAACACCACGCCCAGCCGAAGCAGTTCCTGCTGCACCTTGTGCCCCAGCGCCGGGGTCCGCGGGCTGTAGCCGTAGGCGATCAGCAGCCTGCTGTGCTGGCTGGCCAGGCATTCGGCGGCGCGGGTGGCGAACAGTCCGACGCCTTCCGGGGTGTAGGGCGGGTCGGTGAACACCAGGTCCGCCCAGCCCTCCAGCACCGGCGGCACGCCGAACCGCAGGTCGGCGTGCAGGGTGCGGACGGCGAAACCGCGTTCGGCGGAAACTTCGTCGATGTGCCGCAGGATTCGTTCGTCGACGTCCACGACGGTGACCGACGCCGACGGCACGACGAGGCTCAACGCCAACGACGTCAGGTCGTGATCGCCGAGGCAGAGCACGTGCGCACCGTGCAGGTCGTAGTTGTCGCGCAGCCATTCGGCGCGGCGCAGGACGGTTTCCGGCGTGGCCGTCACGTGGTCGAGCGCTTCCACCGGCGCCGGTCCGCCGGTGATGAAACCGCGCATCAGCTCCAGTTGGTCGGGCCCGGCGGGTGGCGCGGCGTGCAGTTCGTGCAGCGCGAAGCGTTCCCGGTAGCGGTCGCGGGCATCCGGCAGGAGGCGATATGTCTCGCGGGTGGCTTCGACATCGGGACCGGCTGCGGCGAGCAGATCCTCGACCGTGCGCCGCGAGACGGCGGTCCGGCGGATCAGTTCGTCGAGCGTCGGCGCGCCTTCGGCGAGTTGTGCGAGGACTTCGCGCAGTCGGCGGGCGAGTACTCCGGCGTCGGCGACGAGCGCGTGCACCGCGTCGATCGGCTCGGGAGTTGCGGGATGCTGGGCTGTGTTCATCGGGTTCCTCAGCTTACGGCGTGACCCGAGCTCCCACTTGGTGGGATCGCACAGCTCGGACGCGGCCGGAAGATCACGCGTCGGTCTCGGTCAATCGCATGCTTCGGCCGATCGAGCTAGGGTCGGCCGGGCTTGGAGGACCGCGACTATCCGTGAGGGGGCTCGGTTGATCGAGTTCCAGGCCGTGCGCAAGCAGTACGACAACGGCACTGTCGCCGTCCACGAACTCAGCCTGTCGGTGCAGACGGGCACGATCACCGTGTTGGTGGGGCCGTCCGGGTGCGGCAAGACCACCCTGATGCGGATGGTGAACCGGATGATCGAGCCGTCGTCGGGAACAGTGCTGATCGATGGCACTGACGTGCGCGAGCGCGATCCCGCGCAGCTGCGCCGCGGCATCGGTTACGTCATCCAGCAGGCCGGACTGTTCCCGCACCGCAACGTCCTCGACAACGTTGCGACGGTGCCGCTGCTGCACGGCCGCAGTCGGCGGGAGGCGCGGCAGCGCGCCGGTGAGCTGCTGGAGCTGGTCGGGCTGTCGCAGGAGTTGGCCAAGCGCTACCCCGCGCAGCTCTCCGGCGGTCAGCAGCAACGCGTCGGGGTGGCGCGAGCGCTGGCCGCCGATCCGCCGGTGCTGTTGATGGACGAGCCGTTCAGCGCGGTCGACCCGGTGGTGCGGGAGGGCCTGCAGGACGAGTTGCTGCGCCTGCAGGGCGAGCTGGACAAGACGGTCCTGTTCGTCACCCACGACATCGACGAGGCGATCAAGCTCGGCGAGAAGGTCGCGGTGCTGCGGGAGGGCGGGTACCTCGCCCAGTACGCCGAGCCCGACGACCTGCTGGCCGAACCGGCCTGCGACTTCGTGGCCTCCTTCGTCGGCCGGGACCGCGGCTATCGGCGGCTGTCCTTCGTGGCCTCCGACGGGGTGCGCCCGCAACCGCTGGACGTGGTCGAAGTGGGCACGCAGGTGGCTGCGGAGCAGCAGTGGCAACTGGCGGTGGATGGCGACGGACGGCCGCGCGGCTGGCTCCCGCCCGGCACCGCGGTGGCTGGCGAGCTCACCGAGGACCAGCTGGTGTCGGGCGGCTCGCTCTACACCGAGTACGGCCCGCTGCGTGGCGCTCTCGATGCGGCGTTATCCGCACCGTCCGGCCTCGGTGTCGTCATCGACGGCGACGGGCGGTTCGTCGGTGTGATCACCGCCGAGCACGTGCTCGACGTGATCGAGCAGCACCGCCGCCGTGGCGGTGAAGTGCCGTGATCGATTTCTTCGAGAGCCCCAGCAACCGGGAGATGGTGTTCAGCCAGCTCGGTGAGCACCTCTACCTGGCCTTACTGCCGCTGCTGCTCGGGCTCCTGGCGGCGCTGCCGCTGGGACGGCTCGCCCAACAGGTGCGCTGGTTGCGCGGCCCGCTGCAAGGCGGGGCGAACATCCTCTACACGATTCCGTCGCTGGCGTTGTTCGTGATCATCCCCGGGATTCTGGGCACGCCGCTGCTGTCGCCGATCAACGTGATCATCGCCCTGACGCTCTACACGGCTGCGCTGCTGGTTCGCCCGGTGCGGGACGCCCTGGACTCGGTGCCCGCGCACATCGTCGCGGCTGCCACCGCGATGGGCTACCGCTCCGGTCGGCGGTTCCTGGCCGTGGAGCTGCCGCTGGCGGTGCCGGTGTTGGCCGCCGCGGTCCGGGTGGCGTCGGTGAGCAACATCAGCCTGGTCAGCGTGGGTGCGCTGGTCGGCATCGGCGGGTTGGGGCGGCTGTTCACCGACGGCTTCCAGCGCGACTACCCGGCGCAGATCGTGGTCGGCATCGTGCTGACCCTGCTGCTGGCCCTGGTGGCCGACCTGGTGCTGGTGGCGCTGTGGCGGATGTCCACGCCGTGGTCGCGGGCGGTGAGCCGCGCATGATCGGCGAGCTGATCGCGTGGTTGACCGACCCGGCGCACTGGACCGGGCCGGGCGGGATCCTGGTGCAGACGCTGCTGCACCTCTACTACTGCGTGTTCGCGGTCGCCGTCGCGTCGGTAGTGGCCGTGCCGCTCGGTGTCTACATCGGACACACCGGGCGCGGCGCGGTTTTCGTGGTGGGGATCAGCAATGCGATGCGGGCGTTGCCGACGTTGGGCGTGGTGACGCTGCTGGTGCTGGGGTTCGGACTCGGCGAAGGCCCGGCGCTGGCCGGGCTGGTGGTGCTGGCCATCCCGGCGATCCTCTCCGGTGCCTACGCGGGGGTCCGCAACGCCCCGGCCGATGCGGTCGACGCGGCCAAGGGCATGGGGATGACGCCCGTGCAGCGGCTGTGGCAGGTGGAGTTGCCGACCGCGCTGCCGCTGGTGTTCGGCGGGGTGCGCAGCGCGATGCTCCAGGTGGTCGCCACCGCCGCGGTCGCGGCCTACGTCGGGCTCGGCGGCCTGGGGCGGATCCTGCTGGACGGACTGAAGATCAGCGACTACGCGCAGATGGCTTCGGCCGCGATCGTCATCGCGGTGCTCGCGGTGGTGCTGGACCTGGTGCTGGCGGCCGTGACCCGGCTGTTGGTGCCGCGCGGTCTGGTGCTGGCCGCCCGACGAGGAGGTAAGGATTGATGAAGCGGTTGCTGGTGTGCGCTGCTGCGGCGGCGCTGCTGCTGACCGGCTGCGGTTCGCAGGACCCGCTGGAAGCGAACCAGAGCCAGGGCGGCTCGCTGGTGATCGGCTCGGCCGACTTCGCCGAGAGCGAGCTGATGATGCACATCTACGCCGAGGCGCTGAAGACGACCGGGGCGGACGTGCAGACTCGGCCGCGCATCGGTGCCCGGGAGTTCTACGTCAACGCGGTGCGCAACGGCGAACTCGCGGTGGTGCCCGACTACACCGGGAACCTGCTGGAGTACCTGGACCCGCAGGCGACGGCGACCGAGAGCCAAC
Organism: Saccharopolyspora soli; assembly: GCF_022678645.1. Taxonomy (GTDB): domain Bacteria; phylum Actinomycetota; class Actinomycetes; order Mycobacteriales; family Pseudonocardiaceae; genus Saccharopolyspora; species Saccharopolyspora soli. The sequence continues at coordinate 188,061 of NZ_JALBWV010000004.1, read as the reverse complement.
AGGTCTACGACCAGCTCAAACGCGCCGTCGGAGCCGACATGGACCTGCTTGAGCAGTCCCCGGCGGAGGACTCCGACGTGCTGACCGTCACCTCGGCCACCGCAGGCACCGGGGTGCGTTCGATGAGCGACCTCGGGCCGCGCTGCGGCGAGTTCGTGCTCGGTGCGCCCGCGGAGTGGAAGTCCCGCTGGGAAGCCAAGATCGCGCAGGACTACGGCTGCCGGTTCAAGGAGATCCGCAGCGTGGAGGCGGGCAACATCACCATCAGCGCGTTGACCAGCAACCAGATCCAGGTGGCGAACCTGTTCACCACCTCGTCGCAGATCGCCGCGAACAACCTGGTGAAGCTCGACGACCCGAAGAACATGTTCCCGGCGCAGAACGTGGTCCCGCTGATCCACAAGGGGAAGCTGAACCCGCAGCAGGTCGAGGTGCTCAACAGGGTGTCCCGCGCCCTCGACACGGACAAGCTCACCGAGCTCAACCGCCGCCTGGAGGTCGACAAGGCCAACCCGGCCGACGTCGCCAAGGACTTCGTCACCAGCGTCGGCCTGTGATCCTCGTGAGTGGGAATGGCCGCACGAGCGACCATTCCCACTCACGACCGGTCAGACGGTGCGGCCGCTGATTCTGGTGGTCAGTTCGGTGGCCGCTTGGCCGACCTGGTCGGCCAGCTCCGGCCAGGTCTGGTTGCACGGCTCGTCTCGCGGGGTGTCGCAGAAGTGGCGGAAGGTCACGCTGATGGCCGCGATGGGGCGCGCGCCGTGGTCGAACACCGCGCACGCCACCGACGCGAAACCCGCGGTCACGAAGCCGTCCTCGACCGCCCAGCCGCGGCGTCGCTCAGTTGCGAGCAGTCGGCGCAGTTCGGGCAGGTTTCGCGGGCCCCGATCGGTGCGCTGCACGAACCGCTCGCTGGACGGCAACAACGCCCGCACGTGCGCGGCGGGCAGCCGCGCGAGCATCGCTCGCCCGGAGGCGGTCAGCTGGGCGGGCAGCCGGACGCCCACGTCGGTGACCAGGGTTTGCGGCTGGGACGGGCGTTCCTTGATCAGGTAGAGCGACTCGCCGCCGTGCAGGACGCCCAGGTGCGCCGTGCAGCCCACTTGGTCCACGAGCCGTCGCAGCAGCGGTCCGGCGAGGCGTTCCAGCGGGTCGTGCCGCAGGTAGGCCGAGCCGAGTTCGAAGGCCGCCATGCCCAGCCCGTAGCGCCGCTCCTCCGGCAGGTGGATGACGAAACCCGCCGCGACCAGTTCGGCCAGCAGGTGGTAGGTGGTCGACCGGGGCAGGTCGAGGTCGCGGGCGATGACCCCGGCCGACACCGGTCCGGCGCGGCCCGCCAGCACGCGCAAGATCGCCAGCCCCCGCCGCAGCGCGGGCACATCACTGCTGCGGCCCACGACCCCTCCCCGAACCTGTTGCCGGACGGAACCTCGGACGCCGTGGATCCAGTGCTGGCTTCCTCGCGCCGATGTTCGTTCCAGTGTCTGTCTTTGTTCTTGTTCTTGAAGCGGTGAAGCCGCGGGGATCCCGGACCGAGAAGGCTTCTGAGGTTCCGCTACCCGTACCGCCCCGCAAAACGAGCTCGACTTCTTAAGGAGTCTGGTATTCCAGACAATCTCACTCTATCCGGGCTTCTGCCAACCGCGCAGTGGCGTTGCTATGGAGTTATGCAGGACAACGTGCTGAACATCGGCCCGGAGCCGCTCGACCGCGACCAGGTGGTCGAGGTGGCTCGCAGCGGCACCAGGGTGAAACTGAGCCAGCTCGCCGAGCAGGGCATCGCCGCCACCCGGAAACACATCGATGCCCTGGCAGCCGAGCAACGCCCCGTGTACGGGGTCTCGACCGGTTTCGGCGCGTTGGCGGTGCGGCACATCCCGGGCGATCGGCGCGCGGCATTGCAGCAGTCCTTCGTGCGTTCACATGCGGCGGGCGCCGGTACCGCCGTCGAGCCGGAGGTGGTGCGCGCGCAGATGTTGCTGCGGCTGCACACGATCGCGACCGGGCGCACGGGGGTCCGACCGGAGACTGCTCGCGCATTGGTCGCGATGCTGAACGCGGGAATCGTGCCCGTGGTGCACGAGTTCGGGTCGCTGGGCTGCTCCGGTGACCTCGCGCCGCTGGCTGCCGTCGCGCTCGCCCTCACCGGCGAAGGTGAGGTCTTCGACGCCGCGGGGCATCGTCGTCCGGCCGCTGATGCGCTGGCCGAAGCGGGGATCGAACCGGTGGTGCTCGTGGAGAAGGAAGGTCTGGCCCTGACCAACGGCACCGACGGCATGCTCGGCATGCTGGTGCTCGCATTGCATGACTTCGCCGCGCTGCTGGACGTGGCCGACGTGACGGCGGCGATGAGCGTGGAGGCGTTGCTGGGCACGGACCGGGCGTTCGCCGCGGACCTCCAGCGGCTGCGCCCGCATCCGGGGCAGGCGGTTTCGGCAGCCCGGATGTTGGCGATGCTGGCGGACTCGCCGATCGTCGCCAGCCACCGCGGACCGGACTGCACTCGCGTGCAGGACGCGTACTCGCTGCGCTGCGCGCCGCAGGTGCACGGCGCCGCGCGGGACACCGTCAGCCACGCCGAACTCGTCGCGGACCGGGAACTCGCCTCGGCCATCGACAATCCGGTCGTGCTCGATGACGGCCGGGTGGAATCCAACGGCAACTTCCACGGTGCTCCGTTGGCCTATGCGTTGGACTTCCTCGCCATCCCGCTGGCGGACGTCGCCAGCATGGCTGATCGGCGCACTGATCGGATGCTCGACGTCGCGCGTTCGCACGGGTTGCCCGCGTTCCTCGCCGATGATCCGGGCGTCGACTCCGGGCACATGATCGCGCACTACACGCAGGCCGGGGTGGTCTCCGAACTGAAGCGGCTAGCGGTACCAGCATCGGTGGACTCGATCCCGACGAGCGCGATGCAGGAGGACCACGTGTCGATGGGCTGGTCCGCCGCGCGCAAGCTCCGCCGCGGCATCGACGGCCTGGTCACCGTGCTCGCCGTCGAACTGCTCACCGCTGCGCGGGCCCTCGACCTGCGCGCACCGCTGGAACCGGGCCCGGCAAGCGGTGCGGTCCGCGACCTGCTGCGCACCCGTGTTCCCGGCCCCGGCCCCGACCGCCACGTCGCACCGGAGATCGCCGCGGCAGAAGAGCTGATCCGCTCCGGTACCGTGCGGGACGCCGCAGCCGACTTCACGAAACCCACAGTCGACTGGAGGGTGTCATGAGCAGCCCTGTGTCAACCCCGGTTCTCGTCAACCGCACCTCAGGGGACCGTGAAGCAAGCCAGCCACAAGAAACCGCGAAACGCGAGATTGAGCCGGACGCAACCACCACTGCGAATCGCGGAGAGGCGGTACTGGAGGCGGAACTGTCATGAGCCAAGCCCGACCCGTGCGCGCCCCGCGCGGCACAACTCTGACCGCGCGCAGTTGGAGCACCGAAGCGCCGCTGCGGATGCTGCAGAACAACCTCGACCCGGAGGTCGCCGAGCGGCCCGACGATCTAGTGGTCTACGGCGGCACCGGCAAGGCGGCGCGCAACTGGGCGTCGTTCGACGCGATCGTCCGCGAGCTGACCACGTTGCGCGAAGACGAGACGCTGCTGGTGCAATCCGGCAAGCCGGTCGGGGTGCTGCAGACCCACGAGTGGGCGCCGCGGGTGCTGATCGCCAACTCCAACCTGGTCGGTGACTGGGCGAACTGGTCGGAGTTCCGCCGCCTCGACGCGCTCGGCCTGATGATGTACGGGCAGATGACCGCCGGGTCGTGGATCTACATCGGCACCCAAGGGATTCTGCAGGGCACCTACGAGACGTTCGCGGCGATCGCCGCCCGCCGCTTCGGCGGCAGCCTGGCTGGCACGCTGACGGTCACCGCCGGGCTCGGCGGCATGGGCGGGGCCCAGCCGTTGGCGGTGACGATGAACGAAGGCGTGGCCCTGGTCATCGAGTGCAACCCCGAGCGCGTGCACCGCCGGGTTCGGCACGGCTATCTCGACGAGGTCGCCGCGGATCTCGACGACGCGGTTGAGAAGGCCGTCGCGGCGAAGAAGCAGCGGCGCGCGTATTCGGTCGCGGTGCTCGGCAACGCCGCCGAGGTGCTGCCGGAGATGCTGCGGCGCGGCGTGCCGGTGGACATCGTCACCGACCAGACCTCCGCGCACGACCCGCTGTCCTACCTGCCGCTGGGCGTCGCGCTCGAAGACTGGGACGACTACGCGGCGCAGAAGCCCGACGAGTTCACCGAACGGGCGCGCGATTCGATGGCCAAGCACGTGGAAGCGATGGTCGGGTTCCTCGACGCGGGCGCGGAGGTCTTCGACTACGGCAACTCGCTGCGCAGCGAAGCCCAACTCGGCGGCTACGACCGGGCGTTCGCCTACCAGGGTTTCGTGCCCGCCTACATCCGGCCGCTGTTCTGCGAGGGCAAGGGGCCGTTCCGGTGGGCGGCGCTGTCCGGGGACCCGACCGACATCGCCAAGACCGACCAGGCGATCCTCGACCTCTTCGGCGCGGACGAACACCTGGCACGGTGGATCCGGCTGGCCCGCGAGAAGGTGTCCTTCCAGGGCCTGCCCGCGCGGATCTGCTGGCTGGGCTACGGCGAACGGGCCGAGGCGGGCCTGCGGTTCAACGAGATGGTGGCTTCCGGAGAGCTCGCGGCGCCGCTGGTGCTGGGCCGGGACCACCTGGACTGCGGGTCGGTGGCCTCGCCGTACCGGGAAACCGAGGCGATGGCCGACACCTCGGACGCGGTCGCGGACTGGCCGCTGCTGAACGCCCTGGTCAACACGGCCTCCGGCGCGACGTGGGTGTCGCTGCACCACGGCGGCGGGGTCGGGATGGGGCGATCCCTGCACGCGGGACAAGTCACGGTCGCCGACGGCACCGAGCTGGCCGCGCGGAAGCTGGCGCGGGTGCTGACCAACGACCCGGGCATGGGGGTGATCCGGCACGTCGACGCGGGCTACGAGCGGGCGGAGCAGGTGGCGGCCGAACGCGGCCTCCGCACCCCGCTCGTCGGATGACGCGAAGCGGCGGTGCGGTGCTCAACGACGGCGACTCGACCACCCGCACGGCACGCGGAAGTTCGAGGACGGGCTCTGAAACCGGCGCATCCAGCGTGCGCCGGTGTCCGGGAAGGAGCAGGTGTGGCAGGACCGAACGAGTTGTTGGCGGCCATCGCGGACGTTGGCGCGGATCGGCGTCGGGGCGGGTACTCCCGGCACGTCTTCGACGATGCCGAGCGGGAACTGCGCGAATGGTTCGTCGAGCAGGCCGAGGCGCGTGACCTGCGGGTCAGCACCGATCGCAACGCCAACATCTGGGCCTGGTGGGGTGATCCCGGCGACGACGCGGTGGTGACCGGCAGCCACCTCGACTCGGTGCCCGGTGGTGGTGCGTTCGACGGCCCGCTGGGCGTGGTCAGCGCGCTGAGCGCCGTGGACATCTTGCGGGACAAGGGATTTCGGCCCCGCCGGCCGCTGGCGGTGCTGGTCTTCGCAGAGGAGGAGGGCGGTCGGTTCGGCGTGCCGTGCCTGGGGTCCCGACTGCTGACCGGCACCATCGACGCCGACAAGGCCGGTGCGCTCCGCGATCCCAGCGGCGTGACCTTCGCCGAAGCCATGCGCTCGTTCGGCGCGGATCCCGTCCGACTGGGACGGGACGTGGAGGCGCTGCGGCGCATCGGGCAGTTCGTCGAACTGCACGTGGAACAGGGCCGCGGCCTGGTCGACCTGGATCGGCCGGTCGCGGTCGCGTCGTCGATCCTGGCGCACGGCAGGTGGCGGTTCCGGTTCCGCGGTCAGGGCAATCACGCTGGTGCCACGCTGATCTCCGACCGGCACGATCCGATGCTGCCCGCGTCCCAGCTCGTCCTCGCCGCGCGGCGGGCGGCGTCGGGTGTCGCGGGCGGCCGGGCGACGGTGGGCCGACTGGTCCCGAACCCAGGCGGCACCAACGTCATTGCCTCCACTGTGGACCTCTGGTTGGACGCGAGGTCCCCGGACGACCGGTCGACGAGGTCGATGGTCGAGGACCTGTCCGGGGTCGCTTCGGAGTTCGCGTCCGCTGAGGGCTGCCAGGTCGATGTGACCGAAGAGTCCTACGGGGGCACGGTGCACTTCGACGCAGTGTTCCGAGACCAGCTCAGCGGCCTGCTGGACGACGCACCGGCGTTGTCGACGGGAGCTGGCCACGATGCGGGGATCCTCGCCGCCGAGGTCCCGGCGGCCATGCTCTTCGTCCGCAACCCGACCGGTATCAGCCACGCCCCGGAGGAGCACGCGGAGCCTGACGACTGCACCGCAGGCGCGCGAGCACTCGCGCGGGTGCTGGAAAACCTGGCGGGGTGACGCGGGTGACGACGTACTGGTGCGAATGGGCCTGGTTGTCGCCGGGGCCGCAACAAGGCGTGCTCTTCGAGGTCGAAGGCGGCCGCATCACGACGGTGAGTTCCGCGCGAACCCCACCGGAGCACGCCGAACGGCTGCCCGGAATGACGTTGCCCGGTGCCGCGAATGCGCACTCACACGCGTTCCACCGTGCGCTGCGCGGCTGGCACGGCGGTGCCCGCGGCACCTTCTGGACCTGGCGCGAGCAGATGTACCAGGTGGCTGCGGCACTGGACCCGGACAGCTACTACCGGCTCGCTCGCGGGGTTTACGCCGAAATGGCACTGGCCGGGATCACGTGCGTCGGCGAGTTCCACTACCTGCACCACGCGCCGAACGGCGCCCGCTACGACGACCCGAACGCGATGGGCCGGGCCGTCGTGCAGGCTGCCCAGGACGTCGGGATCAGGCTCACCCTGCTGGACACCTGTTACCTGGCGGGCGGTTTCGACCGGCCGCTGGCCGGTGTGCAGCTGCGATTCTCCGACGGCAGCGCGACGAACTGGGCCGACCGACTCGAAGAGTTCACTGTGGACAGTGAGTGGGTGCGGGTTGGTGCCGCCCTGCATTCGGTCCGCGCGGTGCCCGCCGAGGAGATCCCGGAAGTGACGGGCTGGGCCCACAAGAACGACGCCCCGCTGCATCTGCACCTCTCCGAACAGCGCGCCGAGAACGAAGCGTGCCTAGCGGCACACGGATGCACCCCGACCCAACTGCTGGCCTCGCGCGGCGCGTTGGGCGCCGATGTGACAGCGGTGCACGCCACGCATCTGGCCGCATCCGATGTCGCGCTGCTGGGTGGCAGTGGGACCGGGGTGTGCTTGTGCCCGACGACGGAGGCAGATCTGGCCGACGGTATCGGCCCGGCAGCTGCGTTGCACGCTGCCGGGAGCCCGCTTTCGATCGGCAGCGACGGCCATTCGGTGATCGACCCGTTCGCGGAGGTGCAGGCCGTCGAGTCATATCTGCGGTTGGACACCGAGACCCGCGGGCACTTCGCGGCCGAGGAGTTGCTCGCGATGGCGACCACCGCCGGACACCAGGCGCTGGGCTGGGCCGACGCGGGTTGGCTCGGCGTCGGTGCCCGCGCCGACTTCGTCGCGGTCGATCTCGACTCGACACGGCTGGCCGGTGTGGCACCCGAGTCGATCCCGGCTTTCGCACGTGCCGACGACGTGCGGGTGACGATCGCCGACGGTCGGCGCATCGTGCAGGACGGCGCGCACCAGACGATCGATGCCGCGCGAGAACTCCAGGACGCGATCAACGCGCTGCGGTAGACGACTACGACGAGCAGGGATCAGTCAACGATGACAAGCACTGTTATTACCGGCATCGGCGAGCTGACGACGAACGACGAACTCGGCACATTGTCGGATGCCGCCCTGGTCATCGACGGTGACCGGGTCGTGTGGGCCGGTCCCGCGACCAGCGCCCCGGATGCCGACGAGCGGTTCGACGTCGATGGGCGCGCGGTCCTGCCCGGCTGGGTCGACAGCCACACCCACCTGGTGTTCGCCGGGGACCGCACCGCCGAGTTCGCCGCGAGGATGGCCGGAAAGCCCTACCAGGCTGGCGGAATCGCGGTGACGGTGCAGGCGACGCGAGCCGCGACCGACGCGGAGCTGGCCGCCAACTTGCGCAAGCACATCGCGGAAGCCGCAGCGCAGGGCACGACGTGCGTGGAGACCAAGACCGGATACGGCTTGACGGTCGCCGACGAACTGCGGGCGGCGAAGATCGCCGCCGAAGCCGACGAAGTGACCTTCCTCGGTGCGCATCTGGTGCCACCGGGTAGCGATGCGGACACCTACGTGGATCTGGTGTGCGGCGAGATGCTCGATGCCGTCGCGCCGCACGTCCGCTGGTGCGACGTGTTCTGCGAGAAAGGCGCATTCGACGCCGACCAGTCCAGGCGGGTGCTGGAAGCGGCGAAAAGGCGCGGACTGGGGCTGCGGGTGCACGGCAACCAACTCGCGCCCGGACCGGGCGTCCGGCTGGCTGTCGAACTCGGTGCCGCGAGTGTGGATCACTGCACCTATCTCGCGGAGTCCGATGTGGATGCGTTGGCCGATTCGAACACCGTCGCAACGCTGTTGCCCGCGTGCGATCTGTCCACCCGCCAATCGCTGCCTGATGCACGAGCGCTGATCGACGCTGGTGCGACGGTCGCGTTGGCCTCGAATTGCAATCCGGGTTCCTCCTACACCTCGTCGATGGCGTTCTGCGTTGCGACGGCTGTGCTGCAGATGCGGATGAGCATCGAAGAGGCAGTGCGCGCGGCGACCTGGGGCGGCGCGCGGGCGTTGCGCCGCGAGTCGGGTGACGGCGCGGTCGGAGTGCTCCGCGCCGGTGCGCGAGCCGACATCCACGTCCTCGACGCCCCGAGCACGACCTGGCTTGCTTACCGCCCCGGAGTGCCCCTCACCCACGCCGTCTGGCGAGCAGGTGCGCGGCTCAGGTAGGTGTCCGCGACTGCGCCATGAAGAACAGCTCCGGGTCCGCTTCATCCAGGCCGTAGACGATCCCCGCGGAATGCCATCCCAAGGAAAGCAGCAAGGACTGCATGGCGTGGTTGGACAAGTTCGTCGACGTTCCGCCAGGTCGGTGTGACAGGAAGGTTCCCTTCCTCGCGTCAGACCGGCCAGCAGCGCAGTCCGATCTGCCGTCTGGCTGGGTACGAGCCGATGGGGACGGGGACGGTCTGACGTCGGTCCGTCGAGCACCGCCAGGCCCGTCCGGTGACAGGAAGGTTCCCTTGCTCCGTTCCCATGCCGTTGGTCTCCGGGAAGGCACCAGGATTACGCCTTAACGGGAAATGGACTCGCGTTCTTTGTTCGCGAGCAGAGCATCCAGCACGACGCGGACCAACGGGTGGTCTTCGCGTCCGCACTGGACGGCCGCGAAGACGCGGCGCGTCGGCGGCTTGCCCGCGACCGGTCGCGCCACCGCGCCCTGATCCGCGGCGATGGCCGTGCGGGGCACCAATGCGACACCGGCGCCAGCCGCGACCAGCGCCACCACGGCGTGGAAATCATCGGACGTATGCGTGATGTTCGGCACGAATCCCGCGTTCTCGCAGCACACTTGAGCCACCGCGCGGCACGGGTTGCCCGGCAGCGGTGCGATCCACTCGGCGTCGCGCAGTTCGTCGAGCCCGACCTCGGCAGCAGCGCCGAGCGGATGCTCCGGCGGCAACACCACGTCGAACGGCTCCGCGTAGAGCGGAAACCGGCTCACTCGGCGTGCATCGGCCTGCAAAGTGGAGGTGTACTCCATCGAGATCGCGATATCGACCTCGCCAGCCAGCAACATCACCAGGCTGTTGTGCGCTTCAGCGTCACGCACCAGCACCCGGACTTCCGGTGCGCGTCGGCGCAGCGCCACGATCGACGGCGCCACCACCTGGGTGATCGCCGACGCGAAGGACGCGACCTCGACCGTGCCGACCGTGCCCGCCGCGCACGCGGCCAAGCTCGCTTCCGCGCGCTCCAACTCGGCGAGCACCGCCTTGGCGTGCTCGACCAGCAACTCACCTGCCGCGGTCAGCCGCACGCGGCGGCCCTGCCGGACGAGCAGCGGTTGCCCGACCTCGTGCTCCAACGCGATGAGCTGCTGCGACACTGCCGACGGCGTCAGGTACAGCTTCTCCGCCGCCGCTCGCACGGTGCCGTGGTCGGCGAGCGCGCGGAGGATCAAGAGCCGCCGCGGGTCGATCACCGGGCGATGATACCCATCCTGGCCCGCGCCGCGACGAACGCCGAGACCGCCCGTTCCACGTCGTCAGCGCGGTGCGCGGCGGACATCTGGGTGCGGATCCGGGCCTTGCCCTTGGGCACCACGGGATAGGAGAAGCCGATCACGTAAACGCCCTCGGCGAGCAACAGGTCCGCCATTCTGGCTGCCTCGGCGGCGTCGCCGATCATCACCGGAATGATCGGATGCTCGCCGGGCAGCAGGTCGAACCCCTCCTCGGTCATCCGACGGCGGAAAAGCACACTGTTCGCCCGCAGCCTCTCCCGCAGTTCGGGTTGCGAGGCCACCAGGTCCAATGCGGCTAGTGAAGCGGCCACGATCGACGGCGCGAGCGAGTTCGAGAACAGGTAAGGCCGGGAGCGCTGCCGCAACAGTTCGACGATCTCGGCGCGCGCGGACACGTAGCCACCGCTGGCCCCGCCCAGTGCCTTGCCGAGCGTCCCGGTGACGACGTCGACCCGGTCGGCGACGCCGAAGAGTTCGGGTGTACCCGCGCCGGTCGGCCCGGTGAACCCGACCGCATGCGAGTCGTCGACCATCACCAGGGCCTCGTGCTTCTCGGCGAGCGCGCAGATCTCGTCCAGCGGCGCCAGGTAGCCATCCATCGAGAACACCCCGTCGGTGACGACGAGCTTGCGCCGCGCGTCAGCGTTGTCCTGGAGCAGCCGCTCCAGATCGACCATGTCCCGATTCCGGTACCGGGCACGACGGGCTTTGCACAGCCGGATGCCGTCGATGATGCTCGCGTGGTTGAGCTCATCGGAGATGACCACGTCCCGATCGTCGAGCAGAGTCTCGAAAAGCCCGCCGTTGGCGTCGAAGCACGAGCTGTAGAGAATTGTGTCCTCGGTGCCCAGGAATTCCGACAGCCGTCGCTCCAACTCCTTGTGCGGCGCCTGGGTACCGCAGATGAACCGCACCGACGCCATCCCGAAACCCCACTTGGCCAGCGCTCCCTCAGCAGCGGCGAGCAGCGCGGGGTGGTCGGCCAGCCCCAGGTAGTTGTTCGCGCAGAAGTTCAACACCTCGGCATCGGCGACGCCAACCCGCGCGCTCTGCGGCGAGCTCAGCACCCGCTCGTCCTTGTACAGGCCCGCGGCTCGGATTTCGGCCAACTCGGCCCGCACGTCATCGGCGATCGTGTACATCAGGCGGAACCTTTCGCTGTCCAGTCGAGGATGACCTTGCCGCACCGGCCGCTGCGGGCCGTGTCGAACGCCTCGGCATGCTGCGTGTACGGGAACCGGTGCGTGATGACCGGCGCGAGGTCCAATCCGGACTCCAGCAGCACCGACATCGCATACCAGGTTTCGAACATCTCCCGCCCGTAGATGCCTTTGACGGTCAGCATTTTGAACACCACCGAGCTCCAGTCGAACGAGAAGCTCTCGGCGGGCAGCCCCAGCATCGCGATCCGGCCACCGTGCGACATGTTCTCCACGACCTCCCGCAACGCCGACGGCTGCCCGGAGACCTCCATCGCGACATCGAAGCCTTCACTCATGCCCAACTGCTGCTGCGCGTCCGCGATGCGGGTCCGCGAGACGTCCACGGCCAGATCCACCCCGACCCGCCGGGCCAGTTCCAGCCGGTGCTCGCTGACATCGGTGATCACCACGTGACGCGCACCCGCGTGCTTGGCCACCGACGCCGCCATCAGCCCGATCGGCCCGGCGCCGGTGATCAGCACGTCCTCACCGACGACCGGGAAGCTGAGCGCGGTGTGCACCGCATTGCCGAACGGGTCGAAGATCGCCGCGACATCCGGATCGACCGCGCTGCGATGCACCCAGACGTTCTGCTCCGGCAACACGGCGAACTCGGCGAACGCGCCGTTTCGGTGCACCCCGAGGCCCTTCGTGTGCGCGCACAGGTGACGGCGGCCCGCGAGGCAGTTGCGGCACTTGCCGCACACCAAATGGCCTTCACCGCTGACGAAATCGCCGACCTCGGCCTGGGTCACCGCGCTGCCGATCGCCACCACCTCACCGGCGAACTCGTGACCGACGACCAGCGGGGTGGGCACGGTGCGCGCCGCCCAGTCGTCCCACGACGCGATGTGCAGGTCCGTCCCGCAGATCCCGGTGCGCATCACCCGCACCACCACCTCGTTCGGACCGGGCGTGGGATCGGGGAGCTCAGCCAACTCCAAGCCAGGCGCGGGTGAGGTCTTCACCAGTGCGCGCAACTCGCCTCCACTCTGGATGGTGCTCGTCGCAACGGAGTTTGGCCCGGTGCGGGCAGACCGGTCCATCTCGACTTTCTGCACTGACTGGTTAGCGCCGCTGCACAACGCGCCGCGCCCCACCGCCTTCGACGAGTGGGGCGCGGCGCGGTCAGTGGGTTCAGCGGATCCCGGCCAGCCCACCCGTCGGGTCGGAGAGCTGGTCGTCCTGTTCCTGCTGGTCGTCCTGGCCCTGCTGGTCTTCGGGGCTGAGCAGGTCCTGCTGGCCTTCTTGGTCCTGTTGGCCCAGCTGGCCTTCCTGGTCCTGTTGGCCTTGTTGGCTCTCCTGGTCCTGTTGGCCCAACAGGGCGTCCTGGCTCGGCATGTCTCCCTGGCTCGACTGGTCGTCCTGGCCCAACTGGTCCTGCTCGGACGACTGCTGGAAGTCGCCGATCGCTTCGGCGATCGTGGCCAGAACCTGGTCCGGGTCCGGCGGCTGCGGTTCGTGGGCAGCAGCGGCAGTTCCGGCCGTTCCCAACACGGCAAGGCCGGTGAGCAGGGTGCTGGCAAGCAGACGTCGCATGAAACTCCTCCGTAGTCGTGGTTGGCATTGCCACCGCAGAGGCGATCACACATCTGCCGCACTCGCCGGGTACGTCACCCCGTAGTGGATCAATTCCCCAATCCCGGCACCGCCCCGGCCACGTTCGAACACCGCAGAAGCGAGCCCCAACCGGTTTGCGGGCCTAGCGGAATCGAAGCAAGGGAACCTTCCTGTCACCGGACCGCGGATAGAGGAGGCGGCCGGTGCGAGGAAGGGAACCTTCCTGTCACTCGCGTAGTCCGGGGGTGGGAGTTTCCCGGTCCCGGCGGCTACGGCTTGACTTCTACTTTGGTGGAGATTTGAGGATCGTTGCCGGAGTTGGTGAGCAAGGGGAGGCCCGATGACGACCAGCTGCAACGCACTGCCCGACATCACCCGATCCGACGTTGGCACGATCCTGGTCAGCCCGTGGCTCGTGGGCACCCCGCAACGGCAGCGGGACGCGGTGGACGCGACTATCGAGGAGTGGCAGAACGCGCCACAGCCGAAGGCGTTCCTGTCGCTGAACTGCTTCGTGAGCGGCGACGGAGCGACCGTGTTGAACTACGCGCAGTGGACCGACGACGATGCGCACCGCGAGTTCATGCGGACCTACCGGCCAGCTCTGGTGCGCGGCATCGATGAAGTCGTGCCGGGCATCGAACGTCCTGGACTGGTCCGGTACCGCCTGCACGGCAGCCTCGCCGCGACCGAGCGCGGTCGCGGCGAAGTGGTGGCGGTCTTCACGTCGGACGCCAACGGCATCGAGCACGCGCGGAACCTGCTCGACGAGGCTCGCGCCCGGATCGGTGCGGAATCTGATCTCCCGCCGGGGCTGCACGCCGTCCACTTCCACATCAGCATCGACGGCGCCAGGGTGCTGATCTACGAGGAGTGGTCCGATGAAGCGGCAGCCACCAACGGCACCCACCACCTCGAACCCCCGACCGCCGACAACCTCTACCGACTGCACCGAAGCATCACCCACTACAGGAGCTGACCGTGGAGCAAGGGAACCTTCCTGCCACTGCCGGGTCGACGGAGCCCGTGTCGACGCGAGGATGGGAACCTTCCTGTCATTTGCGGCAGGAAGGTTCCCTTGCTGTCGATCGTTGTGAAGGGCTGTTCGGCGGACGCGTGGCGTAAGAGGCCCATCCGGTTGGGGAATCTGCCGTCCGGCTGTGAACGGCGTCATGAATGCGGTTCAATTCCGCGGCCGACGATTGAGCGCGGGACTGGCTCGAACGCGTCGAAGCGGGCGACCGCATCTCGGGACGGTCCGAGTTCGCGATGGAAGGGCGGCTGGGGAGAGCCCCGCTGCCATGCCCGTGTCAGCGAAGGGCTCTTCCCGCGGTCTTCGCCGTTACTCGTCGTCGGCGTCGTCGCGGGCGAGGAACGTGGCCAGCCGCTCGGTGGCGTCCTCGAACTCGGGGTTGAGGTCCACGAAGGCCCGCATCCGGTCGGCGACCCAGGCCAGCGTGACCTCGTCGTCACCGCGACGATCTTCGAGTTCCTCAATGCCGCGGTCGGTGAAATACACCGTGTCCTCCTAGTTTGTCCGTCCTGGGACGGTGTGCTCAGGGTGGGCAGAACAGCAGACTACGAAACGCCATGTCGGGCACGGCAACGGAACTGGCTTTGCTGACGGAAAAGTTCCCATGCTCCTGCTGCGCGCCCTGGCCCTCGGCCGGAGGCCGGAGCTGAATGCCACGCCGAAACGGCGCGACCGCACCCAGCCTGACGTGAGGAAGGGAACCTTCCTGCCACGGAACCGCGCCAGGGCCTGCTGCCGGGCCGCGACACGAAACGGGCCGCCGGTTCCTGGTGGGAACCGGCGGCCCGTGTCAGCCGTGAATCAGGCGAAGGCTTCGTGCACGACCTCGGCCTGCTCGACCTCGTGGACCTTGGCCATACCGGTGGCCGGTGCGGCCATCGGACGGCGCGAGACCCTTTCGAGCTTGCCGACCAGTTGCGGGAACAGTTCCGGCAGGGCCAAGCCCAGGAACGGCCACGCACCCTGGTTGGCTGGCTCCTCCTGCGTCCACCGGATCGAGGTGGCATTCGGGTACCGCTCGAACACCGCACCCAGCTTGCGGTGCGGCAACGGGTAGAGCTGCTCCAACCGGACGATCGCGGTGTCGGTGATGCCCTGCTTGTCCCGGTGCGCGGCCAGTTCGTAGTAGAGCTTGCCGGTGCACAGCACCACGTTGCGCACCCCAGCGGGGTCCGGCTGCGCCGGGTCGTCGATCACCGACGTGAACTTGCCCTCGGTGAAGTCCTCGACCGGGCTGCTCGCGGCCTTCAACCGCAGCATCGACTTCGGTGTGAACACCACCAGCGGACGGTGGATGCCGTCCAACGCGTGCCGCCGCAGCAGGTGGAAGTAGTTCGCCGGAGTCGACGGCAGCGCGACCGTCATCGACCCCTCGGCGCACAGTTGCAGCCACCGCTCGATGCGCCCGGAGGTGTGGTCCGGCCCCTGGCCCTCGTGCCCGTGCGGCAGCAGCATGACCACGTCGGACCGCTGACCCCACTTGGCCTCGCCCGACGAGATGAATTCGTCGATGATCGACTGGGCGCCGTTGAAGAAGTCACCGAACTGCGCTTCCCACAGCACCAGGGAGTCCGGGTTGCCGACCGAGTAGCCGTACTCGAAGCCCAGCGCCGCGAACTCCGACAGCGCCGAGTCGTAGACCATGTACTTCGCCTGGTCGCTCGACAGGTTCTGCAGCGGGGTGTACTCGGTGTTGTCCTTGCGGTCGATGAGCACCGAGTGCCGCTGGCCGAAGGTGCCGCGGCGGCTGTCCTGGCCGGTCAGGCGGACCTGGCGGCCCTCCATGACCAGCGAGCCGAACGCCAGCAGCTCACCGAACGCCCAGTCGATGCCGCCTTCGCGACCCATCTTGGCGCGCCGTTCCAGCACCGGCTTGACGCGCGGGTGCGGGGTGAAGCCCTCCGGCAGGTTGATCTGTGACTCGGCGATGCGCTCCACGGTCTCCCGCGAGATCGCCGTGGCCAGCCCGCGCGGCACCAACTGCTCGGCCTCCACCGACGGGCTCGGCGCTGGCGGGTGCTTCTCCAACTCGCGCACCTCGTTGAACACGTGCTCCAGCTGGGACGCGTAATCCTTCAGCGCCTTCTCGGCCTCTTCGACGGTGATGTCACCGCGGCCGATCAGCGCCTCGGTGTAGACCTTGCGGACGCTGCGCATCTTGTCGATCGCGTCGTACATCTTCGGCTGCGTCATCGACGGGTCGTCACCCTCGTTGTGCCCGCGGCGGCGGTAGCAGACCATGTCGATCACGACGTCCTTGCCGAACGCCTGGCGGTACGCCACGGCCAGCTTGGCGACCCAGACGCAAGCCTCCGGGTCGTCGCCGTTGACGTGGAACACCGGGGCACCGATCATCTTGGCCACGTCGGTGCAGTACTTGCTCGACCGCGAGTGCTCTGGCGCGGTGGTGTAACCGACCTGGTTGTTGGCGATCACGTGAACCGTGCCGCCGGTGCGGTAGCCGCGCAGCAGCGACAGGTTCAGCGTCTCAGCGACAACGCCCTGACCAGCGAAAGCCGCATCGCCGTGCAGCAGCACCGGCAGGACCGTGAAGCCCTCCTGGCCCTTGTCCAGCAGGTCCTGCTTGGCGCGGACGATGCCCTCCAGCACCGGGTCGACGGCTTCCAGGTGCGACGGGTTGGACGTCAGCGACACCTTCGTCTCGCCGTCGCCGAACATCCGGAAGTACTTGCCCTCGGCACCGAGGTGGTACTTGACGTCACCGGAGCCGTGCGCCTGGCCCGGGTCCAGGTTGCCCTCGAACTCGCGGAAGATCTGCGAGATCGGCTTGCCGACGATGTTGGCCAGCACGTTGAGCCGACCGCGGTGCGGCATGCCGATGACGACCTCGTCGAGCTCGTGCGCCGCCGAGGTGTCCAGCACGGCATCCAGCAGCGGCACCACGGTTTCGGCGCCTTCCAGCGAGAAGCGCTTCTGACCGACGTACTTGGTCTGCAGGAAGGTCTCGAACGCCTCGGCCGCGTTGAGCTTCGACAGGATGTACTTCTGCTCGGACGGTTCGGGCTTGGTGTGCGGCTTCTCGACCCGCTGCTGCAGCCATTCGCGTTCGTCGGGTTCGAGGATGTGCATGTACTCGACACCGACCGTGCGGCAGTACGAGTCGCGCAGCACGCCCAGCACGTCGCGGAGCTTCATGTGCTCCTTGCCCGCGAAACCGCCGACGGCGAACTCGCGGTCCAGGTCCCACAGCGTCAGGCTGTGCGACAGGACGTCGAGGTCCTCGTGCCGCCGCTGCCGGTAGTTCAGCGGGTCGATGTCGGCCATCAGGTGGCCGCGAGTGCGGTAGGCGTCGATCAGTTCGAGCACGCGGGCGGTCTTGTCCACCGCGCCCTCGGGGATGTCCTGCGTCCAGCGCACCGGCTCGTACGGGATGCGCAGCGAGGCGAAGATGTCGTCGAAGAACCCGTCCCCGCCCAGCAGCAACTGGTGGACCTTGCGCAGGAAGTCACCCGACTCCGCGCCCTGGATGACGCGGTGGTCGTAGGTGGACGTGAGCGTCACGATCTTGCTGATGCCCATGTCGACCAGCGTCTTCTCGCTGGCGCCCTGGAACTCGGCCGGGTAATCCATCGCGCCGACGCCGATGATCGCGCTCTGCCCCTTGGTCAACCGCGGCACCGAGTGGTTCGTGCCGGACGGGCCGGGGTTGGTCAGCGAGATCGTGGTGCCAGCGAAGTCTTCGGTGGTGAGGGCGTTGCTGCGGGCCTTGCGGATGATGTCCTCGTACGCCTGCCAGAACTGGTAGAAGGTCATGTCCTCGCACGCCTTGATGGAAGCGACCACGAGGTTGCGCGACCCGTCCTTGCCCGGCAGGTCGATGGCCAGACCCAGGTTGATGTGCTCCGGCGTGACGGCCGCGGGCTTGCCCTTGGCGTCCTCGCCGTAGTGGCGGTTCATGTTCGGGAAGTCCCGCACCGCCCGGACCAGCGCGTAGCCAATCAGGTGGGTGAAGGAGACCTTGCCGCCCTTGTTCCGCTTCAAGTGGTTGTTGATGACGATGCGGTTGTCGAACAGCAGCTTGGCCGGGACCGCGCGCACGCTCGTCGCAGTCGGCACGGTCAGCGACTGATCCATGTTCTTGGCAATCGCGGCAGCGGCACCGCGCAGCGTCTTGACGTCGCCACCGGCCGGTGGCTCCTTCACCGGAGCGGCCTTGGCGGCCTGCTGCGGGGACGGCTTGGGTGCAGCGGCGGGTGTGCTCGCCGGAGGTGCGGTCGCAGCGGCGGCAGGCGGGGCCTGCCCATTGGTCTCACTGGTGCGCGTCGCGGTTGCCGTGGTCGTCGGGGCCGCTGCAGCGGCAGCCGCAGCAGCGGTGTTCTCGGTGGCTGCCTGGCCCGACTTGTAGTCGGCGAAGAATTCGTGCCACGCCGAGTCTACTGAAGTGGGATCTTGGAGGAACTGCTCGTACATCTCCTCGATCAACCACTCGTTGGGGCCGAACTGTGACGCAGGGCTGCTGGACACGGCTGGCGTTCGCCTCGATCCATATGCTCGTGATTTACAGACACACTCAGGTACCAGGCTAGCGGTCCGATTCGCGAGGTTGACACACAGTACGGCCGTTCGGTCGACGAAGTCGGTCACAAAATCGATCACGAAAGCCCAGCGTGTGGGGAATGCTCCCCGTTCGGCTCACGCGAACGATCATCGGCTGCACTAGCCTGCCCCGCTTGAGGTTGGCGTCGCTTGGTACTACTCCGTCTGGGTTGTCGCCCACCTCTAGTATGACGTTTCACGGACACGCTGTGTTCCCGCCCTGTGACCGACCTTTCCCAGTTCACGGACCCGTCGGCACTACTGCACCGCGAGCCCCAGCACGGTGTGGGCGAACGCCAATCCCGGTCGCGGAGAGTGGCGGGAAAATTCCCCTCTGCACACCCAACGCCCCACCGCGGCGGTCTGGTGACAGGAAGGTTCCCTTGCGGCATCCCAGCCCGGCGGGTCGGCGGCGGATGAAAGGAAGGTTCCCTTCCTGTCACTCCGCCCCGCGGTGGCGCTGGTTGGTGACAGAAAGGTTCCCTTGCTCACGTCTCGGGGCCGCGTTGAGCAGCCGGTGACAGGAAGGTTCCCTTGCTCGCGTCCGGTCAGGCGATGTTGGACGCGTCGACTCGTGGCGGCTCCTCGCCGGGCGTCGCATCCGAGGCTCGCCACAGGCGCGCGTAGTGGCTGTTGTCCGCGAGCAGCTCGGCGTGGGTGCCCTGTTCCACGATTCGACCGCCGTCGACGACGACGATGCGGTCCGCACGGGCCGCCGTTGCCAGTCGGTGCGCCACGATGAACGTGGTGCGCTTCGCGGCGACCCGGTCGCTGGCCGCGACCACCATCGATTCGGTCGCCGGATCGAGCGCGGCGGTCGCTTCGTCGAGCAGCAGGATGTCGGGGTCGACCAGTTCGGCACGTGCCAGCGCGACGAGCTGCCGCTGGCCCGCCGAGAGGCCGCGTCCGCGCTCGCCGACCTGCTGGTGGAAGCCGTGCGGCAGCATGGCGATGCCCGGCAGGGCACCGACCGCCCGCGCAGCGGCCTCGATTTCGGCCGGGTCGGCTTCCGGCCGCGCGTAGGCGATGTTGGTAGCGATGTCGCCGGTGAACAGGTGACCCTCTTGCGGCACCACTGCGAGCCGACCGTGGAATGCCGCCAGGTCGTAGCGCCGGACGTCCATTCCGTCGATCAGGACCGCGCCGTCGGTCGCGTCGTAGAACCGGGCGATCAACTTGATCAGCGTCGACTTCCCGGCGCCGGTCGCACCAACCAGCGCCACCGTCTCGCCCGGCCGTACCCGGAGTGCGATGTCGCGCAGCGCGAACTGCTCGGTACCCGCATAGCGGAACGACACGGACCGCAGCTCAACCCCGCCCTCGAACCGTTCCGGCACCGTGGCGGGGTCGGCGGGGGAGGGCACCGAGGTCGAGGTGCGCAGCAACTCCCCGATCCGGCGCAACCCCACCTTGGCCTGCTGGTAGCCGTCGAAAACCCCGGACAGCTGCTGCACGGGCGAGAAGAACAAGCCGAGGTAGAGCAGGAACGCCACCAGCACCCCGGCGGTCAGTTCACCCGAGGCGACTCGCGCCGCGCCAACACCGAGCACCGCCGCCTGCGCGATCTCCGACAGCAGCGCGACGAACGGGAAGTACGTGGCGATGTAGCGCTGGGCGCGCAGCCGAGACCGCCGGTAGGCGTCGCTGCGCTGCGCGAACACCTTCGCGGCGTGCCCTTCGCGGCGGTGCGCCTGCGCCACCCGCATTCCGGACACGTTCTCCTGGAGGTCGGCGTTGACCGTGCTCACCCGCTCGCGGGCTTCGGCGTAGGCGGTCGCCGACACCTTGCGGAAGATCGCAGTCGCGACCAGCAGGATCGGCAGCACCGCCATCGCCACCACGGCCAGCGATACATCGGTGATCAGCAGTGCGCCCGCGATGCCGACCAGGGTCAACACGCTGACCACGAAGGTCGCCAGCCCGGTCTGCAAGAACGTCGACAACGCGTCGACGTCGGTGGTCATCCGGGTCATGATCCGGCCAGCGAGCTCGCGTTCGTAGTAGTCCAGCCCAAGCCGCTGCAGATGCGCGAAGCTGCGCAACCGCAGCAGGTAGAGCAGGGTCTCCCCAGTTCGCGCGGTGATGACGGTCTGCAGCTTGACCACCAACCACGCGGCGGCGACGACCACCGCGCCCAGCCCCGTCACGACCCACAGCACGTCGACGTTCGCGGCTCCCACCCCGCCGTCGATGCCTTGGCGGACCAATGACGGCAGCGCGATCGAAGTCAAGGCGTCCCCGGCCACCAGCAGGACGGTCAGCAGCAGTCCCCAGCGGATCGGCCGCAGCAGTCGGGACAGCTTGAAATCCGGGTCGGGTGCGGTGGGATCTGCGTCGCGCAGCACGGGCTGGTCGGTTGCGGCTGGCAGCTTCCGGATGCCTTCGATCAGCTCGGGCGTCGGGGGTATAGACATGTCGCCCATACCGCGCGAGCCGCCCATCGGGGCGGCGCGGTTGGCGTCCGCCAGTTCGTCATCGTCCGGCGTCGGCCACAGCTCCGGTGTGGTGCCTTCCGTGCTCGGCGCGACCTGACCGTCGCAACGGTTGTCGATCGACTCTCCGGGGCCGGCCAGCAGCGACTGGAACAGTTCGCACCGCTGGGCCAACTCCGCCTCGGTGCCGATGTCGACGACCCGCCCTTCGTCGAGCACGGCGATCCGGTCGGCCAGCGCCAGCGTCGACCGCCGGTGCGCGATCAGCAGGGTCGTGCGCTGCGCGGTCACCGATCGAAGGGT
Source organism: Saccharopolyspora soli (assembly GCF_022678645.1). GTDB lineage: Bacteria > Actinomycetota > Actinomycetes > Mycobacteriales > Pseudonocardiaceae > Saccharopolyspora > Saccharopolyspora soli. The sequence goes on along the minus strand of NZ_JALBWV010000004.1, from coordinate 166,816 downwards.
GTCGTGGATCGCCGCCTCGGTCGCCGGGTCGACAGCTGAGGTGGCGTCGTCGAGCACCAGGATGCGCGGATTCGAAAGCAATGCCCGCGCCAACGCCACTCGTTGGCGTTGGCCGCCGGACAGCGTCAGACCGCGTTCGCCGACTGTCGTGTCATAGCCATCCGGCAGGGCGGCGATGAACTCGTGCGCTTCGGCGGCCTTCGCCGCCGCGATCACGTCGACCTCGGAGGCATCCGGACGCCCGTAGGCGATGTTGCCGCGAATGGTGTCGGAGAACAGGAATGCCTCCTCAAACACCACCCCGACAGCGGTCCGAAGCGAACTCAAGCGCAGGTCGCGGATGTCGTACCTGGTCGCTCCGTCCTCGGCCGGGCCAATCGTGATGCGCCCGGAGTGCACGTCGTAGAAGCGCGGCAGCAGCAGCGACACCGTCGACTTGCCCGACCCCGCCGAACCGACCAGGGCGACCGTCTCGCCGGGGCGGACGAGGATCGAGGCGTTGCGGAGCACCGGCTGATCTCGGGTGTAGCCGAAGCTCACATCGTCGAGCCGAACTTCCAGCGGGCCCTCCGGCAGCGCCACAGCCTCGGATTTCTCCTGCACTTCCGGCTGCGAATCGATCAGCTCGTGAATGCGTTCCACCCCGGCGCGGGCGAGTTGCCCCTGGATCATCACGCTGGACAACATCCGGGCCGGACCGGCCAACATCGCCACATAACCGGCGAAGGCGACGAAGGTCCCCAGGCTCACCTGTCCCTGAAGCGCCATCCAGCCACCGAGACCGAGCACACCGACCTGCCCGGCGGCAGGCAGCGCGGCCAGGCTCGCTGCCGGTGTCGACGTCATCCGTGCAGCGCGCAGGCGCTCAGCGAAAAGCCGCCGCGCACGGGTCCGCAGCCGACCTACCTCTCGCTCCTCCTGACCGAAGCCCTTCACGACCCGGACACCGGTAACGGTCTCCTCGACGTGCTGCGCGATGTCGGCGGCACGTTGCTGAGCCGACCAGGTCGCTGGGAACAGGGTTTTCTTGCTGCGTGCCGAAACCACCGCGATCAGCGGCGCGACGATCAGCGAAACCACCGTGAGCAGCGGTGACAACCACAGCATCGCGGCTATCGCGAACACCGCGAGTACGGCGGTCCCGGCCGCCAGCGGCAGCATCGACAGCAGCGAGTTCACCATTTGCAGGTCGCTGATGGAGCGGGACACGACCTGGCCGGTGCGCAGCGCGTCCTGCTTTCCGCCGTCCAGCCGCTGCATCGCGGCGAACACCGCCCGACGCAGGTCGTGCTGCACGTCGAGGGCCAGCCGCCCGGCGCTGTAGCGGCGGACGAATGCTGAAGCGAAGCGGAACACGCCGAGCCCGACAAGCGCGAGCGCGATCCACCACAAGCGGTCGGTGCTGCGCGCGACGGCGTCGTCGACCGCCAGCTTGGTCAACAGCGGAACCAGCGCCTCCAACCCGACCGCAGTCACGGAGGCACCCATCGCCAAAGACAGGGCGATCGGATGGCGTCGACAGGCGGCGAAGAGGCGACGGATCCAACCGCCGACCGGAGGGCGGGGATTACCGGAGTCGCTCACCCCGCCAGATTAAGCCGCCCCACCGACCACGCAGCCCACCCAAAGCACCGCTGTGACCCTCGCCGAACCGCCGAGGAGGCGAGAGCAAGGGAACCTTTCTGCCACCACGCAGCCAGCGACCAGCGCGTGAGGTGACAGGAAGGTTCCCTTCCTCACATCAACGGGTGCGCCGGGAGCAGATGACAGGAAAGTTCCCTTGCACCACTAATTCGCGACGGATGGGTGCCCGCGGTCTGCGGCGGCTATCAGCGATCGGGGTGGGGGGAGGAAGCAGGTCAGGTGATGTCGCGGCGACGGCTGATGAGCCACCCGCCGGTGATGAACACGGCGGTGTAGCCGACGAAGGTGAGCAGGCTCGCCCACCACGGGTGGCCGTAGCTGCCGCCGAAGAAGAGGTGCAGGAACTCGAAGGCCGCACGAGGCGCGTTCGGTTCATCAGGCCCGGCCACTGCCGCGACGAACAGCGGCACCGCCAGGTTCGCGACGATCCCGTTGCCAGCGGTACCGGGCAGGTAAGGACCGATCCCGGCGGCAGGGGACTCGATCAGGCTCAACGACAGGACGAACTCGATCACGAACTTGTAGACCAGCGGGACGATGATCGCGAGCACGGCGTTCGCGACCAGCGCACCGAACCCGACCCCCAGGAGCGTCCACAACACCATCGCGAGCACGCCCACCCCACCGACGCTCAGCCAGTCGGTCAGGTTGCCGAAATTGTTGAAATCCCGACCAGCGCCGAGCAAGCCACCGAGACTCGCGAAGAGCACGTTCGCGAGACCGTAGAGCAGGCCGACACCCGCGTAGACGATCAGCTTCGCCGTCAGCACAGCGCCACGCGGGTTGCCGGTGAGGTAGGTCGTCGTGATGCTCTTGTTCCGGTGCTCTCCGGCGAAGGCCATGGCGCCGAAGAGCACCGCGAAGATGGTGCTGACGTTCGTCGACATCGACACCGAAAGCAGCCCGAGGGGCAGCGACCGGTCGAACTCCTCCACCATGTCGATGATCGCGACGATCGCAGTGCCCAACCAGCCCGCGCCGAAGCCGAGCAACGCCACCGGGATGAGCAGCGCCCACCACAGGTTCGTCGTGAAGATCTTGCGGAACTCCGCTTTGATCAGCCCGCCCATCAGGCATTCCCCCCGATCCCGCGGCCTCCGCCGGAGGGCTCACGGCCGCCCGGTGCGGCCCAGTGCTCGTTGCCGGGCTGCTGGACACCGGTGTACTGGCCACTGGTGAGCTGGAAGAACAACTGCTCCAGGCCGATCCGCTCGTCCTGCATCCCGTACAGCGCAATCCCGGCGTCCAACGCGAGGTCCGCGACCACACGTGAGTCGGCGCCGGTCACCGCTAGCCGACCGTCCGGCAGATATTCGATGCTGAACCCCGCCTCCTGCAATTTCTCGACGAGCTTGCTGGGATCGGCGGCCTGCACGAGCGCTCGGGAGCGTTGTGCGGCGCGGAGCTGGTCGAGGTGACCGTCGTAGACGCAGCGTCCGCGGCTGATGATGACCAGCTGGTCCACGGTGTGCTCGATCTCCCGGAGGAAGTGGCTGGACATCAGCACTGTTCGACCGCTCGCGGCGAAGGCCTTCAGGAAGTTCCGCAGCCAAGCGATGCCCTCTGGATCCAGCCCGTTGGCCGGTTCGTCGAGCACCAGCACCTGCGGGTCGCCGAGAAGTGCGGTGGCCAACGCGAGGCGCTGCCGCATCCCCAGCGAGAAGGAGCCGGTCTTGCGTTTCCCGGCAGCAGTCAGACCGACGAGCTCAAGAGCCCGATCGACCTGCATATCCGGGACGCCCATCGCAGCGGAATAGCAAAGCAGGTGATTTCGGGCGGTGCGGCCAGGGTGGAAGCTCTGCGCGTCCAGCACAGCGCCAACCACCGTCGCCGGGTTCGGCAGTTGGTAAAACGGCAAGCCGTTGATCGTCGCCGTGCCCGAGGTCGGCGTGATCAGGCCGAGGAGCATCCGCAGCGTCGTGGTCTTGCCCGACCCGTTGGGGCCGAGGAACCCGGTCACCGTCCCGGGCCGCACCGTGAAACTGAGGTCCTGTACTGCGTTGACCGGCCCGAAACTCTTGCTGAGACCCTGCACAATGATCCGGCCACTGCCGTCGTGCACACGCCCTCCATCGTCACCTGTTCACCCGTCGGTGCCCATCCTGCCGGACACCTACCGGTGGTTAGGTGCGACTCCTCGTTTTCCCAGCGTGTTCTCAGCGGTGCCGAGCTACGGCCAGCGGACGGACCGGTCGATTACCGACGCCCGGTAGATCTTGTGGTGGTCGGTTTCGAGGTGACCGCCCATCGGCGGTTGGGTAGGTGGGACGGTCAGATCGGGCCGGGTGAACTCGTTGGTGTCCCAGTCGCTTGGTCCGCTGCCGATCGAGGAGACGATCGGCCGCGGGATGACCGCGACGTCCGTCGCTGCCTCTGCGGGCTGCGGCCGCAATTTCCGGTGCAGCGACTCCAGGAGGGTGCCGCGGTTGGGCACTGGTCGCCCGGAATGATCGCTTATGAGCTGCCGGTGCGCGGTCAGCCACACCGCGCACGGCCAGGGGCGGCTGCGCAGTGTTGTGCCCTGGCAGGACGGGCACCTGCCGTCCTCGCCGGGATTGTGCTCGTCGAGCAGGGCGCGCAGACCTTCGGTGAGCCGGTAGAGCTCGGAGCGGGCAACTGGCAGGAGCACCTCGGGGGCGTTGTCCGCCGTTGCCCGGTCTAACTTGTCGAGTCGGTCGAGGACAGCCTTTCGCAGCGCCGTGTGCATGACGTCGTCTCCCACCGTCGTCGAGCGTTTCGAGTGCGTCGGTGTTGCGCGGAGATCGGATGACGAACGACCATCCGCGCTGACTCCATCGGGTGACATCGGCAGTGGAGAGGCACGCCTGCACGGGCACCGCTCGATGCTCACCCCATCGAGTGGTTATCGATTCGGCTTGAAATTCGCAGCTATGCCGCGGCTCACGTCGTCGGCAAACGCGCGATCGTGTCCTACACTTGGAAGCGGCGGCCTGCTCCCGGTGACCCCCAGGCTGGTTGAGCGGGCCGCCCCATTCTGCTGTTTGAGTCCGTTTTGTCCGGTAAGCACTCTTTGTGTATTTGTAATTCTTGATCATGCCGCGGACCGGGCGCGCGAGGATTTCTCCCCGGTGGAAACCTTTTCCAGCCGGTTTCGCACCGGCTCAATACGGCTTCGTCCACTCCTGAACGGCGCTCGCCAAGACGCGGCTGTGCCGGTTGGCGAGTATTTGATGCCTCCTGCTGGCGGGCAGAAGGGAACCTTCCTGCCATTAGCGGGTTCGATGCGCCTACGACCTTCGCGGCCCTCGCTGGCGCGTATGCGAGGAAGGGAACCTTCCTGTCAGATCTGACAGGAAGGTTCCCTTCCTCGCGATGCGGTGCGGGTTGATCAGGACAGGACGGTGCTGATCGGGGTGCTGGCGCGGCCGTGTGCCTCCGCGACAGGTTCGTTGATCAACTTGCCGTCGTGGGTGTTGAGACCGGCCGCGAGTGCGGCGTCCGTTCGGCAGGCGTGCTGCCAACCCTGATCTGCGATGCGCACCACGTACGGCAACGTGACGTTGGTGAGCGCGTGCGTCGAGGTGTTCGGGACCGCGCCCGGCATGTTCGCCACGCAGTAGAAGACGGAGTCGTGCACCCGGTAGGTCGGTTCGTCATGTGTGGTCGGGCGGGAGTCGGCGAAGCAGCCGCCCTGATCGATCGCGATGTCCACCAGCACGCTGCCCGGCTTCATCTCGGAGACCAGGTGGTTGGACACCAGCGTCGGTGCTTTCGCGCCGGGGATCAGCACGGCGCCGATGACCAGGTCGGCGGCCCGCACGGCCTGCTCGACCGTGTACCGGTTGGACGTCACGGTGCGGATCTGGCCGTGGAAGTCACGGTCGATCTCGCGGAGCTTGTCGACGTTGGTGTCGAGCAGTTCGACGTCGGCGCCCATGCCCAAGGCGACACGGGCGGCGTTCAGTCCCGCAACGCCACCGCCGATCACCACGACCCGCGCCGGGTGCACACCGGGAACCCCGCCCGGCAGCACGCCGCGCCCACCGCTGGGGCGCATCAGGGAATAGGCCCCCACTTGCGGGGCGAGGCGCCCGGCGACCTCGCTCATCGGAGCCAACAGCGGCAGCCTGCCATCGGCGGTCTGCACCGTCTCATAAGCGATCCCGGTGACCCCGGAAGCCAGCATCGCGTCGGTCAGCTCGGCGGAAGCAGCCAGGTGGAGGTAGGTGAACAGCACCTGGTCCCGGCGCAGGCGCTGGTACTCCTCGGCGATCGGTTCCTTGACCTTGAGGACCAACTGCCCCTCCGCCCACACCTCATCGGCGGTGGGCAGCACCTTCGCGCCTGCCGCGAGGTAGTCCTCGTCGGGAATCGAGGATCCTGCGCCCGCGCTCGTCTCGACGAAAACGTCGTGGCCGCGGGAGGTGAGTTCGTGCACGCCCGCAGGTGTGATCGCGACCCGGTACTCGTTGTTCTTGATCTCGCGCGGCACTGCGATCTTCACGGCGGATTCCTTTCGTCGCTGCTGCGCACAACGATCCGCCGCCGTTGCCGGGGGCGCATCATGCCCGCCGGATGAGATTGCCCCGACCGCTTTGTGCGCGCGGCACAAGCCCGCGGCACGCCGAAGCCCAGCACGAACGGGCTCGAACTTCGCCGCCGCGCCACCGGCTGGGGATGACAGGAAGGTTCCCTTCTGCACGTCACCGGGGTCCCGGCATGCGCGACAGGTGACAGGAAGGTTCCCTTCCTCGCGCAGCGCCGCGCGCTCTAGAAAGCCACGGGTGGCAGGAAGGTTCCCTTGCTCTCAGCCGTGCTGGGCCCAGTGTTCGGCGAGTAGTTGGACGAGCAGCGCGGATCGGACGTCGGGGTCTTCGAGGTCGACGTCCACGAGTTGGGTTAGCCGCTTCATCCGATACCGGAAGGTGTTCGGGTGCACGCGCAGCTCGCGGCTCGCCTGCCGAGGATCGCCGGGGTGTCGCAGCGCCGCGTGCAGTGTCGCGAGGTAGTCGGTGCCATGCGCGCGGTCATGCTCGCGCAGCACCGGTATCGGGCCGAGCGTGCCGATTCCAGCGTCCGTCGACGCGCCCGCCATGCGGCTGAGCACCAGCAGATGCCAGTTGTCCTCGTACACCGCCACCCGTTCCACCAGATGTCCCGTGCGCAGCAGGCTGATCAACTCCTCGGCCTGCGCTCGCGACTGGGACAGCTCGGCGACCGCTACCGCGGTGCCCACGCCGATCAGCGGACGAGGCGATACGTCGTGGGATGCGAGCGCCTCCCGCAAGTCCGGCCAGCCGCCGGGGCGGGCACGGTCGGGCACCAGCGCGTACAGCAGGGTGCCGATCTCGGTGACCAACGGGCGCCGCCCGATCCCCCGCGTGATCCACTCCCACATCGCCAGTCGATGGCCTTCCGCGGGTCCGGCGGACGAAGGCATTTCGATGGCGACGACGCGATGCGCCTCGTTGGGCACCGCCAGTTCGTTGGCGGCGGCCCGCCAGCCTTCGCCGCCTTCCAACAGCAGCCGCACCTGCTCGGCGGATCGGCGTCGCTCCGAGTCCGCCACCGCCCGCCACCGCAGCAGCTGCAGCGCGACCAGCGGCGCGGTGTCCGCGAAGGCGGTCGAGCGTTCTTCGGACACCGCGCCGGGGACCACGGCCCACATCGAGCCCAGCAGCTCACCACCCATCCGGATCGGCACGACCAACCGGGGCAGCGTTCCGTCCTGCTGGGCGGGCACGAAGATCGCCGAACTGCCCTTGCTGAGCTGCCGGAACGTGCCGCGGGCCCGGAACTTGGCGAGCACGTCGTCGGGCTGCCTGCGCCCCATGATCGTCGACACCCGCGCTGGATCGGTGAGGTCCTGCCGCGCGGAATAGGCCAGAACCTGGGAGTGCGCGTCTTCGATCGTGACGGGGGCGTCGACCACATCGGCCACCGCATCGGCGAGCCGGAACAGGTCACCCACCCCGGTGCCGCGTGCTTCGGCATCCTCGATGCCCGTGCCAGCAAGCGCGGCACGAATCAGCCAGACCAGTTGGGCCCAAGCGGTACCCGGCCGAACCTCCACCAAGGCGACCCCGGCCTGCTCAGCAGCGGCGATGACGGCACCGTCAGCCGACAGAGGCGGCTTGAGAAGCACGGCTGCGGCCCCTTGCCCGCCGCACGCCCGCGTCAGCGCCACCGCGTGTTCGCGATCTGTGACGGCCACCCCCAGAACGAGGTCGCCGCCCGCCGCGGTCGGTGGTTGATCGGGCTCGGCGATGACGACGTCGCCGACGCAAACGGTCGGCTCCGGGATGGCAACAGCGCGCAGCAGCGTCGGTCCGACCCGCTCGACCAGTGCGCGGATGTCCAGCATCACCGGCCTCCTGAGAACCTCGGGCCGCTCCGGTGGACGGGGGAGGGAATTGACACCAGGGCTGGTCCGTTTATCGTTGCTGAGCACATCGACAATCGCATACCGGCCGTAGACCCCGTGCGGGAGAGACCCTGCGAACTCACACGAGCTCCCAGGGCGCCGAAGGAGCAAGACTCCCCACAAACTCTCAGGCACCCATGACCGTTCGGGCGAGGCAACTCTGGAAAGCGCGCGTCATCGATGGCGCTCCACCCACGGTGCAAACCGCGACGCTGCGGTGAAGCTCTCAGGTTCCGAAACAGAGGGGGAGGCCCAGCAACCCGGCATGCCTGCCCCGACAGCTATGGAGCCTCCCCACATGACCGTGCCCACGCACCTGCGCTACACCGAAGAGCACGAGTGGCTTGCGGACCGCGACGACTTGGTCCGGATCGGTATCACCCAGCACGCAGCCGACGCGCTCGGCGACATCGTCTACGTCCAGTTGCCTGCGGTCGGCGACCAGATCGAAGCTGGCCAGGCATGTGGCGAGCTGGAGTCCACGAAGTCCGTCAGCGACCTGTTCGCGCCGGTGACCGGTGAGGTCGTGGCGATCAACGAGTCCGTTGTGGACGACCCTGCGCTGGTCAACGCCGAGCCGTTCGGTGACGGCTGGCTGCTTGAGGTGCGCGCCACCGACACCGGTGCAGTGCTCACCGCCGAGCAGTACGCGGAGCTGATCGCGGATTAACCGGGTCATGTGACGGAGGAGAGCGTCAATGGCGATCAGTGTTTTCGACCTGTTCTCGGTGGGCATCGGACCCTCCAGCTCGCACACCGTCGGCCCGATGCGCGCGGCCAAGCGGTTCGCGTGGCGGCTGCGCAACGCGGGCCGGTTGCCGCAGGTCAAGCGGATCAAGGCGGAATTGTTCGGCTCGCTCGGCGCGACCGGGCACGGGCATGGGAGCCCGAAAGCAGTGCTGCTCGGCCTGGAGGGCCACAGCCCGGAAACCGTCGACCCGGCCGCGGTGGCAGACCGGGTGGCTGACATCGGGGAGACCGGGCGGCTGCTCCTCGACGGAGTGCACGAGATCGGATTCGCAGTGGACCGCGACCTGGTGATGCACCGGCGCAGGTCACTGCCCTTGCATCCCAACGGGATGCGGTTCACCGCGTTCGGCGCCGAGGACACCGAACTGGACACCGCAGTGTTCTATTCGGTGGGCGGTGGCTTCGTCGTGGACGAGGAGGCCACCGGAGCCGATCGGATCAAACCCGACGAGACCGTGGTGAAGTTCCCGTTCCGCACCGGAGCGGAACTGCTTGCCCGAACCGCCGAGTCCAGGCTGTCGATCAGCGACATCATGCTGGCCAACGAGCTGTCCTGGCGCGACGAGGACACCGTGCGCAAGGAATTGCTGGACATCTGGCGGGTCATGCGCGAATGCGTTGACAACGGGTGCCGCAACACCGGAGAACTGCCGGGTGGCCTCAAGGTTCGGCGGCGAGCAGCGGAGTTGGCAGCTTCGCTGACCGAGCGGGACGACCCGCTGGAGTGGGTCACCCTCTTCGCCCTGGCGGTGAACGAGGAGAACGCGGCCGGTGGGCGGGTGGTGACCGCACCGACCAACGGAGCGGCGGGGATCGTTCCCGCAGTGCTGCACTACTACGTGCGTTTCGTGCCCGGTGCCGACGACAACGGCGTGGTTCGGTTCCTGCTCGCGGCAGCTGCGGTTGGTGTGCTGTTCAAGGAGAACGCATCGATCTCCGGGGCTGAGGTGGGCTGTCAGGGCGAGGTCGGCTCCGCGTGCTCGATGGCCGCTGCTGGGCTCGCCGAGGTACTCGGCGGAACCCCGAGCCAGGTGGAGAACGCCGCGGAGATCGCGATGGAGCACAACCTCGGGCTCACCTGCGACCCGATCGGCGGCTTGGTGCAGATCCCGTGCATCGAGCGCAACGCGGTCGCCTCGGTGAAGGCCATCACGGCCGCGCGGATGGCGATGCGCGGCGACGGCAGCCATTTCGTCTCGCTGGACAAGGTGATCAAGACGATGCGCGAGACCGGCCGGGACATGAAGGTCAAGTACAAGGAAACCGCCCGCGGCGGCCTCGCGGTCAATGTCATCGAATGCTGACCCGTCGACTAGGTCGGTCGGGCTGAACGCTACTTGGCCGGTTCAGGGTGTTGCGGATTCCCCAGGCTGGAGCAGCACGAGCCGGTCGGTCGGCCCGGCCTGCTCGAACGCCTCGCGCAGTGCTTCGCCACCTTCGGTGAAGTGCTGCCAGCTGTTGAAGTGGGCGGGCACGATGCGCCTCGCTCGCAGGATCTTCGCGGCCTCGGCAGTACGTTCACTGTCCAATGTGAGCAGCGCACCGCCGAAAAGACCGGTCCGAGCGGCACCGGCGAACAACACTGCCGTGTCCACCGGGGCGAACCGCTCCGCGATGTGCCGAACCACATCGAGCGAAGCGTTGTCGCCACTGACGTAAGTGGTGGGCAGGTCGGCTGATGTCAGCACGAAACCGGTGACCTCACCGGTCACGGACTCGCAGTCCGGCGGGCCGTGCTGGGCTGGCACTGCGGTGATGCGCAGGCTTCCTCCTCCTGGACGAGGCAGGTCGAGATGCGCCCAGGGCACCAACGCACGGGTCGTACTGGGGAGCCGGGCTGCGCCGCTGGGAGTGGTGACCGTGAGCGGCACGCGTTGCAGGAATGCCCGTCCGGAGTTGTCGAGATTGTCCTGGTGCTGGTCGTGCGACAGGAGCACGGCGTCCACCGGACCGAGGTCGTCAGGGGTGAGTGCTGCTGGAGCCGTTTTGGTGAGCAGCGCGCCGGACGGGCTGCGGTATCCACCTGGCTCGTCGAACGTCGGATCGGTGACTATTCGCAGGCCGCCGAGTTCCAGGACGACGGTCGGGCCGCCGACAGCGACGATGGTCGGTCCGTTGGTGGATGGGGCGTGCGGGTTGCCGACGTGAGGAAGGGAACCTTCCTGTCATTCACGAGCTGGGCGAGGCAGTGCTTCCGGCGGCGATCTTGACTCCCGCGATTCCATCAGCGGTCGGGTCCGGGTGGCAGGAAGGTTCCCTTGCTCTCACCTTCGGCCGACTGATCGTGCACAACTTAGTTGTACACAACTCAATCTTGCGCTATGTTGTTCTCGTGACTGAGTCGCGGTTGTCCTTGGATCGGCAGGTGCGCTTCGCGTTGCGCAGCGCGACCGACGAGCGGTCCGTCGCCGTCGCGCTGACAGTGGAGGGGCGGGACCTGCAGGTCCGTGCTCGGCACATGCCGGACCGGATGGCGTCCGCGACCGGACTGGAGATCGGCGAACCGGCCGAGCTGCGGTGCACATTGGATCGACTGGCAGCCGCGCTGGATGCGGCCGCGCAGCGGCAGATGAACGAGAAGTAGGAGGCAGGACGATGGCAGTGCTGTACACGGCTGAAGCGACGGCGACCGGTGCGGGCCGGGACGGGCGGACGCGGTCCTCGGACGGAGTTCTGGACCTCGACCTCGCGGTGCCGAAGGAGATGGGTGGCCCCGGTGGCGAGGCGACCAACCCCGAGCAGCTCTTCGCCGCCGGTTACGCGGCATGCTTCCACAGCGCATTGCAACTGGTGGCGCGCCGCGCCAAGGTGGACATCGCCGACTCGTCGGTGACCACGCAGGTCGGTATCGGGCGAAACGACGAGGGTGGGTTCGGCCTCAGCGTCGCGCTCGTCGTCGACCTGCCCGGCGTGCCGCGGGAGCAGGCGCAGGAACTGACCGCTGCGGCGGACAAGGTGTGCCCGTACTCGAACGCGATCCGCGGCAACGTCGAGATCGAGCTGCGAGTGGCCTGATCTAGGCGAGCAGCACGTAGATCAGGCCCGAGCAACCGACGAGCACCGACAACGTGGTCACCGCGGCTGGCAGTGCGCCACCGGGCAGCGGCTTCCTGGTGTGAAGCCTGCGTTCGCTGTGCAGGTGGCGCCGCCAGACCAGCCAGCTGACGGTGATCCCGAGCGGCAACGTGAGCACCGCGCAGATCGCCGCCGCGACGGTGCTTTCGTGGCCGATGAGCCGCAGCAGGACCAGCAAGCCGACGACGAAGGCGAGCGTGGTTCGCAGCCAAGCCAAGGTGGTTCGTTCGATCTGCAGTCCTGGGTCCCAGAGACCGTTGGGTCGCTCTGCCACGTCACAACCCGGTGACGAACAGCAGGACGCAGGCGGCGATGCCGATCGCGCCCAGGCCGTAGCCGAGGACCGGCGCCAGTCGTGGCGCCGGTAGCGGTCGACCGCGTCGGAGGGCGCGTTCGGTAACCATCCATCTGCTGAAAGCCGATGCGCTGCAAAGCACTCCGGACAGCAGCAGCAGGACCGCAAGCGCGGTCCGCAGTGGACTCGGGTGGCCAGTGGCCGCATTCAGGGCTTCGACGCCCACACCGCCAGCCATCAGGGCCAGCGCGGTGCGGATCCAGGCTAGGAAGGTGCGTTCGTTGGCGAGGGTGAACCGGGGATCGGGCTCGCTGCCGTCCCGGTACAGCCGCTGTGGCCAGCGCGAATCGCCGTCTTCTCGCTCGGTCGCCATGAGCTCACCGTAACGCGCTCGAACATTGGGACGACGGAGGCGTGCTCGCTGGTCACGGCGGTGTCGGGCCCTGCGCGGCAGGGCCCGACAGTGCATCAGAATGCGAATACCTTGCCGGTCGCGGCCTCGGCCACGCAATCGTTGGAGTACGTCTTCTCGAAGGTGACTGGTCGGCCCTGCCAGCTGCCCTTCGCGGCTAGCTTCACCGGTTTGTACACCAGCGGACACATGGAGTGACCTTCGCTCAGCAGGTTGAGATCTCCGTGGACGGTATCCAGGGTCTGGCACGCGGCGCTCGCGTGCGGGTGCGAGCCACCCGCTGGTTCGCAGGTCAGCAAGGCGGTGCGGAAGTCGTCACCGCGCATCTCGCTGCGAACCGTGAGGTTCATCATGCTGCCGCTCGCCGCTGGTTCCGCGTTGGCCAGTGCTGGCGCGAGCGCCGTGCTCGCCAGCATCGCCGAAGCGAGGAAAGTGCGGGCGATCAGCCGTGTTGCAGCCATCTTGTCGATCCTCCTGAATGGGTTTGAGCAGACCGTTCGCCTCCCTTTATCGCTGTGGCCGCGACACCTGCGGCACTTGGCGTCCGCAGATCACTGGAACGTGGTTCGCTCGAACCGGTTTCGTTCACGAATTGTCACGGATTCATACCTGGCGACGTCGCTGGGAGTCGCCCGTAAGCAGTGTGGTGCGCAATAAGGTGGTGGACCTTTCGCGGATTGCTGGTCATTGTTGTGCCGGACCACGTGACGCCGGGCAGCTGTTCGGGGTTCTCGCCGATCCGGTGCCGAGGTTTCGCAAGACCGTTCGGGTGCGGTGCGTCCGCAAGTGACAGGGAGGCAAGATGGCGACGGAACCCACGGCGCCGGACAGCGCCACAGTGCGCAAGGCGGCGTTCGCCAGCGCAGTGGGCAACACCATCGAGCTCTACGACTTTCTGATCTACGGCACCGCCGCGGCCGTGGTGTTCAACAAGCTGTTCTTCCCCGCCGGGGATCCGTGGGTGGGGGCGCTGCTCGCGTTCGCCACGTTCGGCGCCGGGTTCCTGGCGCGGCCGCTGGGGGCTGGGGTCATCGGGCACTTCGGTGACGTGATCGGCCGGAAGCTGATGCTGGTCATCACGTTGAGCGTGACCGGTGTGTGCACCGCGGCGATCGGCCTGCTGCCGACCTACCAGCAGGTCGGGGTGTGGGCGCCGGTGATGCTCGTGGTGCTGCGGCTGGTGCAGGGCTTCTTCCTGGGCGGCGAACAAGGTGGCGCGGTGCTGATGGCCGTCGAACACGCACCGCCGCACCGGCACGGTTGGTACGGCGGGTGGACTTTCCTGGGTTCGCCGAGCGGCTTGTTCCTGGCCACCGGAGCGTTCGCCGGTGCCACCGCGATTTCCGGAGATGCATTCCTCACCTGGGGCTGGCGGGTGCCGTTCCTGGTGAGCCTGGTGCTGGTGGGAGTGGGTCTGTACGTGCGGCTGCGGCTTGCCGAAAGCCCCGAGTTCGCGAAGATCCGGCAGCGCGGCGAGCGGGCTCGACTACCGGTGGCTGAGGCGTTCTCCCATTCGTGGCGGCAGATTCTGCTGTCCGCCGGGGTGAACCTGGGGTTCAACACGTTCATCTTCATCCTGACCACGTTCCTGCTGACCTACGGCACCGAAAAGCTGGGCGTGACGCGTGACGTCATGCTGCTCGGCAGCCTGTGCGGGTCGGCCGCGCAGATCGCCGGAATCCTGCTGTTCTCGCACCTCTCGGACCGGCTCGGCCGCACTCGGGTGATGCTGGGCGGCGGGATTTTCCTCGCGGTGTACGCGTTCCCGATGTTCTGGCTGCTGGACACCGCGAGCCCAGCGCTGATCGTCCTGGCGATGGTGCTGGGATACGCGGGCTCGGCGGCGGTTTTCGGGCCGATGGCGGCATTCTGCGCGGAGCTGTTCGCCACGAAGGTCCGCTACACCGGGGTTTCGCTGGGCTACCAGAGCGGCTCGGTGCTGGGTGGTGGGTTGTCACCGGTCGTGGCGACTGCGCTGCTGACAACCTCGGGTGGGCAGTCCTGGCCCATCGCGGCTTACTTGGTGGTCGGTGCGCTGATCACGGTCGCCTGCCTGGGCATCACCGGTGAACCGACGCGCTGGGCACGTGCGGAGGAGGTCGAGACCGCGACGGCGTGAACGACTGAACGGGATTTGCCGTTCGCGGAGATGTCACCTGGGGCCGGGGCGGCCCGCTCGTCCCAGGCGCGTTCCTCGGGTGAGATTTCGGTGCTTTCGTCCACGTGGCATCGCCGCCCGCCGCTCAGCGGCGGCGATCGCATGGTTGGCGTCGGTCTGCCAAGCGGGCACCGACGTGCGATGCGCACAGACGTACCGGCTTCGGCGTCGAGCGCAGAGCGGCACCCCACTGGCCGAACGATCGATCAGTTCGGTCCATTGGTGACAGGAAGGTTCCCTTCCTGCGAGTGGCAGTGACAGGAAGGTTCCCTTCCTCGCATCAGCGGCGCTCGGGTGACAGGAAGGTTCCCTTGCTCGCGGGTGCGTCAGGTGGTGTAGAGCTGGTTGATGATGTCGGCGTACTTTTCGTGGATCACGCGGCGCTTGAGCTTGAGCGTCGGGGTCAGCTCGCCGCCCTCGACACCCCACGACTGGCCGAGGATCCGGTAGCGCTTGACCTGTTCGGGCCGGTTCAACCGTTCGTTGGCGGCTTGCACCGCCGCCTCCACTTCGGACTCGACAGCGGGATGCCCGGCCAGATCGGTGAGATCTCGGAATGCGATGCCCCGGTCGCGGGCCCATTTCGGCGCGGCGTCCTCGTCGAGAACCACCAGCGCCACCAGGTACGGGCGGCGATCGCCGAACGCCAACGCGTGCCCGATCAGCGGGTGCGCCTTGAGCGCGTTCTCCACCGCAGTGGGCGCGATGTTCTTGCCCCCGGCCGAGATGATCAGTTCCTTCTTGCGGTCGGTGATGGTCAGGAAGCCGTCCGCGTCCAGCGCCCCGATATCACCGGTGCGCAGCCAACCGTCCGCGTCGACGGCTGGCCGGATCGCACCGTCGGGCTCCAGGTATCCCGCGCACACCAGCGGCCCGCGCACCAGGATTTCCCCGTCCGCCGCGGTGCGCACCTCAACACCGGGCACGGCGCGGCCGACGGTGCCGAGTCGGTGGGCCCCGGCGTGGTTGGTGGTGACGCAGCCGGTGGTTTCGGTCATGCCCCAGAGTTCGAAGATGTCCACTCCGACGGTGCTGAAGAACTCCAAGACACTGGCATCGATCGGGGCGGCGCCGCTGGACGGCCACGCAGCGCGGTCCAGCCCGATGCGGGCGCGCAGCGCCTGCGGGGTGGCGCGTTGCTCGGCCGGGACGCCCCGAAGCGCGGCGGCGAGTTTCTCCCAAACCCTGGGCACGGCGAAGAACTGCGCCGGTCGAGCCTGGGTCAGCGCGGCGAGGATTCGTCCTTGATCGGCGCAGAAATGCACGTGGGCGATGTCGTAGATGGCCGCGTAGAGCCCGACCATCCGTTCCGCGATGTGCGCCAGCGGCAGGTAGCACAGCCGGGGCGCGTGCAACTCGGGCTGCGTGACCTGGTGCAAAGTGGCGGCCGCGAAGCAGATGTTGCGGTGGGTGAGCACCACGCCCTTCTGCTCGCCGGTGGTGCCGGAGGTGTAGAGGATCGCGGCCGGGTGGTTCGGCCGGATCGCGGTCCAAGACCGCCGCACCAGTTCGGGGTCGTCCCGCAAGCGCTGTTCACCGAGCAAACGCAAACGCTCCCAGGTGCGGAAACGGTGATCCGCGGCCACCATCGCCGCTTCGTCGAGCACGATGATGTGCTCGACGGTGGACATGTTGCGCAGGACTTTGGACCAGCGCCGCAACTGGTCGGCACCTTCCAGCACGACGATCCGGGCTCGGCTGTGCTGCGCGATGTAGTGCACCTGGTCTTGGCTGAGCGTGGGGTACAGGGTGCTGGACACCGCGCCGAGATGGGTGGCCGCGACATCGATCAGCCAGTGTTCGGCCCGGTTGGCCATCATGATCAGCATCGTTTGGCCGGATTGCAGGCCCAGCGCCGCCAGTCCGGCGGCGAGGGTGTGCACCTCGCGGTTCGCCTCGGTCCAAGTCCAGGTGCGCGGTGCGCGGCTGTCGTCGGTCAGCGCCGGACGCTGCGGGAAGTCCGCGGCGTTGCGCGAGAACAGTTGCGGGATGGTCGTTTCCAGCGCGGCGGTGACCCACGCTTCTGAAGCGCTCATCGCAGCCGGTCTCCCCTCATCGCCGATCGGGAGTGACATGCATCACGACGCGATAAAACCGCATCAGAGGCGTCGTTGGCCAGCGCCGAAAGCTGGAATCGCGAGGCGTTCGACCACTCGATCCGGTCAAATCAGACGTGGTCGCGGATCACGTCGTTGACGGCGTGCTGGAAACCGTTGACCAACACCTGGATGGTCAGCGGGCGCAGCTGGTCGGTTGCCGCGCGAACCCGCTCGCGCTCTTCCTCCGGGCGACCGCGTTCGACGTACGGGCGCAGCACGTTCGCGGCGAACAGCTCGCGCAGCTCGGCGGCGATCTCCGCGGTGTGCCGTTCGACGATTCCCTTGGCCTGCACGAGCATTTCCAGCGGCAGGTCGAGGTCGAGGATCTGCAGTCCGACGCCGAGCATCGCCGGACTGGGCAGCCGCAGCCGTGTCGAGTCCGGAATACGTTGCAGGATCCCGAGTTCGATGAGCTGGTGAACCAGTTGGTCGTCGAGGTGGCGACCGGCGCGGCGATCGAGCTCGTGGCGGTCCAGGTCTTCGGAGCGGTCGTCGGTCCACGGCGCGATCAACGCGCGCTGCAAGGCGAGTTCGTCCGGGGAAGCGTCAGCGGGGATGCGCTCCAGGTGGCGCTCGATCGCGGACAGCGTGAAGCCGAGGGCCTGCAGTTCGCGGATCAGGTCGAGCCGGGCCAGGTGGTCGCCCCCGTACAGACCAAGTCGGCCGCGCAGCCGAGGCGGTGGGAGCAAGCCGCGCGAGGAATAGAACCGAACAGTGCGCACGGTAACTCCGGCGCGGGCGGCCAGTTCGTCGATGGTGAGCTCTTCGTCCGCAGTTCGGAGCATGCAGGCAACGTTACTCCGTGACTGCTGTAACACCAAAGGTGTCACATAGCGACCGGCTCTGACCTGCGCGGCCCGACGCACCAAGGCAGGACGCGGCCGCGCAGTTCTCGCACCGGCCTGTTGTTGGGTCGGAACCCTCCGGAGGTGGGCTGACAAATCCGTGGCTCGTCCGGGTGTGGATCGTTAGCGTCGCCCTGGTGAGCTACGAGCATCCGTTGGCCTACCTGCTCGGACTTGAGGGCATCGCCCTGTTGCGCGGGTTCATCGGGGAATTCGACCGCGACTTCACCGAGTCTCGGATCGCCGAGATCCGCAGGTTGCTCCAGGACGAGTCGCTGAAAAACGCAGCCGTGGACGTGCACCGCGTGAACACGGTTGACGGCTACCGGGTGTGGTCCGAGACCTATGACCAGCCCGGCAACGCGGCATTCGACATCGACGAGCCCGAGGTGAAGCGGATCGTCGATGCGCTGCCACCAGGTGTCGCGTTGGACGCGGCGTGCGGCACCGGCCGATATGCGCAATGGCTGGCCGAGCGAGGTCATCGGGTCGTCGCGGTGGACAGCTCGCCCGACATGCTCGCGCGCGCCCGCGTGCGAGTGCCGCAGGGCGAGTTCCTGCTCGGCGATCTGCACCGGCTTCCAGTCGCGGACTCCGGAGTGGACTTGGTCGTCTGCGGCCTGGCGCTGACGCACCTCCCCGCGCTCAACCCGGTGGTGGCGGAGTTCGCCAGGGTGCTGCGTCCAGGCGGACACCTGGTCATCGCCGACGTGCATCCGGAGGCAGTGGCGCGGGGCTCGATCCCGCCGGTGCGCGGCCCGGACGGGCGGCCCGCGCGACTGGTCAGCCATCGCCACCTGGTCGGGGATTACCTGCGCGCCGCCCTTCTGGTGGGCCTGCAACTCCGAGGCTGCGAAGAACCCCGCACACCGACGAGCAACCACGCCGCCTCGTCGAATCCACCGACCATGGGTCCGTGGCACACCTGGCCGTGGAGCCTGACCGACCTGGTACCCGAAGCAGCACGAGCAGCCAACGAGGGAGTGCCGAGGATGATCATCTGGCACTTCCAGTTGACCAACACGTGACACCAACACCACTTGCGTTCCCGTCCGGGGAGAGGAATCCCACTGGCAAGTTGTCGATTTCTGGCTCCTGCGCCATCGGCCGGGCAACCAGCGCTCCGATAGCCACGACCTGTGAGATCACCACGCCGAGGTCGGCGCGTAGGCGGTCAAGGCGTGGCGAGGTCGGGCGTGTTGACCCTGCCCTGCGGGAAGGGC
Source organism: Saccharopolyspora soli (assembly GCF_022678645.1). Taxonomy (GTDB): domain Bacteria; phylum Actinomycetota; class Actinomycetes; order Mycobacteriales; family Pseudonocardiaceae; genus Saccharopolyspora; species Saccharopolyspora soli. The sequence goes on along the minus strand of NZ_JALBWV010000004.1, from coordinate 147,930 downwards.
TCATGCTCACGGCGTGGATGAAATGCTGAGCATTGGCGAGTTCTCGTCGCGATGCGGCCTGTCAGCCAAGATGCTGCGCTCCTACGCCGCTGCTGGCCTGTTGGTACCGGCCGCCGTCGATGCCTGGTCGGGCTACCGCTACTACTCGACCGGCCAGCTGCACCAGGCTCGAATCATCGCCTTGCTGCGCCGGGCCGGAATCGCGGTCGACGACATCGCGAGCTTCTTCGCCCATCCCGACGCGATCCAGCTCGATCACTGGGAACGCGAGATCGTGCAAGCCTCGGCAGCCCGGCGTCAGGCGCTGGCCGAAGCCCGAGCGGCTCTCGCATCAGGTCGAACACCTTCGTCAACTCGAGCGATCATCGGAACGAAAGGATCTGACGTGACCAGCACTCTTGTTGCCGGGACGACGACTCACCGGGGTGGCCGTGAGATCAACCAGGACGCCGTGCTCGTCGCCGACGGGCTGTTCGCGGTGGCGGACGGCGTCGGCGGTCTCGCAGCCGGGGAGGTCGCCAGCAGGCTCGCCCTCGACACGCTCGACGCCGCTTTCGCGCTAGACCGCAGCATCGCGGGGCTCCTCCATGCCTACCACGAGGCCAATCAGGCGGTCTGGCGGCGAGCGGACCGTGAAGAGGCAACGATGGGCACGACCCTGGTGGCCCTCGCGATGACCACCGATACTGCCGCCGTGGCCCTGCATGCAGGTGACTCGCGCCTGTACCGCCTTCGCAACGGGCGTCTTGACCAGCTCACGCACGACCACACCGTCATCGCGGAGTTGCTGCGCGCTGGAGAGATCAGCGAAGCAGAAGCCCAGACGCATCCGCATCGGTACGTGCTCACGCGAGCGATCGGTGTCGATCCCGACGTCGATGTCGACTACGCGGGGGTGTCGTGCAAATCGGGCGACCGACTGCTGCTGTGCACCGACGGTCTGTTCAAAGCCCTGTCCGCCGACGACGTGAAGGCCGTGTTGGCAGCGCGGGCGGAACCTCAAGAATCCGCGGACGAACTCGTCAAGAGCGCAGTGGAACGCGGGTCCGAAGACAACGTCACCGCCATGGTGATCGACGTCAGACAACAGCCTGTCCTGGTTCGATGATCGAGCGGGTAGCGCGCTAGTCGATGATCGCGTCGAAGTCGATGGCGTTCTTCACGGCGTCGGTGCGGGCCGTCATCTCCTGCGGGGAGTTCTTCTCGCGGTCCATCAGGGCGAGCGCCTGGTTGTCCTCGACGAACGGGCGCATGCGCCGTTCGTAGCGGGCGAAGGCGAGCTCGTGGTCGTCGGTGCGCCCCAGTTCGAGGGCGAGGACATAGGCGCCGACCAGCGCGAGGCTGGTGCCCTGGCCCGACAGCGGCGCGGCGCAGTGCGCGGCATCGCCGACGAGGGACACCCGCCCGGAAGACCAGGAGTCCATCTTGATCTGCGCCATCGAGTCGAAGTAGAAGTCCTCCGCCCGCCACATCCGCTCGATGAGGCTGGGCAGCTCCCACCCGATGCCGGTCACGTGGTCGGCGACGAGCTGCTTCTGCGCTCGGACGTCGTGATGGTCGTACTCGATCGGCGCCGAGGCGAAGCCGAGGAAGATCCGCAGCTCGGAGTTGTCGCGCACGGTCATGACCGTGCCCCCGGCGGAACCGTTGTTGAACCAGGTCTGCCACCGGTCCAGGCCAAGGTAGTTCTCCTCGCTGAACACCGAGAGGTATGTGCCGAGGTGGTTGATGAACCGCGACTCGGGTCCGAAGGCGAGGCGGCGGGTGTTCGAGTGGAGGCCATCCGCACCGATCACCAGGTCGACGCGGCGCGGTGCGGCGTGCTCGAATTCCACGGTGACACCGTCTGCCTCCTGGTGGATGGCGGTGATCGAGTCGCCGAAGACGTGTTCGACGCCCTGGTTGCGTGCGTGGACGAGGCGCACGAGGTCCTCTCGGAGGATCTCGATGTCGTCGGAGTCGAGGTTGCCCGAGGAGAGCGCGATCTCCTCGGATCGAAAGACCTCGTTGCCTTCGGCGTCGAGCATCGACATACCGTTGGTGTGGTTCTCCAGTTCGCGGGCGGCGCCTTCGAGCCCCATGCGGCGCAGGACGGTCAGGGCCGCTCCGCGCACGTCGACCGCCTGGCCGCCGCGGCGCGGCGCCGGGGCGCGTTCGACCACGACCGGGGTCATGCCCTGTTCGCGCAGCCAGTAGGCCAGTGCGGAGCCGGCGACGCTGGAGCCGGAGATGAGGACGGCGGTCATCGGGTTCCTCCAATACGTTGTACTCCCTGCTGTGATCCACGATCAGAAAATTCGTTATGAACTGCAAATACGTGGCTCGACTGCGCTAGTACAGTGGGGCGTCGGCAGGTCGCCGCCGAGGAACATCTGTCATAGGACAGGGTCGGGAAGGGAGCCGTCGTGGCGGAACAGGTCGAGCCGCCCTACGCACGCATCGCCGCCGAGCTAAGCAGGCGCATCACCGACCGGGAGCTGGTTCCTGGGGACAAGGTGCCGTCCACTCGCCAGGTCGCCCAGGAGTTCGGTGTGGCTCTCGCCACGGCGGTGAAGGCGTTGGACGTGTTGCGGGCGGAGGGACTGGTGCTCACGCGCCCGCGCTCGGGAACCGTCGTCGCGCCCCGCCGCCCGGCGCGCGGGTCGGGCGATTCCGCGGCGGAGCTCACCCGCGAGCGGGTCCTCGCCGAGGCGGTCGCGATCGCCGATGCCGAGGGGCTGGAAGCGGTGTCGATGCGCGCGGTCGCCGGCCGCTGCGGCATCGCGCCGATGTCGCTGTACCGCCACGTGGAAGGCAAGGATGAGCTCGTGCTGGCCATGGCCGACACCGTCTACGGAACGCTGTCGTTCGAGGACGACGACGAGTCGGGGTCGTGGCGCGAGCGGGTCGAGTTCCTCACTCGTGCGCTCTGGCGGCTGCATCGGGCGCACCCGTGGCTCGGCCAGGTCCACCCGCTCACCCGGCCGCTGCCACTGCCGAACCTGCTCGCGTTCGGCGACCGCCTGCTCGGGGCCTTGGGCGGCGTCGGCTTGCCGCCGAAGCTCCATTTCGATGTCCATGTGCTGCTGTACAGCCACGTCGTGGGCCTGGCGGCGAACTTCGAGCGCGAGGACGAGGCGCTGTCCGCCACCGGCTTGTCGGCCGAGGAGTGGACCGATCTTCAGTACCTGCCCAGGATCAACGACGAGGAGATCATGGGCCGCTACCCGCATTTCGCCAAGCTCTTCGGCCACTTCGGGGCGCTGCGCGAGGGGTATGACATGAACCTCGACGAGATGTTCGCCCTCGGCCTCGCGATGCTCCTCGACGGCCTTGAGACCCTGGCTACCGCGTCGCGGTGACCACCTCGGCCCGTACCAGCCGGTTGGGATCAGTTGATGGTGCCGGTCGCCTCCGATCCTGAAGTGCCACTGGTCCCGGTGGTCGATCCCGATTCGCCGATGCCAGGTTTGCCTGAGGTTCCCTGAGTGCCTGGTGTGTCGGTAGTGCCGGGCGGAGTCAATGCAGGCGGCTCGGGTGGTCTCACGTAGTCGGTCAAGACGGGACGAGGTCCCGGTGGCTGCGGAGCAGTGGGAATCGGCGCGGAGAGCGCAGTGGCAGCGCTCATCACGACGGCCAGCGCGGCGAATGCGGCCAGCGCCAGGACGATGAGTCGAACGGACATGATGCGCACCCCCCTTGGACCCTGCCTTGTGAGGTTCCGCCGCCCCCAGGATGAGCCTGCGCACCCGGATCGGCGTGGGTCAAACGTCCCAGGTCACCGGGAGAGATGTGAGTTGCCTGGTCGTGGGTGGGCGGCCTGTTCGGCCCGCGGACGAGTCGGCCACGGTGGCAGGTGCGGTTCGGCGGCGTGCGGCCAGGCCATAGCGAACTCTTCGCCACTGGCGACCAGGCCGCCGAGTCCGGCGGGCAGGTCGAGGGACGACATCAGGACGGACCACCGGCTGGGAACGATCGTGCCGGTGAGTAGCGCGATTAGTTCGTCGATGGCGCGGGGCACGAGTCGCTTGTGGACGATCATCGTCGCCGTTACCGCGTTCGCTCTCCGCTTCGGCGCCGCATGCGGGTGATGTCCTTGCAGTCGGCGACGGTTTTTCGCGCGGTGAAGCCGAAAACTGCTGGTACTCCACCGGGATTGCCACCTAATCTTCGACGGATGGACGATCTGCATCCAAAGGAAGTGGTCCGTCGCGGCTACGACGCGGTGTCCTACCACTACCGCCGGGATGACGCGGATGACGGCCAGTACGCGCCGTGGATCGCTCGACTCAGCAGCTGCGTCCCAGCCCGCGCCGACATCCTCGATCTGGGCTGCGGGTGCGGCGTCCCGGTCGCCCGTTCCTTGGCCAGAGCGGGACATGCGGTCACCGGCGTGGATTTCAGCGCGGTGCAGGTGCGGCGAGCCCGCAACCTCGTCCCGGAGGCGACGTTCATCCAGGCAGACGCGACCGGGGCAGCATTCCCCGCAGCGTCCTTCGACGCGATCGTCTGCCTCTACATGTTCATCCACCTGCCGCTCGACGAGCAGCCGCCGCTTTTCGCGCGGATTGCCATCTGGCTGAGGCCCGGCGGATGGCTGCTCGTCACGACCGGCCACGGAGCCTGGACCGGATCCGAGCCCGACTGGCTCGGCAGCGGCGCCACCATGTGGTGGAGCCACGTCGACTCCGCCACCTACCGTGCCTGGATTTCGACGGCGGGCTTTGGTGTCGTCTCCGACGAATTCGTTCCGGAAGGCGCTGGTGGGCACACGCTGTTCTGGGCCAAGCGCCGATAATCCACCGAAAGCCGAAGGCTCCCGCAGGCGGAACCTGCCGCGATTTCAGAAGTGGATCGTGATGGTTCGTCCGCGGGCCGTTCCGGAGGTGGCCGCTGTGGCCGATTTCGCGCGAAATCGCTGGAGTGATGCTGGCCGGAGATCAGTCGGTTGCGCCGGTGCGGGCATGCCGATTCGGGCGATTGCCCGGATGCTGGGCGGAACGCGGTCCGGCCCCGCAGCGGCTAGCTGGCGGGCCAGATCAAGGCGGGCGTGGTGCCGCAGCGATCGAGTACCAGTCGTGTCCTGGTCTCGTCAGCCCAGGCGGTAAGGCATTCGCGGACCGAGATGGACTTGATGGTGTCGGGGAAGCTGCGACCCGTCGGCTGCATGCCGATGTCGATCGAGTGGTTGGCCCCGCCGGTGTTGTAGTCGGTAACCTCTTCGACCCGGTCCCCGTGTGCCACGCTGATGATCAGCGCGGTGCCCTTGCCGTCCGGGTGAGTGTCCTGCAGCCGCCCGACGAGGTGGATGCGTTCGTCCGACCCGCGCCGGACCTCGCCCTCCGCGTATGCGCCCGCGATGTCCGTTGAAGTGCCCGTCGTCGTCCACCGCACGTTCTCGGTGGCCGACCCGCCGAACAACCTCTGCACCACGCCGTACTCGACCAGCAACACGATGACGCCAGCCATCGCCGCGCTCGCAAGGGATACGAGAAATCCCACGGCCAGCCGTCTGCTACGTCCCGACAGCTTGGTTCCACCCGGCATCCGAACCATCCAACCCACAGTCTGGGAGCGCAATCCACGCTGAACCACCAACAGGCACGGGGACTGGCAGCAGTTGGCGTGCACCACGCAACAATGACGAAATAGGTGACAAGTCCGCCCCAGCTTGCTGATCAACTTCGCCGACCGGAACCCGGTTATCCGGAATCTCCCGGAAAAGCCGAACCCTCGGCGAATCCCTACCTCCGAACGGCTCACCTGACGCGCGCAAGAAGGCTCTCGAATGCGTCGAAAACTGCAATTCCACACCGTAGAGCGCAAGGTCACGCGAACCAAGTCCGCACGGTGCTACTCGCAGCCACGTCAGGCGGCCCGCAACGAATGTGCCTCATCCATCCGTACCCGAAGGGTGGGACGACATCGCTGTTGTTCCCGTCGGCGATATCAGCCGCCGACGAGACAGGGCCGACGTGACCCTGTAGGACATCCCGCAACGACGCGGGTAGCCCATTCCACGTGACCACGTCGGCCCCTTTGCTTGTTGCGAGGTTCCACCCGGCCACCGCTGAGATCACCCGCGCTTGATCGGCAGCCACAACGGCGAGCAGCGTCGCACTCAACTGCGGGCTGCCCCAAATTCGCGGGCTTTCGGGCAGGTCACGAGGTTGACGTCTGTAACACTGGCGGTGTAACACTGACTGCGTCGTGATTCTTGCGGTGCGCGAGGTTGCGGAGAGGTGTGGCGTGACGGGAACAGGCGGACCGCTGGCCGGGGTCAGGGTCGTGGAACTCGCCGGTATCGGTCCGGCGCCTTTCAGCGCGATGCTGTTGGCCGACCTGGGCGCCGACGTGGTGCGGGTGGACCGGCCGACCGCCTCGGACAACACGCACGACCTGCTCAACCGCGGCAAGCGCTCCGTGCAGGTGGATCTCAAGCACGAGCGTGGTGCGCAGGCAGTGCTCGCGCTTGCCGAGCGCGCGGACGTGCTGTTGGAAGGGCTGCGGCCCGGTGTCACCGAGCGGTTGGGCGTGGGCCCGGAGCAGTGCTGGGCGGTGAACCCGAAGCTGGTCTACGGGCGGATGACCGGCTGGGGCCAGCACGGTCCGCTGGCGGCCACCGCCGGGCACGACATCGACTACATCGCGCTCACCGGCATGCTGCACGCCATCGGCCGCAAGGGCGGCCCGCCGCAGGTCCCGGCGAATCTGCTCGGTGATTTCGGCGGCGGCGCGATGTATCTGGCGGTCGGTGTGCTCGCCGCGCTGCTGGAGGCCCGCACCAGCGGTCGTGGCCAGGTGGTCGATGCGGCCATTGTGGACGGTGCGGCGCACCTGGGGACCATGCTGTTCAGCATGCTGGCAACCGGTGGTTGGCGCACCGAGCGCGGCACGAACCTGCTCGACACCGGTGCCCCGTACTACGACATCTACGAAACCGCCGACGGCGAGTACGTCTCGCTCGGCGCGCTGGAACCGCAGTTCTACGCGGAGTTGCTGGATCGACTGGGGCTGGCGGGCGAGATGCCCGACCGCGACGATCCGGCGAACTGGCCGCAACTGCGCGAGCGGCTCGCGGATACCTTCCGGCAGCGCACCCGCCAGGAGTGGGCCGAGGTGTTCGCCAACTCCGATGCGTGCGTCGCCCCGGTGCTGTCCATGGCGGAGGCCGAAACGCACCCGCACATCGTGGCGCGCGAGACGCTGGTGCGGCGCGACGGGGCACTGCAACCGGCGCCCGCGCCGCGGTTCAGCCGCACTCCCAACCCGCCGGTGCGATCGGTGGCCGCGTCCGGAGCCGACGCCGAAGCGGTGGTGCGGGACTGGAAGATCCCGATCGAACTACTCGAATCCGGCGCGATCAGCCCAGGGAAATCATGAGCGCCGATACCACCGCCAGCCTCCGACCGGGGGTGGGATGGCAGGAAGGTTCCCTTCCTCGCACCCGCCCGCCGACCACGGCTGGACCTGGCCGGGCGGTGACAGGAAGGTTCCCATGCTGCGGTCTCGCCGGGGCCGCGGTGACAGGAAGGTTCCCTTCCTCGCATGACCGGCGCGGACATCGAAAGGAAGCTTGAACCGATGCGCAGGGAGTTGTTCGAACCCGAGCACGAGGCGTTCCGCGAGACGGTGCGCACGTTCATCAACAAGGAACTCGTGCCGCACGTCGAGGAGTGGGAAGCCGCCGGGATGGTCAGCCGCGAGGCGTGGCTGGCCGCCGGTGCTCAGGGGCTGCTCGGCTTCGCCGTTGACGAGCAATACGGCGGTGGTGGCGTCGACGACTTCCGGTTCAACGCGGTCTTCGACGAGGAACTGGTCAACGCGGGCATCTCCGGCTTCGGCTCCCCGCTGCACAACGACATCATCGCGCCGTACCTGATCAAACTGGCCACCGAGGAGCAGAAGCAGCGCTGGCTGCCCGGTTTCTGCCGGGGTGAGATCATCACCGCGATCGCCATGACCGAGCCGGGCGCGGGCAGCGACCTGCAGGGCATCCGCACGACCGCGGTGCGCGACGGTGACGACTTCGTCATCAACGGGCAGAAGACGTTCATCAGCAACGGCATCCTCGCCGACCTGGTGATCGTGGTGGCCCGCACCGACCCGGACGCCGGGCACGAAGGCATCAGCCTGCTGGTGGTGGAGCGCGGCACGCCAGGCTTCGAACGCGGCCGCAACCTCGACAAGATCGGCCAGAAGTCGCAGGACACCGCGGAGCTGTTCTTCAATGACGTGCGGGTGCCAGCGCGCAACCTGCTGGGCGTGGAAGGCCAGGGCTTCATCCACCTGATGCAGAACCTGCCGCAGGAGCGGCTGTCGATCGCGGTGGCTTCGGCTGCCTCCGCCGCGAAGGTCCTGGAGATCACCAAGGACTACTGCCGGGACCGCACCGCATTCGGCCGTCCGATCGGCAAGTTCCAGCACGTCCGCTTCGAGTTGGCCGAGATGGCCACCGAGGTCGAGATCGGTCGGGTGTTCGCCGATCGTTGCGTCCGGGACCACGTTCGCGGTGAACTGGATGCCGAGCACGCCGCGATGGCCAAGTGGTGGCTCAGCGAACTGAACAAGCGGGTCGTGGACCGCTGCCTGCAACTGCACGGCGGCTACGGCTACATGGCGGAATACCCGGTCGCCAAGGCGTACCTGGACACCCGGATCCAGACGATCTACGGCGGCACCACCGAGATCATGAAGGAGATCATCGGGCGTTCAATGGGATTCTGACCCCGGAGGGAGGCAGTGCGCCATGGACTGGATCGTCTCTCCCGACCATGACGGGCGCGCGCTGTCCGATGTGCTGCCGTCGCTGCTCGGCGCGATGGGGGTGCCGCGATTCGCCGACAGCATCGGATTCCCGGCCTGCCGAAACGCTGCGGTGCTGCTGATCGATGGACTCGGCTGGGACCTGCTGCGCGAGCACGCGGCGGATGCGCCGTTCATGGCGAGTCTGCTGACTTCCCCGCCGTTGAAGGCTGGCTTCCCGACCACCACGGTCACCAGCGTCACCTCGCTGGGCACCGGCAGATGCGCTGGCGAGCACGGCTTGGTCGGTTACACCTTCGCCGAGCCCTCCGGCGGACTCCTGCACCCGCTGAGCTGGGGAACGCACGGCACGGTGCGGGATTCGGCCGGAAATCGCCGCAGCCTGCTGGACCGTTGGCCGCCGGAGCAGGTCCAGCCGACACCAACGATGCTGGAACGAGCGGCGGCGGCAGGCATCGACGTACGAACCGCGGTGCCTGCCGAATTCAAGGGCACCGGCCTGACCCGGGCGGCGTTCCGCGGTGGCGAGTTCCACGGCCTGCACGCGCTCGGCGATTTGGCTGCCCAACTGCTCGCCGCACTCGGCGCCGGTGGCCCGGTGTTGTGCTACGGCTACCACGGCCACCTCGACCTGCTCGGACATGTGCACGGCCCCGGCTCGTTGCCGTGGCGTCTGCAACTGACCCAGATCGACCGGCTCGTGACGACGTTGGCGGAGCGGCTGCCCCCCGCTGCTGCGCTGGCCGTTGTCGCTGACCACGGCATGGTCGAGGTCGACCCGGCCGAGGCACTGGATGCCGACACAGATCCGGCGTTGCAGGCAGGTGTCCGACTGCTCGGCGGCGAGGCCCGTGCTCGACACATCTACGTCGAACCCGGTGCGCTGGCCGACGTGCACGCCGCGTGGCGGGAGCGGATCGCGGACCGCGGCGTGGTGCTCACCGGTGAGCAGGCGATCGACGAGGGCTGGTTCGGACCCGTGGTCGCCGACCAAGTCCGCCCGCGCATCGGCGACGTGCTGGCGATCATGCGGGACTCCGGGGTGATCCGATCGGTGGTCGAGCCGGGAGAGTCGGCGCTTCGCGGGCAGCACGGCTCGCTCACCTCGGCCGAGCAGTTGGTTCCGGTGCTGATGTTGGGCGGGTGAGCGGATGAGTGATGAGGGGCTGTTCGGACCGCAGACCGTGACGTGGCAGCTGCATGCCGATCCGACGATGTGGGTCGCTGGGATTTGCAGCCTGTACTTGCAGGCGCTGCATCCTCGCGCGGTGGCCGCTGTCGTGCAGAACTCGCGGTTCCAGGACGACCCGCTGGGACGTCTGATGCGCACCGGGAACTTCGTCGCCACCACGACGTACGGCACGACGACCGAAGCCGAGTCCGCTGCCGAGCGGGTTCGCCGGGTGCACCGCAAACTCCGGGCGACCGACCGGCGAACCGGCACGGAGATCCGCCTCGACGAACCAGATCTGCTGACGTGGGTGCACTGCGCCGAGGTCACGTCGTTCGCCAGCGTGGTGCGGCGCGCCGGATTTCCGCTGACCGACGCACAGCTGAACCGCTACTTCGACGAACAACGCCGGTCCGCCGAACTGGTTGGCCTCGACCCGGCGGAGGTGCCGGGATCGACCCGCGAGATGGCGGAGTACTTCAAGCAGGTGCGGCCCGAGCTGCGGCGAACGGCCGACTCCGATCTGGTCTACCGGTTCCTGCACCGGCCGTTCGCGCCGTGGTGGCTGCTGCCGGTGAATGTCGGCTACCTGCCGCTGGGCCACCTGGCGTATTCGGCGCTGCCGGGGTGGGCCCGCGGGCTGCACGGCCGCGCGGCATACCCGGCGCCGGTCGTCGCGGCCGGACTGCGCGGGTTCCGCGCCACCGGTCTGGCCGTCCCGGACCAGGTGCGTTACCGCTACCCAGGTGACCACGTCCTGCGCGCAGTGGAACGCCTGGGCAAGACGGCCCTGCCGTCGATCAAAGCCCTCGCCCACCTGCAGCCGTGAGGGCCCGGCCCGAGAGCAAGGGAACCTTCCTGTCACCGAAGCTCGGGCGGAGCCGCAGCGTGCGAACCTCCTGTCAGTTGCCGGGCTCGTCGTGGGAGCAAGGGAACCTTCCTGTCACTTGCCCCGGCCGACTGGCGGTGCGGCGCACGAAATCGGGGGCGGTGGCAGCGGTCGGGTGACAGGAAGGTTCCCTTCCTCTGGTCAGGACCGCTGCGGAGCTCGATCCTGGGAGTGGGGCGGGGCACAATCGTCATAGCGGGGACATCTTGTCCACCTCTTGTATCTATGTTGTGAACAACCTAGGGTTCTCGATGACCGAAACGGCTCTTCCGTAAGTCGGAATCCCTCTCGGGAGGCTGAACATGCAGTCGACCAGCGTCGAGGCCGAGCGGCCCGCGCTCGATCAAGTCGTGCCGCGGTTCCAGGCGGTACTTCCGCCGAACGCGGTGATCACCGATCCGCAGCGGCTGCGCACCTACGAATGCGACGGGCTGGCGAGCTACCGGGTCGTGCCCGCCGTGGTGGTGCTGCCCGAGACCGCCGAGCAGGTCCGCCAGATCGTCCGGATCTGCGCTGAGCACCAAGTCCCGTTCGTCGCCCGCGGTTCCGGCACCGGGCTTTCCGGCGGCGCGCTGCCGCACGCTTCCGGTGTGCTGGTGGTGACCTCGAAGATGCGGCGGATCCTGGAGGTCGACCTGGCCAACGAACGCGCCGTGGTGGAACCGGGGGTGATCAACCTCGATGTCACCAAGGCAGTCGCCCCGCAGGGCTACTACTTCGCGCCGGACCCGTCCAGCCAGCAGGTGTGCTCGGTGGGCGGCAACGTCGCGGAGAACTCCGGTGGCGCGCACTGCTTGAAGTACGGGTTCACCACCAACCACATCCTCGCCCTCGAAGTGGTCACTCCCGACGGCGACATCGTCGAACTCGGCGGCGCCGCGCGGGAAAACCCCGGCTACGACCTGTTGGGCGCGTTCATCGGCAGCGAGGGCACGCTGGGCGTGGTCACCAAGATCACCGTGCGGTTGTTGCGCAAACCCGAGGCGGTGCAGACCCTGCTGGCTGGCTTCCCGTCGACTGACGAGGCGGGTGCGGCGGTGTCGGAGATCATCGCCGCCGGAGTCACCCCGGCGGCCATCGAGATGATGGATGCGCTGGCCATCGAGGCTGCCGAACAAGCCGTGCAGTGCGGTTATCCGGACGGCGCGGGAGCGGTGCTGGTCGTCGAACTGGACGGCCCGGCAGCCGAGGTCGAGCACACCTTCGCCGAGGTGAAGCGGCACTGCGAGGCCAACGGCGCGTTCGAGATCAGGGTGGCCGCCGACGACCAGGAGCGGGCGATGATCTGGAAGGGCCGCAAGTCGGCCTTCGCCGCGGTGGGCCGCATCAGCCCCGACTACATCGTGCAGGACGGGGTGATTCCGCGGACCGCGCTGCCCGAGGTGCTCGGCCGGATCGCCCGGCTGTCCGCCGAGTCCGGGGTGCGGGTCGCGAACGTCTTCCACGCCGGGGACGGCAACCTGCATCCGCTGGTGCTCTTCGACGACGCCGAACCCGGCGCCAACGAACGAGCCGAGGAGGTCTCCGGCGCGATCCTCGACCTGTGCATCGAGCACGGTGGTTCGATCACCGGCGAGCACGGGGTCGGCGCGGACAAGGTCAAGTACATGGGCCGGATGTTCACCGCCGACGACCTGGACACCATGCAGCGCGTGCGCTGCGCCTTCGACCCGGTCGGAATCTGCAATCCCGGCAAGGTCTTCCCGACGCCGAGGCTCTGCGGCGAGGTACCCGGACCGCGGCGCGGCGTGCACCCACTCACCGAGGCGGGATTGGCGGACCAGTTCTGATGGCCACTAGGACCGAGGATGCCGCACGCGAAGCGCTGAAGGCCGCGCTGGGCGCTGATTGCGTGCGGGAGGCGACTGCGGCCGACACCGTTTCCGACGTCCGTCCACAATGGGTGGCCACTGTGGACGGAACTGAACGGGCGTCGATCGCGATGAAGATCGCCGCCGAGCACGGCTTGCGGGTGGTGCCCAAAGGATCCGGCAGCAAACTCGACTGGGGGACCGCGCCGGATGCCGTCGATCTGCTGCTCGACGTGTCGGCTGCTGACGGCGTCGTCGACCACGCCGCGGGCGACCTGGTTGTGCACGCCCTGGCCGGAACGCCGATCGTCGAGGTCAACGAGGTGGTGCGCAGCGCCGGGCAGCAGCTCGCGATCGACCAGCCGCTGCCGACCGCGACCCTCGGCGGAGTAATCGCCACCGGCACGTCGGGGCCGTGCCGCCACCTCTTCGGTGGAGTGCGCGATCTGCTCATCGGCATCACGGTCGTGCGGGCCGACGGCACGGTGACCACCGCAGGCGGCAAGGTCGTCAAGAACGTCGCGGGCTACGACCTCGGCAAGCTCTACACCGGCTCTTTCGGCACGCTCGGCGTGATCACCGAGGCGATCTTCCGGCTCCACCCGGCTGCCGCCGAACACCGCTGGATCGTCATCGAGGCCGACGACACCGCATCGGCCGCGGCTGCCGCCGACATCGTCCGGCATTCCCAAGCGATGCCCACCGCCATCGAAGTCGACCGTGCGGGGCCGAGCGGGCCGATCACGATCTGCGCGCAGCTCGAAGGCCGACCCAACGCCACGCATGCTCGCGCGGTCGAACTGGCCGCTGTTCTCGGAGACCGCGCAGCAGTGCTCGAACAGGCTCCTGCATGGTGGGGGCAATACCCGTTCGATCCGGCCACTGGGATCGGTCTGCGCGTGGGGGCAGAGCCAGCCGCGCTGCCCCGGCTGCTGAGCGTCGTGCAGGAAGCTGCTTCGGCAAGCGGTCTGCCAGTGGCGTTGCGTGGCGCTGCCGGTCTCGGCGTGCTGCACGCCGGGCTGCCCGGCGATGCCGATCCGACCGCAGTCACCGAACTCGTCGCAGCGCTGCGGTCCCGCTGCGACTACGCGGTGCTCGTCCGGGCACCGCGGGGAGTTCGCGAGTCGATCGATCCGTGGGGGTCGATCTCGCCGGGTTTGTTGACCTTGATGCGTCGGACCAAGGACCAGTTCGACCCGGAACACCGGCTCGCACCAGGTCGGTTCGTGGGAGGAATCTGATGACCGAGACCCCGGCCCGTCCAGGCGCCTTCGACGCGTTGCACCCACCGCAGCGCGAACTAGTCGACGACTGCGTCCACTGTGGATTCTGCCTGCCCAGTTGCCCCACCTACGACCTGTGGGGCGAGGAGATGGACTCGCCGCGCGGGCGCATCTACCTGATGAAGGAAGGGCTCGAAGGCGAGCCGTTGACCGACAACATGGTCGGGCATTTCGACGCCTGCCTCGGCTGCATGGCGTGCGTGACCGCCTGCCCGTCCGGTGTGCAGTACGGCACGCTGATCACCGAGACCCGAGCCCAGGTCGAGCGGCGGCACCAGCGAGGACGCTGGGAACGCTTCCTGCGCGCAGCGATCTTCACGCTGTTCCCGTATCCACGACGGCTCAAGGCGATGCGCGGACCGCTCGCGCTCTACCAGCGACTCGGCATCGGCGCTCTGCTGAAGCGGACCGGGCTGCTGGCCAAACTGCCGGACGGACTGCAGGTGATGGAATCCCTGGCTCCGCCGATCAACCGAGCGCCGAAGCTGGGGCACCGGGTTCCCGCGCAGGGCAAGCGCCGCGCGGTCGTCGGGATGATCACCGGCTGCGTGCAGAGCGCGTTCTTCCCCGACGTCAACGCGGCAACGGCGCGCATCCTCGCCGCCGAAGGCTGCGACGTCGTGATTCCGCCAGCGCAAGGGTGCTGCGGCGCGCTCAGCGAGCACACCGGTCGGGAGCCGGAGGCGATCAAGCTCGCCCGCCAACTGCTGGACACCTTCGAACAGTCCGGTGTGGACTACGTCGTCATCAATTCGGCGGGCTGCGGGTCCACGTTGAAGGAGTATCCGCGGCTGCTCCAGGACGATCCGGAATACGCCGAGCGCGCCAAGCGGTTCTCCGCCCGCGTGCGGGACATCTCCGAACTGCTCGTCGAACTCGGTCCGGTTGCCGAACGCCACCCGCTGCCCGTGCAGATCGCCTACCACGATGCGTGCCACTTGGCGCACGGACAGGGCATCCGTTCGCAGCCGCGGGAGTTGCTGCGAGCGATCCCCGGACTCGAAATCAAGGAGATCAACCGCGGTGAACTGTGCTGCGGTTCCGCCGGGGTCTACAACCTGCTCCAACCGGAAGCCGCGCGTGAACTCGGCGACCGCAAGGCCGAGAACGTCCTCAACACCGGAGCGAAACTGCTGGTGACAGCCAACCCGGGATGCTCGATGCAGATCCGCACCGCACTGGAGCGCCGCGGCGAGCGCCTCGCGATGGCGCACACCGTGCAGGTGCTCGACGCGTCGATCAGCGGCCATCGCGTCGAATCCTTGCTGCACGACTGATCCGGGTGCTTTCCGGAGCGAGGCTGGCGAGTTGATCGCCAGCCTCGTGTGTTTCCTAAGGAGTATTGGCCGCGGATTCTCCCCGCACCACAATCGGGTCGGGCAGCCAACGGCGGTTGCGGTTCTGGCGCGGCACTCATATCCACAATGGACTATTGCGACGCCTTCGAGTGCCGAGCGCTGGCCGCCGATGTGCACCCTGATCGCATTCTTGTGGACTGAGGAGAGTCTGAATGCTGTTTCGCCCGAGAAACATCGCCGTGGGCCTGATGCTCGCCCTCGGTGTGGCCGTGGTGCCCGGTGCGCAGGCAAGCCCCTCGGCGGCGCCGACCGTTGCCGCTCAGGACATCGTCGACGTACCGGTGAGCTTCCAGGTCCGCAACATCAACCGGTCCGCGGTGGGATGTCCGACCGACGGCAAGTCCTACACGATCCGCGGCCACCTGACCGCGCCGCGCGAGGCGCTGACCGCCCGCGAGCCTTCGATCACCCTCTACCAGCACGGCATCGCCTCCGGCGAGTGGTACTGGCGGCTGCCCGTCGATGGCTACAACCACGTGCAGGAAATGGCCGAACGGGGCCAAGCGTCGCTGACCATCGACCGCATCGGCTACGACCGCAGCGGCAAGCCGGACGGCATCCTGACCTGCATCGGCGCCCAGGCCGACATGACGCACCAGATCATCGAGCAGTTGCGTTCCGGCAGGTATGCGGTCGACGGCGACCGGCTGCGCCCGCCGAGCTTCGACCGGATCGCGGTCGCCGGGCACTCCAACGGCGGGCAGGTCGCGCAGATCACCGCCTACTCCTTCCAGAGCGTGGACGCGTTGGTCATCATGGGGTGGACCGACCTGGGACTCACCCCGCAGGCGTTCGAACGGTTCTCGGCGGCAACCCAGAAGTGCCTGCCCGGTGGCGAACCGTCCGAGGCACCTGGTGATCCGGGCGGCTACATCTTCTACGACAACGGCACCCCGGAGTTCCTCGCCGGTAACTTCAACGATGCAGAACAAGCCGTGCTCGACGCGGCGGCGCCGCTGCAGAACCGACACCCCTGCCAGGACATGCTTTCGCAGTTGGGTGGCGTGATGATCGACATCAAGCGGATCCCGGAGATCACGGTGCCGGTGTACTTCATGTACGGCGAGAACGACGCCCGGGTCGTCGGCGGCGCGGAACACCGAGCCCTGTTCACCGGTGCGGAGAGCACGGAGATGCTCGTGGTCCCCGGCGGCGGTCACTACTTCGACCTCGACCGCAACGGCCCGATGGCGGTCGAGGGCCTGTCGACCTGGCTGCGCAACCAGAACTTCGGCATCACCAGCTGACCCACCCACAACACACCGCTCGCACTGCCACGCCGTGCGAGCCAAGGGACCTTCCTGTCACGCCCCCGACAGGAAGGTTCCCTTCCTACCCTTCGCCGGGCCTGAGATGACAGGAAGGTTCCCTTCCGCACGTCAGCACCGCGGGGCCGTGTCCCTGGTGGTGACAGGAAGGTTCCCTTCCTCGCATAAACCGCCGCTCCCGAGGTCCGAGTCGAAAGTGAACCTTGTTCGCATCCCCTGCCTGGCCGGTGGGTGGGATGACAGGAAGGTTCCCTTGCTCTCGCGGTCCCGGAAGGCTGGGCGGGTTGTGGGGTTCTGGCGGCCGATCGTGCGATTTCAACTCATCTTTACTTTTGTGAGTGTTTACTCGTACTCCGTTCCAATGTGAGTATCAGCTCGTATCTTCTATCGGGTTGGCGACAGCACCGCCAACAGCCAAGAGAGGGACTCCACGCGATGCTTGATTCGGGCAACAGCCCGCCCCCAGAACCCGCGTTGGCACGCCTCGGTCGGTTCACTATCCGGCGCCGGTGGTGGACCCTCGCGGTCAGCCTGGTCCTGTTCGGCGTGACGTTGGTCGGCGCCTCGGGAGCGCTGAGCGCGCTTTCGCTCTCCCGCTTCGAATCACCGGGCAGCGAGTCGCTGGCGGCCGCCGAGGTGCTCGACCGGGAGTTCGGCACCGGCGGCCCGAACATGTTGCTGCTGGTGACCGCGAAGAACGGAACCGTGGACGACCCGGCAGTGGCTGCGGCGGGGCGCGCGCTCACCGACGAACTGCGCGGTCGTCCGGAAGTCGCGGAGGCCGATTCCTACTGGTCGCGCGGGGCAAGCCCAGTGCTGCGGAGCACGGACGGCAGGCAGGCCCTGGTCCTCGCACGCCTTCCGGGTGATGCGACGCAGACCCGCGGCATCCTCCGCGACCTCTCCCCGCAATTCACCAGGGACGCCGGTGCGGTCACCGTCGAGGTCGGCGGCCGGGAGGAAGTCTTCCGGCAGGTCGGGGCGCAGGCCGGGCAGGACTTCATCCGGGCCGAAATGCTGATCTTCCCGATGGTTTTCGTGCTGCTGGTGCTCGTGTTCCGCGGATTCGTCGCGGCGCTGCTGACGCTGGGCATCGGGGTGTTCGCGATGGTCGGCACCATGGCGGCACTGCGATTGACGACCGCGGTCACCGAAGTCTCCACCTTCGCGCTCAACATCACCCTTGCGATGGGGTTGGGCCTGGGAGTCGACTACTGCCTGTTCGTGATCAACAGATTCCGAGAACGGCTCCGCAACGGCGACTCCCGAGAGGACGCGATCGTCCACAGTGTGCAAACCGCGGGACGCACCGTGCTGTTCAGCGGTCTGACGGTGGCGATATCGCTGCTGGGGCTGCTGCTGTTCCCGTTCCCATTCCTCCGGTCGTTCGCCTATGCGGGTTTCTTCGTCGTGTTGTTCAGCGTCATCGGCGTGCTCTTCACCCTCCCGGCCGCGTTGGCCTTCGTCGGCCGCGCCGTCGGCGGCGGTCTGCTGCGGCGCCGCAAGCCCAAGCCGAGCGGGGAAAGCGGGTTCTGGCATCGCACGGCGCTCATCGTGATGCGTCGACCAGCGACCTTCGGTGGTGCAGTGATCGTCATCCTGTTGGTGCTCGGATCACCGATCCTCGGGCTGCAGTTCGGCCTGCCGGACGACCGCATCCTGCCGCCCAGCGCATCGAGTCGACAGGTCTCCGAAGAAGTCCGGGCCAACTTCGGCGTGGAAGAGTCGGACGCCGTTCACCTCGTCGCCTCGGACGCCGGGGATCCGAACCAGTTGCGGCCTGGGGTCGAGGGCTACGCAACCGCACTGTCCCAAGTGGAAGGTGTGGCGCAGGTCGACACGATGGCTGGCAGGTTCGCCAACGGACAGCGGGTCGACGGCGTTCCTGCCGAGTTCGACCGGTTCACCAGCGACACCGGAACATGGTTGTCGGTCGTGCCCAGCACCGAGATCCTGGAGACCGACCCGTTGGGCTTCGTGCAGAACATCCGCGACGTGCCGCCGCCGTTCGCGGTGCAGGTGGGCGGCTATCCCGCTGAGCTGTCGGACTTCCGGGCGGCGCTGCTCGACCGGCTGCCGTTGGCGTTGCTGGTCATCTTCGGGATCACGTTCATCATCCTGTTCCTGATGACCGGCAGCCTGGTGTTGCCGCTGAAAGCGACCGTGCTGAACCTGCTGAGCCTGTCAGTCATGTTCGGCGCCCTGGTCTGGGTGTTCCAACAGGGCAATCTGTCCGACGTATTCGGGTTCACCGCCACCGGAACACTCGAGACCAGCATCCCGATCCTGATGTTCTGCATCGCCTACGGGCTGTCCATGGACTACGAGGTGTTCATGATGTCCCGGATCAAGGAGGAGTACGACCGAACCGGCGACAACGAATCGGCGGTCGCGGTGGCCATCGAACGCAGCGCACCGCTGATCACTGCCGCTGCCGCCATCCTCGCGGTGTCCTTCGCGACGTATGCGGCCTCGGGCGTGGTCTTCCTGAAGATGCTGGGGATCGGTCTGGCGTTGGCCGTGCTGGTCGACGCCACGCTGATCCGTGCCGTGCTGGTGCCAGCGTTCATGCGGCTCGCGGGCAATGCCAACTGGTGGGCGCCCGAGCCGCTGAAGCGGATCCACGCGCGGTTCGGAATCAGCGAAGCGGGCCCGACGCAGCCCCCGACAAGGGTGGAGGCGCCAGCCGCAGTCCGCTAGTCCTGTCAGCCGCTCGGCCCCCGCACCTCGGTGCGGGGGCCGAGCGTTTTCCTACGTCGACTCCGACGCGGGGGCTGCGGCGCGTGAGCAAGGGAACCTTCCTGTCACTGCGCCCCGGATAGCCGATACCAGAAGCCGGATGCAGCGACCTTCCTCTGATCAGCACCCAGGCGGCGGCGATCGTGCCGTTGACGTGCAGAAGGGAACCTTCCTGCCACGCATGCACGCCCCGCGGGTGACAGCAAGGGAACCTTCCTGTCACCCGCGGGGCTTCGCAGGGGGTCGGTGAGGGTGGGTTGATATGCAGAAGGGAACCTTCCTGTCAACGATCGGCAGGAAGGTTCCCTTCTGGGGCGGTCTGGTCAGTAGCCCATGGCGAAACCGCCGCTGACTGGAACGGTCGCGCCGGTGACGTAGGACGCCGCGTCGCTGGCGAGGAACGCGACGACCGCCGCCACTTCGGCCGGGCTGCCAGTGCGACGCATCGCGGTCATCCGCAGCAGGTCCTCGCGCCGGGCTTCCGGCAGCCGGGCCGACATGTCGGTGTCGATCAGCCCCGGAGCGACCAGGTTCGCCGTGATACCCCGGCCGCCGAATTCCCAGGCGAGGGAGCGGGTGAGCCCGAGTAGCCCGGATTTCGAGGCACCGTAGTTGCTCTGCCCCGGCGCGCCGAGGAACCCGATCATCGAGGACACGAAGATGATGCGCCCCCACTTGGCCGCCAACATCCGCCGCGAGGCACGCCGCACGACGCGGAATGCCCCGGTCAGGTTGGTGTTCACGACGTCGTCGAAGTCCGCGTCGCTGAGCCTGGGCAGCACGTTGTCTCGGGTGATGCCAGCGTTGGACACCAGCACTTCCACCGGACCCTGCTCGGCTTCCACCCGCTGGAACAGCTCAGCCACGTCGTCGGGCACGGTGACATCGGCGCGCACCGCGAGGAAATCGTCCGCCGGCTGTTCGGACCGGTAGGTGATCGCGACACGGTGACCGGCCGCTGCGAAGGTCCGGGCGATCTCTCGCCCGATACCTCGGTTTCCTCCGGTGACCAGCACTGATCGCGTCATGCGCACACTCCTTGCCGGTCGAGTTCCGCGGCTGCGGTAGCCGAGTCGGTGAAGTGGACGGCGTGCCAGCCCGCCGCCTGCGCTCCCGCGCAGTTCGCCGCGAGGTCGTCGACGAGCACGCAGTCCGCCGCGGGAATGCCGCAGCGGTCGGCGGCCAGCGCGAAGATCTCGGCGTCCGGTTTTCGACAGCCGATTTGGAAGGACAGCACGACGTCGTCGAACAGTTCCGGGGACACCATGCGCCGCCACTGCTCGTCCCAGCTCGGCGGCATGTTTGACAGCAATCCGACGAAAACGCCGCGTTCCCGGAAGTCCCGCAACGTGCGCACCCACGAGCTGTTGGGCGGTCGGCCAGCGAACCAGCGCTCGCCGAAGCGGGAGAGATCGACTACGGCACCGTTGTCCGCACGCACTTCCTCCGCCACCTGCTTGGCCCAGTCTTCTTCGCTGATCAGCGGAATGTCCAACGGCGCCATCGAATCCGTGCCGTAGCGGTCGCCGACCTTGCGCATCGCGGCCTGCAAGGCCGCCGCTGGCACGCCGATGTTCGCGGCGAACGCGGCGAACGTTTCGTTGACCGGTGGTGTCAGGACACCGCCGAAGTCCGTCCACACCGCACGAACGGTCATGCCGCCGCCCCAGGATGCCGCGAAATGCCGGGCAGGTCGGCGAAACCGACCGCGACCGTGGCGATCAGCGCGCCGTTCTGGTGGAACTGCACTTCCAGCTCGTCGCCGCTCGGCTCGGAAACGTCCAAGGTGGTGGGCGAATCGAGTTCGGCGAACCGGATGAACTCGCCGCGGAACGACGTGCAGCGCAGCCGGGTCGCCGCGGCACCGGTGCCGTCGTCCAGCGCGAGCAGCGAGATCTGCCGAGCCGCCTCGAAAAGGCTCATCGCCGGGTAGTGGTCGTATTCGTGGTCGAACAAGCTCCTGTTGCGGGGTGTGACGCCGAGCTGCGCCGACGCGCAACGGCCATCTCGCCTCGCGTTGGTGAGCACCACGTTCTCCTGGAGCTTCCGCCCGAACAGGTGCGGGCTGACCGGAACTCCGGCCGGGGTTTCGGGAAGCGACGAGGACATCGGTGGTTCACTCGCGCGTTGCCGCACGCGCAGCGCGCGGAAGGCGTTCTTCGACACCGCGCCCGCGTCGATGTGCGCGGTGCCGACAGCTCGTCCGGACAGCGTCAGCTCCAGGTCCAACGAGAACCCGCGAACCTGCCCGCCACGCGTCTGGACGTCGGTGAACTCGACGCGCGTGCGCAGCTCGCCGGGTCTGGTGCCGATGGTGAGCGCGTCCAGGTCGGTGAGCTGGATCGACATCGACTTGACCAACAGCGTGGCGGCCAGCGGCACGTCGAGTACCACGTGCGTGCCGTAGGTGCCCCCCTGTCGGCAGCATTCGAGCAGTAATAACGGATCGAACAGCTCCGGTCGAGCCGCGTGATCGGTGTAATAGGCGTGGTAGAGCGGCAGTTGCGCGTCCACGGTGAATTCGTACTGTCCAGTAGTCTGAATTCCGGTTACGAACACCTCGGAGAGCGCCCAGCGATGCACCATCTCCCGGGCTACGGTGTGGCTGTAGGTGGTCGCAGAGGTTCCCAATTCAACGGTTTCGGTGCTCATCTTTCCCTCCAGAGATCACGCCGACAGCGGCGGGCGTTGAGCGGAGTCGAAATAGTCACACAATGGACCGAGGCAAGTAGATTTTACCGAAACTTTACCGTGGCTTCCGCTACTAACCGGTAGGTGGCAGCAGATGGTCGTCGTCGCTTTGTTCACCGCGTCAATTCTTGAATTCGCACGGAGTTTTGCGAAAATATTTCGCATATGACGCTTGACTGTTCCTTCCGTGATGCGCAGCTTGCTGGCGATTTGTCGGTTGCTCATCGCCTGGGCCACCAGATCCACGATCTCGCGTTCTCGCGCGGACAGTTTGTGGCCGCACTGCAGCCTCGCCCGGATCGCCTGGACCTGGGCTGCGTCGAGCCGTCCCGGCGACGGAGCTCGGCGAGTGCGGCGCAGGCACCCGAGCAAGTCCTCCAACGTGCTGTCGAGATCCGTCAGCTCGGTCACTCCGACGGCGCGTAACGTGCTGGTCAGCTCGGCCGTGACCTGCGGAACCAAGGCGATGATCCGCGTGCCCGGCGAAGCCAGCCGGATGCGAGCGATGTTCGCGATCAGGTAGTTGGACGGCACCGTGCAGCCGACCAGGGCGATGTCCGGCCGATGGTGCTCGGCAGCGTCTAAGTCGGCCTCCGAATCTAGGTCTTCTGCGATTTGCAGATTCTCGACAGGTAGCAATGTGCGTGCCACCGTTTGGTGCAGCAGCTTGTTCTCAATGCGCAACAATAATCGAGTTGGATCCTCGAACCTCGGTTCTCCCACGGCATCCCCCAGGATTGCTCCATCGGACAAGAACGCAAGTCATCCGCTGCTGGAATCGCCTGGTAGCGGGTGACGAGTAAAGTGACGGTTTGCTCGCCGGACCGCGAGCGACATTAGCTCAATGTGAGCAATCACTTGCAACTTGTTGTGATCCAGATCACTCAAATATCGAGCGCGGGTTCGTCGAAACATTTCGGCCGACCAATTGTGCTGGTCGAGCTGATGTCACCTAAGTAGTATTCCGGGCCGGAATCCGGCTCGTAAGAATGTTGGCGCACGCGAAACCGCCGTCTCGCGGTGCGCCAATGTTGCCGTCCTGCGCGATCGGCTCTTCTTTCCGTGCGGCAAATGGAGTATTCGACGAGTTCTGCAGGAGGCTGCGCGTGAACATCGAATCGGGCGGCACGTTGGTCGTCGGCGCCGGGCCCACCGGGCTCACCGTGGCCACCGAGCTGATCAGCCGGGGACATCCGGTCCGGGTGATCGATCGCGGCGAACGCCCGCATCCGCACTCGCGGGCAATCGTGCTCTGGCCACGAGCCCTGGAAGCCCTGCGGCGCTGCGGCGCCGCCGACGAGATCGTGGATCGCGCGCTTCCGCTCAGAGCGGCCAACTACTATACCGGCGGGCGCCGCGTCGCCCGGTTGCGGCTGGACGGGCTGTCCGGTACTCGATACCGAACTCCGTTGTCATTTCCGCAGAAGGAGACCGAAGCGGTGTTGCGACGCTGCTTCGAGCAGCGCGGCGGGAAGATCGAGTACGGCGTTCGGATGAACTGGCTGCGGCCGGAGACCAGCAGCGTGCACGCCGGACTGGAAGACGCATCCGGTGACTCCACAGCGGAGTTCGACTGGGCGGTGGGCTGCGACGGCGCGCACAGCCACACGCGGGAACAACTCGGTGTCGAATTCGAGGGCATGCCCTACCAGGAGACCTTCGCGCTCTCCGACGGCGAGTGCGAAACCCCGCTGGCGCAAGATGAAGCGCACTACTTCATGACACCGCACGGCGTGCTCGTCGTGGTCGGACTACCCGGTGGGCTGTACCGGGTGTTCGTGAGCATGCCACCGGGAGCCGATCTGTCGAACTTGGACGCCGTGGTGCAGCAGGCCGCAGCGCAGCGCTGCCCGGTTCCGGTGCGGCTGGTCGGCGAACAGCAGACCGGGAGCTTCCAGGTGAACCGCCGCGTCGCGAAGCGGTTCCAAGTCGGCCGAGTGCTGCTCGCGGGCGACGCCGCGCACGTGCACAGCCCGGCCGGTGGCCAGGGCATGAACACCGGTATCGAAGACGCCCAGTCCCTTGGTTGGCGGCTCGCGTCGGCCGAACCCGGCTCGGCAGGTATCGCGGGTGTGCAGGCTTGGGCCGCTGAACGTCGATACGTCGCCGAGCGGGTGGTCGCCGATACCGACCGGCAGACGAAGATGTGGATGCTGACCGGCTGGCGGCGCAAGGTCCGCGACGGTGCGCTCGCAGTCGCCTCGCGAACGGGAGTGCTCGACCGGGCCATGCCGCCGCGCATGGCACAGCTGGCGCTGGCCTATCCGGGCAGCGAAGCCGGGATTGGCGTGCTCAAACCGGGAACGCGGCTGCCGGACGTGCCGCTGGGCGACGGGAAGTGGTTGCACGACTCGCTCACCGGCAACGCTCTCGTCCTGGGCTGCGCTGCCGACCGGCGTTCCGCGGACATGCTGCCCGCTGTGCGCGGAAGTGCCACGAAACTCGCGGCGCAGTGGACTGCGAAGCTGGGCACGGAAGTGGACGTCGCGATCCTGCGCGCCTCGCCGCCCGAATCCGCGACCGACCTGTTCGACGCGGCCGCGGCGGCGCACCGGCTGCTCGGCATCTCCGAACCAGCACTGGTCGTAATACGCCCCGATGGGGTCGTCGCACACGCAGCTCCGGCGACCGGCCACATCGGACGGTGAAGTACAAGCGACGAACCGCAGGGGACCGAAGTGCGCAGCAGCGAAAGCGTTCTGGACGAACTCAAGAAGATGGTCGTCGAACTCACCGATCTACCGGCTCGGGCGCTCACCGCCGAAGCGTGCCTGACCACGGATCTCGGCCTGGACGAGCTGTCCCTCGCGCAGCTCCTCACCGAAGCCGAACAGCGGTTCGGGGTCCAGATCCCGGACCGCGTTCTGCGCCCGGGGCTGCGGGACCTGGCCGACTACATCCTGACCGAGGCACGGAGGAAAGACGCATGAGACTGGGCTTGCAGCTGACCAGCTTCAACTACCCGAAAACCCCGCCCGCGAAGCTCTTCGAACGGATCGCGGCGACCGCCCGCACCGCCGAGGAAGCAGGTTTCGAGCTGTTCGCGGTGATGGACCACCTGATGCAGCTCCCCCTGCAAGGTGCGCCGAACGAACCGATGCTCGAACCGTACACGCTGCTGGGCGCGGTCGCGGCGAGCACCGAGCGGATCCGGCTCGGCACCTTGGTGACCGGCGTGACCTACCACAACCCGGCGCGGCTGGCCAAAACCGTGACCGCGCTGGACGTCGTTTCCGGTGGCCGCGCGCTGCTCGGCATCGGGGCAGCGTGGTTCGAGGAGGAACACCGCCGCTACGGCTACACCTTCCCGAGCGTGCAGCAGCGGTTCGAGTGGCTCGAAGAAGCGCTGCAGATCTGCCGGTCGATGTTCGCCGGAGAACCGACGACCTTCCGCGGCGAGCATTACGCGGTCACCGACGCGTTCAACGAGCCGCAGCCGGTGCACGTGCCGCCGATCCTCATCGGCGGTGCCGGTGAACGCCGAACGATTCCGCTCGCGGCCAAGTACGCCGACATCCTCAACCTCAACTGCGGCTTCCCCGACATTCCCCGGAAACTGGCGGTGCTGCGCGAGAAGTGCGCCGCAGTGGGGCGGGATTACGCCGCGATCAACAAGAACGCGCTGGCAGTGGTGTTCCTCGGGCGGACGACCGAGGAGGCGATGGCCAAGCGGGACGCCTTGCTCGCCAGGCAGCGGCTCGGCGTCGCCTCGGGGCGCGGGCTGCCCGCGGCACTGACCAGCCGGATGATCGTCGGGGATGCCGATTCGGTGGGCGAACAGATCCAGGGGTTGATAGAGCTGGGACTCGACGGCGTGATCGTCAACCTGCCCGGCGACAGCCACGAGCCGGACCGGCTGGCCCATGCTGGCGGGATCCTGCGAGCCGCGCTCGGCGGGGCCGTGCGCGCAGGTGGTCGCTAGCGGGATCTTCCGCGGCTGGGTTGTTGCCTCAGCCGACCCGTTGCGTCAAGTAGTCGTGGAAGATCTGCTTGACCTCGCCGACGACAGCGGCCCGCTCCGCGCCCGAGGACACGATGATCAACGGCAGTACGCCCCGGAACACCCCGACCAGCACGCGTGCGGTGCGCACCCGCTGGTCCTCCGGCAGTTCCGGGGCGCGTGCCGCGAAGATCGCGCTCAGCCGGTCGATCACCGCTTCGCGGATGTGCAGCGGTTTGGTCGCCACCTCGTCCGGGGTGTTGAACAGCGCCTGAAAACCCGGATTCGACAGGTTGAAGTCGATCATCGGGTCGAGCATTGCGTCGATCAGCTCGGGAAGCGGCAGCCGGGCGTTTTCGGCTGCGAAGGCGGTGCGGTGCGCGGCCTGCAGCTGTCGCAGGTAGCGATCGGCGAGCGCACGGGCGATCTCTTCCTTGTTCGGGAAGAACTGGTAGAGCGAGCCGGGTGAGGATTCGGCGCGGGCCGCGATCGCGTTCGTGGTGGCCGCGGCGTAGCCGACGTCACCGAACACTTCGGCGGCAGCGTCCAGCAGCAGCTCGATGCGTCGTTCCCCACGCGCCTGCCTGCGACGTTGTGGTGCCCGATTCGCCATCTCCGTCACCTCCTGCGCATCACCTTCACGAACGGCGAAGATGCGACCATTCGCTCACATTCTCCGCTGACAGTAGCGGGTGCCAAGCCCCCCGGCGGGCTTCGGGTGCGAGCAAGGGAACCTTCCTGTCACCCAACGCTGGAAAAATTCCGTTGAGCCCACACGCGATCAGCCCGATATGGCAGAAAATTCGTGATAGTCCCTTTTGGTCAGTCCGTCTGGTATGGGCCCCGCTGCGGGGACGTTGAGGATCTGCGCGGAGGACGCACGGCGGCGGCCCGCCGCACGGACCGGAGGCGAACCCCCGGCACCGCACGGCGGGCCGACCCACGGTGTTGCGGGACCGTCGGGATCAGCGGATGTGGGGACGGTAGGCGTCGTTGACGTCCATCGGAGCGGCGCCGCCTGCGTTGCCGCCGCCGGGGATGTGGATGGTGTCGCCGACAGCGACGGCAGCGGTGCCGTGGCGGGGTACTGGCATGGGGGCCAACTGCTGCCACCGGTCATGCTGGGTGTCGTATGCCTCGGTCTGGTCGAAGACGGTGTTCACGCCATCAACCACGTTGCCTTCCCCACCGAAGGTGTAGATGACCCCACCGACGGCGGCGGCCGCGATACCGCCCCGCGCGGTCGGCATCGGGGCGCGTTCGACCCACTGGCCGCCACGCAGGTCGAGGGCGTAGACGGTGTCACGCACGTTGATCTGGCCGCGGTCGCGGCCGCCGAGCACGTACAGGGTGTGGCCGACGACCGCGCCGCCGACGTGGTCGCGGGCCTCGGGCAGGTCGGGCAGGTTGGACCAGCGGCCAGTGGTGACGTCGTAGGCGCTGACCGTGGCGACCGTGTCCTGCAGGCCGCCAGGGCCTGGGGTCAGGGTGCGCATGCCCCCGGCGAGATAGATCCGCGTGTCGAACACACCCATGGCGGCGCTGCCTCGCTCGGTGCCCTCGGGCATCGGTGGCAGCGGTGTCCACCTGCTCGTCGCGGGATCGTAGACATAGCTGTCGCGCAACGCCTGCCACGACGCGCCACCGGACAGACCGCCGAGGACGTAGAGCTTGCCACCGACCGCTGCGACGTTCGGATGGTTCATCGCCACTGGTAGCGGAGCCGCGTTACGCCAGGTGTTCCGCTTGGTGTCGTAGACCTCGACATCGCCGACGGTGACGGAACCGCCGATCCCGTCGGGCCGGATGCCGCCAATCACGTAGACGTCCTGGCCGATCGCGGCGACGCTGTGCTCCTGGCGCGGCCCACCTGCGATCGGCGCGAGCTGCATCCAGCCGTCGGCGTATACCGGCGCCGTCGCGATCGGTGCCGACACCACAGGACGCCCCAGGTGACCGGGGTGCGCGTGGGCCACACCGACTTGCAGGCCCAGCGCCGACGCCAGCGTGACGCTGACGGCTATCGAGGCGATCCGGCGCGGGGTCGCTCCGTCGGTCTCACGTCGGCGGATTTTCGGGGAATTCATGGGCTTTACTTCCTCGTCGTCACAGTCGGAACCCGCCGCTGGCCTCGATGCGCTGGCCAGTGATCCAGCCGGTGCCATCACTGACCAGCGCGGCGACAGCGGGGCCGATGTCGGCCGCATGCGCGATGCGGCCGAGCGCGGTCATGCCGGTCATGGCCCGCTGGACGTCTTCGCTGGCGCGGAGGTACCCGCCCGCGAAGTCGGTTGCCACCGGTCCGGGAGCGATGGTGTTGACCGTGATGCCGCGCGGGCCGAGTTCGGCGGCCCAGTAGCGGGTGAGGACCTCGATGGCGCCCTTCATGGACGCGTACACGGCGTAGGGGGAGGTGACGAATCTGGCCAGGCCGGAGGAGAAGTTGACGATGCGGCCGCCGTCGGCCAACAACGGCGTCCCGCCGGTGGTGAGGGCCTGGGTGAGCAGGTAGACGCCCTTGAAGTGGACGGCGAACAACTCGTCGATCTCGTCCTCGGTGGTGTTGCCGAGGGTGGTGTTGCCGGAGAAGCCAGCGTTGTTGACGAGGATGTCGAAGCTGTCGCGGCCCCACCGGGCACGCAGCCTGCTGCGCAGCGCGTCGGTGAAGTCGGCGAAGCTGCTGGTGCGGGTGGTGTCGAGCTGGATCGCCTCCGCCTTGCGGCCGTGGGCGGCCAGTTCCTCGACGACCTCCTTCGCCTCGTCCTCGTGGGAGCGGTACGTGAGCACGACGTCGACGCCGACGACGCCTAGCGCCTTGGCGACAGCTCGGCCCAGGCCACGGTTTCCGCCCGTGATCACCGCGATCTTGCCTGTTGGGTCAGACATGGGGTTCCTCTCGCTTCGCGTCGAATCGGTGGGACGACACGATCGTGACCTCGGGTGGTGAGCAGCGGGAGGCGCTGCTTACCCAGGTGATGACGTCCCCTGGATACGGGCTGCGGGACCGCTGATACTGGCGGGGTGGAACTCGCGGAGCTGGGAACATTCCTGCGCAACCGACGCGAACGGGTACGTCCGCAGGACGTCGGCCTGCCAGTCGGCCCGCGCCGCCGCGTGTCCGGCCTGCGCCGTGACGAGGTCGCCCAACTCGCCGGTGCCTCCACCGACTACTACATCCAGCTCGAACGCGGGGCCGCCCAGCCCTCGGAGCAGATGCTCGCCGCGCTGGCCCGCGCGCTGCGGCTCACCCACGACGAACGGGACTACCTGTTCCGACTCGCCGCCCGGCCACTGCCATCGCAAACCGGATCCTCCGCGCACGTGCAACCCGGCATGCTCGACCTGCTCGACCGACTACCCAGCACCCCTGCGCAGGTCATCACCGACCTGCAGGTCACCCTCGTGCAGAACCCGCTGGCCCGAGCACTGCTCGGCGCCCCACCCGAAACCCGTGGCCCGCGAGCCAGTTTCCTGTACCGGTGGTTCACCGAGCCCGACAGCCGCCGCCTCTACCCGCCCGAGGAGCACGATCACCATTCCCGCGCATTCGTGTCCGACCTGCGTGCCGTGGTCGGCCGCCGTGGCCGAGACCCGCAGGTCACCGACCTGATCGACAACCTGCTGCGGTACAGCTCCGAATTCGCCGAACTCTGGGCACGGCAGGACGTAGCCGTACGCCGCAGCGACCGAAAGCGCATCGTGCACCCCAGCCTCGGAGTCCTCGACCTCAACTGCCTGACGCTGTTCAGCGAAGACGGGCAACAACGCCTGCTGTGGTTCACCGCGCCGCCGGGTTCAGCAGCGGTCGAACAGCTCGAACTCCTGTCGGTCATCGGCCTGCAACAGCTCACTCCGGACACCGACCCGCCCAGCGATCCCAAGCGGGCAGGAGGGTCCATCTCATGATCGGTGCCGCACTGTTCGGTCGAGAAGTGCCCTCGCGCCGATGTCGTGCGTTGAGCGGTTCAATCGTGTTGGTGCAGCAGATCATTCGGCTGCTCCCGAAGTCGTAGTCCAAGAACAGCACGAAATCTTTCCACACGTTTCGCCGAAGTCGCCTCATGGCACGGTATTTGCCGCCGTTGCGCGGAAAATCCACCATAGACGCCGCAGCCGCCGAATCGGCACCGGCTACCACCGCCAGTAGTAGCGGCCGTTGGCCGTCCAGGGGGTGGGGGCGTACTGGACGATGCGGAACGCCATGCCCTTGCCCTTGGCGATGAACTGGTCGCGGCGCAGCTTCTCCCGCAGCACCCCGTCGTAGTGCTGGTTGTCGTCGGACCACCGCTCGTACTGCTTCAGGCAGCGCTGCTCCGAGTGGTACGGGTTCGAGCAGGGGCCGGGCGGGAACCACAGCTGCTCGTGCCGGAACCGGATCACCGTCCCGGACGACTCCTCGGTGATCGTCCCCTCAGCGATCAGGCACACGATCGACGCGGGGACCTGCCACGGCACGTAGTGCTGCCGGTCCCCGTCCGAGGGGATCGGCCGTTGGTTCGTGCAGTCGAGCCCGTCGCCGATCCCCTCCGATTCGACGCGCTGCCGGTAGTAGGTGCCGTTGTCCGACCAGCCGTCCAGCAGCAACCAGTCGCCGGACTGGATGAACCGCTCACTGCTCTCCGGTGGCCACGCGTTCGGGTCGCCCCACGCCACACTGGATTCCGGGGTGCCCTCCAGCGGCGTCCATGTCCACTTGTTCCGCCAACCGTCCTGGTCGTGCGGTTTGTTGTCCTCCGCCCAGAACTCGCCGCCAGATCGGACTTCGGTCATCGAGTAATCCGCGTACGTCTCCGTGGTCGCGTTCGCTGCTGGTGAGCCGACCAGCACCAAGCACGCCACCAACGCCAGCCGGGCGATCATGACGCGCCGCTGAACAAGGCGTTGGCGAGTTGTCTGGCCATGGCGTTTCCTAGGACGACTTGCGCAGATGATGGCGCCCGTGCTTTCGGGCGTACTCCAGTCTCCGATCGCTTCCCGCTCGCGGCCGGTGGTCATCAGCTCGTAGTGGGACACCCGAAGGGTGATCGTCGCCGTGTCGCCGCCGAGGCTGGTCCCGCATCGGGTGCAGGTGTGCTCGTGCCATGCCGGGCCATCGGACACCCCCGAACCGCCGAAACAGCAGGAGGCCGCCGTGCCATCCCCACGGGCGGGCCGCCGCTGAGATCACCCGCACTTGATCCGCAGGCACGACGGCGAACAGCGCACCCGCCAGCTCGGGACCAAAACTCCGCAACAGCGCGGTTACCATGACCGCAACGGCAATGCGGCTGTCGGCGCTTGCCACCAGCTGCTCGAAGCACTCAACGTCTGCCCAACAGCAGGACTTGCGGGCAGGTCGAGGTCGGTTCCATTGTGACAGTCTTGGTGTCACACTCTGGGTGGAGCACCTGCCGCAACGAGGAGGCACGCCACAGATGTCCGAGGCGTTCGTCTACGACGCGATCCGCACACCACGCGGTCGCGGCAAGAAAACCGGGTCGCTGCACGGGGTCAAACCGATCAGCCTGGTCGTGGGCCTCATCCGGGAACTGCAGCGGCGTCATCCCCAACTGGACCCCGCGCTGATCGACGACGTCGTGCTGGGCGTGGTCTCGCCGATCGCCGACCAGGGCGCCGACATCGCCAAGACCGCCGCGCTGGCCGCGGGCCTGCCCGAGACCGTCAGCGGTGTGCAGCTCAACCGCTTCTGCGCCTCCGGGCTCGAAGCGGTCAACATCGCCGCCCAGAAGGTGCGCTCCGGCTGGGAGGACGCCGTGCTCGCCGGGGGCGTCGAGTCCATGTCCCGGGTTCCGATGGGCTCCGACGGCGGCGCCTGGGCGATGGACCCCGAAACCAACTTCACCACCTCCTTCGTGCCGCAGGGCATCGGCGCCGACCTCATCGCCACCACCGAGGGCTTCGACCGGGAGGCCGTGGACGCCTTCGCCGCGGAGTCGCAGACCCGCGCCGCCAAGGCTTGGGCCGACGGCCGGTTCGCCCGATCGGTCGTGCCGGTGACCGACCGCAACGGGATCACCGTCCTCGACCGCGACGAACACATCCGGGCGAACACCACAGTGGACAGTCTTGGCCAGCTGAAACCGTCCTTCGCGGACATCGGCGAACTCGGCGGGTTCGACGCCGTCGCGCTGCAGAAGTACCACTGGGTGGAGCGCATCGAGCACGTGCACACCGCCGGGAACTCCTCCGGCATCGTGGACGGTGCCGCGCTCGCGCTGATCGGCGGCGAAGCCCTCGGCGAACGCACCGGACTGCGCCCCCGAGCCCGGATCGTCGCCGCCGCGCTCAGCGGCGCCGACCCGACGATCATGCTGACCGGCCCCGGCCCGGCGGTGCGCAAGGCACTGGGCAAGGCCGACCTGAGCATCGACCAGATCGACCTGATCGAGATCAACGAGGCATTCGCCGCGGTCCCGCTGAAGTTCATGAAGGAATTCGGCGTCGGGCACGACAAGATCAACGTCAACGGCGGGGCCATCGCGATGGGCCATCCGCTGGGCGCCACCGGGGCGATGATCCTGGGCACCCTCATCGACGAGTTGGAACGCCGCAACCTGCGCTACGGCCTGGCCACGCTGTGCATCGGCGGCGGCATGGGAATCGCGACTGTCGTCGAACGGATCGGCTGAAGGACATCACGAATGAGCGAGCAGAACACCATCCGCTGGGAGTCCGACGCCGACGGCATCGTCGTGCTGACCCTGGACGACCCGCAGCAGCAGGCCAACACCATGAACGAGCGCTACCGGCGCAGCATGGCCGAAACGGTGCAACGCCTGGAAGCGGAACGCGAGAACATCACCGGCGTCGTCATCACCTCCGCGAAGAGCACCTTCTTCGCCGGTGGTGACCTGCGCGACCTGGTCCGCGCCCGGCCCGGTGACGCCCAGCGGGTCGCCGAGACCAGCACCGCCATCAAACAGCAGTTGCGCCGCCTCGAAACCCTCGGCGTGCCGGTGGTCGCCGCGCTCAACGGCACCGCACTCGGCGGCGGGTTGGAGATCGCGCTGGCTTGCCACCACCGCATCGCCCTGAACACCGCCAGCGCCCGCTTCGGTTTCCCCGAGGTCACCCTCGGCCTGCTGCCCGGCGCTGGCGGTGTGGTCCGCGCGGTCCGGTTGCTGGGCATCGCCGATGCGCTGCTCAACGTCCTGCTGCAGGGCCAGCGGCTGCGCCCCGCGAAAGCGGTGGAAGTCGGCATCATCGACGAACTCGTCGATGCACCCGAACAACTCCTGGCCCGCGCCAAGGAGTGGATCAAGGTCAACCCCGACGCCGCGCAACCCTGGGACCGCGCCGGGCACAAGATCCCCGGTGGCACGCCGTCGAACCCGAAGTTCGCCGCCAACCTCCCGGCGTTCCCGGCCAACCTGCGCAAACAGCTGAAGGGTGCGCCGCTGCCCGCGCCGCGCAACATCCTGGCCGCTGCGGTGGAGGGCGCGCAGGTCGACTTCGACACCGCGCTCACCATCGAAGGCCGCTACTTCGTGGAACTCGTCTGCGGCCAGACCGCCAAGAACATGAGCAAGGCGTTCTTCTTCGACCTGCAGCACATCAACTCCGGTGGCAGCCGCCCCGGCCGTGAAACCGCTTGGCAGGCGAAGAAAGTGGCGGTGCTCGGGGGCGGCATGATGGGCGCGGCCATCGCCTACGTGTGCGCCAAAGCCGGAATGCAGGTCGTGCTCAAGGACATCTCCACCGCAGCGGCCGAGAAGGGCAAAGCGTATTCGGCGAAGCTGCTGGAGAAGGCCATCGCCAGGGGCCGTTCGACGCAGGCCGAGGCGGACGAGTTGCTCAGCCGGATCGCACCGACCGACCAACTCGGGTCGCTCGCCGGATGTGACCTGGTCATCGAGGCCGTCTTCGAGGACCCGGCGCTCAAGAAGCAGGTTTACGCCGAAGTGCAGGACGTCGTCGACGCCGACGCGCTGATCTGTTCCAACACCTCCACGTTGCCGATCACCAGCCTCGCCGAGGGCGTGCGCCGCCGCGAGGACTTCATCGGCCTGCACTTCTTCTCCCCGGTCGACAAGATGCCGCTGGTGGAGATCATCCGCGGCGAGCACACCAGCGACCGGGCGCTGGCGCGCGCGTTCGACGTGGTCCGCCAGATCAACAAGACACCCATCGTGGTCAACGACAGCCGCGGTTTCTTCACCAGCCGGGTCATCGGCACGTTCATCAACGAGGGTGTGTCGATGCTCGCCGAGGGCATCCACCCGGCCTCCATCGAGCAGGCGTCCGCGCAGGCCGGATTCCCAGCGCCCGTCCTGCAACTGTTCGACGAACTGACCCTGACCCTGCCGCGCAAGATCCGCGACGAGAGCAAGCGCGCCGTCGAAGCCGCCGGTGGCACCTGGACCCCGCACCCCGCCGAGCGGGTGCTGGACCGGATGGTCGACGAGTTCGACCGCAAGGGGCGCTCCAGCGGCGCGGGTTTCTACGACTACGTCGATGGCAAGCGGGCCGGTCTGTGGCCGGGATTGGTCGAGCACTTCGGTGCGGCCGACCGCGATCCGGCCGAGGTGGGCCTGACCGACCTCATCGAACGCATGCTGTTCATCGAGGCCCTGGAAACCGTCAAGTGCCTGGACGAAGGTGTGCTGCACTCGGTGCCGGACGCCAACATCGGGTCGATCCTGGGCATCGGATTCCCCGCCTGGACCGGCGGTGTCGTGCAGTACATGAACGGATATCCGGACGGGCTGGCCGGATTCGTCGCACGCGCACGGGAACTGGCGCAGCGATACGGGCAGCGGTTCGAACCTCCGGCCTCGCTGGTCCGCCGGGCGGCCGCGGGGGAGCCGTTCGACCTCGGCGAACCCGACGCGGAAATCGTCGCCGCCACGGCGGCGTGAGGCAGTCGTGAGTGCTGGTGGTCGTTGGAACGACCACCAGCACTCACGAGAACGGAGGCTGATCGTGGTAGCCCACTCCGCGACACTTGCCATCAACGAACGGTTGCAGGCCAAGCGGGCTGCTGGGGAGCGGGTCGTGCACCTGGGATTCGGCGAGGCCGGGCTGCCGGTTCCGCCGCACCTAGCGGACGTGCTGGCCGCCGCCAGCCCGCTGAACGCGTATGGGCCGGTGGTCGGCACATCGCAGGTCCGCCGGGCCGCCGCCGGTTACTTCGGGCGCCGGGGACTGCCGACCGGAGAGGACCAGATCATCGTCGCGCCCGGCAGCAAAGCCCTGCTGTACGCGCTGATCACCGCGCTGCCCGGTGACGTCGTGCTGCCGCAGCCGTCGTGGGTCACCTATGCCGCGCAGGCTGCGCTGGCCGGGAAGCACGTCATCGGCGTGCCAGTGCCGCCGGAAGCGGGCGGCGTGCCGGACCCGGACGAACTCGACCGCGAGCTCCGCGAAGCCCGTGCCACCGGGCATCAGCCAGGCATCCTCGTGGTCACGCTGCCGGACAATCCGACCGGCACGCTCGCCAGCGAGGACCTGGTCAAGCGGGTTTGCGCGGTCGCCGCGGAGCACGATCTCGCGATCATCTCCGATGAGATCTACCGCGATCTCACCTACCGATCGCGGGTGTGCAGCCCGGCGACCGTGCTGCCGGACAGGTGCTTCGTCACCAGCGGGCTGTCGAAGAGCATGGCGTTGGGCGGTTGGCGAATCGGTTTTTCCCGGTTCCCGGACGGTGCACTTGGCAGGCGGGTGCAACGCGACGTCGTCGGCATCGCCAGCGAGATCTGGTCCAGTCTCGCCGCTCCGATGCAGGAGGTCGCCGCACACGTCCTCGACGAATCGGCGGAAACCACCGCGCACATCGCTGCCAGCCGCGCACTGCACGAACACGTCGCCAAGGCCACCCACGAACGGTTCACGGCAGCCGGGATCCCGTGCCGAGAACCGCAGGCGGCGTTCTACCTCTACCCGGACTTCGAACCCCTGCGGCCGGTGCTGGCCGAACGCGGCGTTGGCGACGCCGACGGCCTCGCCGAATACCTCCTCGACCAGCACGGAATCGGGGTGCTTTCCGGCGCTGCCTTCGGCGACGACCCGGCAGGACTGCGGTTCCGCGCCGCCACCAGCCTGCTCTACGGCAGCACCGACGAACAGCGTTGGACGGCGCTGCGCAGCGACGACCCGACCGCGCTGCCATGGATCGCGGACACGCTCACGCAGCTGGGCAACGCGTTGGACGCGATCCGGAAACCCTGACCTAGCAACGGCAAAGGCGCCGTGCCCACGCTGGCCCGGCGCCTTCGCCCATTCGTCGCGTTCAGCCCGCGCTCGGGTGGTCGACGATCGGCGCGTTGACGCACTGGTCGGCCTGCGGGGACAGGATCGGCACGACGATACCGATCAAGACGCCGACGTTGTTGCCGCACGCCTGCACCGGGATGGCGCTCACGTTGTTGTCCTCCAGGACGTTGATGCCGTCGTTGTCCGCGCTGTCGGCGAAGGCCGGAGACGCGACGGCCAGCATGGCGGCGGCAGCCGTGGCAACACTCGCAATACGTGCACCAGTACGCACTGTGGCTTCTCCTCAAGTTGACTGATTCGCGGGGTGCATCCATGCCCTGCGGTGCCGGGGCATCGTCGGAGCACGTCCGCATCCAGCGGCGACCGCGCGGCAGAGTTTGCGCGACATCCACCGAGAAAGTCGAATTCCACCGGGCTTTTCCAGCAAGATTCACAACATGAGGTGAAGAATCCACTATAGACTGTCATGAAACAGTTGCACGGAAAAGAAAAGTGGTCCCGGAACTGGTTCCGGGACCACTCGATGCGACCGCTGATTCAGCGCGGCGCCAGAGTTCCGGTGACGTGATCGACCACCGGGAGCTGCCCGATGATCCGGTGCACCGGGGCCTGCGAGACCAGGTCGGTGACCCGACCGGCCACGTTCTGGGACATCGCACCGACGCCGCCCCCGTCCAACTGGGAGACGACCGGGAGCTTGCCAGCAACCGGCAGGACCCTCTCCGGCTGCGGCAGGGTCACGGGCTCGCCGGAGTTCTGCAACGGGTTGTTCGCCAACGTCGGGGCGACCATGCCGACGGGGTTGGTCAGCGGTTCCGCCTCGTAGCCCTGTGCGGCGGTCAGGTCGACCGCGGTGTCCAGCGCCGAGGTGCCCTGGTGGTCGGGTTTCAGCGGCCCGACCTCGGTGTCCAGCAGCGCCGCGTTGGGGAGGCGTTCGGTGACGACGCCGAGGTGGTTGGGCGTCACCGAGCCGCCGACGGTCGGGCGGGTTTTGGTCATCTTCGCGACGCGGGTGGTCTCGGCGAAGACGTGGTCGAGCACCCGGTTCGGCTTGCCGGGGGTGAGCAGCGGACGGCCGTCCCGCAGCTCACCAGCCACCCCGTGGCCGGTGGTGGTGATGTCCGCGCCCACCTTCTTGATCAGGTTCGGGGTGTTCGCGTGCAGTTGGGTGTCCGCGCACGGTGCCTTGGCCGGGCCGTAGCCCGGTTCGTTCTGCATCTGGCAGGCGTTCATCGGGGCGAAGACCTCGATGTTGTCCGGAACGGACGACAGGTCCGGCTTCGGGATGTCGACGTTGTCCGCGGCAGAGGCGGCACCGGTCCCGACTGCGGCGAACCCCGCGGCCACAACGGCTGCCTGTACTGTGCGCGTGGTCCAGGGGCGCAAGATCTGTTCTCCTTGGGTATGACGTGTTGACACGGCTGCCTCGGTATCGGAGGACGTGCCGACGATCTTGACCCCGAAGATCCCGCGACCACCCGAACGAGTGAGGAAAGATCGGTTCGCCGACCTGGCGGTGCGGCGATTTCGTTGGAAACGCTAGAGGTTCTGCGCGAGGCTCGGGCTGAGCAGGGCCAGCAGATGATCGGTGGCCTGTTCCGGAGTGACCTCCGGGTGGCGCTCCCGCCAAACCGCGAGCCGTTCGCACGCGCCGATGATCGCCTCGGCGAATGCCTCCAGCCGCACCGGATCGAGCGCGGGGCGGGCGGTTTTCAGCAGTCCGGCGGTGAAATCCACCTGCTGCGCGCGGATCGCCTCGAATTCGGAGTTCACCGAAGCGCTCGACACGGCAGCCTCGTTGCGCAGCAGCGCCCACGCCTGGGCGTGCTCGTCGCCGAATTTGAAGAAGGCCAGCAGGCAGTCGTGCAGCAGCTGTTCCGGAGTGCTGGCAACGGCGGCCGCGACCGTGGTGGCGGCCAGCAGTTCGCGCTTGGACTTCTGCAGGCAGGCGAGCAGCAGACCCTCCTTCGAACCGAAGTACTCGTAGAGCATCGGCTTGGACAGGCCGACCCGTGCGGCGATGTTGTCCATCGAGGCGGCCTGGTAGCCGTCGGCGGCGAACACCTGCTCGGCGACGGCCAGGATCTGCCGCTCCCGCTCGGCTCGCGGCATCCGCTTGCGCCCGGTGGTCGGGGCCTGCTGCGCATCCACGGAAGCACCCTACCGCAAGTAACCTACTGGTAGTAGGCTACCGTTGGGTAGTTTAGTCGTGTCGGTGTCCTAGGAGGGCCTGATGGCGCAACGGCAAACGCGGGACCAGCGCAGATATCAGACATCGGTGGTCATCGTAGGCAGCGGGTTCGCCGGACTCGGGATGGCGATCCGCCTCAAGCAGGCCGGCATCGACGACTTCATCGTGCTGGAGAAGTCCGCCGATCTCGGCGGCACCTGGCGGGACAACACCTATCCCGGCTGCGCCTGCGACGTGCCGTCGCTGATGTACTCCTTCTCGTTCGAGCAGAACCCCTCCTGGTCCCGGATGTTCGCCGAGCAGGGCGAGATCTCCGACTACCTGCAGCGCTGCGCCGACAAGTACCGGGTGCGCGAGCACATCCACTACGGCGTGCGGTTCACCGGCGCCGAGTACGACGAGAGCGCCAACACCTGGCGGGTGTCCACGGCGGACGGGACCGAGTACGTGGGACGCGCGCTGGTGTCCGGTGTCGGCGCCCTGCACATTCCGAGCTACCCGGAACTGCCGGGTGTGGAGACCTTCGAGGGCGAGGTGTTCCACTCCGCGGAGTGGAACCACGACTTCGACCTGGCCGACAAGCGCGTCGCGGTGATCGGCACCGGAGCCAGCGCGATCCAGTTCGTCCCGCGCATCGCCGAGCAGGTCGCCCGGTTGCACCTGTTCCAGCGCACTCCGCCGTGGATCCAACCGAAACCGGATTGGCCCATCCCGAGTTCCTGGCAGCGCCGGTTCCGCCGGACGCCGATGTTGCAGCGCATCGCGCGAGCGGCGCTCTACTGGTTGCTGGAAGCGCGCTACGTGGCGGTGTTCAACCGTCGGCTCGGCAAGCTCGCCGAGCGGATGTCCAAGCGCCACATCCGCGAAACCATCAAGGATCCGAAGGTGCGCGCGGCGGTGACGCCGGATTACGCCATCGGCTGCAAGCGGATCCTGCTCTCCAGCGACTACTACCCGACGCTGAACCGGTCCAATGTGGACCTCGTGACCAGCGGGGTGGCCGGAGTTCGGCGCCGCTCGGTGGTCACCGGCGACGGCGCGGAACACCCGGTGGACGCAATCATCTACGGCACCGGCTTCCACGTCACCGACGCGTTCGCCCACCTGGGCATCGTCGGCCGCGACGGTCGCAAGCTGCAGGACGCCTGGCGCAACGGGATGGAGGCATACCTCGGCATCACCGTCTCCGGCTTCCCGAACCTGTTCTTCCTGCTGGGCCCCAACACCGGACTCGGCCACAACTCCGTGGTGTTCATGATCGAGTCGCAGATCAACTACGTGCTCAGCTGCCTGCGGCCGATCTGCCGCGACGAAGTGGGCCAGGTCGACGTGCGGCAGTCGGTGCAGGACTCCTTCAACGCCGAGATCCAGTCGAAGCTCACCGACGCGGTCTGGTCGGCAGGCGGCTGCCGAAGCTGGTACCTCGACGAGAACGGCATCAACCGCACGATCTGGCCCGGATTCACGTGGAAGTACTGGCTGCGCACCAGAAAAGCGAATCCGGCCGACTACGAGATCACCGCGGGCGAATCCCGTTGAAGCTTCGCACGGGCGTTCGATATAGTGGAACGGTCACTGTCGAACAGCCCCGTTGGGGCTCACCCTTGAGCAAGGGGTGGCCATGTCACCGCTGTCGTCCGACGAACTGCGCGGAATCCGCGAGGAACTGAGCGCCGGAACCACTCCGACGGTGTGGTTCACCGGCTCGGCCGTTGGCGTCCAGGAAGGCCGTTCCGGCAAGGTCGTCGCTCTCGGCGAACCGGCCGAGGGCGACTTCATCCAGGTCCGCCCGGCTGGCTCGAAGGACGTGCTGTCCTTCTCAGCGGCGGAGGTCACCCGGGTCAAACCACCCCGCAAGCGGGCAGCGCCAGCTGAGCCACCGGCGAAGCCCGCGGCGCCAGCCCCAGCTCCGGCGAAACCTGCGGCCGCTGCGAAGCCCCGGGCCGCTGCGGCTTCGACCCCAGCGCCAGCAGCTGCGTCGGCCTCGACGAAGTCGGCCGAGAGCGCGGCGGCGCGGCGCAAGCCGCGTCAGCCGAAGCCGGTAGGCGGAGCGACGGTGACGCTGACGGCGGATCAGGACGGCCAGTGGAGCGTGGAGGTCAGCACTGGCAAAAAGCGGGTGCTGCGCCCGACGCCGGTCGCGGCGAACGCGGTAGCCCAGGCGGCGAAAGCGCTGCACGACGATGTCGCGGCGGCAGTGGAGCCGTTGATCGACGCTGCCCGCGAGCAGCAGCGAGCCCGAGTCGAACAGCTCCGAGCGGAGCTCGCGGCAGCGCAAGCGGCGCTAGACGAATTGACGGACTGAGCCGCACGACACACTTCGACGTCCGAAGGACGCCCAGCCGTACCGTCGTGCGCGGATTCGTTCACGACCGGACGTGATCGCGCTACGGCCGTTCCCACGCACCGGTCGCCTGCGTGCTGGGTGCATGCGATCCCCAGCGGTGTGGCATCGCTGTTGCTGCGACACAGCCACACCGCCGATCCAAAGGCCGTAGCTCGCGTCGATGCCGCGTCTGAACAGATCGCACCCGCCAGATGTGCGGCGATGAACATCCGCGCGTCAGTCAGGAGAGGTGCACGACGCCCACCCTGCTGCTGCCCACGCCGAGTGCGAGCCGCGACCCGCTCCGGTCCAAACGCAAGCCCACGCTCCAAGATCAACACCCGCCCGCGGAGCTCGTCTCATGCCGGAGCAAGGGAACCTTCCTGTCACTCCCCGCCTTGGTCCGTGCCGCATTTCCGCAGCAAGGGAACCTTCCTGTCATCGTCGCCCGGCCCGGCGCCCCAGTTCCCGCAGTATGGGAACCTTTCTGTCATCCGTCACCGAGCACGCCACGGCGTCAGCGCGTGCGGCGTGCTCTGCTCGTTGATGACCGAGGTCGATCAGGACTCGATGTCGGTGATGGTGGTCAT
Organism: Saccharopolyspora soli; assembly: GCF_022678645.1. Classification (GTDB taxonomy): domain Bacteria; phylum Actinomycetota; class Actinomycetes; order Mycobacteriales; family Pseudonocardiaceae; genus Saccharopolyspora; species Saccharopolyspora soli. The sequence goes on along the minus strand of NZ_JALBWV010000004.1, from coordinate 106,713 downwards.
GGTCTGCTCGCCGCGCTCAGTCGGTGGGATCCGGTCGTAAGCCGCAGGGTCGAGTTGGTTGACCTGGCCGCTGGCGACCGACGAGAGGATTCCGTCAAGTCCGATGTAGACGGTTCGGGTCAGCATCTCCCGGTACTGCTCGCCGAGCGTCTGGGTCTGGCCGCGGACCTCGAACAACACCGCCCCGCTGCCGTTGAGCTGGAACGAGCCGAGCCCGGTGCCCGGCAGGTTGATGTCCTGCGGGTACAGCGTGATGTTGCCGAAGTCGGGATTCTGGTTGGCTGCGGCTTGCAACGCGTTGTACGCGGCCACGTTCAGCTGCTTGGAGTACTCCGGGCGGAAGGTGTCGGCGAAATCGGCGTACGCGGCACCTGCCGGAGTAGCGGGGTCTGCGACAAACTTGCCGGACAGGCTCATGGTCACGAACCGGTCGGTGCCCGGAACCGTGTAGCACGCGCCCTGGTGGTGCAGGTCGATGTAGGTGTCGACCGCGCCGAATTCGGCCTGCAACGAGCGGTAGACGTCGCGAACTGTCTGCGTCTCGGGGCTGATGAACCAACCCGGCTGGTCGCTGGAGCCCGGGAAGTCCTGGGGCTGCGGCTGGTAGTCGAGATTCGGGTTGTAGTCGCGGTTGACGTCGAAGCCAGGCCGCTGCGAGTAGTCGTCACCCTGCCGCGGCTCGGTGTAGTAGTTCCACGCCGGTTGCGCGGTCGCCAGCTGCGGGAAGCGGGCCTGCACTTCCTGCCACGTCATGTCGTTGCCACGCCGGTCCAGCGCCGCCCCGTCCGGGTTGATCTTCGGCATCGCCACCACGGTCAGCTGCTCGCGGATCTGCGCGGCCCGACCTGAATCCGAGGTGCCCAGGTAGTCGAGCAGATCCAGCACCGCGTCTGGCCCGGTCTTCTCGTTGCCGTGGATCTCGCCGGTGATGAGCACAACCTTGGGACCAGTGCCGACACGCGCGAGCAGCATGTCGCGGCCCCGGTTGGATTCGCCGACGGTTTCCACCGCGACCTTGCCCGCGCTCACCCGTTCGATCCGGTCGAGCTCGACCAGGATTTCGTCGTAGCTGGTGAACTCGGTGATCGGGTTTTCCCGCGGTTCCTCGCTGCACGGTGGTGGGGCCGCCATCATCGGTGGTGCGGTGGCTGCTGCGGGAACGAACGCCGATCCCACGACCAAAGTCGCCAGTGCCAGTGCTCGCATCCGATGCATGCAGACCTCCCAGCCGTTGCAGTGACGGCCTTAGCCAAGCCGATCTTCGCCAACGCCACAATCGGCCAGGAGGGGACATCTCGGTCTTTTGGTCCGGATGGACAGACGGCGTGTGCGCGGCCTATCAAGAACTGGTGCGAGTACCGGTTGAATCGCGTGCCAAGGACAGGACGCCGTTGCAGCTCCGGTCTTTTCGGTTGTTGCTGGTGGCTACAGTCGGTGGCTTCGCCGGATACGGACTGCTGCTGCCGGTCGTCCCGTTGTGGGCGGTAGCGGGAGGCGCGGGTGAGGTCGCGGCGGGTGCGACGAACGCGGTCTTCATGCTCGTCACAGTGCTGACCCAGCTGGGCATGCCGTGGCTGCTGAAGCGGATCGACCACCGCCTCGCCTTCGGGCTGGGCACCGTCCTGATCGGCCTGCCGACGCCGTTGTTCGTGCTGTCCAGCGATCTGTGGCTGCTGCTTGGCGTGTCCGGCCTGCGAGGGGTGGGCTTCGGCCTGCTCACGGTGACGGGCGGCGCGCTGGTCGCCGAACTCGTGCCCGCCAGGCAGCGCGGCCGTGCGGCTGGCCTTTACGGGTTGTCGGTCGGTCTGCCGAACGTTCTGTTCCTCCCGGCTGGGGTGTGGTTGGCCCAGCAGATCGGGTTCGCTCCGCTGTTCTGGATCGCCGGGGCGTTGCCGGTGGTGGCGACTGCCGCGGTGCTGGGCATGTCACGGGTGCCGGTCCGGCCCACTGAGCGGTCCGGCACGCCTGCATTCCCCGTCGCGTTGCTGCCGCTCTGGACGGTCATGACTGCCGCGGCAGTCGCGGCTGGCGGTCTCGTCGCGTTCCTGCCGCTGGCCGTCGCCGGATCGATGGCACCGGCGGCGCTGATGGCTTTCGGCGCCGCCACCATGCTCGGCCGTTGGACCGCCGGGCAGTTGGGCGATCGGCTCGGCCAACACCGGGTGCTGGTTCCAGCCGTGGTGCTGACCGGGTTGGGCACGGGTCTGTTCGCGGTCGCGGCTGGGGGTGTGCACCCGCTGGCTCTGCTGGGCGCGGTTGCTTCCGGGATCGGGTTCGGCGCGGTGCAGAACATCACCCTGGTCGTGATGTTCGAACGTGCCGAATCTGGTCCGGCCAGCACGGCCTGGAACATCGCCTACGACGCGGGCAACGGCCTCGGCTCAATGGGCTTCGGAATCCTGATCACCTTGTCGGGCTATCCGACAACCTTCGCCATCGCAGCGACCCTCGTCACCCTCTGCGTTCCCCTCGCCACAAACCGCCACCCCCGCCGCGACTGAGAGCAAGGGAACCTTCCTGTCACCACCCCGGCCCGCATCGCTGGCGCTCCGGTCAGGCGACCGCAGCATGGGAACTTTCCTGTGACTCGAACTCGTCGATGCTCGACCTGGCTGGAGCTTCGGAATAGGAGAACTGTTCTGTCATCCGCCCCTGGGGCGGGTCGCATTTCTGCAGGAAGGGAACCTTCCTGTCATACGCAGTGCGGACCGGTGCCGTGAAACGTGGCGAAGGGCGTTTGCCATCGGGTGAGGTGGGCAGCCTTGCCTGCTGGGCGTGGCGGCGGCTGAGACTTTTGGTGTGTCTTTCGACACATGTGACGGCTGATGCAATCTGCTGAACGACACGGGCGGAGGGATACGGGGGTGAACAGTCCGTGACGGAGCCGGGCCGATCCCCCGGGCGCTCGACCACCTAGAATCCGAGTTGTGTTCCGCAGCCTGTTGACCCCGCGTTGGCTGCTGCTGCATGCGCTGTTCGTCATCGCCACAGTCGCCACCGGCTTTCTGGCCGTGTGGCAGTGGGACCGCGCGCACGAGGCTGGGGGAAGTTTCCAGAACCTCGGCTACGCCCTGCAGTGGCCGTTGTTCGGCGTGTTCACGATCTTCCTGTGGATCCGGCTGATGCGCATGGACGTGCACGGGAACCAGGAAGAGGCCGAACCGGAATCCACCGCAGAGCCCGCTCCGGAGGATGCGGTTGCGGCGCAGCTCGGCGACGGGCCCACGACCGCCACCCGTCGGAAGCGGCCGCTGGTGCCGCCACCAGCGCCGCCCGTTGATGCCGACGAAGATCCCGAGCTCGCCGCCTACAACCAGTACCTGGCTGAGTTGAGCGAGAGGGATCGGCGCGCTAGCTGAACGTGATGTCGCCCTTGATCTCGCGCGCCTGAATCAGATTGTTGACTTGGCCGTGGTTCACATTCACCACGCTGTCGTCGGTGGCCGAGATTTCCTTGTACAGCTCTTCCCCCTCGGAGCGCAGCTGCTCAGCGAATGCGGCGTCCTGTGCGCAGACCTGATCCAGCCGCTCGGCCAACGCGGTGATTTGCGGCTGTCCGGCAGACGGCTGCTCAGCGGCTTCGAGCGCGGCCTGCGTCTCCGGGTCGTTCTGCGCCCTCCGACGCAGCAACTCGCGGACTTTCGCCAGGGCCTGGGTTCCGGCTGCGCCTAGCGCGGTGGCGACCTGACCGGCGAGTGCGGTGGCAAGGGAATCCAGGAACGGATCGGTCATATCTCCTCCGCGTGATCGACTCCGATGGTCACCAAGTGTAGTGATCAGGTCCATGTCCGTGGAGGTAGTCGGCCCGGACTCGTCCGTTTGGTGCAACGTCGTGTGGACCAGCGGATGTGATATCAACGAATCGACTGACAGCAAAGAGAAGCAGGTGTCGACTGGTTCCGCGAAAGCGGGTGTCGACGGGATGCTCTCCGGCCGTCGGTGGACTGGTGAGACAGGTCCTGGGTGGGCACCGCGATCCACGGTCGGTGGTCAAGTCGTATGGACATTTGATGATTGGGGCAGGCGTGCGCGGCGGCGTGCTGTTGAAAATGTTCGGGTTGTGCGTCCTTGCTGGCGTCCTGGTGGCGGCCTTGCTGCTCCCGATGGCGACCGGTGCGGGGGCAATGGTCAACCAGACGACAGACGCCATGTCCAAGATGTCTGGTTCGCTGGCTAGGCGGGATATGCCGCAGGTGTCCACCGTCACGGACAAGGACGGCAAACCGATCGCGTACTTCTTCCAGGACTACCGCATCGAAACGCCGCCCGAGCAGGTCGCGGACACCATGAAAGCCGCGATCACCGCGGTCGAGGACAAGCGTTTCTGGGACCACGGCGGTGTGGACTGGCACGGCACCATGCGTGCGCTGGCGACCAACCTCAGCAGCGGTGAGACGGCGCAGGGCGCCTCAACGATCACCCAGCAGTACGTGAAGAACTACCTCGTGCACGTAGCGGCGAGCAACGAGGTGGAGGCGGAGAAGGCCAAGGAGACCACGATCGCCCGAAAGCTCCGGGAGGCGAAGATCGCCGTTGAACTGGAGCGCACCATGTCCAAGGAGGAGATCCTCACCGGATACCTCAACGTGGTGCCCTTCGGGAACCAGACGTTCGGTGTCGGCGCGGCCGCCCAGACCTACTTCGGCACCACGCCCGACAAGCTGACCATCGCCCAATCCGCGCTGCTCGCCGCGGTCGTCAACCAGCCGGGCTCGCTGAACCCCAACAGCAACCCGGAAGACGCGTTGCAGCGGCGCAACCTCGTGATCGACCTGATGACGGATCCGAACAACAACATCCGCATCACGAAGGAAGACGCCGAAATCGCCAAGAAGGAGCCGCTGGGTGTGATGTCGCCGCTCGGGCGGCCACCGAACGGCTGCGTCGGCGTCGGGGACGGCACCACCGACGGGTTCTTCTGCAGCTACGTCGTGGACTACCTCGAACGGCTCGGTATCGACACCGACAAGCTGAAGACCGGCGGCTACACCATTCGTACGACGCTCGACCGCAAGTCCACCAACGCGGCCAAAGCCGCCGCCGAAGCCCAGGTGCCGACGCAGACGGAAGGCATCGCCAACGCCATGGCGATGGTCGAGCCCGGCAAGGACAAGCACAAGGTTCGAGCGCTGGTCGCCAACCGCGACTTCGGCAACGACGCGAGCAAAGGCCAGACGGCGTATGACATCGTCAGCCGGGTGCAGCCCTTCGGCGCTGGCTCGATCTACAAGGTGTTCACCGCGGCGACCGCTATCGAACAGGGCATGAGCATCTTCGACACGCTCGACGTGCCACCCTCTTACACCTCTCGCGTTTACAAGAACGGGACCGCGCCGTACACCGTTGGAAACGCCGACGGTGTGCAGCCGGGGCCGAGAACATTGCAGATGGCATTGGCCACCTCGCCGAACACTGCTTTCGTGGCGTTGCAGGAGAGGGTTGGCCTCAACAACGTCGTCGACATGGCCTCGCGGATGGGCTTGCGGATCGGCATGAACGGCGTCAACGCCAGCGGTCAGAGCCTGAAGTCCGACGGCTCGAACGGGCCGTCCCAGGCGGATGCGATCAAGAAGGGCAACCGGGGCGCGTTCACCCTCGGCTACACGCCGACCAGCGTGCTGGAACTGTCCAACGTTGCCGCAACGATCATGAGCGACGGGGTGTACTGCCCGCCCACCCCGATCGAAGAGGTGACGGACCGGCACGGCAATCCGGTTCCGCTCAACGATGCGCCATGCGAGCAGGTGATCTCCCCGCAGGTCGCGGCCACCCTCGCGCAAGGATTGAGCAAGGACGACACCGACGGCACGTCCCGCGCCGCGGCACAGGCCGTCGGCTGGAACCGACCCATGATCGGCAAGACCGGAACCACCCAGGAACACAAATCGGCCGGGTTCCTCGCCGCCACCCCGCAGATGGCCGGAGCAGTCCTGACCTACGCCGACGGCAGCAGCCCCGAGGGCATCTGCGATGGCGGCGGCGACGCACCGCCGTTCCTGTGCGGGAAGAACGGCGGCAACATCTACGGTGGCAAGGTGCCAGCCAGAACGTGGTACGACGCAATGACCAAGATCCACGAGGGCCTACCGGTAGCCCCCCTACCAGGCACCCCGGCCCCGTAGTCAATCCGCAGCAAGGGAACCTTCCTGTCACGCCATCGACAGGAAGGTTCCCTTCTTCGTTTCATGCCAGCCCACCGAGTCGAGGTACGAAGCGAGCATGGGAACCTTCCTGTCACTTCGGCGGGACGGGGCGCCTGGTGGTCCGTGCTCCCGGTACTCAGCAGGCGCTCAGAAAGGGTTGGCAAAATGCCGACGTGAGCACCGAGCATGACCGAGTCGACGTCCGCGGCACTGTAAGTTTCGTCGCGATCGCCTACGCACCGGCGTGGCTGCTGACCTTGCCGCTTTGGCTCACGGGCGACGGTCTGTCGTGGACTTGGGCGCCGGTCGTATTAGTGCTCATGATGTTCATGCCAGCGGTGGCAGCCATCGTGGTCACCAAGTGGATCAGCCCGCGACCGAAGTTGCTGCGCAGCCTCGGCATTACCAATCCCGGCGGAATCCGGAAGTGGTGGCCTTATGTCCTGATTGCCTGGTTGGGGCCGCTTCTGGCTGCGGTCCTCGCTCTGCTGGTCGGTGACCTTTTGGGCGTGTACCAGGCCGATTGGACTGGTTTCTCCGGGCTCACTGAACAGTCCGGGCCCACAGTGGTCGGTGCGGCGCCGCAAACATCCCCTGGGACTCTGGCGCTCATCCAGATCGCCCAGATCTTCGTGCTGGGTTGGCTGCAGGCGGTGCCCGCGCTCGGTGAAGAGTTGGGGTGGCGCGGCTACCTGACCCAAGCACTGCTGCCGCTCGGACAGCCTGGGGCCTTTCTCACGACAGGTGTGCTCTGGGGTCTTTGGCATGCACCTGTACTGATCCTCGGCTACAACTACCCGACGGTCCCGATCGTCGTCGCGTTCATCATGATGGTGTGCTTCTGCACGCTGGTCGGGACGTTGCTGGCCTGGCTCAGGCTTGCTTCAGGAAGTGTCTGGCCATCCGTGATCGCGCACGGATTCCTCAATGCGGCGGCCGGTTTGGCCACGGTTTTCAGCGCGGCCGGGCACCCGGTCGACAACGCTTCAGTGGGCCTTCTCGGTTGGACTGGGTGGATCGTACTCGCGCTGCTGATCTTGGTGCTCGTCATGATCGGCAAACTTCCGGTGCGGATTCCGGTGGAGAAAGTCGGGATCTCCCGAGGCGTCAACCGCCGCAACCGACGCTGAGGATTGCGACGAGAGCATGGGAACCTTCCTGTCATCTGACTGAGGAGATGTCTGCCGGTCGCAGGGAACCCCGATTGCTTCAGCCCGTGGTTCGCGGAGTGACAGCATTGGGCTATGACGAGTTTGCTGCCCTCCACCCAGCGTGCGTTGCTGCGGCGTCTGGCGGTGGAGCAGAGTGAGAACCGGGTTCCCTCGCTGATTGCGGGCCTGATTCGTGATGGTGCGACGATTTGGGTGGACACCCGTGGGCGGGTCGGTGGTTGCTCCTCCACAACGGACACCCAATACCGGATCGGTTCGATCACGAAGACTTTCGTCGCGGTTTTGGTGATGCGCCTGCGCGACGAAGGTCGGCTCGACCTCGTTGACAAGCTCGACGAGTACGTTCCAGGAACCTCGATCGGAAAGCGAAGCATTAGCGAGATACTTTCGCATTCGAGTGGCGTGACTGCCGAACCCGCTGGGCAATGGTGGGAGAGAACTCCAGGCGGCAACGCTGACGAACTGCTGTCCAGCATCGACGAACATGCACTGCGCCCGACGCCGCGTCATGGCTTCCACTACTCCAACGTTGGGTTCGGAGTACTGGGCGAGTTGGTGTCCCGGCTGCGTGGAGCTCCTTGGCATGAGGTGTTGCGGCGCGAGATCTTGGCGCCGCTCGGTATGAACCGCACCACGTTGAGCCCGGTCGCACCACACGCAGACGGGTTCGCCGTGCACCCGTGGGCGGATGTCTTGCTGTCCGAGCCGACCGAGGACGCCGGGGCGATGGCCCCGGCTGGCCAGCTGTGGTCGACTTTCGACGACCTGACCAGGTGGGTGCGCTTCGTAAGCGGCGACACCGGCGAGGTGCTGCACCCGGACACAGTCTCGGAGATGCGGTCTCCGGCCGCGGTGGACGATGGCGCCGAATGGCGGAGCGGCTCGGGGCTCGGGCTCCAGTTGCTGCGGCATCGGGGACGCCGGTTGGTCGGGCACGGCGGCTCGATGCCCGGTTTCCTCGCGACGATCTGGGCAGACCCGGCCGAAGCCACCGGCGTGATCTTCATGGCCAACACCACAGCAGGCGTCACCGGAGCCTTCGCCACTGACCTGCTCGACCTGCTCGAAGAGCACGAACCGCGAATCCCCGCCCCGTGGGAACCTCGCGCCGACGTGGACATGCGACTTCTCGACCTCACCGGCCAGTGGTACTGGGGACCGATGCCGCACGTTCTGCGGGTTCTGCCCAGTGGCTTGCTCGACCTTTCGCCGTGGCAGGGGCGGGGGCGAGCGTCGCGATTTCGAGCCAATGCCGACGGCACTTGGACCGGATTGGACGGCTACTACGCGGGGGAAGTTCTCCGAGTAGGACGTGACGCGGACGGCGTTCCCACGCACCTCGACCTCAACACTTTCATCTTCACTCGCACGCCGTACGCCCCGGACGCACCAGTTCCTGGCGGTGTCGCAGGCTGGAACCCAGCCCGGTGATCCCGGTCTGGAGTGGGAGCAAGGGAACCTTCCTGCCACAGGTGACAGGAAGGTTCCCTTGCTTCGACGGTCCGACGGCGTCCTGCCCGGCGCTGGGCTCAATAACGTGGGGCAGAGTGCCGGGAGTCTGGTCGAAGCGGTGTGCGGCATCCTGGTTGGTATGGCCGCAGACCTGCCCGTTACCAGTCGTTGGAGCATCCCGGCGGCCGAGCTTTCCGAGCGCTTCTCGCGATCCTCGGGGCCAGGTGGGCAGGGAGTTAACACGACGGACTCGCGGGTCGAACTGTCCTTCGACCTCGCACACTCACCCTCCACACCACAGTTGTTGCGGGAACGTGCGATGGAACGCCTCGGCCGACGTCTTGTCGACGGCGTGATCACGATTGCGGCGTCGGAGCATCGAACACAGCTCGCCAACCGCCAAGCCGCGCGAGAGCGGTTGGCCAGTCTGCTGGCCGAAGCTGTTGCGCCCCCGGCACCCAAGCGGCGGCGCACCAAGCCGACCAAGGGCTCGCAGCGGCGGCGCCTCGCAAGCAAGAAGCGGCGCGCCGAGGTGAAGCGGCAGCGTCGTCGAGGTGATCCCGGCGACGCCTGACGCGGGATGCGGCTGCTCGCCGCTAGCCTCGGTGGAGGACGCGAGTAGAAAGGACATTGCCGATGCGCACGGCGTGGGTCTTGCCGGGTGGCTCCACTTTCGGGGCAATTCAGGCTGGCCTGGTTACGGCGTTGTTCGAGGTTGGTGTCGAACCCGACTTGCTCATCGGGACCTCTGCTGGCTCACTCAACGCTGCGTGGCTCGCTGGCGATCCCACACCGACTGGCGCGGCAAAACTTCGCGAAATTTGGGCGTCGATGCGGCGCACGGACGTCTTCCCGATTCAGCCGACACGGATACTCGCCGGGAAACTCGGGTTGTCCAACCACGTGATGAGCAACCACGGACTGGCCCGCTGGCTGCACAACAACCTGCCGTTTCGCCGGTTGGAGGACGCTCAGGTACCGGTGACCGTGACCGCAACCGATATCGACACCGGTGAGCCCGTGTATTTCGAGAGCGGCCCCGCGCTTCCGCCATTGGTGGCGTCCTGCTCGATTCCCGGCATGTTCCCGCCGGTACAGGTCGGGGACCGATGGCTGGTGGACGGTGGTCCGGCGGCGTTCATGCCGATCAGTCGCGCTGTCGAGCAGGGTGCGGAACGTGTTTTCGTGCTGCCTTGCGGCGGCACCGAGCCCTTTGAATTCAACGACCCCAGACGCGGGATCGGCTCGATCGCGACCTGGCCACCGCCGAAAACACCACCGAGGTCGGTCGGAGGCGTGAACGGAGCGGCGCTGGGCGCGGCGATGGTATCCGCCGCGCGACTGGACATGCAGTTGAATGCGACGCGTTGCGAACTCTACGTTTTGCCTGCCCCGTCGGTGATTGGCCTCTCGCCGTATTCGTTCGCCCACGCCAGCGCCTTGATCAATGCTGCCTGGGAGATCGCCAAGCGCTGGCACCCCACGGCCAAGCCCGTACCGGTCGGACCTGTTGACATCGGCGGCCATCCGATCGCAGACGGCCGATTCGGGGTCTCGGAATCAGCGCCCAGCGCACAGTGACCAGGCTGGGAGCAAGGGAACCTTTCAGTCACGCTCTGACAGGAAGGTTCCCTTGCTCCCGACCAGGATCAGTTCGGGACTGGTGTTGGCTCAGCTAGTTCGTCGACGGCGAGTCGTTCGGGCGGCGCCGTGGCTGGGCGCGCCACGGTCACCGCAACGTTGACGAGGATGTTGACCGCGAGCCCGAGCAAGCCAGCGTTGATCCCTAGCCACGGGTCGTTGCCGGTGGCGACGAGCAGCGCGACAACAACCACCCCTGACGCGAGTCCGGCTGCGGCACCAGCGGTCGACATGCGCTTCCACAACAAGCTGATCAAAACCACTGGCAGAAGTTGTGCCAGCCCTTGGTACGAGAGCACTGACAGTTGCACCAGGGTGCTTGGTGAAATGAACGTGAACAGCAACGCCACCAGTCCGACGAGGAAGGTGACCAGTTGGGACAGTTGCTTCTGCCGTGGTGCAGTTCGGGGATGTACGCCCAGGACTGACCGACCCCACATCGTGCCGATCACGAGCATGAAGACCGCCATCGGGACGATCGATGACAACGCTCCGGCAACCCCGACGAGGCCAACGAGCCACGCTGGCATCGAGTCCACCACGAGCTCGAACATGGCCAGGTTCGAATCACGAAGTCCGGGGACCACGAACACGGCCGCCAAGCCCAGCAGGATAGGAACGAACAACAACACCTGGTAGAAGGGCATGATGATCGCGTTGCGTCGCAGCACGCCCGGACTCTTCGCACCCAGGTAACCGGCCACAGTGGTCGGAAAGATCGTGTAAACAACGCCGTTGAGCAAGCCCGTCGTGGCGAACCACAGCATGCCGAGGGATTCGTCACCGTGCCCTGGCAGCACGAGCCACTCCGGGCGTTCTGCGACGAGCCGATCCAACATGGGCCCGAGCCCGCCGAAGTAGTGCACGGGCACGTAGACGAAGACGATCAACAGGGTGACGATCACCAGGCTGTCCTTGAGGATGGACACCCAGGCACTGCCGCGCAGCCCTGAAAAGATGATGAACGCCTCGGTCACCACGAATGCGATGAAATACCCCGTACCCAAGCCGATCGTGCCGTAACTGATCGTGGAAACGACCACACCCATGCCGGTGATCTGAAGCTGGATGTAAGGGAGCAGAAACACCGTCGTGAGTATCGCCACCGCCGCGCCGAACCACGGGGAGTCGAACCGGTATGCGGTGATGTCAGTGATGTTGTGCAGGTTGTTGCGGTGGGCGTAGTGCCACAGGATCGGTCCGACTACGTAGCCCACGGCGAACCCGATCGCCAGATATGCCAGGAGATAGAACACCGGCATTCCGTAGTTGTAGGACCAACCAGCCGCGCCGAGGTAGCTGAAGCTCGTGTAGGTCTCGCCCGCCATGAGCACGAAGATCAGCACGACGCCGAGGCTGCGCCCCCCGATCGACCATTCGGTGAGATTCGTACGGTCCCGCCCCCGCAGGGAAAGCAGGCCCAATGCGACCGCGCCGAACATGAAGGCAGCGAAAATTCCGACCGATATCGTGGCGTTGGTGCTCACTCGCCGTCACCTCTTCCGCGATCTCGATCGGCGCGCCACAGTGGATCCTTGCGGGCTGCGAGCCAAATGCACCCTGGGGTCAGCACGGTTGCCAGCAGCGTCCAGAACATGAAGAACGGCAGGCCCAGGACAACCGGTTCGATCCTGTTGTACAGCGGGAGTGCCAGCACATAAAGCACGACCGGCCCCAACAGCCACCACAGCGATTTTCGTTTCTTGAGCACGTACCCCTCCGGACCCGTTGCATCCGACTCAGCTGGGAACCTATGGCGTGCATGTGACAGGAAGGTTCCCATGCTCTTTCCAGTCAGGCCGTGGCTCGGCGCTTCCGCGTCAGCTTCGACGCTGGCTTTAGCGCTGGCTCCGGCAACTTCGCGGCTCTGGTCGCCGTGTGGAGGATCACGGCGGGTCCTCGTCGCGCCACACCGGTCTTCCGCCTACCCAGGTTTGGTGAACGTGGATTTCTGGCAGGTGTCTGGGGTCGATTGCGAGTGGATCGTCGGACAGCACTACGAAGTCCGCCAGGTTGCCCGTCACGAGTCGGCCTTTTACTGCGGCCTCGCCAGCCGCATATGCCGACCCGGTGGTGTAGATCGCGAGTGCCTCTTGCGCGCTGATGCGTTGTGACGGTCCAAGGATCTGTCCGGCAGTTCGCCCGATCGATGAGACGCGGGTCACGCAGCTGGCAAGTCCGAGCAGTGGTTCGAATGGGCCACACGGGAAGTCGCTCGATCCGGCCACTGGCACACCCGCCTCCAAGAAGCTGCGGTGCGCGAACATCCGTTCCAGACGCTCCACACCGTAGTAGTCGACGAGCTTGTCTCCATGGAATGCGACATAGCTGCCGAAAGGGACGGCGACGGCGCCGAGGTTTTTCATGCGTGCCAGGATTTCCGCGTCCACCAGGCTGCAGTGTTCGAGCCGATGCGCGGTGGTTATCACCGGATGTGCTGCCCTCGCTTGTTCGAGAGCGGTGAGCACGAGCTTGATCGCCCGGTCGCCGTTGGCGTGGATGGCAAGTCGACTACCGGCCGCGTGCACGCGAAGCGCCAGTTCGTTGAGCTCGTCGGTGCTCAGCGTTTGAATGCCGTGATCATCGGTGCCTTCGAAAGGTTCCTCGACCAGGCAGGTGCCACCGGCGACAGCACCGTCCGCGAATGCCTTCACACCTCCAACCCGCAGCCAGTGGTCGCCGAACCCAGTACGCAGACCTGCGGCGAGGAAGGCGTCGAAATGCCGAAAGGTGAGCAGAGCGTTGACCCGCGCAGTCAGCTCGCCCCGTTGGCGTGCCTCTTGCAGCAACGCCAACTCGGTGGGGCCGACCATCGCATCTCCGACGCTGGTGATACCAGCGGCATTCAGCGCACGAAGGCTCCTCCTCAGCTGCACCAAGGCGGTTTCGGTGTCTTGCACGGGCAACACAGGGCGGCCACGGGCGAGCGACGGATACGCCAGATCGAACAGCGCTTGCTCGTGGACCACACCGGTGAGGTGGCCCGCGGCATCCCTGCTGAGCTCACCACCAGGTGGCGGCACGCTGTCATCGGACAGACCAGCAGCGGCGAGACCCGCAGAGTTCAGCACACCCCAATGCGCTCCGATATTGATCAGCAGCACGGGGTGGGTTTCGGTGACTTCATCCAGATCCGTACGCGACAGCGGCGTACCGCCGGTCGACTTCCCGTGGTCGTAGCGAGTCCCGAGCACCCACTCTCCGCTCGGCGTGTCGCACGCACGGCTCCGGAGCTCATCCAGCAGGACAGTGCGGGAGCCCGCCGCTGACAAATCGACGCCCCGTTGGTTCGCCGCAGTCATCGTTGGATGCTGATGTGCGTCGTTGAACCCAGGGGCGATTGAGGCTTCCCCGAAGTCGATCAAGCTGGCATCGGGCATGCGGCGGCGCAGGTCACCGAGGTCGCCGACACCGACAACCCGCTCGCCTTGGATCGCCAGAGCAGGCCGAGCTGCGTAAACGTACGGCTGGTCGGCCATCGTGATGATCCGGCTGGCGGTGACCAGAGTTGGTGGTTGTCCAGCGCTCGCCACAGCACCTCCCACGACAGCGGTCGATGCCCTGGCATGCTGCCTGGTAAATCAGTTGAGCACCAGCCCTCGGCGCAACACTGCGGATCTTTCAAGCCGCGTTGCGCACAGTGCAAGCTGGTGGTGGTGCATCGCGTGCTGGAGACGCCCGTGGCGGGTTGAGGCTGCCCTTGAACGAGCGCAGAATGGCGCGCGGCACCGCTGTGCCCCTTCGGCTGCCGAGTTCCATCTCGTTGATCAGCTCTTCCAGCCTGCAGAGGGTTTCTCGCTCAATCGCCTCGAACAACAACCTTTCCGTGAATGCCCACCTCCGCCAGCTGCGAGCACCGTCCATGACCGCCCGCACCGGCGGTGCGAGCGGAATACCGTTGACGTAGACGGGTTTTGGCAGCCGGGTGGTGCGTTCGAAGTATGTTCCGGGGTAGCTCTGGATCTTGCGGCTGTGTGGGATCAGTACGTGGATATCCGCATCTTCCGGTGGAGTTTCAAGCCCGTGCAGGCGTGCCGCGTGGAGACCGGTGATCATGGCACCAGGTCCGGCGCGCAGCAGCGCCGCGTTGATGCGATCTTCAATCGTTGGTGGTCCGGGTGCGATGAGCAGGACGCCCGGTGCCAGGCGCGTCCAAGGCCCGCCGGGACGGGCACGCCGATACGACTTGGACTGCGAGATTCCGAGCTTCTCCAATTCGACGACGCGAAGAACCCGTCGGTCGACGTCCGGTGTGACTGAGACTGCGTTGATCGTTGTAAGCATGTTCAGCACTATCCGGCATGCGGCGCCCACAGCTTCGCTGATTTATCCAGTTCTGGAAGTGTGTCGGGCACCCCATTTTCGCCCGCCAACCACTAGCGCACGAGCATGGGAACCTTTCTGCCGCCCGGTGATAGGAAGGTTCCCTTGCCGACAACTGCCGGAGCTCATCGCCGCGTGGTTTCGATGAAGTCACAGGAAGCGCCAAGGTAGTTCTCAGCTCGGCGAGGCACTGTTGATGTCATGACAGCAACTGGAGCCGGTGAATCGCCGGAGAACAGAGACAGCGAGAAGCGCACTCTGGGGCAGGACACCGTGCCTGCCGGATCCGTTGGTCCCGTGCCTGGGCCGCCACCGAGTGGCTCAGGCGTTGATCCAGGTAACCCGCGAACCACTGAACGTCGGCCCTGGAAGGGCATGATCGCGGTCGCTCTCGTCGCTGGCCTGATCGGGGGCGGTGTCGGCGTTGGCGGCGGGATGTTGCTCGCCGATAGCGGCGGTGGTCCGGTGATTTCGCAGCATGATCCAGTTACTGGTACTCAGGTCAATGCACAGACCGGCACCGTGCAGTACGCAGCCAGCAAGGCGTCATCGAGCACAGTGGACATTTCCGTTCGATCCGGCAGGAGTGGGACGGAGGGAACCGGCGTGGTGTTGACTCCGGATGGATACGTGTTGACCAACAACCACGTGGTCGGATCGGGTGGCGAGATCAGCGTTACGTTGGCCGATGGGACGAAGAAGACCGCAACCGTTGTGGGCACCTCACCTTCGTACGACCTGGCAGTCATCAAGCTCAACGGTGCTGACGGTCTCACCCCAGCGGAGCTCGGCAAGTCCGCGGATCTGACGGTCGGGCAGCCCGTGGTCGCCATCGGCTCGCCGCTGGGGTTGGAAGGAACCGTGACGTCAGGCATCATCAGCGCCCTCAACCGAACTGTCGAACCGCAAGACGACAGCGGCCAATCCGTCATCTACAACGGGATTCAGACCGACGCTTCGATCAACTCCGGGAACTCCGGTGGGCCACTGGTCAACCTGGACGGCCAGGTGGTCGGAATCAACTCCAGCATCCTGTCCAAGAGCAGCACCTCGGGAAACATCGGGTTGGGATTCTCGATCCCGATCGACACAGCTAGCAGGGTCGCGAACGAACTCATCAAGAGCGGCGTGGCGACAAAGCCCCAGCTCGGTGTGTTCGGCACGGACGGCCAGTCCGGAGGCGCGACTATCAGCTCGGTCGTTGCAGGTTCAGCCGCTGAACAGGCCGGACTCAAGACAGGGGAAACCATCGTCAAGGTCGGGTCCCAGACCGTCAGCAGTTTCGCTGATCTGATCGCCAAGATCAACGCCAATGCGCCCGGATCGAAGATCTCCCTCACCGTCGCGGACCCGCAGGGCGGAAACCAACGACAGGTCGAGGTGACCCTGGGCAGCCAACAGGACAAGGCCGCCGAGACAGCCGAAGACCCAGGTACTCAAGAACAGAGTCCCTTCATGTGGCCCAACGGTCAGCTGCCAAGCGACGGGTAGGTGTGTGGAAGGGAACTTTTCTGCCGGGCGACGACAGAAAGGTTCCCTTGCTGCATTCCCGCTACGCGGAGCGCTGCATCCAGCACTGCATGGCGTATTCGGCCAGCTTGATCAACGCGTGCTTGGTGGATTCCCGGTTCCGGGCGTCGCAGGTGATGATCGGAACGTCAGCCGGGATTGCGAGGGCGTCGCGGACCGCCTCGATGCGATGATGCAGCGTTCCGTTGAAGCAGTTGAGCCCCACGATGTAGGGGAGTTGCCGGTCCTCGAAGTAGTCGATGGCCGGGAAGCTGTCCGCGAGGCGCCGGGTGTCCACCAGCACCACGGCGCCGATCGCGCCGCGGACCAGGTCGTCCCACATGAACCAGAACCGCTGCTGGCCGGGTGTGCCGAACAGGTACAGGATCAGGTCGGAATCCAGGGATAACCGGCCGAAATCCATGGCCACCGTTGTCATGTTCTTGCCCGGTGTGGCGTGCAGGTCGTCGATGCCCTTGCTGGCGTCGGTCATGACTGCTTCGGTGGTCAGCGGCACGATTTCCGACACCGAGCCGACGAATGTCGTCTTCCCGACCCCGAAGCCACCCGCGACGACGATCTTCGCCGACGTCGTGGTTGGCGGCTTGGTGGTGTGCATAGGTCGAGATCGCGTTTCCGATGTCATGTCTGCCCACCTCAGTTATCGAGTCAAGTTGGTGTCTGCGGGTTGCGCGCTGCTCAACGAGACCCCCGCGGAAGATTCAGAGCCGACGAAGCCCACTCAAAATCCTCTCCATCAACAACAAGTGCGACTTGCTGCCGTTCTCGCTGACTGTTCGGTGCACGATGATCAGCCCGAGGTCGGCCATGTCACTGATCAGGACTTTCGTCACCCCGAGCGGAACGCTGAGCAACGCACCGATCTCGGCCACCGAACGCGGATGCCGACACAGATCCGCGATGTGGTGGTGTTCGAGCCGCTGCAGCCTTCCGCCTTGGCACGACTCACTGGTGGACACCAGGGTTTCCAGTTCCAGCCGGTGGTTCGACCGAGTGCGGCCACCGGTCCAGGCATACGGTCGGATGTAGCAGGCGGTGGCTTCTTCCCGATGATGTGATTCCTCGGGCAACAGTGTGGGGGCCGGGGGCTCCGCTTCGGAGGAGGGCCATTTCGGTTCAGGCGCGGGCCGTGCCGAGCTCTGTGGTTCGGACTCGTCGCACGTCCTCCTACCGCGGCCGCGACGGCCGCTGTCGAGGGCGAACCCGTTGGAGAACTCGGCCCCGGCGTCCGCTTCGGGTGACTTGTGGTCGCCCCAGCGGTGCCGCCCGGACGAGTCCGGACCTGTGCTCATCCCTTCCTCACACCGACTGACTGGTCATAACACGATTCGTCCCCTGTAGTTGAGAGCGCAGTTCCGGGGTCAGGATCTGGCCGACCCGTTCTACGAGCAGGGCCATCTCGTAGGCGATCAGCCCCATGTCGCAGTGCGGTGCGGCCAGCACGGTCAGGCACGAACCGTCGCTGATCGCCATCTGCAGCATCAGGCCGCGCTCCATTTCGACCACGGTCTCCGTCACGGCCCCTGCCTCGAAGCACCGTGCCGCGCCTTGGGTGAGGCTGAGCAGCCCAGATGCCACGGCTGCTAGTTGGTCGGCCCGGTCGGTCGGCAGTTTCGCTGACTTGGTCAGCAGCAAGCCATCGGCGGACACGACCACTGCGTGGGCCACGCCAGGAACTCGTTCGGTGAAGTCCGTGACCAGCCAGCCG
The DNA here is from genome assembly GCF_022678645.1 of Saccharopolyspora soli. GTDB lineage: Bacteria > Actinomycetota > Actinomycetes > Mycobacteriales > Pseudonocardiaceae > Saccharopolyspora > Saccharopolyspora soli. The sequence goes on along the minus strand of NZ_JALBWV010000004.1, from coordinate 88,744 downwards.
AACTGGCTCGGTTGGGAATTGTGGGCGTTCATCGGCGCCTCCTGTCCTCACTGATTCGGGTTGTCACCGGCGTTCATCGGCCGAGTGCTGCGGGGCGCGGAGACTGTGCTTGCCTTCGCGGACGCCGCGTTGGAAGCTCGCTAGTCGGCCGCGCATCAGATCTGCGTCGCGAGGCGGTTTCGCCACCGACTCGGTGGCCGGTCCCGGTACCAGTTGTGCTCTTGGGGATCGCCTGGGCAGCCCGGCCGAGGTGTAGTCGACGGACGTGGTCCCCGGCGCTTCGGCGTGGCTGTTGGCACGCGAGTTCCAGTCCACTTGCGACACCCCGGTTGGTGCGGTGGAGCTGCCGAGCGCCGCCTGCTGGCGGTGGCGGCCACGTCGGACACCGGCCTGGAAACTGGCCAACCGGCCACGAACCAGCTGCGGATCGCGGGGTAGGCGGGAGCGCTCGGCTTTTTCAACTTCGGCACTGCCTGCCACCAAATTCGCCTGCGGAACACGCAAGGGAAGTCCAGCCGAGGTGTAGTCGGCGGGTTCGGCGCCGGCAACCTCCTCGGCCCGGCGCCAAGCCTGGTCATTGGCGAATATCCACGTCTTCTGGCTGTGTCCGTTCGGTGTTGGCTGTGTGGAAGGGAACCTTCCTGTCATCGGTGACAGGAAGGTTCCCTTGCTCGCAACGTCTGCCGGGGGATTGGGTGAGTGGGTGGTGGGGGTGGGCCGGGCTTGCAGCCAGGGGGCGGGCGGTGCTGCCTGGAACCACGCGGAGGCGAGGTCGTCGAAGATCGGTGTGGTGGCCGGGGCGTCGTTGTGGTGCGCGGGGTCCGAGAAGGCGGGGATGATCTCGTCGGTGTCGGACAGGTCGCTCGGTGGCTGCTGAGGTTGGGCGCCTTCGGCTGGTGGCTGGAGCAGGTGGGAGCCGTTGTTCACCAAGTGGTGTTGGCTGGCCGCATCCTGTTCGGCTGCCTCCCAGTCGAACTCCTCGACGAGCGTGTCCTCGTCGCGATCGTCGGGCACCATGTCGTCCGGTGCTGGGCCCGCCGCGTCCAGCATCAGCTCCGGTGCCACGCTCACTGCGACGTGCACGCCGACCTCATCGGGTCCGGGACGCAGTTCGACCCGGATGCCGTGCCGGGTGGCGAGCTGACCGACGACGAACAGGCCCATGCGTCGAGACGTGGACAGCTTGATCTCTTCATCGCTGGTCAGCCGTTGGTTCACCGCGGCGAGTTCGGCATCGGTCATGCCGATACCGCGATCGACGATGTCGAGACCCAGCGATCCGTCGCTGCGCAGTTGCCCGGAAACTGCGACCTGGGTATCTGGCGCGGAGAAGTTCGCGGCGTTGTCCAGCAGTTCGGCCAGCAGCCGCACCAGGTCGCTGGCCGCATATCCGACGATTTTGGCGTTCGGTAGCGGCTGGACGATCACCCGCGGGTAGTGCTCGATCTCCGACACCGCGGCTCGGATCAGATCGCCGGGCGAGGTCGGCTGGGTGAACCGCCGGGCGGGGTCCGTCCCCGAGAGCACCATGAGGTTCTCGTTGTTGCGGCGCATCCGGGTCGCCAGGTGGTCCAGCTGGAACAGCGTCGCCAACTGGTCGGGGTCTTCCTCGTCGCGTTCGAGCTGATCGAACAGTCGGAGCTGCCGCTCCAGCAAGCTCTGGCTGCGCCGCGACACGTTGACGAACGAGTCGCTGTAACTGCGGCGCAGTTCGGCCTGTTCGGTGGCGAGGTTGACGGCCTGGGCGTGCACGTCGTCGAAGGCCCGCGCAACTTCGCCGATCTCATCGATGGTGTTCACCGGAACCGGTTGGACGGGTGCCAGCGTGTTGTGACCGGCACGGATGTTGGCGACCGCTTGGGGCAGCTGGTAGTTCGCGGTATCCAGTGCGCTGCGTCGCAGCACGTCGAGTGACCCGAGCAGTTGTCTGGCGACCACTACGACGATTGCCCCCGCGATGAGCAGCGCGGACAGCAGGATCACCGACTCCAGCCCGGCCATGTTGCTGGCGGTGTCTTGCAAGGTGAAGGCGGTGTTGTGCAGGTCGCTGTCGAGCCGAGCCTGGAGCGCGTTCAACGCTTCAAGGGATATTCGCGACTGGTCCTTCCAGGTTGCCGATGACACCAGCAGCGGAGAGATCCGCGATGTGCCGCTGTCGCGTTCGGCCATCGCCAGCTGGACCGAGGTCTCCCTCGCCGGGACCTCGGGTTTGGCGTAGAGCTGGTCGTAGCGCAGCCGCTGTTGCGGTGTGGCGGCGGCGCGGAACTCCTGGACAGCTGCCGTGCGGCGGGATTCACTGGACGCGAGCCGAGCGAGGTTGTCGGTGGTGAAGCTGCCGCGGGTCAACCCGACGAGCACCAACGCCTGCTGGAGTTGCACCTCTTCGCTGATCTGGGCCAGTTCGTGCGCGGTGGTCGCGGTGGAAACCAGTTGCGACGACGAGATTTGGCTGATCAGGGTGCGGTCGAGCGCCAGCAGGACACCGATGAGCTCGGTGTAGGAGTTGATCGCCACCCCCGGATCCGTGTGGGTGCCCAGGACTTGTTTGCGCAGCGGAGCGAGTTCGGTGAGCTGCCGATCGGTTTCCTGCCGGGCGAACCTGACCGACTCGCTGTCCGGGGCGGCCCGCAGCAGGCGCTGGATGTCTTCGAGGGCGCGGTCCGATGCGGTGAAGCGCTCCTGCACTTCCGGTGCGGCTATCGGCCCGCGCACCAGGAACTCGGCGGCCTGGCTGCGTTCCCGCTGCAGGCGGTCGATGGCCAAGCGCACCGCGCTGCCAGCGGTGACCACCCGGCCGATGTTGGCGTATTCGTTGGCTTGTCGGGTCTGGCCGCTGATCTGCAGAACACCGAGCACGAGGGTGAAAATCACCGGAACGAGTACAACTGCGGTGATCTTGACCGGTAGTCTCCAGTGGCGCCAATTGATGATCCGCCCGGTGATCTTCGACATGGCGCGCGACCACGCGGACACCCAAGTTCTCTTCGCGGGTGTGCGTTCGAGTCCGCTGCTCACGACGCAGTCCTTTCCCGCGCGGTCGGACTTCATCGCCAACTGCGCGTTCGTGTGGTGGGCAGGCTGGGCCCGTCTGTGGTGTGCGCGGCAGGTCTTGCATGGCTGGCGGCGCTGCCTGGCCAGGTGTGTTGCTGGTGGCCGGTGCGGTCGTTGATACCGGCATCCGGAGCCTGCGATGTCGGGGGTGATCGCGGCCGTACCGGATGAGTTGTCGCCGGTTGTCGGTGGCAGAACCCTATCGTGCGCTGAACGATCTCCTTCTGTTCTCGAATTTGGTTTGCTGACCAGCGAATTCGGCTGGCGGGTAGATCATTTTCGCGGGGTTGGTGCTGGATGGCTGAAGCCTTGGACACTGAATGTGTTCATTGCGCTGAATTTGAGTTGTGCTTTTGTCGCCCGATAGATCGATGTTGAAGCTACGATTGGCCCTGCTGTCGCACCGCATGGTCGAGGACTGCGCGAGGCGCCTGGTGAGCCGGGTGAATTTCTTGCTGACCAGCTGAAATCTCGGTTGTTTCAGGACATTTCACGACGCGTGCGACGGACCTGGTGGTCGTTCAGCGGCGCCTCTGCACATAGAATTGATCGCATACCGTGATCGGCAAATTCATCAATGTGTGTGCTGTGTCGCTGCGATGGTCGGTGTGGACCGGATCGCTGGTTAGACTTCCGAGCCGGTTGGCGTCGCATGCAGCGCGGTTTGTCGATGCCTGGATTCGCGACCAACGATATCGCCGGATCGATGCGAACCCAGGTGATCGGCGAAAACCCAGGGGGAACTCCGAAACATCGGCCGAAAACCACGTCGATGCAATTGTCGACTGCTTGGAAGGACGCATGCCCAACGCACCCCAGCCGCCGCGGACGCCCGATGACGCGGCCGCACCGGCGGCCACCTTCGGCGAGATCGAAAAGTCCGCGATGCGATCACCAGCACCGCCACCCGACTACACAGCCATCGCGCGGAGTCCGGAATTCCTCGACCTGCGCACCAGACTGCGCCGCTTCGTATTTCCGATGAGCGCGGTGTTCCTCAGCTGGTACCTGGGCTACGTCGCCGTCGCCGCGTACCTGCCGGAGTTCATGAGCATCCGGCTCGTCGGCGTGGTCAACATCGGGCTGGTCATGGGAATCGGGCAGTTCGCCACCACGATCCTGATCATCGCCCTGTACCTCCGGTACGCGGCACGCCAGATCGATCCGCGGGTGCTGGCGCTGTACCGGAACGCGACGGGGGAGGATCCTCGATGATCGACGCGAACCCGGTGCTCAACATGGGCATCTTCGGGGTGTTCGTGCTGATCACCTTGTTCATCGTCTACCGCGTGAGCAGCGTCGACAGCGCCCCCGACTACTTCGCCGCCGGTGGCCGGTTCACCGGGGCGCAAAACGGCATCGCGCTGTCCGGGGACTTCCTGTCGGCGGCGTCGTTCCTCGGCATCGCCGGGGCCATCGCGGTGCACGGCTACGACGGCTTCCTCTACTCGGTCGGCTTCCTCGTCGGTTGGCTGGTCAACCTGCTGCTGATCGCCGAACTCCTGCGCAACACCGGGCGTTTCACAATGGGCGACGTGCTGAGCTTCCGGATGCGGCAACGGCCGGTCCGCGCCGCAGCGGCGGTGTCAACACTGGTGATCTCCGCCGTCTACATGATCGCCCAGATGGCTGGGGCGGGCAGTCTGGTCGCGCTGCTGCTCGACGTGCGCAGTTCCAGCGGTCAGGCGTTGGTGATCGCCGTCGTGGGCCTGGTCATGGTCGTTTACGTACTGGTCGGTGGCATGAAGGGGACCACCTGGGTGCAGATCATCAAGGCGGCCATGCTCATCCTGTGCGCGGCAATGATGACCGTGTTCCTGCTGGGCAAGTTCGGCTACAGCCTGACCTCGCTGCTGCAGCAGGCAGCTGACAAGAACCCGTTGGGAGATCGGATTTTCGCGCCCGGCGCGAAGTACGGCGAGAACGAGCTGACCAAGTTGGACTTCGTGTCGCTGTCGCTGGCCTTGGTGCTGGGTGTTGCCGGGCTGCCGCACGTGCTGATGCGTTTCTACACCGTGCCCAATGCGTTCCAGGCCAGACGTTCCGTGGTCTGGGCAACCTGCACGATGGCTGTGTTCTACCTCTGCACGCTCGTGATCGGGTACGGGGCAGGGGCCGTCAACGGTACCGAGACGATCCTCGCAGCTCCGGGTGGCGAGAATTCCGCCGCGCCACTGCTGGCGTTCCGCATCGGGGGCACTGTGCTGCTGGGTGTCGTCGCTGCGATCGCGTTCGCGACTATCCTCGCCGTCGTCTCCGGGTTGACGCTGACCGCGTCCGCGTCGTTCGCCCACGACTTCTACGCCAACGTCGTCAAGCGCGCCAAAACCGACCCAATCTCGGAGGTTCGGGTTGCTCGGCTGACCGCGCTCGTGATCGGAGTGGCTTCGATCCTGGGCGGAATCCTCGTCAACGGGCAGAACATCGCGTTCCTGGTCGCGCTTGCGTTCGCGTTCGCCGCGTCGGCCAACCTGTCGACACTGCTGTTCTCGCTGTTCTGGCGGAGGTTCAACACCCGAGGCACGTTGTGGGGAATCTACGGCGGACTGGGTTCGTGTCTGGTGCTCGTCATCTTCTCGCCAGTGGTGTCCGGATCACCGGACTCGGTCCTGCCCGGCGTGGACTTCGCATGGTTCCCGCTGAGCAATCCCGGAATCGTGTCGATCCCGATCTCATTCCTGTGCGGCTACCTCGGAACCTTGCTCGGCGGCCGCGTCAGCCCGGAACGCACCGCCGAGATGGAAGTCCGCTCCCTCACCGGCATCGGCTCCTCCTGACCGCTCCGCAAGCAAGGGAACCTTCCTGTCACCTTTGACAGGAAGGTTCCCTTGCTCCCCCAGGGGCTGTTGGTCCCGGTCAGGCGAACCAGTTCATCAACTTGTCCCAGAAGGAAGGTGCTTCGGCGGCGGGTGCCGGAGCGGTGGGCTGCGTCGCCTCATGGGTGGAGTGGTCGTGCGAAGTCGTCGTCGCAGTCGCGGGTTGTTGCGCCTCCAGGGCGCCGGTCTGCGCAGTGCCCTGCTGATCGAAGACCACGTCCGAGCAGGAGTAGAACGCCTCCGGGCTGTCGGTGCGCTGCCAGATCGTGTAGAGCATGTGCTGGCCGGTCTTGCCCTCCGGGATCTTCACGGGGATCGAGTAGCCCTCGGCGGTCTCCTGCGGGCTGGCGACATCCGCGATCTTCTCCAGGTCACCCCACGCGAGCGGCTTCGCCGGATCCCAGCCGTCCTTGGTGATGAAGACCTGGAAGCCGCCCTTGTGCTTGGCGGTTGCCTTGAATTCAAGGTTGACGTCGCCGGTCTGCAGTTGGGTAGTCGGCCAGGCCGTGGCCGGGGAGTCGAACCCGGAGTACGTCGGATTGTTGGCGCTGCAGAGCTTTCCGTCCGGGATCAGCTCTTGGTGTCGGCCATTGGAGTCGCCGATCCGGTTGCTCATCCAGTCGTAGATCGGGGCGGTGCCGTTCTCGGCGACAACTCCCTTGCAGCCCTCGGAGTCCGGGCTCTCCGCGCCTTCCAGAAAACAGGTGTAGGCGCGACCAGCTGGTGCCTGCATGTCGCCGTGGGCGAAAGCGGCCTGCGGGGCCAGCAGCGTGCCAACAACGGACAAGCCGCCGAGAACAGCGGCTGCGGTGGCCTTGCGGCGCACATTCACGTCGAGTCTCCTTGCTATTCGCCCGTGTCGACGCCGGTCGCACACAACGCCGCGCCGGTCACTGGGTCATCGTTTCGGGGCGAATAGATATTGACTCGACGAAGCCTGCGAAGTCCACCTGAAAATGTCTATTGCTGCTCGCGGGAAATCTTGCCCGAAGGGCTTGTTTTCGCAGGTAGACGACTTGTTGAGTTGTCTGGAATAAATATGTAAGCATGGCTGACGAGAGCAATAAATGGGACTTAACCACGAATTGGACTCGTGGCTTCGAGCTGTTCGGACGAGCGTGATCCCATTCTCTCCAAGGCTCGGAGGTATCCGAAGCCCGCGAACTGTGAATGTAGGTCGACCGCGGTGGCGAGGAAGGGAACGTTCCTGTCACCGCGGACCGGAAGGTTCCCAGGCTGCGATCGTTCGGCCCCGCTCGGCCGTGCCGCAGATGGGGTCGGAGGGAGGCGTTGGCCGACTGTCAGAGCAAGGGAACCTTCCGCTCGCTGGCGGGATCCTGCGTTCGGCTTCGGCTCAGTGTGGGATCGGGATTTCGAAGTGGATCGACGGGCTGTACTGCGGATCCTCGCGTGCGTCGTGGATCTGCTTTGCCACCGCGCGCCAGAAGGGTTCGGCTCCCTCGACTGCGGGGTTGGTGTGCAGGTAGATCGCGGAGTAACCGTCGGTTGCGGCGACGAAGTCGCACGCCATGGAGACGAGGGCACGCGCGAGTCCGTGTCGGCGATGGGCGCGGTCGACATACACCCGGAACAGTTGGGCGGTCTCGCCGCTCGGGTACCGGTCGGTGATCCACTGTGGATGCGGCGGGCTGCTGGGGCCGTTTGCCCGCACCGCGGTTGTGGCTGCCACCTCTTCGTCGCGGACCGCGACGAAGAGGGCGTGCCGGGGATGGTGCAGGTAGGCGTCCTCGATGTCGATCACGTCCGCGTGCCATCTCGGGTCGTAGCCGTGTCCGAACTCCTTGTAGAAGGTGTCGAGCATGACCCTCCGTGCGCCCTCGACGTCGGCTGGTCGGGCAGCGCGGACGACGTAGTCGCCGATGCGGTGTTCCAGGTTGTGCTGCATTGTGTCCTTTCCGGTCGATTCGGTGGTACGTGACGTTTCGGAGTGACAGGAAGGTTCCCTTGCTGCCGGTCCGAGGCGGCTGAAACCTGTGCCAGTGACGCAATGATAATCATTTTCAATTAGTTGGCGAACGGTGCCCTCGTTGAAGCGGAGTTGTCTGGTTGCGGCGGGAGTTCTCGTGCGGATCAAACAGGTGTTCCCGGCGCGGTCGAGTCGAGCGCCCAGGCGTGGACTTAGACGGTTCTATCAGTGCTCGTCGTAATGCCCATCGTGGTACGCGTGGCGGTGTTCGTCGTGCAAGTAGTCGACGTGGTCGCCGTGCGGGATCGCTACGTGGCCGCAGTTTTCACCGTGGACGTGGTCGTGCTGAGGGTGTTCGACGTGTTCGCTGGCTTCGCACTCGTCGTAGTGGTCTTCGTGTTCTCGGTGTAGATGCCCGTCGTGGACGTAGTCGACGTGATCTTCGTGCGGGATTGCTGCGTGTCCACAAGTTGGGCCGTGGGTGTGGTTGTGGCCGGCGTGTTGTTGATGCGCGGTTGCCATGTCGATCACTCCTGGTGCTTTGGGAGATGCCCGGAGAATAAGTCCGCATTCGCACGTTCGCATATTTCAGGCGCCCGTGATTGCTGCTCAACAGCGGATGCGATGAAGGGACCTCGCTGCCATAGGCGGCCAAGGGTGACAGGAAGGTTCCCATGCTGCGAAGCTCGGCGGCGGGTTGACGGGGTGTGGGGGTCGGGTTAGTTTCGGCTTTCGTTTTGGTCAGACCGTATGGCCGGTGAGGAGTTCGATGAACCTCCACACTTTGTTGGGTGAACGTGCTCGGCGTGTCGGGCCGGTCAGGGTCGGAGTGATCGGGGCGGGGAAGTTTGCCTCGATGTTCCTCACCCAGGTACTCAGCACCGAAGGTGTGCACGTCGTCGGCGTGGCCGACCTGTCGCCCGAGCGGGCGCGGGCTGCGTTGGATCGCACCGGTTGGCCCGCCGAGCGCTACGTGGCCGCCAGTTTCGACGAGGCGCTGCGCAGCGGCGGAACGCACATCACGGACAGTGCCGATGCGCTGATAGGTGCCCCTGGACTGGACGTGGTCGTGGAGATCACCGGTGACCCCGTGGCTGGCACCCATCACGCGGTTCGGGCGATCGAGGCCGGTCGGCACATCGTGATGGTCAACGTCGAGGCCGACTGCATGGTGGGGCCGTTGTTGGCCGAACGGGCCCGGAAGGCTGGCGTGGTCTACTCGATGGCTTACGGCGACCAGCCAGCACTGATCTGCGAACTCGTCGATTGGGCGCGCACCGTGGGCTTCGACGTGGTGGCCGCGGGCAAGGGCACGAAGTACCTGCCGGAATACCACGCATCCACCCCGGACACGGTGTGGGACCACTACGGTTTCACGCAGGAACAGCTGGACCGCGGGGACTTCAACCCGAAGATGTTCAACTCTTTCCTGGACGGGACGAAGTCGGCGATCGAAATGGCAGCCGTGGCAAACGGCACCGGGCTGCACCCGCAGGACGAAGGATTGTTCTTCCCACCATGTGGCATCGACGACCTGTCGACTGTGTTCCGGCCGACCGAGATCGGCGGCCGGTTGACCCGCCGTGGCACCGTGGAAATCGCGTCCAGCGTGCACCGCGACGGCGCCGAAGTGGTGCGGGATCTGCGTTGGGGCGTCTACGTCACCTTCGAGGCACGCACTGACTACGCGGTCCAATGCTTTGCCGAGTACGGCGTGCGCACCGACGAGACCGGCCGTTACGGCTCGCTTTACCGGCCGTACCACATGATCGGCCTCGAACTCGGTGTCAGCGTCGTTTCGGCGGCAGTGCGCGGAGAGGCGACCGGATGCCCGACCGGCTTCCGAGGTGACGTGATCTCGGTGGCCAAACGCCAGCTCAAGGCCGGGGAAATCCTCGACGGCGAGGGCGGCTACATGGTCTACGGCAAGCTTGCTCCAGCCGCGGCGTCGCTGGAGTTGAATGCGCTGCCCATGGGATTGGCGCGTGGGTTCAAACTGTGCAATGACGTTCCCGAAGGCGGCGTGCTTCGCTGGACCGATGTCGAAGTCGACGATTCGGTGCTGGCGGTGCAACTGCGGCGGGAGTTGGAGCAAACAATGCGCGGCTGACATCGGGCAGCGCCCGCAAGGTGACGCGGTCTCCGACGCCACCGCTGGAATTCGAGGAGAGGCGTGAGTTCCGCAAGTCAGAGCTCATGGGAGCCGGTGCGCAAAGTTCGCACCTATGAGCAGGTCATGGCGCAGATCGAGCAGCGGATGCTCGATGGACTGCTCGCACCGGGCGACCGGCTGCCCAGCGAACGCGAACTCTCCCAACTCCTCGGTGTCAGCCGCCCATCGCTGCGCGAGTCGCTGCGGGTGCTGGAAGCCCTCGGCATCGTCGACGTTCGGCCGGGTCGGGGGCCCGATGGCGGGACAGTGTTCGTCGGCCGTCCCGGCGGGGGCTTCACGATCCTGCTGAAGATGCAGTTGGCGCTCGGGCATTTCAGCGACACCGATGTGCTCCGCACCCGGCTGATGTTGGAGGAGTGGGCGGTCGCAGATGCCGCGCGCAACGCCACCGTCGAAGATCACAAGGCATTGCGGGGCATCCTGGACCAGATGGACGCGATGGAGCTCACCGCCCGCGACTTCAACCGGCTCGACACCGAATTCCACGTGCGTGTCGCGGAGTCCACCGGCAATTCGCTGGCTTCCTACTTGATGAGTTCCCTGCGCACCGCCATTCAACGGCGGATGATCGACGCGTACGAGCGGCTGGCCGACTGGCAGGAGACCGCGAAGACGGTGCGCGCCGAACATCGAGAAATCGTGCGGGCTATCGAGGAGCGCGACGCATCACGGGCGGTCGACCTCGTCCGACGTCACATCAACGACTTCTACGAAGTCGAACCGTTCACCGGCGGAACTTCCCGGCCTACCCGCTGACCGGGACCTCTCCGACTGCCAATCGGGCGGGGTACTTGGCCCTTATTCGGGCCGCGCAGCTCCACGGCATTGCCGGATACGGCTATGGGGCAGACCATCGCGGCTGACGTTGTCGCTCCGCCGAGCTCGACCAGCGCCGTGCGGTCGACATCATCAGCGGCATCACGAAGGCAACCACAGTGGATGGTCCTGATGGCTGGACGCCGCTCGCCGGGCGAGTTCGACCAGGAGCATGGGAACCTTCCTGTCAAAACTGACAGGAAGGTTCCCATGCTGCATCGGTCGGCAGCGTGGTGTTCATGGCGGGCGTGTCGGCCGTTCATGTCCGGCTGGTTTTCTGCTCGCGGTGTGAGGTGTGGGGAGGGTCGGTGTTGTGATCCGAATCGGGCGGCGCGGTGTGCTTGGGGGCGGGCTCGGTGCCGCTGCGGGCCTCTACTTCGGCACCGGCGTCGCCATCGGGGAGTGGGATCGCTATCCGTTCACGCTCGGCGTCGCGTCCGGTGCGCCGACTCCGACGCGAGTCACGCTGTGGACCCGGTTGGCACCGTCGCCACTGGAGATCGACGGTGGTCTCGCCCCGCGTGCTCTGCCGGTGCAGTGGCAGATTGCCGAGGACGAACGGTTCTGCAAGGTAGTGCAGCAAGGCACTGCAGTCGCATTCCCCGAGGCCGCGCACAGCGTGCATGTGGACGTTGCCGGGTTGGCACCAGGACGCTGGTACTTCTACCGGTTTCACTGCGGCAGGGCGACGAGCCGGATCGGCCGCACCAGGACCCTGCCAGCAGAGGATGCGAGGGTGTCCACGTTGCGAATGGCAGTCGCGTCCTGCCAGCGATTCGAGGACGGCTACTACACCGCTTACCGGGACATGGCCGTCCGAGACCTCGACCTCGTTGTCCACGTCGGCGACTACATCTACGAGAACGTCTACACCACCGGAGCTCGACCTCGGTTGGCCGAGATCCCCTCCCATCTGCGTGCGGACGCGACGGATCTGCAGTCCTACCGCTTGCGTCACGCCCTGTACCGGCTCGACCCGCACCTGCAGGACGCCCACGCGTCCGCGCCGTGGCTGGTGATACCCAACAGCGACGAAGCAGCCGAGGACGGCGAACAAACCCCGTCCGATCGTCGTTCCGCCGCCTACCAGGCGTTTTACGAACACCTCCCGATGTCCGCGGTTGCCCATCCCAACGGGCCGAGCATGCGCATCCACCACAACATCGACTTCGGCGCACTCGCCCGGCTGCACCTGCTCGACACCCAGCAATTCCGCGATGACCAGCAAGTTCACGACCCCGCGCGGTCGATGCTCGGCGCGAGCCAGGAGCAGTGGCTGCGCCGGAGCTTGAGCAGCACCGACACGGCATGGAACCCGATCGTGCAAGCAGGGCTTTTCACGCCGTACGACCTCGCAGCTGGTGCGGGCCGGGACGTGTATTACGCCTCGTGGAATGGCTATCCAGCGGCTCGGCAGCGGCTGTTGGACGATCTCGCCGAGACACGGGCGCGAAATCCGGTGTTTCTCTCAGCTGACTGGCATACCGCGTGGGTGAACAACGTTCCAGCGGACCGGAACCTCGACGGCCTGCCGGTGCTGACTGAATTCCTCACCACCGGCATCAGCTCGTCTGCCGCTTCCACCTCGCACCTGACCAAGCCGTCGCTGCCGGAGAACCCGCAAGTCCGCTTCTACGACGAGAACAGCGGATACACGCTCTGCACGATCAATGCCTCCCAGTGGCGCACCGACTTCCTCGCCGCTGACACCAGCGATCCCGGTGGTGCCGTGCGCACCGTCTCGTCCTGGATGATCGAGTCGGGACGCCCTCAAGCCGACCAGCGGTGAATCAGAACTCAGAGTGTTGTAGGTGACGACTGGCTCGGTGTCAGCCCTGCGCACACTGGCGCATCCAACGCCTCGGCCAGTCGCGCCAGAGTGCCGAAGCTGCACGCGGTCTCGATCTACGGCCTCTTGGGGATCCCAGCGAGCTCCCGACGGTTATGGAGTTAAGACCCTGTGGGGCGGATCGCTCCGAGTCGCTCGCGCTGCTGGACAGCGGCGGATTCGTGCGGTTCGGCCGCCGCGTTTTCGTAGCATGGGAACCTTCCTGTCACCCTCCGGGCCGTGGCCTGGGCGGATGGTGGCTGGGGGTTCGGTCTGGGGGTGGCGGTGGCTGCTGTTGCGTGATCGGTGCGCAACCGTCGCCATGGCGTTGGGCGACTTCGGCGTTGTGGGCTGGGGTGTCGGCGGGACCGCGTCGGGACTGATCGGGGAAGGGGCGAGAATTCTCACGAAATCTCGGACCATCCGCCGCAGATCTCCGGTGGAGATTGGCTTCCTGGACCGTCGCTTCGGCTGCGGCGCTGTCGGGCTCACTCAGGGCGGCCCGGTCCAGGACAACTGCCGCCCACCGGAAGCCGGAACAGGTCGGCGTTGTGCGTGTCGGTCAGTGGGCGTGTGTCTGGGATTCTGGACAGCTGGTGCGTGGTGGCCATTGCTCTGCTCGGGTGCGCGGCGGCTAATGGAACGAACTTGACGTTGCCATCGCGAGGAGGGCACATGGCCGGAGCGATGCGGATCGAAGGCCGATCGATCGACCCCGTTCCGGACCGCGAACGGCACGGCCACCCGCGCAGCCTGTTCACGCTGTGGTTCGCCGGGAACATGCAGATCACCGCAGCGGTTACCGGTGCGCTGACGGTGCTCGTCGGCCTGCACCCGCTGTGGGCGCTGGTGGCGGTCGCACTGGGCAACGGCATCGGCGCCGTACCGATGGCGCTGCACGCCGCGCAGGGTCCCAAACTCGGTGTTCCGCAGATGATCCAGAGCCGCGCTCAGTTCGGCGTTTACGGTGCGGTGCTGCCCTTGGTCCTGGTCGTTCTGATGTACCTGGGCTACTTCGCCAGCGGCAGCGTGCTGGGCGGTCAGGCGCTCGCCGAGATCACCGGTCTGCCCGTCGACCTGGGCATCCTGGTCTACGCCGGGCTTTCCGCGCTGATCGCGATCGTGGGCTACCGGTTGATCCACCGCTTCGGGTGGCTGGCTTCGCTGGTGTCGGTCGTGGTGTTCGTGTACCTGACGATCCGGCTGCTCACCACCCACGACCTCGGCCCGGTGTTGGCCGATGCGGAACTCGATCTGCCAGCTTTCCTGCTCGCGCTGTCGCTGACGGCGTCCTGGCAGCTGACCTTCGGCCCGTACGTCGCGGACACCTCGCGGTATCTTCCGGCGAGCACCTCGATCCGCGCCACGTTCTGGTGGACCTACGGTGGTACCGCTATCGGCGCGACCTGGGCGATGTCGTTCGGAGCCCTGGCCTACGCCGTCGCGGGTCCGGCGTTCAAGGGGCACGAGGTCGCCTACGTGGTCGGGCTCGGCGGACCGGCCCTGGTGCTGCCGTTGCTGATGGCAGTCGCGCTGGGCAAGTTCACCGTCAACGTGCTCAACATCTACGGCGGTTACATGACCGTGGCCACCACGCTGACTGCGTTCACCCGGAAGGTCATGCTCGCGCCGAGCACCCGAATTGTCTACATCGGACTGTTCGGGGCGGTGGGCGGCGTCGCGGCGGTGCTCGGCCGCGGTGACTTCCTGTCGAACTTCGTGCTGTTCCTGCACTTCTTGCTGTACTTCCTCACCCCGTGGAGCGCGATCAACCTGATCGATTTCTACTTGCTGCGCAAGGAGAACTACGAACTGGCAGCCATGTACGACCCGAACGGCCGCTACGGGCGCTGGTGCGTTCCGGCGCTGGTGGCCTACCTCTTCGGCATCCTGGTGCAGATCCCGTTCTCCAACGCCGACGGCGTCTTCACCGGTTTCCTGGTGCCATTCCTCGGCGGCGCCGACATCGCCTGGCTGCTCGGGCTCGCCGTGCCTGGCCTGATCTACTGGGCGGCAGTGCGCAACCGCATCCAGAACGAGCCCGCGACACTGAAGTCCTCAGCCGCTTGACCGGCCGAGTTTTCACCATTACCGGAGTTCCCGGTTTTCCTGCGGCGGCCACCACGCGAAATGCCTGACCGCTCCGGAAACCCGGCTCCCTCACGTCGACCTGCGAGGTCAATCGTCTCCCGGCGTCGACTCGTCTCCTGAATTGAATATGGGAAATCCATCGGCCGAGATTGAGTCGATCGTTCCTGTTCAACTCGAATTCGCTGTCCGGGTTGGGAAAGCAACTATGATCAGCCGAGTCCTACCGGCAAGATCGAGAGGTCGTAGTTGCTATGGACACAGTGGACGGAACCAGAAAGACGTTACGCCTTTTCCGGCGCAAAGAAGAATCGCCGGTCGAGCGCAAGGGCGTGCGGCGAGCCGGGAAGTCGGCGTTCGTCATCCGCGCCTTCGCCGGTGCTGCCGTGTTGCTGCTCGCACTGCCCCCGGCCTATGCCTCAGCGGATCCACCTTCGGCGCTGCCCGGCAGCGCCGCGGAAGCCGACGCCAAATGGCAACCCGCTTTCGACTACGACGGCGACGGCTGCTACCCCACTCCCGCGATCGGCTCCGATGGCACGATCGCGCCGGGGTTGGAGCCCTCCGGCGCGGTCAACGGGAACTGCCACGACCAATCCGACCTCGACAACACCAACTCCTACTCCCGTTCCAAGTGCAACCAGAACGGTTGGTGCGCCTACCTCTACGACCTGTACTTCGAGAAGGATCAAGCCGTGGACGGCAGCGGCCTCGGCGGCCACCGGCACGACATCGAGCACGTCGTGGTGTGGGTTTACCAGGACCAGGCGCAATACGTTTCGACGTCGGCGCACGGTGACTACTCCACGTACCCCAGTTCCCAGGTCGCCTGGGACGGGACCCATCCGAAGATCATCTACCACAAGGACGGCCCCGGCACCCACGCGTTCCGCCTGGCCAACATGGACGAACAGCCGGAGAACCACTACGGGACGTGGCAGTACCCGGATCTGGTCAGCTGGGACAACTTCCCCGACGGCCTACGGGACAAGCTGACATCCGCCGACTTCGGCAGCGCGAGCCTGGCGATCAAGGACAGCGCCTTCGCGGGCAACCTCGAAAGCGCCAAGCCGGAGGGCATTCCGTTCAATCCCAACGAATGATGGCAGTTCGACTGCGCACCGGGTGTCGCTCCCGACGGGAGGGACACCCGGTGCGCCATTTCATCAGCGGTGGCCTTTCCAAACGTTCCGTGACAACGCGAACAATCGGACGCTGGTTGTCCGACTCCTGCGCGCTAGCCGGGTGCCGCTGTTGGTGGTACGGGGGAGTCAGCCGGAAGCTGATGCGGTCCGGGTCTTCGCGCCACGGACTCGAACTCGCGGATCCAGGGGAGCCGCAGGCGCTCCCCGAGGCGGCACAAGACACGCGGAATCAGGTGTCGTGGTTCAAACCACTCCGACTCGTGCTGAAGTTGGCGCTGTGGAAGTGAGTTCTGCCGCAGGAGCCAGATATACCCGAATGGAGCAATCGAGAGTCGCTGTCAGTAGGGGTTTTTGCCGCGGCTGCCGGTCAGCGCTCAAGTCGAAGGAACCGTCGCGCCACGTCAGGGTGTACGACAAGGATGTCGCAGGCGTCGGCCGCGGCGAGTTCGGCCTTGCGGTCGGTAACCGGCTCGGGCTTCGGTGACCGGGGGCACAGGGTCGCCGTGTCGTTCTGGAAGTTGCGACCGACCAACCAGCGGAGCAGGCACTCCGCTGGTTCGAGATTGTGTTTGCGCACGTCGCGACCGGAAATCGAGGTGTTCTGGAGGGGTGAGCCCCCTGCCTATTCAGCTTGCTTTTGTGTCGCTAGAATCACCGTCGCTGATATGTTGATCAACAATAGTGAGCACCAGTGGTCCCAGCGGTGACGTCCCCGACCATGGACAGGCGTGCCCGTCGCCGATTATTCCCCCGTACCAAGGACGCTGATGTCTGAACTCCCTTTATCTGCCACGGGTTCTGAGCGGTTGCCGGTGTCATGGCACGGCACGGACGATGACCTGCGGAGCCAGTTGTTGCGGCTGGTGATGTTCCACTTGGCTGCGATGGCGCTGCTGGGAATCGCCGCCTCGGTCCTGCTGACCACGAACCCTTCCCCCGGGCTTCAGTACGCGGTGCTCGGTGGCGGGATCGTGGGCTGCGCGGCCATCGTGACCACTGCCGTCTTCCGAGTCAGGGCCACCGCAAGCATAATCGACCAGCGAATCGACGAATCGGTCCAGACCTCCAAACGGTGGATCGAGGACTCCGAGCGGCACACCAAGCAGTGGATCGACGACCTGCGCTCCACCGTCGAACAGGGGAAGAAGGAGTTTCCCCAACTGCTGGAACGGGTTCGCGGGGGCGATTACCCAGCTCCGCGATGGCCCGTCGACGAACCTGCCGCGGGCTGCCATCCCTTCGAACTCCTCTCCTACGAGGTTCGGCAGGCCCAAGCCGCCATCGAGTTCGCCGTGGTTCGCGTGCAGCACGTTTCCGGTGTCGGTGCTGATCCCACCGTCGCGGTGTTCGCCAACATCGCTCGGCGAGTCCAGTCCCTCGCGCACCGGGCGATCCAGCGACTCGATGAGCTCGAACAACTCGTGGAGGACCCGGACCTGCTCAAGGGGTTGTTCGCGGTCGACCACCTCGTGACCGGTGTGCGCCGTCAAGCGGAAAGCCTCGCCGTGCTCGGTGGTTCGATGCCGCGGCGTCAGTGGAGTCGGCCGGTCGCCATGTACACGGTGCTGCGCTCCGCCGTCGCCGAGGTCGAGCACTACGCCCGAGTCAAGGTGATACCGCCGGTCCCCGGCACGGTGCACGGCCATGCCGTCGCCGACGTCATCCACTTGGTCGCCGAACTCGTCGAGAACGCCACCGCGTGTTCGGAACCCGACACCCAAGTGACGGTGAGCACCCAGCGGGTTACTGCTGGGCTGGCCATCGACATTCGGGACCGCGGACTGGGCATCAGGCCAGACGATCGGGCCCAGTTGAACGCCCTTCTCGCCAACCCCGGCTCGGTGGACCGCGATGAGCGGCTCAAGGACGGTCGGATCGGCCTGTACGTGGTCGCTCAACTGGCCCAGCGGCACCACGTCGCTGTCGAGCTAGAGAACAACATGTATGGCGGAACAGACGCCCACGTCGTGATTCCCCGCAGCATGTTGGGTGACCCGGAAACCGAGGAAGCAGAGAGCGCTCCTGCGGAGATCGAGGCCGTTCCGAGTGCGGTTGCCCTGTCGGAGTCGTATTCCGGCACTGCTGTCCTGAGTGCCGGTGTCTTGTCCGAGCCGCAATCCGACACCGCTGTCCCGCAAGTGGTGTCCAGGGCGTCGATGTCGGCTTCCGACCGCGAAGGTGCGGGCGGGCGTCGTGGCGCGCACCGGGCTCGTACGGATCGGCCTTCCGCGCCTCGCTATGTGGACGCGGACCAGCTTGCCCCGCGTCGCTACCTCGACGCGGATCAGCCTGCCCCGCGTCGCTACCTCGACGCGGACCAGCCTGTTGCATCGAGTGATTCGGACACGGCGCGGTGGTATGCGAGCCCTCCAGGATTCGGGTCCGACCCCGCGACCGCGGTTGGGGATGCCACCAGCTACCGACCGAGCGACAACGACCAGCGTCCTCCGCTGCCGAAACGCGACCGCACCAAGACCTATGTGGCTCCCCAACTCGCCGGGGGCCCCACTTCTCCAAATGGACCGCGTGGCGGCCTCAACCCCGGTTTGTGGGCGGCTTACCGACAGGGCGTCGAGGGCGGCGCCCGCGACAGCGACGGTCCGGGCGATCACCGCGTCTGACCGGCCCGAGCGCACCGCCACTCGTCCTCCCCGCATTGATTTCAAGGAGACATCTATCCATGGCCAATGATGTGGCCGCTGGCCAGGCATCGGATCTCAGTTGGTTGCTCGCGGACCTGCTTCGTCGAGTCCCGCACACCCGCTGTGCGCTCCTCGCGTCCACAGACGGGCTGAAGCGGTACTACCACGGTCTGGATTCCGACGATGCGGATGCTCTCGCCGCGTGGGCCGCTGCGCAATGCTCCCTCGCTCGCAACGGGGGACGCCGCTTCGGCGCGGGTGACGGCGTCCGCCAGGTCGTAGCGGAATTCGACGGCCTCGTGTTCTTCGTTTCGGCAGCCGGTCCTGGCGCGGTCCTCGTCGTCCTCACGTCCCCGGACGCCGACGCCAGTGTGCTCGGCTACGAAATCGCCCAACTCGTCAAACGGGTTCCTGCGCATCTGACCACGCCAACGCGGCAACCGACCGCGTCAGGTGTGGCCGACCTGGGTGGGTGATCATGTCGGTTCCCCCGGACAAACTTTGGCTCGACAACGAGGCCGGTCCCCTGCTGCGTCCGTACTCGCTCACCAATGGCCGAACCAAGCCGACTGCCAAGCTCACGCTGCAGTCGATGGTCCGGTCTACCGGCAGACTGGCGCCCGAGCGGATCGAGCCCGTGCACGCCAAAATGCTGGAACTCTGTCAGTTCGCCACCTCAGTCGCTGAGGTCGCGGCCCACCTGCGGCAGCCCGCCGTGGTCACCAAGGTCCTGCTCTCCGACCTCATCGACTGGGGAGCCGTCACCACCCGTGTCCCCGACGACGTGCCCGATCGAGAACAACTGGAGGCGTTGCTCCTTGGTCTCCAACAACTCTGAGGCGTTCCCGACCGCGTTCAAGTTCCTCATCGCGGGCGGGTTCGGCGTCGGAAAGACCACGTTCGTCCGGTCGGTCAGCGAGATCGAACCGCTGACGACGGAGGAGACGCTCACCATCGCCAGCGTCGGCACCGACGACCTGGCGGGCGTGGGCGACAAGACCACCACCACCGTCGCCATGGACTTCGGGCGCATCACCTTCAACCCGCAGAACCTCGTCCTCTTCCTGTTCGGCACCCCCGGACAGGAGCGGTTCTGGTTCATGTGGGACGACCTGGTGCGCGGGGCTCTGGGAGCGATCGTCCTCGCCGACACCCGGAGACTGGAGGACTGCTTCGCCGCAGTCGAGTTCTTCGAACGGCGCGGCATCGACTTCCTGGTCGCGGTCAACGAATTCGACGGCGGCTTTCGGTACCAACCCGAGGAGGTGCGCGAAGCGTTGGACATCAAGCGCCACGTGCCGATCATGATGTGCGACGCCCGCGACAAGCGCTCCGCGGCGTCGATGCTGATCCACCTGACCGAGCACGTCCTCGCAACACGTCCCGCGTAGACGGCATGCCCACAGTGGCAGGAAGGCCCTCGTGACCACCTTCGACACGCTCGGCCATCGCCGTTGAGGCTGCCAGTTCGGCAGCCTCAGCGGCGTTTTCCGGCACCCGCGGTGTGCGTCGACGGAGGGCGAATCGTTGCGTGAGCCTTAATGTCCTTTGTGGACAAATGTAAATCGCCACCTATCATCGTCTGCGGGCATTAAAGCGTTACTAGGTCGATCCACGTAGGAGAATCGTCTCCGTTGACTCCGTTCTGTCACGAACTCCACGGAGCCGCATCCCCAAGTGCCGGTACTATCGGAACATACGCTGACGTACCGTGTGACTCCATGTACACCTTCCGACGCGGTCGCACCAAGTCCACCGGAGGAGCAGTGACATCAGGCTTAAACGAGCGCGCTTTCAACGGGACCTCGAATGAAGAACTAGGCTTAACCTCCCCTGCTGAAACCGCAATGTTGTCCAGCAAAGCCGTGGAAATACTGGAGTTTCTCCGCTGGTACGCGCGGGAACGACTCGATTCGCGACGAATGGACGAACGTCGATCCATCGACCTCGGCGTAGTGCCCGATTTCGCCAGCGTCGGACTGTTGGGACTCCAAGTTCCACGCCAGTACCAGGGACAGGAATTAAGCTACCGAGACACTTTCCGGATTATGGAACAACTCGGAGCCATCGACTGCAACCTGTTCGTCATGACCGCCGTGCAGAACGCGGTCGGCATCCCGCCGATCATGCAGCACGCGTCTGAAAGCGTCAAAGCGGACATCCTTCCGTTGCTGGCTCAGGGGAAAAGCCTGACCACGAGCGCGGCCAGCGAACCTGGCATGGGCTCGAACCTGCGCGGCATGACCACCCGTGCGACCAGGAACCAGGATGGCAGCTATACGATCAACGGTACGAAGCGGTGGATCAGCCTCGGCGCCGCTTCCAGGTACCTGAACGTCTTCACCCGGCTCTACGACGAGCACGGCAAGCCACTGGGATATACCGGCTTCGTCGTCGACACCACCACCCCTGGTTTCACCGCTGGCCCCGAGGTGCTGACCTTGGGCCTGAAGGCTGTGCCGCAGAACACCTTGACCTTCAAGGACATGCGAGTGCCAGCGGACTGGAGGCTCGGCGCTGAAGACGAGGGGATCAATGCCGCGAACGCGGCATTCATGCTCGCGCGGCTCGTTCTCGCCGCAGGCAGCATCGGAGCGATGAAACGATCACTGGAGGTGGCGGCGCGATACGCCACACGCCGGACCGTCGCCACGGGCCTGCTGGTGGACAATGGCCGGACCCAGCAGATTCTCACTGACGCGGTGGCCGCAACACAGGCGGTGGAGACACTGCTCGATCACATCACGTCCCAGCTCGACATGGGCGTGCAGCCGCCAGAGCTGCTGTACTTCGTCGCGAAAATCGTCGCGACAGAAGAGATGTTCACCGTCGTCGACCGCAGCTTGCAGACGCTGGGAGCGCGGGGCTTCCTGGACACGAACATCCTCGGGCCGTTCTTCCGGGATTACCGCCTCTTCCGGATCTTCGAAGGAGCGACCGAGGCCATCACCGTCTACGTCGGGAAGATGATCCACCGCAACCCGGCCAGCTTCGCCGAGATCGTCCACGCCCTCCCCGCGTCCCCGCAGGTAACCAACCTCATCGACGAGGCCGCTTCGTTCACCACCCGCCACGCCGCCACCAAGCAGGAGGAGCAGCACATCCTCCACAACGTGCTCGGAGACCTGCTGTGCTGGTCTGTCCTAGCAGCATTGACAAGTTCGACGGCGACCCGATCCCCGATGCACGAGTACACAGCCCAGTGGTGCGAGCACAAACTGCGCCAGCGGCTGAGGGAAGCACGGCGCGACGTAGGGCTGGAGCTCCCGACTCGGTCGAGTCTGTTGAGCCATATCGCTGGGTACGAGAAGACGATCGGTGAGATCGACCAGCGCAGGCCGGACGAAGAACACTGGGTGGATCCGCTGCTCGTGCGTTGACGGCGACCACTGCTGCGCGATCCGAGGTCTGCCGTCGACGCCGTGATCCCGCCGCACAACGATGACCTGCAAGCGGTGCGGCTCGCGCGGACTGATGTACGTCAGCCCACGCGGGCTGCACTGCGGGGTCGGCGATCAGGGCAACACAATCCCACCTTGCCGATCGTAGATCCCCTGCACCACGTCTCCGGCGAATTTCTTGATGGTTTGCACGTCGGAGTTGTTCCAGTCGCGTTTCTCGATGTCCACCACGCAGACCGTGCCCAAGGCGGTGCCGGTGTCGTCGATCAGTGGCGCCCCGAGATAGGCCCTCGCGTTCATCTCGTCGACCAGCACGTTCCCCGCGAAACGCGGATAGTCCATGACATCACCGAGTGGAAACGCTTTTCTCCGCGCTAGCGTGTGCGGGCACCAACCAACGTTCTTCGGCATGCTCGTGAGGCTCGAAGCATCTCCTCCCGCTTGTATGTGGGCGCCGACGAAAGTTTGATTCTTGTCGTCGAAGATGTTGACCACCGCAACAGCAGCGTTGAACGCTCTCGTGATCTTCGCCGCGAAATCGCAGAACTGCTCGTCCCGCTGCAGGCCCAGCAAACCGAGCTCCCGTAGCCGAGCTACTCGCGATCGCACGACGTGGTCGGGCTCTTGCGGCTCCAGCATGCGATTGCCGTAGGCGTCGAAGGTGATCGTCCCCTGGGGATCGTAGGTACTCAAGAAGAACTCCATCCCTGTGCGCAGTTATCGTGCATAGAACAGAGTGGACAGGCTGTCACCGTCACGTCCGTCCTGCCAGTGTCCGCAGGGCGTGGGGCGAACACCTCCACTGGGACCTGCGGGGTGGCCATTGGATCCACGGCCCGACGACGACCCGCGCGGTTCGACACGAGTGCACGGTCACCTCCACTCGCCCAGCCCTGCACCATCTCGTCGTCACTGCTCGTCGGCCTGGGTAGAACAACTGACGACTACGTGCCGTCAATCGGCATGCCTGGCCACCACCAGCACTGCCGCCCATGATCGCAGGTTGGGTACTGACGCCCTGAAAGGCCCACCCCATCCCAAACATCGTTGGTCCAGGTGTCCATGGCCAGGTCGTACACCTGCGCGTCGCCGCGGACAGGCTGCCGGGCTCCGCTGCTCTTGGATAGAGTGTCGCAGGATGTTCGGCGCCGGGCCCTGGTCAATATAGCGCGCATGGTCCGTCTGACGTCTTTGCCGAAACTCGTTGTCAGCCTGGATGATCGCCGATCTCTGTGCGCCCTGAGTCGTGAAAGGCCGTTGTGGTACCGCCGTTTGAAGCATGGCGACTTGGGCAAACGGCCGAATGTTCAGTATACGTGCGATCTTGCGGGTTGTGTATCTTCAATGATCTTGTTGTGCTACATTCTCGGCCTGATTCTGTACGACAGTTCGGGGCTGCCGTTCGCACGTGCACGGATGATGGACTACGGACGATGACGAAGTTTGTAACGTTCGACAGCAGCCAGGCTGGCGCCGCCGCCGAGCACGCGGGCCGCCAAGCCGAGCGTGGCGTCGGGCTGAACCCCCCCGAAGGTCCCCATTGCGCGGTCCAGCGCTCATTCATCGCGACCACACATGTCTTTCTGCACCAGCAAACGGGTGCGCATGCCAACTAATGGAGCACTGTGAACACGGAAACCACCCCGGAGCCGCCGCCAGAGTCCTCCGCAGACGCGCCCCGTGGCCAGCGAACCGGTGCGAACCGGGCTCGTGGACCGCTGAATCGCCTACGCCGACGCGGTATCCGCGCGCCGCGCTCCTCCGATGATCGAGTCAGCGACGTCAGCCTGAAGCGGCGGCTGAGTGCCGCCTGGTGGTGGCAGACAGGTGCCTTCGTCGTTGGGCTGATCATCGCCGCGGCACTGACATTCCCGATCGCGGCTGGAATGGTGCTGATCACGGGCAGCGTGCAGAACATTTCAATACCCGCGGTCGGCTTCTTGGCCTCGGTGGCGAAGGAGCGAACGAGCAGTCTGCACTACCTGCTGAGCCCCACCAGCAGCGATCCTCAGGAACTGCGGAACCAGCGCGAACAGACGGACAAGCTGTTATCGCAGGTCCGGCAGGCCACGGACGAGCAATGGATTCTGAAGGTCGCACCGCCCGCGGAGCCGATCAGAACCCGCTTGGACACGCTGCTGCAGCGCGGTGCGGATCTCGACGTGCTGCGCGCCCGCGTCGATGGCCGCCAGCTCAACCAGGACGAGATCTACGCCGCCTACAACAGGATCGTGGACGCTGGCGGCGACATGTTCAACACGCAGGCGCGGACTTTCCCGGACCCGATCGTGGCGCAGGGCGGCATCCAGGCAATGGAGTGGTTCCAAGCCGCTGACCGCCAGCAGAGGGCGGCATCCCTGGTGTCGGCCGCCCTGGAGACGCGCTCGTTCGATCAAGCGCACTACGAACAGTTCGTGCGGCTGGTGAACGTCTACCACTACGACGTCGAGACGCCGTCGCCGGTCGCTCCGCCGCACGTGAGTGACTTGCGGCAGCGAATCACCACGACGGACAACTGGCGGCGCCTGACCGCGCTGGAGAACCAGTTGGTCGCGCACGGGCCTTGGCCGAGCGCCGGGGGCGCGCCGGGCTCCGCCGCTGTTCCTCCGGTCAGCCTGCAGGAATGGGTCGGCCTGACCGAACAGGTGTCGAACGATCTGAACGACCTGGTTGTCGCCCAGGCGGATTACGCTTCGTTGGCCGGTTGGAATCAAGGCTGGCGCAATATTTGGAACATCCTGATCGTCGGCGTGCTCGTCGTCGGGATCGCGGTCGTGGCAGGGCGCCGATCGCGGAAGAACGTGACCGCGCTGAATCGGCGGTTCAAGTACCTGCTGGCCGACATGGAGCGGGTTTCCGACAAACTTCTTCCGGACATCTTCGCTCGGATGGGTCGCGGCGACCTACGTGATATCACCTCGATGCTGCCCTCCCAGAAATATGGCAGCGACGAAGTTGCGATGGTGAAGAAGACCTTCGACGGTGTCGTCGAGATCGCGGTGAATCGCAGCCTCGAACACTTCCGGGCGCAGGAGGGCATGCGGTCCGTCCTGGTCAAGCTGGCCCGTCGGAACAAGGTGCCCATCAACAACGGTCTCAAGAACGTCGACGAACTCGTGAAGATCGAGGAATTGCCGGAGACGGCAATGGATTACGTCTTCGAGATCGACCGGGGACTCACCAAGATCCGTCGGCACAACGAGAACGTGCTGATCCTCGGTGGCGAAGCCCCTGGGCGTCGGTGGAGCAAGCCGGTCGCGCTCCCGCAGGTCGTTCGCGCAGCGGGGGACGAGACCGAGAACTACACCCGCGTGCACTACGACCAGATTCCGAACGTTTCGCTCGTGCCGTCGGCCGTGGCGGACGTCATGCACCTGCTCGCCGAGTTGATCGACAACGCCACGTTGTTCTCGCAAGACACGGTCCGGGTGCAGGTCGAGCCTCGGTCGCGCGGTATCGTGGTGCGAATCGAAGATCAAGGCATCGGCATGGCGGATCGCGATCTCGAACACGCCAACGACTTGTTCGCCGGTCGGTCGCAGTTCGATCTGATCGCTCTCGGAAATACCGACCGGAAAGGCCATTTCGTGGTCGCCCGGCTGGCTACCAAGCACGGGATCCGGGTCGACCTGGAACAGGTCTACCTCGGTGGGACCCGAGCGACCGTTTCCATCCCGGAGAAGTTGATCGATCGCGAGGACTCCAGCGATGAGCCACGTGACAACGCCATGGTCCGGACGCTGGTTCCTGGCCAGGGGGACAATGGGATTTCGCCGTCCCCCTCGCGGCGTCGCCGACAACGACCCCAGCGCTCCGTGAACGACGACCGTTCGTCGAGGTCCAACGGGACGGCCGAGCATGGCGCCATCGATCCGCACTACGAATCCGGGAGGCACCGCAATCGGATCTGGACCGAGCCGTCGGCGGCCGATCCCGAACCGGTGGCGGAGCCGAACACGAAATGGCTCAGCGGAACACTCCCAGGAGTGGCGACCGATCAGCCGTCACCGAAGAGAGCCGCGCACGCTGACGCGCCGGACCGTGCTGCCGCTCGGCCGCAGGCATCGCAAGGTCGGGCGCCGCTGCCGAAACGCACGCCGAGAGCACAACTGAACCCGCAGCTCCTCCACGAGCCAACCACCACGGTCACCAACGAACTGCCCTGGTCGGATGAGCGCACCCCAGATACCGCGGCGAATCTGATGCGGAAGGCATGGGCTGGGCGGATCCGCAGCGGAGCACATGGACAGAACGGAGAGAGCGAACAGTGAAGATATCGTCGGCGACGCGGGCCCAACTGAGCGGCATGCTCGACCACATGGTCCAGGAGACTCAAGGCGCCGTGCTCTCCGCGGCTCTGGTGAGCGCGGACGGGCTGGTGATGGCCCATTCCCAGGACGGCGACGACATTCACGAGCAGCTGGCGGCCGGTGGCAGCGGCATGTGGTCGATCGGGAAGGGATTGGCAGCGCAGCTCACCGCCGGTGCACAACTTCAGCTCGTGCTGGAGTGCGAGAACAAGATCCTGGTTCTCGTCGGCGCGGCGGAGGGCAGCGTGCTGGTCCTCGTCAGCGCGGCTTGGGCGGACATCGGGGATGTCGTCTACGCCGCGAATCGGCTGGTTGCCAGCGTCGGCAAGCACATGGGGTCGGCGCCGAGGACCGCAGCGGGGCAGCAGATCACTGTGCCATGAGCCAGGACGATGATTCGTCGATCGATGGTCGGCTGGTTCGCCCCTTCTCCATGCGGAGGGGACGAACCAGCTCGCGCCGCACTGAGCTCAACATGAGCACCTTGATCTGGACGGTGCGCGGCGACAGCCCATCCGGCGAGCTCAGCCCTGAACAAGAACAGATCCTGGAGTTGTGCCGCCGACGGCACCACTCCCGCCAAGGTGTGCACAACGTCGGTCAACCTGGTGTCGGGATCGCGGAAGTGGCGGCGTTGCTCGATATTCCGATGGCCGTGACCAAAGTCTTGGTCAGCGAGCTGATAGACAGGGAACTTCTGATGTTCAGTCAACCCGCCACTGGCACCGAACAGGACTTGGCGTTGATGAAGAAAGTATGGGAAGGTCTGCATGCGCTCCGTGGCTGATACCGCTAGCGGCGAACGGATTCCGAGGTCGGTCAAGTTCCTGGTTTCCGGAGGTCTCGGTGCGGGGAAAACGTCCTTCGTCGGGTCCGTCAGTGAAATCACTCCACTGAGGACAGAGGAAAGGCTCTCGGAGACCGGCGAGGCGATCGACGATCTTTCCCACATCGAAGACAAGCGAACCACCACGGTCGCACTCGACTTCGGACGCATCACCCTCGCCTCGGATCTGGTGCTGTACCTGTTCGGAACTCCTGGCCAGAGCCGCTTCTGGTACATGTGGAACGATCTCGCGGTAGGCGCGTTGGGTGCTGTCGTGCTCATCGACACCCGTCGGTTCGACGTCAGCTTCGCCGCGATCGACTTCTTCGAACACCGCGGAATTCCGTTCATCATCGCGGTGAACCGCTTCCCCGACTCGGAACCCTACACCGCCGAAGAGATCCGTACCGCCCTTGAACTGGACCCGGAAATACCCATCATGACCGACTGCTCGGCGCTTGAATTCGAGTCCTGCCGGGAGGCGCTGATGGTCCTCCAGGAACACGTCATGCGACGGGTGGCGGCAGAGGCTGCGCTGGTCGACGCGGTCGGCCAGCGCGAATGAGCGGAATCCGGCGAGGCGATCAGGAAAACAATGAGACCGGCTGCGGCGCTTCGGAGTGCGCCGCAGCCGGTCTGACCTCATCGGGACGTCGGGGAAGTTCCCGCAGCAGAAGTGTTGGCCGCGAGCCCGCAGCGATTCCTAGGGGTTGACGGTCTGCGGCTGCTGGTGCAGCAAGTTCTCGGCTTTGGCGGGGTCGAGGAACCAGCCCAGGGTGGTGTTGTTGGGGTTCGCGAAGCTGTTCGCGACGTTGTTTCGAATACCCGGATTCATCGCCGCTGCTCCGAAGACCTGCATGACGTGGCCGGGTGGTGGCTGCAGCATGTTGTTGGTCCAGGTGGTGATCACGCTCGCTTCGGCCCAGTACCGCTCGAAGGCTTCCGCCATCCACGCCGGATCGAACGGGCGGTCGCCGTGTTCGAGGATGCTGTTCAGGTAGGACTGGGCGAACTTGCTGGCGTTGTTGGCTCCCTGGCCGCTGATGGGGTCATTGGTCACCACCACGTCGGCCATGCCGAGCACCGGAGTCCCGGACGGCAGCTGTCCCACCGGTTTGCGGACCACCGGGGTGACTCGGCCAGCCAGGGTCGCCTGCTGGTCGGTGAGCTGCGCGTCCTTGAAGCGCTCGTACTCCCACGGAACCCACTGCCGCATCAGATCGCGCATCTTCGCCCAGTGCTCGGCCGGTTCCAGATCGCCTGACCAGCAGTCGAGCGGGCCGCCGGGGATTCCTTCGAAGAGCGGCATTTCGCACGCCCCGCTGAAGGTGTAGCCGGGGATGATGAACAGTTCGCCGACGCCCGGAATCACGTTGAAGCGCACCGCGTCGGTGTCCGGGTGCTCTGGGCGACGGCCAGCGCCGTGCACGTAAGCTGCGGCGAGCGCCCGCTGCGGTGCGGTGTAAGGAGATCGGCTCGGGTCGCGCTCGAACAGTTCGGCCAGCGGGCCCCGGCCAGCGGCCACGACCACCAGGTCGTAGTCACGGGCCATCTCATCCAGCAGCTCTGGCGTCGGCTCCCGGTACTCGACGGTGCCGCCCCGTTGTTCGACGACTTCGAGCCAGGTGGACATCTTGATCCGCTGGTCGACGGATTGCGCGAAATTGTCGAGCAGTCCCAGCCAATTCAACGCTGGCGTTCCGTCCTCGCCTGCGACGGACAGCCCGATTCCGCCGATGCGGGGCGCCTGGTTCTCCCAGAGGTTCAGCCCGTGCGCACGTTCGTTCTGCAGGGCGGGGTGGAACATGCACTGCGTCGACATGATGCGACCATCGCGGATTTCCGCGGGCTTCCTGCCGGACAGCACTGTGACCGCGTATTGATTCGCGTGTTGAGGCTCTCGCAAGCTCAGGGCAAGCTGCAGCCCTGACTGACCCGCTCCGACGATGAGAATCCTCTGCATCGACCTGCTCTCTCTCTGTACGAAAAGATTGGGACACCGGTACCTCTGCAGAAGGCGCGCCCCTGGGTACAGCCCCGATGGCGCAGCCCGACAGGGCCGAGAATGCAACGGCGGTTCGCTGCCCACCAACGCGGTCGGCCGATCGCCCGATGCCCGGACGCATACTTCCAGGGACGGTACGCCCTCGGTATGGCCCAAAGTAACCATTGTCTGCCGACACGCCGTCTGGTACCGAAACCCGACGAGTTCGGGTGACATCTCCGCCTGCGGTGGGGCGCTTCGATTCACCATCCTCGCGGCGACGAACGAGGCTGGGATGTTTGGTGGTGTTCGGCGATCCACTTGGCGATCTGGGTGCGTGAGCGGAGTCCGAGCTTGGCCAGCACGCTGGCGACGTGTTTCTTCACGGTGTTCTCCGAAACGCCGCGCAGTTGGGCGATGCTCGCGTTCGGCAGCCCTTCGTAGACGAGGACGGCGATCTCACGTTCTATGTTGGTCAGCTTGTCAGTCGGCAATGCCGAGGGATCCAGGCCCTGGCGTGGTCCACCACCGGTAGGACCGGTGTCCTCGCCGAGCGCGAAGCCGACGCCCGCATCGCTCGCGCCCAGGGCGACACCTCGGTCAACAGCGGTGTCGTAGGCTTCTCGGCCCAACGATTCGAGCACCTTGTCCTCGTACCGCCGGTGGAGTTGTTCGAAGGGCACGAGCCCACCGATGTCCAGCCCGATGGCCTTCCGGCGCGCATGCGTGATGCCGAGCAGGACAGCCGCCCGGTGGTAGTTGCCGAGCCTCGTTTCGCCCCATGCGAGTGCTTCGAAGAGCCACAGCAGCCCCCAAGCGTCGCCTGGTAGTCGGTTTCGGA
Source organism: Saccharopolyspora soli (assembly GCF_022678645.1). Lineage (GTDB taxonomy): Bacteria > Actinomycetota > Actinomycetes > Mycobacteriales > Pseudonocardiaceae > Saccharopolyspora > Saccharopolyspora soli. Next base: position 58,896 of record NZ_JALBWV010000004.1, on the reverse strand, counting down.
TGGCCTGGCTCCATTCGTGCATGGCTGCCTCGGCGCTGTGCTGCCAGCGAGCGAGGCCGACGGCGAACCTGGCCCACGAGATGTTCCACTCGGCCAGCGCATCGAGCGCATCCCGCAGGCACTCCGCGCTGGCTGCCTTGGCTTCGGCCTTACCGCGAAACCCGTGTGTGAGCGCGAGGAAGAGCAGCGCGATGTGGATGTGCCCGCGGCCGCGCGGGGCACGCCGGTAGCCCTCCCGCGCTTCTTCGAGCAGCGGGACCGCCTTCGGCAGCGCTCCGCTGAGCAGGGCCTCCGTGCCCTGGAGGAATTTGAGCGTGGTCGGGTCGAGCCGGAGCTGGGCCACCATCGCCTGGTAATCCCGCAGGAGTTCCTTCGCTTTGGCCTGCTTTCCCTGCACGGACGAGATGAAGACGGCGGTGGCCAGTCCCGCGGCATGGCGCTCGGTGGGTTGCGGGTTCAACGCCAAAGCTTGGTCGATCCAGAGTTGGGCCTCAACATGTCGACCGCTGAAAACCCAGTAGTAGACCAAGTCAGCGCAGATCTGAACCGCGTCCTGGGCGTGTTCCGGATCGTCCAGGCAGGTGGTCAGCGCGGCACGAACATTGCCGTGGTCGCGCAGCAGCCGTGCGTGCCAGATCGCCTGCTTGGCCGTGTGCCAGTTGTCGCCTGCTTCAGCCGCGAGGGTTTGGTAGCAGCGGCGGTGGCGTTGTCGGATTTCGGTTTCCGCGTCAGGTTGCGTGCGTTTCAGCTCCTGCCAGCCGAACTCGCGGATCGTCTCCAACAGGTGGTACCGGGGTTCGCCCGTCGGGTTGTCCTTGTCGCAGAGCAGGACTGATTTCTCGACCAAGCCGCCCAGTGCGTCGATCAGGTCGGGCTGGTCCAAGTCGTGGCCGCAGACTGCCGCGGCCGCCGCGAAGTCGAACTCGTCGACGAACACCGAGAGGCGTTGCCACAGGCCCTGTTCTTGCGGAGTGCACTGCTCGTAGCTCCAGCCGATCAACCCTTCGAGGGTCTGCTGGTGTCGATGCCCGACCCGCCCTTCTTGTTGCAGCAGGCCAAAACGGTGCGCGCGCAGCTGGTCGCGGAGTTGCGCGGTGGTGAGGGTGCGCAGCCACGGGACGGCCAGTTCGATGGCCAGGGGGAGTCCGTCGAGCATGCGGCAGACATCTACGACCGCGTCGTAGTTGCCGCTGGTCAACGAGAACGAGGTCACCTGCGAGGCACGCTGCGCGAACAACGTGAGAGCTTCCGAGTCGACGTGGGGCTGTTCCTCGGCACTGCGCTGCTGATGAACGGGATGGCTAGAATCAGATGCGCCCCCGCGTCTCGCTGGCAGCGACAACGGCAGCACGGAGTAGAGCACTTCGCCATCCACTGCGAGCCGTTGCCGAGAGGTAGCGAGGATTCGCAGATCGGGCGCACCTTTGAGCAGGTAGTCGACCAGTTTTGCGCAAGCCCGCGTCAAATGCTCGCAATTGTCCAACACCAGCAGCGTAGGCATGTTGGAGACGTGGTCGCGCAACGCTTCAGCGGCTTTGTTCCCGTCGTGCGGCGGCACGTCCAGCGCCTGCGCCACATGCTGGGTGAGCAGGTTGGGTTCCCGCAGCGGCGCGAGGTCGACCCACCACGCCCCACCGGAATACTGCTCGCGCACCGCGGTGGCCAACTTCAGCCCCAGCCGGGTCTTGCCCACCCCACCGGGTCCGGTCAACGTCACGACCCGCGCGCGACGGAACTTCTCGTGGACCTCGTCCAACTCGCGCAGGCGGCCCACGAATTCGGAAGCAGGAGCGGGCAGATTCCCACGGGCTCTCCCCCCGGCAACAACCGTGAGCATGAGCGGACTCTAGCGGAGCTATGTCCTGACCCGCAGCAAACAACAGCGCTGTGACCACATCGAGTCGAACCAAGACGCGGCGACGTTGCCACATCGACCAACCAGGGCCACTGGCGAACACTCCGGCGGTCGGAGCATCGCGGGTCTTCGCAATTTCTCGCGAAATTGCGAACCTTCGATGCTCCGACCGATGAGTGCACCGTGCTCGCGGCGCCCGGATGCAGGTGCGGCGATTTCGCGCGAAATCGGCGCTTTTCCCGCACCGTGTCGGGAGTCAGCCCTTCGAGGGGGCCTCTTCGACCGCGGGCTGGTCGAATTCCGGCTCGGCGGCTCCGGCGCTCAGCACGCGCCGGGCTCCGTCCTGGTCGAAGTCGTTCTCCCACTTCCCGATGACGATCGCGGCCACCGCGTTGCCGAGCACGTTGATGAACACCCGGCCTTCGTTGAGGATCCGGTCCACACCGACGATCAGGGCGAGCGCCGCGAGCGGCACGTGCCCGACCGCGGTGATGGTGCTCGCCAGGACGATGAACGCGCCGCCAGCGATGCCAGCGGTGCCCTTGCTCGTCAGCATCATGATGCCGACCATCACGAGCTGCTGTTGCCAGCTCAGGTTGATGCCGACGGCCTGCGCGAGGAACAGCGACGCCATGGTCAGGTAGACCGCGGAACCGTCGAGGTTGAACGAGAAGCCCGATGGGATCACGATTCCCACGACGGGGCGGCCGATCCCGAGGATTTCGAGTTTGCGCACCATCTGCGGGAGGACCGCCTCGCTGGAGCAGGTGCTCAGCGCCACCAGCAGCTCGGCTTTGAGGAAGCGCATGAGCCCGAACAAGCTCAGCTTGCAGGCCCGCATGATCGCGCCAAGCACCACCACGACGTACACGACGCAGGTGGCGGTGAACAAGACGATCAGGAAACCGAGTTGCCGCAGGCTGCTGGCGCCGTAGGTGGCGACGACCGTGGCCAGCGCGCCGAACGTGCCGATCGGGGCGAGCCGCATGACCCACCCGACGATCCGGAAGACGACGACCGACAGCGCCGAGATGCCCCTGGTCAGCGGGGCCGCCGCCGGGCCGCTCACGTTGAGCGCCACCCCGAACACGATGGAGACCAGCAGCGCGGCGAGGATGTTGTCGCTGGTGATCGCGCCGAAGAGGGTGTCGGGGATCAGGCTCGAAACGAATCCGGTGAAGGTCGCGTGCTGCTCGGTGGCCTCCGAGGGAACCGCCCCGGCATCGAGGGTCGCCGGGTCGATGTGCATCCCGGCGCCGGGCTTGAAGATGTTGGCGACCACCAGCCCGATCAGCATGGACACCAGCGACAGCACCAGGAAGTAGCCGATCGCCTTGACCCCGATGCGGCCAGCTTTGCGGAGGTTGTCCATGGACGCGATGCCGGTGGTCACCACGCAGAACACGACCGGGATCACGATCATCTTGACCAGTGCGATGAACCAGTCGTTGAGCGGTTTGAGGGCGGCTCCGACATCGGGCAGCAGGAGGCCGACGGCAACGCCGAGGACCGCTGCCAGCACGACCTGGAACCACAACTCGCGGAGAAGTTTGCCGAACCGGGACCGTTGCGGGCGGTCGGCGGCAATCGTGGACGACATCGCGGATGCTCCCTTGGCACGACGTTGTGAGAGTTGAAGCGGGACGAAGAAGTTGGAACCTCAGCGGCGGTGTTGCGGGGGAAGAACGGACGCTCAGCTGTGCAGCTCGCGCAGCACCCGGTGGAACGCTGCCTTGCCCTCCAATCCGATTCCGGGCATCTCGGTCAGCCCCACGTAGCTGTCGCGGACGACCGCGTCGTCGGCGAAACCGCCGGTGGGCTGGAACTCACCGGGGTAGGACTCGTTGCCGCCGAGCTTGAGCGCCGCGGCGATGTGCAGCGAGAACTGGTGCCCGCCGTGCGGGATGCAGCGGCGCGAGGACCAGCCGTGCGCGCGCAGCATGTCCTGGATCCGGAGGTATTCGACCAGCCCGTAGCTCAGCGCCGGGTCGACCTGGATGAAGTCGCGGTCGGGGCGCAGACCCCCGTAGCGGATCAGGTTGCGCGCGTCCTGCAGCGAGAACAGGTTCTCGCCGGTGGCCAGCGGCCCGCCGTAGTGCTCGGCGAGGATCGCGTTGAGCTGGTAGTCCAGCGGGTCGCCGACCTCCTCGTACCAGAACAGGCCGTACTGCTCGATCGCGCTGCCGTACTCAAGCGCGGTCGCCAGGTCGAACCGGCCGTTGACGTCGACGGCGAGCCGGGAACCATCGCCGTCGAGAACTTCGAGCACCGCTTCGATCCGCTTGAGGTCCTCGGCGAGGTCGGCCCCGCCGATCTTCATCTTGACGACCCGGTAGCCCTGGTCGAGGAAGCCCCGCATCTCGTCCTGCAGGTCGCGCAGGCCCTTGCCGGGGGCGTAGTAGCCGCCAGCGGCGTAGACGAACACCGAGTCGTCGGGCTGGCCGTCGCCGTAGCGCTCGGAGAGCCAGCGGTAGAGGGGCTGACCGGCGATCTTGGCGGCGAGGTCGAACAGCGCCATGTCGAGGACACCGACTGCCACGGACCGTTCGCCGTGACCGCCCGGCTTCTCGTTGCGCATCATCACGTCCCACGCGCGGGTCGGGTCGAGTTGACCGTCTTCGGCGAGCAGCGTCTCCGGTTCGGCGCCGAGCAGGCGGGGGATCATCCGGCGACGGAGGATCTCACCGGCGCTGTAGCGGCCGTTGGAGTTGAAGCCGTAGCCGACCACCGGTTCGCCGTCGCGCACCACGTCGCTGACGATCGCCACGATCGAGCAGTCCATCGCGCTGAAGTCGATCCAGGCGTTGCGGATCGAGGAGCTGATCGGGACGACGCCCTCGTGGACAGAGACGATCTTCATCGAACGATCTCCTCGTAATTTATAATCTGTTTTATAAGATGCGACGGATGCTACGATCGCGCCGACCGTGAACACAAGCCCCAGTTCGGAGACGGAGGCGGCCGGAGGCGATGACCAGCACGAACGTCTTCTCCAGCAAGAGCGACGTCGCCTACGTCGAGCTCCGCAAGCTGATCCTCACCGGTGTCCTGCTGCCCGGTTCACGGCTGGCCCAGCACGAGCTCGCCGGATCGCTGGACATGAGCATCACTCCGCTGCGCGAGGCGATCCGCAGGCTCAGCAGCGAAGGTCTGGTCGACCTCGACGCCCACCGGGACGCCCGGGTCGCCCGGATGAGCGCCACCGAGGCCCGCCAGTTGTTCGAGGTCCGCCTCTCCCTCGACCCGAGCGCCGCCGAGCTCGCCGCGACCCGCCGCACGGACGAAGACGTCGCCGCGATGCGAACCGCCGTCAAGCGACTGCTGCCCGTCACGCGCACCTGGGGTGAGGAGGCGCTCACCGCGCACCGGGAGTTCCACCGCGCCCTCTACCTCGCCTCGCACAACGACGTGCTGATCCGGCTGCTGGACGACCTGTGGGACAAGTCCGACCGCTACCGCCGCGTCGGACTGGAACTCCCGCCCGGCGACGAGCCCCGCACCAGGGATCTTGAGGAACACCACCAGATCCTCGAACTCGTCCTCGCCGGAGACGGACCCGGCGCCGCGCAGCTGATGCGCGACCACATCACGAGGAGCCTGACCGCCTCGGCGATAAATGAGCTGGAACAGCGCGAGAACACGCCGAGCTACGCCTACTTCCACCCGGCGCCGGACTGAAAACCCACCAACACCAGGTCGAAAGGACTCACCCGTGACCGTCTTCGCCGTGACCTACCGCTACACCGACGACCCCGCCGCCCGCGACGAGTTCCGCCCGGAACACCGCGACTACCTGCGCGGCCTCGCGGACCGCGGCATCGTCGCGGTCTCCGGTCCCTACGGCGCCGACGAGCAGGCCGGTGCCCTGCTGGTGTTCAAAGCCAGCAGCAAGGACGAGGTCTTCGCGCTGGTCGAGAAGGATCCGTTCAAGATCCGGGGCCTGATCGCGGAGGTCGCCGTCACCGAGTGGGAGCCGGTGATCGGGCCGCTGGCGAAGGAGTTCTAGTCGTGAGTGGTAATGGCTGCTAGAGCGACCATTGCCACTCACGACCTCACCGGGCCAAGCGCCCCAGCAGGGCCGAAGCGATGCTGATCATCACGCCCGCGGCGATGACCAGGACGCCGAAGTCGAGCGCCAGGTGCGCGGGTGTGCCGATCAGCAGCCCGCGCAGCGCGTCGACCTCGTAGCCGAGCGGGTTGGCGTAGTTGATCACCTTCAGCCATTCGGGCATCAGATCGGCCGGGTACAGGGCGTTGGAGGCGAAGAACAACGGCATGGTGATCGCCTGCCCGATCCCCATCAGCCGATCCCGCGACAGCACCAGCCCGGCGATCGTGATGGACAGGCAGCAGAAGAACGCCGAGCCGAGCACCACCACGACGGCCATCGCGACCAGCTTCAGCGGGTTTCCGGTGAGACCAACACCGAGGAGCGCGGCCAGCACCAGCACCACGAGCGCCTGCACCAGCGCGCGCACCCCGGCGGCGAACGCCTTGCCGGTCACCAGCGCGACCCGCGGCGTGGGGGTGACCAGCAGCTTCGCCAGCACACCAGCGTCCCGTTCCCAGATGATCTGGATGCCGTAGAAGATCGCGATGAACAGCGCCGACTGCGCGAGGATGCCCGGCGCGAGGTAGTCGAGGTACGGGGTGTCGCCGGTGGGGATCGCCCGCAGCCTGGTGAACACCTGACCGAAGATCAGCAGCCACAGCGCTGGCTGGATGGCCCTGGTGAGCAGTTCGGACCGGTCATGCCGCAACTTCTGCAACTCGACCAGGCACATCGCCGCGGTGCGCGACAGCACCAGCCCCGGCAGGCTCCGCCGCACCGGTTCAACCGAGGCGGCTTGAGGTACGTCGAGTCGAGCGGACATTTCGCATTCCTTCCCCTGTCTCGGCGTCGAAGGCGTCGTCGCTGATCGTGCGGAAGACGTCGTCGAGAGTGGCCTCCGGTCCCACCGAAGCTCTGAGCTCGGCCGGAGTTCCCTGCGCGCGAATCCGGCCGCGGTGCATCAGGGCGATCTGCTCGCAGTGCTGGTCGGCCTCGTCCATGTAGTGCGTGGTCACCAGCACGGTCATCCCGGTCGCGGCGCGGATCTCCTGGATCCGCTCCCACACGCTCTCCCGGCCGATCGGGTCGAGGCCGATCGTCGGCTCGTCCAGCACCAGCAACTTCGGCCCGCTCACCAGTGCCTGTGCGAGTTCGAGGCGGCGCACCATGCCGCCCGAGTAGGTGCTGGCCTGGCGTTCGGCGGCATCGGTGAGCCCGACGGCCTCCAGCGCGGTGCGGACCGCGGACCGCCGTTGCGCGCGGGGCACGTCGAAGAGCCGGGCGAACAGGGCGACGTTCTCCCGCCCGGTCAGGGTGCCGTCCGCCGACAGCTGTTGCGGCACATACCCGATCAGCCGTCGCGCCGCGAGCCGGTGGCGCGCCACGTCGACGCCGAAGATCTCGACCGTGCCCGCCGCGGTGGGCAGCAGCGTGGTGATCGCCCTGATCGTGGTGGTCTTGCCCGCACCGTTGGGGCCCAACAGCCCGAACACCGCCCCGGCGGGGACGGCCAGGTCAATCCCGTCCACCGCGACGTGTTCGCCGAACGTCTGTCGCAGCCCCGTGCAGCGCACCGCCATCGGCTCGGTCATCGGCACTACTCCCTTCCAGGCCGTCGACCAACGCGTTCAACCCGCGCAAGGCACCGGCAACCGCCTCTTGATCCACTGTGGACAGATTGGCGAAGGCTTCGCGGACGAGGTCGGTCCTCGCGTGCCGCCAGGTCACGAGCCGATGCGCGGCGGCATTGGTCAGGCGCAGCCGGACCGCGCGGCGGTCGTCCGGGTCGGTTTCGCGGTGCAGCATGCCGATCCGGACGAGCTGGTTGACCAACGTGCTCACGGAGTTCGCCGCCAGGCGCAGTTGCACGGCGGCAGCAGCCACGCTGATGCCGGGTCGCTGCTCGACGACCCGCAGCAACTCGATCTGGGCGCCTCGCGGGTGCGGCCCCGGCAGCTCGTCGCGCAAGCTGCGCCGCACCACCCGGCGCAGCGCCGTGGTCACGGTCATCAGCTCGTCGGCGACGGTCTGCGGGTCCAACTCGCTCACCCGCCAAGAATAGCTCTCATTGAGAGGTATTTGGCGGTTGCTTGCGCCACAGCGCGGTTCCCAGCCGGGAAGACGTCACCTCGCGGCTCAACGCCAGCCGCCGCTCCTTCAGCGATTTGCCCTGGCCTCGTGCGGACTCCGTCCCTCGGATATCCGATCTGCCGGTATGTCCAGGGCATCCAGGAACGCGGCGGCGGCCGGTGACGGCCGCAGTCGGCTCCAGATCAGGTGCTCCACCCGGGTGGGTGGATCACGGAGTTCGACCACGTGCAAGTCGGCGAGTTGGGGCACGAAGGCGGCGGGCATCATGCCGATACCCAGGCCCAGCCGGACCATCCGCGCCAAGAGGTCCGCGTTCGCTATCTCGAAGGCGACCGCACGGCTGACCCCCGCAGCGGCGAACGCCTCATCAGACTGAGCGCGTGCGGCCGTACCGGCGGGAAAGTCGACGAACACCTCGTTCGACAGCCGGTGCAGATCCACGTCGGCCTCGTCGGCCAGCGGGTGGCCGGGCGCCATCACCGCGACCAGCTCACCCCGCGCCAAGGCGCGCCCCCGGACGCCCTTCGGCTGGACGTTCGGCGGCAGTCCGAGGAACGCGAGGTCCATGGTGCCCTGCCGTACCTGTTCGACCAGTTCGTCGCTCGCCCCCACGCGAAGCGTGATCCGCACCTGCGGATGGCGCACGTGAAAGCTCTTCAGCGCGTTCGGCAGGTCGACTGCCGTGACGGTGGGAATGGTGCCGATGGCTAGTCGGCCGCGAAGCTCCCCTGATGCCGCCGCCACCTCGGCGCGAGCCCGTTCCGCCGCGTCGAGCGCCTGCCGGGCCGCGGGCAGGAACGCTTCGCCAGCGGGGGTCAACTTGACCTGGCGGCTGGTGCGGTCGAAGAGCCGGGCGCCCAGCTCCCGTTCCAACCGGGCGATCTGGTGACTCAGTGCGGACTGGACGACCCGGCAACGCTCGGCGGCACGGGTGAAGTTCGCCGTCTCCGCCACTGCGACCACATAGCGCATTTGCTGCAGCTCCACGAATCCATCGTGAATCACGATCGCTGGGTTGACAAAGATGCGTTGGACTCATTGATCCGCGAAGTCCGAGGCTAAGGGCATGACAAACGCAACCGGGCCAACGACTCCGCGCCGTACGCAGCACAAGGCCACCGAGGCGCAAGACGGCCACCCGCCGTTGAGCCGCGGGCTGCTGCTCCTGATGGCCGCGGCCACGGGACTCTCGGTTGCGAACAACTACTTCGCCCAGCCACTGCTGGCCCTGCTCAGCCGGGAGTTGCAGCTCAGCACCACGATGGCCGGACTGATCGTGACGGCCGCGCAGGTCGGTTACGGGCTGGGGCTGATGCTGCTCGTCCCGCTCGGCGACCTGGTGGAACGCCGCAGGCTCGCCGTCGTGCTGTACGCGGCCACCGCCGTGTTCCTGCTGATCTCGGCAACGGCACCCAACGGAACCCTGCTGCTCGCCGGAACGGTGCTCACCGCGTTTACCTCGGTGGCGGCCCAGGTCGTGGTGCCGTACGCCGCCACGCTCGCGGCACCGGGGCAGCGCGGTCGCGTGATCAGCACGGTCATGACCGGCCTGATGCTGGGTGCACTGCTGTCCCGTGCGGTCTCGGGAGGGCTTGCCGAGCTCGGCGGCTGGCGAACGATCTACTGGGTGAGCGCGATTCTGATCGCCGGAGTGGCAGTGCTGCTGTGGCGCTTCCTGCCGCCCCTGCGCACCCCGATCGGGCTGTCGTACCCGGCGCTGCTGCGCTCAACGATCGCGCTGTTCCGCTACGAGCCCGTGCTGCGGTGGCGGGCCGGTATCGCAGCCCTTTCGCTCGCATCGTTCAACGTGCTGTGGACGGCGCTGACCTTCCTGCTCGCCGGTCCGCAGTACGGGTGGTCCGAGGCGGGCATCGGGCTGTTCGGGCTGGTGGGTGCGGTGGGCACGGTGACAACGATGATGGCCGGTCGGCTGGCGGACCGCGGCTACGTGCAATGGGTCACCGGGCTCGGCACCGCCGCGCTGGCCGCGGCCTGGTTGCTCATCGGAGCGGGCGAGAGCTCGCTCGGGTGGCTCGCGGGCGGCATGATCGTCCTCAACGTGGCACACCAGGCGGTGCTCAACAGCAACCAGAACGTCATCTACGCGCTACGCCCGGAGATCCGCAATCGGCTCAACTCCGCGTTGACGACGGCCTTCTTCGCTGGCGGTGCCGCGGGCTCGGCGCTTGCCGCGGTGGCGTGGGTGCGTGGCGGCTGGACGGCAGTGAGCGTCCTGGGTGGCTTGCTGGCCTGCGGGACTTTCGTGCTGTGGGTGCTGGAACGCCGAGGGGTCCGCTGAGAACCATCACCGTATTCGTCAGCGGTCGGAAACGTGGGCGGTCAAGTGGTGGTCGGGGCACTGTTGCGCGGCCAAGAGACCACCGGGATGACGTTCCCGCGGAACCGGCTTCACCACTGGAAGGATTTCGCAATGTCGAACAAGAAGACCATCCTGGTCACGGGCGCGACTGGCGGCCAGGGCGGCGCCGTTGCCCGCAGGCTGCTCGACGACGGCTGGGCGGTGCGCGCCCTGGTCCGTGACCCGGACAAGCAGGGGGCCAAGGGCCTAAAGGCGCTCGGCGCGGAACTTTTCACCGGCGACCTCGACGACCCGGAGTCGCTGCGCGCGGCAGCGCAGGGCGTGCACGGCGTCTTCAGCGTGCAGCCCGCCGACTTGGCCGACCCGCACCCCGGAGTCGAGGTGCGGCAGGGCAAGAACGTCGCCGACGCGGCCAAAACCGCGGGCGTCGCGCACCTGGTCTACAGCTCCGTTGGCGGCGCCGAGCGCAACTCCGGCGTGGCGCACTTCGAGACCAAGGCGGAGATCGAGGCGCACATCGGTGCCATCGGCGTGCCCGCGACGGTGCTGCGGCCGGTGTTCTTCATGGAGAACTGGTCGTACATGGTGCGGGAGGCGGACAACGGTGCGCGGGTCGGTTCGATCGCGCTGGACGCGGACACGTCGCTGCAGATGATCGCGCTGGTCGACATCGGCCGGATCGCCGCGGACGCGTTCGACAAGCCGACTGAGTTCATCGACAAGAAGATCGAGATCGCGGGCGACGAGCTGACCGTGCGGCAGATCGCCGAGGTGTTCACCAAGGTCGACGGCATCCCGACTCGCCTCGATCGGCAGCCGATCGAGGAGCTGCCAGCCGAAGCGGCGAACATGTTCGACTGGTTCAACGAGAAGGGGTACCAGGCCGATATCGCCGCGCTCCGCGAACGGTACCCGGAGCTGCTGACCCTCGAAGCGTGGCTCGGGAAGAACCGGTAGGCGATAGGGGATCGGATGCCGTTCCCGATGCCGAAGTTGTCAGCAGTGGCGTTGCGGCGAAAGGCATCTCGTCGCGGCGCACATGAGAGTCCAATTTGGACATACGAGCGCGCGACAGGTACTCGCGCACCGCGGCCCACGTCAGCCTTCCCGGACGGCGGGCAGTTCAGAGTCGCGGTAGCCGCGTGCCCGGCCCGGATCGAATGATCCTGGGCCGGGCCGGATTCGTCGGCCGATCAGTTGAACGCGGCGGCGAATGCGCCGGGTTCGTAGGAACCGCCCTGCTGGTGCACGATGACGGCGAGCCGGTTGGCCGCGTTGACCAGGGCGACCAGGGCGACCAGCGCGGCGATCTGGTCGTCGTCGTAGTGCTTGCGCACCTGGGCCCAGGTCTCGTCGGACACGCCGTGGTAGGCGTCGGCGAGTCGGGTGCCCTCTTCGGCGAGCGCCAGCGCGGTCCGCTCGGCCTCGGTGAACACGGTGGACTCGCGCCAGGCGGCGACCAGGTTGAGCCGTACCGAGGTTTCACCGGCGGCTGCGGCCTCCTTGGTGTGCATGTCGACGCACCAACCGCAGCCGTTGATCTGGCTGGCGCGCAGCGCCACCAGCTCCTGCGTGGACTTCGGCAGCGGCGACTGGTGGATCACCAGGCTGGCGTTGGCGAACCGCTTGGCGAACTTGACGGCGATCTCGTTGTCGAACATGTTGAATCGGGGTTCCATGACTTCGTCCTCACTCGTGGTGTCGCACTGGACGAACACGAGATGCCGGTGACCCGACCCCTGTGACAGCACGGCTACGTGACGCCCGCCACAGTCAGATGGGTACACGACACTGCCTCGCCGTCACGGAATTCGGCGCCGGACGACAAGGAATGGCTACCGTCTCGATGTCACACAACGGCGGGGTCCGGCATCTGATGGGCGACGCAGTCGAGAGTGAACAGGAGCCACTCATGGCCAGCACGCCGCAGACCACACCCGACGATCGCGGCAGGGGCAGCAGTCGCGACGACCGCCCGGACCTCGCCACCGAGGTGTTCCTCGCCCACCGCAACCTGCTGTTCACCGTCGCCTACGAAATGCTCGGCTCGGCCGCCGACGCGGAGGACGTCCTCCAGGAGACCTGGCTGCGGTGGGCGGGCGTCGATCTCGGCACAGTGCGGGAGCAGCGGGCGTACCTGGTCCGGATCACCACCCGCCAAGCGCTCACCCGGCTTCGGACGCTCGGCCGCCGCAGGGAGTCCTACGTCGGCCCCTGGCTGCCCGAGCCGCTGCTCACCTCGCCCGATGTGGCCGAGGACGTCGAGCTGGCCGACAGCGTTTCGATGGCGATGATGCTGGTGCTGGAAACGCTCACGCCGACCGAGCGGGCGGTGTTCGTGCTGCGCGAGGTGTTCGATCTGGCCTACGACGAGATCGCCGAAGCCGTCGACAAGAGCCCGGCCGCGGTCCGCCAGATCGCGCACCGGGCACGGGCCCACGTCGCGGCGCGTCGGCCGCGCGGGGTCGTTTCCGCGGCCGAGACCCGATACGCGCTCGATGCGTTCCAGCGGGCGGCGGAAACGGGAGATCTGCAGAGCCTGCTCGACATCCTCGCGCCGGATGTCGTCTTGCTGGGTGACGGTGGCGGAATCAAGCAGGCGATCCCGCGGCCCATCGTGGGGGCCGACAAGGTGGCCAGCGTGCTGGTCGCCGGGCTGGGCAGGATCGCCGACACGGCGTCGCTGCGGCCAGCACAGGTCAATGGCTACCCGGCGCTGGTACTCCGGCTCGATGGCGAGATCGACACCGTCGTGGCGGTGCGAATCGACGACGGCCTCATCACCGGGCTCTACGCCGTGCGCAATCCTGAGAAGCTGTCACACATGCAGCGCGAGACAACCCTGCGCCGCTGAACCCGTGTCCACACCTTGTTCAGAGGATCAGCAAATCGGCCCCTGGCGGCGTAATGCCTGCTCAGGGGCCGGGATTAGTGGGTTCTGGAAAGCGCCCTCGGCAGAGCACACAGCAGATGGGAACAGCTCCGACCAGGGGTTTCTTGGGAGGACGTCTGGTCGTTGAGCGCCGGGTGTCGCTTGATCGGAGTAACGGCGCAGTCCCCGCCAACCTGACGACGATGACGAGCCGCGGCAGGTGGATCGCTCGTGATCCGGCGGCTTCGTCACGCGGAGCAGTACCGACGACCCGTTGATCCGGAGCCGATCTCCGCGGTCACGGACTGGGTGAGCGCGGAACTGAGGGCAGGTCAGGAGGCGGGCACAGAGGCGGCGCTGCTGGTGAAGATCTGCTCCACCGTCAGCCCGTCCGGTGACGGCGCCTGGTTCTTCACGGGAACGCGTCCCTCGGCGCGCATGTCCTCGGCCAGACCGGGATCACGCGGGTCGCGAAGGTGTCGCCGTCGACGCCGACGACGCACATGCCGACGGACGTGCACCCGTAACCGGGCCGTCGTACCAGTGCTGCAGGTAGAAGACGTACCGGCCCTTGGCAGGCTCGTCGCCACGTCGGACAGCGCGGTCTCCGGCGAGCGGGAGAACTCCACGACCGCCTGGGAGACACTGGCCTTGCTGGACTTCTCGACGTTGATCGCCATGTTCGACGTGCGGTGGGCGGGCGGAGGCCAGCACCGCGAAGATACTCAGTTTGCCCATACCGGCACGATGTCAGCGGACGCTGACAAGTCGGTGACACGGGGATCGGCGCCACGCAGGCGCGACAGCTGGTCAAGATCGTTCGGTCCGAGTTCCAAAGAAGCGTCGGCGCGCGACGTCGAGGATCTTGGCGCGAGTCTCCGGCTTTCCATGCCTGCGTCCCCGCGGCTCGGGTGAATTCATCACCGTTGAGACAGCAGGGCTCGATCGATGTCGTCACCTCCGTGGTCTGCTCGATGGACGGTGTTGCTCTCCGGCGTCGATGCCGTTGTGGTGGAGCGTCGTTGGGCGATGCGCAGCAGCGCGAGGAGGGTCATGAAGAGCATTCCGTAGACGGTGAGCAGCACCGAGGTCTCGTAGATGTCGGCGGTGCGCCAGATCGCGCCGGTGGCATCGGTGACAGTGGTGCGCTCGGCGGTGAAGAAGGTGACGAAGTAGGAGACTGTCGTTGCCGCGTAAAGCAATACTGCTTGCAGGTCGCTGACGGTGGTTCGGTCCGGCTGTGCGACCGGGCCGCGGCCGCGCAGGTAGAGGGCGAAGACCTGCATGAACAGGTAGACGGTGAGGGTCCAGCCGAGGAAGTTGACCAGTGGGACGCCGAAGAAGCCGCCGCCGTTCTCCCAGATCCAGGCCTGGTTGATGGTGGACGTGGTGGGGTCGAACGCCAGGTCCCAGGCGGTCATGGTGAACGCGCCGATGATGGGGGTGCCGAGGGTGGTCAGCCAGGGCGAGTTTCGGCGCACGTCGCCGAGGAGCGCGGTGGCCACGATCCAAGCGAGGTAGCCGGTGGCCAGGTAGGCCGGGCCGATGAACCACGGGACCTGGAAGATCTTGCCGTCGCCGGTGTAGTGGTAGTGGCCGAACGGGAAGCCGGTCTGGATGCTGAGGTTTTCCAGGATGTTGCTGATGATCAGGCCTGCTGCGACGAAGACGCCGATGGCGCGCCAGCCGTAGCGGTGCGCGCCGTGCAGGAGCACGAACCCGACTTGGACCACGATCACCGGCAGCCGTGCGCCCGCACCAGGGAGGAAGGCCGCGACGAGCAGGCCGGCGGCGATGGCGGCGGTGAGGATCCACAGGGTCCTCGATGAACGTTGGATAGCGGACATGTGGCGACTCCAACTACTTGGTGGGTTGCGTGAGCAGTCCATTGAGGACCACCGTGCTGAGCAGTTCGTGGTCGTCGGCGTCATCGGGCCGGTCGAACAGTCGGGCCAGCGGTGTCTGGCTGTACATGGCCAGCGGCTTGGTGACGGCGAAGTGGAACAGGTAGAACGGGATGTCGCGCAACACCCCCTGCTGGACAAGTCGGTCGAAGACCGGCCGCGCCGCGTTGTTGAGCGGACTCATCAGCGTGTGGAGGTAGGCCAGGCGCGGTGAGTCGCGGGCGGCTTCGTAGTCGACGACCCGGCCGAGGTGTGGATGGCGGGCACTGACCTGGTGGAAGGCGCGCACGCTGGCGATCAGCCGGGCGAGGTCGTCAGTCGGTTGCTCTTTGGCGAAGGCCGCCATGACCTCCTCCTTCACCTGGGCGACAGCGGCGTCCATGACCGCCTGCCAGAACGCTTCCTTGGTGGCGTACCGGTCGTGGATGAAGGTGTGCCCCATGCCCAGGTGCTCGTTGAGCTGCCGCACGGACACCGCCTCGTAACCCAGTTCCGCGAACGCCTCAAGGCCGCGCTGCAGGATCTCCGCTAGATCGGGCAGTTGCGCGTCAGCAGCCGGGCGGCCCGGCGCACGCCGTGCTCTCGCCACCGAACCTCCTGTAGTCGTCTGAACAGTGCTAACCTTAATCCGACAGCTGCCGGATTACAAGGAACCGGAGGGCAGCACGATGAACGCCACACCTTCACGCCTCGGCTCGACCGCCGAGGACTACGAGCGGATCGGGATCAGCCCCGACCACGTCGCACTGTGGGAGGACGGGACACGGACCGGCGGCGAGGCGGGAACCTACGAGTGGTGGTACTTCGACGCCCACCTCGACGATGGCGCCAAACTCGTCGTGGTCTTCCACACCAAGAACTTCACCGACATCGCCAAGCCGCTCGCGCCGACGATCCGCATCGACCTCGACCTGCCCGACGGCACCAGCCACAACAAGATCGGGAAGTTCGCGCCGGAGCAGTTCTCGGCTTCCCGCGAGCGGTGTGACGTGCGCATCGGCGACAACGTGTTCAGCGGCGACCTGCACAGCTACAAGATCGTCGCGGAGGCGGACGGCATCGCCGTCGAAATCAGCCTCACCGGCCACGTCCCGGCCTGGCGGCCCGCCACGGGACACATGTACTACGGGGCCGACGACGAGCACGAGTTCAACTGGCTACCCGCCGTACCGCAGGGCAAGGTGCAGGCGACCTACCGCGTCAACGGCACGTCGACCGAGGCATCAGGTGTGGGGTACCACGACCACAACTGGGGCAACGCACCGATGACCTCCTTGGTCAACAACTGGTACTGGGCCCGCGGGCAAGCCGGTCCCTACAGCGTCATCGCGTCCTACGTGACAGCGGAACAGAAGTACGGCTACGCCGAGATCCCCATCTTCATGCTGGCCGAGAACGGCAAGGTCATCGCCGACGACGCCGGCAAGGTGACCTTCGAACGGCTCGGCGCCTACACCGACACCACCACCGGAAAACCGGTCGCCAACCTCACCCGCTACACCTGCACCGACGGCGACGACAGCTACGTCGTCACCTTCACCCGCCACCGCGACCTCACCGCCAACAAGCTGATCAACGAGATCGACGGCCCCAAGAAGCTGGCCGCCAAGATCGTCGGCTTCGACGGTGCCTACCTGCGCTTCACCGGCGAGCTGCGGATCGAACACCGCCATGCGGGCAGGATCGTGGACAGCCACACGGATTCTGCGATCTGGGAGCTGATGTACCTCGGCAAAACCCGGATCGGCCAATAGCGGGCGTCCGATGCCGGCAGCGTGTTCGGCGTGCGCTCGTCGGCATCGGTAGACCCCGGACGGCATGAACCTGCGCACGTCGTCCAGAAAAAATTATGCCCGGTAGCGACATACTGCTACCGGGCACAACAGTCCTGAACTGCAGAAACGCTTGATCAAATCGGCGCCCTCGGCAGGACTCGAACCTGCGACACCTGCCTCCGGAGGGCAGTGCTCTATCCGCTGAGCTACGAGGGCTTGTCGCTGCGGACGATCGTCAGCCTAGCGCATCGGCGGCACAGCCCTCGGCGGGGGGCGACTTACCCCAACCCACCGTTCACCACCACTTCGCGGCCCGGTGAGAGCAAGGGAACCTTCCTGTCACGGTTGACAGGAAGGTTCCCTTCCTCGCGTCATGGGCTCGGCCGCCGCGCTTGACACCTGCAATCATGCATATTTCACTATATGTCAGGGGTCGACGTGAGGAGGACAGCCGATGGGTCAGGGGCACGGGCACGGTACGGCCGCTGATGCGGTCAGCGCATCCGGCCGCTACGTGCGGCGGTTGGCTGCGTCGTTCGCGATCCTGCTCGCGTTCTTCGTGCTCGAAGCACTCGTCGGGTTCTACACGTCCTCGCTGGCACTGCTGTCCGACGCCGGACACATGCTCACCGACGTGCTCGGCGTGGGTATGGCGCTGGCCGCGATCACGGCTGCGCGTCGACCGGTCGAGGGCAAGCGGACCTTCGGGCTGTACCGCATGGAGGTGCTGGCCGCGCTCGCCAACGCCGTGCTGCTGTTCGCCGTCGCCGGTTACATCCTCTACGAGTCCATCGCCCGGTTTCAGGAGCCGCCGGAGATCGCCGGTGTGCCGATGATGTTGACCGCCGCAGCCGGGTTGGTCGCCAATCTCGTGGTCTTCGCACTGCTGCGGCGGGGCGCCAACGAGAGCCTGAACGTGCGCGGGGCCTACCTGGAGGTTCTCGCGGACACCATCGGTTCCGTCGGCGTGCTGATCGGCGGCGCGGTGACCTGGGCGTTCGGCTGGTACCTCGCTGACCCGATCGTCGCGGTCGCAGTCGGGCTCTTCGTGCTACCGCGCACCTGGAAGCTGGCACGCCAAGCCCTGCGGATCCTCGTCCAGCAGGCTCCCGAAGGAGTCGACGTGCGGGAACTCCGGGCCGACCTCGCCGCGCTGCCGTCGGTCACCGAGGTGCACGACCTCCACGTGTGGACCCTCACATCCGGCATGGAGGTCGCCTCAGCCCACCTGACCACCGACGCGGCCGCCGATCACGGCGGCGTGCTGGTGGCGGCGCAGCGCCTGCTGGCCGAGCGCTACCGCATCGACCACGCCACCCTGCAGGTCGAACCCGCCGAATGCGCCAAGCGCTGCCAAGCCCTGACCTGGTGACCGCCGCCGGATGTGACAGGAAGGTTCCCATGCTCACGTCAGCGGGCGTGGGTGTCCCTGGGGTTGGGGTGACAGGAAGGTTCCCTTGCTGCGGTCAGCCGAGGGGTTGGGCGCCTCGTTCGGTGAGCATGGTGCGCATGAGGGTGCTCTCGTTGCTCTGCGAGCCGAGGATGTTCTTCGCCAGCTCGCGCACCGCTGGGAGCGCCGCGTGCACCGAGGCGTACTCGGCCATCTCGGCGCCGCCTTGGTGGTGCCGCAGCATCAGTTGCAGGAAGTAGACGTCGAACTCCGGTCCGCGCAGCGACTGCAGGCGGGACATCTCCGCACTGGTGGCCATGCCGGGCATCAGCCCGCCCGACGGTGCACCGGTCGCAGCGGCGTTGTGGTCGTGGCCGCCGTCCGGGGTCATCCACTGCATCAGCGGGCCGGTGGCCTGCGCGGGTTGGCCCCACAGGCTCAGCCAGCCCTGCATCCGACCGATCTGATCGCGCTGGTTGGTTTCGATGTCGAACGCCAACTGCCGCACTGCGACGTCCGTGGCGCGCTCGCGCGCCAGCGTCGCCATGGTCACGGCCTGCTGGTGGTGCATCGTCATGTCCTGCGCGAACCCGATGTCCACCGCGGTCGGCTGCGGTTCGGCGCGGTCGAAGGACGGCACCCGGATCAGCAGACCGAGCGCCGCCCCCAACAACAGCAGTGCCAGCGCTGCCGCGACTGCCACGAAGATCCGCACCGGCAGCGATCGCCGGGCGGCAGGTGCGTCACCGGACACCGCTCACTGGCCCATCTCGCCGGTGGCCGCCGTGGCGCCGCGGCCGTCCATGGTGACCGCGTCCGGGCCCGGCGGTGCGGCGTCGAACTTCGGCGGGTTGTTCGTGTCGAACGCGCCCGGGTATGCCTGGCAGGAGCCGCCGACCTCGGGGTAGACGCCGTTGTTGTTCAACCGCAGCGCGGTGATGAACTGGTCGATGCGCGCGTCGTCAGCGTTGTCGACCTTGAGCTGGTGACCCCAGGACTGCAGCGAGATCGCGCTGTCCAGGCCTGGATACGGCGACATCATCGTGTACGGCTTGCCCTCGACCCGCGCCTTGAGCCGCGCCAGGCCTGCCTCGTCGACCCGATCCGGGTTGTAGGCGATCCACACCGCGCCGTGCTCCAGCGAGTGGACCATGTTCTCGGTGCGCACCGCCTCCGGGTAGACCACGCCGGTGCAGTCGGCCCAGATGCCGTCGTGCGGGCCGCCGAAGGGCGGGGTGTGGTCGTAGGCCACGCGCTGGTCCGAGCGGATGTGGACCTGCCCCTGGTAGTTGACGATGGTGATGCCGGGGATCGTCTTGGACGGGTCCGGGTTCTGCGGGGACGGCTTGAACGCGGCGGTTGCCGCCTCCGCCGCCGCTTGGGCCTGCCGGACGGACTCCTGCGCCGACCACCGGCTGTACGCGTACCCGAAGATCACGGCCGCGAACACCGCTACGACGGTGACTCCGGAGATCAGCATCCAGGGGATCGACCGCTGATGCACCACGGCGCCGCGCACCGCTTTGCTCTTCCTGTTCGCCATGCTGTTCGCAAACCTCGTCTCGCCAAGAAACACCGGGTGGACCCGGCACGCCAGTCTAGAGATTGCGGGCGCGGCGGGTGACCGCTCGTCCAATGCTCGCCACCACACGTTCTCACATCTGCGTGATGGTTCGATCACACGGCGTGTCGTGTCCGCCGCTGGCCTGCCCAACCCGTTCGCTGAACAGCGGTGACGCTTCCTTAGACTGCATAAGGTGACTCCCGCCGCGCTCGCAGAACTGGTTCGCAACACCGCCGTCGAGGTGCTTTCCGCCCGCAACCTGGACACCTCCGTGCTGCCCGAGGCGGTGACGGTCGAGCGACCCCGCAACCCGGCGCACGGCGACTACGCGACCAACGTGGCGATGCAGGTCGCGAAGCGGCTCGGCGTATCGCCCCGGGATTTCGCAGGCTGGCTGGCCGAGGCGCTGACCGGGCAGGACGCCATCGACGCCGCCGACGTCGCCGGGCCGGGCTTCCTCAACCTGCGGCTGGCCGCCGACGCGCAGGGCCAGATCGTGCGCGAGGTCCTCAACCGGGGCGCGGACTACGGGCGCGGCCAGCGGTACGCGGGTCTGAACGTGAACCTGGAGTTCGTCTCGGCCAACCCGACCGGTCCCATGCACCTGGGCGGCGCCCGGTGGGCGGCGGTCGGCGACGCGCTCGGTCGAGTGCTGGCCGCGCAGGGCGCCGCGGTGACCCGCGAGTACTACTTCAACGACGCGGGCGCGCAGATCGACCGGTTCGTCCGGTCCCTGATCGCCGCCGCGCAGGGCGAGCCCACCCCAGAGGACGGCTACGGCGGCGACTACATCGGCGAGATCGCCGCCGCGGTGCTCAAGGCCGAGCCGAACGCCCTGGAACTGCCCGCCGAGCAGCGCCACGAGACGTTCCGCCGCATCGGCGTGGGCTTGATGTTCGATGAGATCAAGCAGAGCATGCACGAGTTCCGCACCGACTTCGACGTGTACTTCCACGAGGACTCGCTGCACACCTCCGGTGCGGTGGCCGAATCCGTCGAGAAGCTCAAGAAATCCGGTCACCTGTACTTCTCCGACGGCGCCTGGTGGCTGCGCTCCACCGAGTACGGCGACGACAAGGACCGGGTGCTGATCAAAAGCGACGGCGAGCCCGCCTACATCGCCGGTGACGTCGCCTACCTGCGCGACAAGCGCAACCGCGGCTTCGACCTGTGCATCTACGTGCTGGGCGCCGACCACCACGGCTACATCGCCCGGCTCAAGGCCGCCGCGGCGGCGCTCGGCGACGACCCGGCCGTGGTCGAAGTCCTCATCGGACAGCTGGTGAACCTGGTGCGCGACGGCAAGCCGGTGCGGATGAGCAAGCGCGCGGGCACCGTTGTCACGATGGAAGATCTGGTCGACGCGGTGGGGGTGGACGCCGCCCGCTACTCGCTGGTCCGGTCCTCCGCGGACTCCGCAGTGGACATCGACCTGGACGTGATCAGCAAGCGCACCAACGAGAACCCGGTCTTCTACGTGCAGTACGCGCATGCCCGGCTGTCCTCGTTGCAGCGCAACGCCGCCTCGCTCGGCATCGAACGAGGACCGGTGGAAGAAGCCGACCTGTCGCTGCTCACCCACGAACGTGAGGGCGACCTGATCCGCACCCTCGGCGAATTCCCGCGCGTGGTGCTCTCGGCCGCCCAGTTGCGGGAACCGCACCGGGTGGCCCGCTATCTGGAGGACGTGGCCGCCGCCTACCACAAGTTCTACGACGCGTGCCGCGTGCTGCAGCCCGGCGACGACCAGGTGAGCCCGTTGACCATCGCCCGGTTGCAGCTGTGCGAGGGGACCCGCCAGGTCATCGCGAACGGTCTCGCGCTGCTCGGTGTCAGCGCTCCGGACCAGATGTAGTGCCCGCGAGGAGATGAACGTACCAATGGCCTGTCGAGCGGCAGGCTGCGCGAAGGAGCTGTAGATGCGCGCCCATCCCGCCGGGCCCCGGCACGCCGACGTCGTGCCACCCGGCAACACCGCAGGACCCGTTCCGGCCAGCGCCGAAGAGCTCGACCTGCTGCACCCGCAGGTGTGGCCGCGCAGCTGCGAGCGCGGCACCGACGGCGTCGTCCGGTTCGCCGGGATCGACATCCGCGAACTCGTCGAACGCTTCGGCACGCCGCTGTTCGTGCTCGACGAAGACGACTTCCGATCCCGTTGCCGCGACTACGCCGACGCCTTGGGCGACCCGGCGGCGGTGCACTACGCGTCGAAGGCGTTCCTGTGCACCGAAGTCGCGAAGTGGGTCGCCGAAGAGGGCCTGAGCCTGGACGTGTGCAGCGGCGGTGAGCTGGCCGTGGCGCTGCGCGCCGGATTCCCGCCGGAGCGGATCACCTTCCACGGCAACAACAAGTCCGTCGCCGAGCTGACCGCCGCGGTCGAAGCAGGGGTCGGTTCCGTCGTGCTGGACTCGTTCCACGAGATCGCCCGGCTGGACCACATCGCCACCGAGCACGACGTCCAGCAGCACGTGCTGGTGCGCGTCACCGTCGGTGTGGAGGCGCACACCCACGAGTTCATCGCGACCGCGCACGAGGACCAGAAGTTCGGTTTCTCGCTGGGGGGCGGGCAGGCCGCCGAGGCGGTGCACCGGGTGCTGAAGACCGACTCGCTGGTGCTGGCCGGTCTGCACAGCCACATCGGCTCGCAGATCTTCGACGTGGACGGTTTCGAACTCGCCGCGCACCGGGTGGTCCGGCTGCTGGCCGAGCTGCGCGAGGAGCACGGCGCCGACGCGCTGGCCAGCGCGTCCACTGTGGATCTCGGTGGCGGGCTGGGCATCGCCTACACCGCCGAGGACGATCCGCTGCCGCCAGCCCAACTGGCCACTCGGCTGCACGAGATCGTCGGCAAGGAAGCCGACAACGCGGGCATCCCGGTGCCGAAGATCGCCGTCGAGCCCGGCCGCGCGATCGTCGGGCCGGGCATGGTGACCGTCTACGAGGTCGGCACCATCAAGGACGTGGCGCTCGGCGGCGACGTGCAGCGGCGCTACGTCAGCGTGGACGGCGGGATGAGTGACAACATCCGCACCTCGCTCTACGACGCCGTCTACGACGCCCGGCTGGTCTCCCGAAGCGCCGAGGCGCCCGCCGTGCTGTCCCGCATCGTGGGCAAACACTGTGAATCCGGTGACGTAGTGGTGCGCGATTGCTGGCTTCCAGAGGACATTGCTCCAGGAGACCTGCTCGCGGTGGCCGCCACCGGCGCGTACTGCTACGTGATGGCCAGCAACTACAACCGCCTGCCCAAACCGCCCGTGGTGGCGGTTCATGCTGGTCAGGCGCGGTTGCTGCTGCGCAGGGAGACCGAGGACGACCTGCTCCGGCTGGAGGTGTGAGTGATCCAGGACCGTGAACCGATCAGGGTCGCGCTGTTGGGGTGCGGAACCGTGGGCACCGAGGTGCTGCGGCTGTTGCAGGACCAACCGGAGGAATTCGCCGCGCGAACCGGGGCACCGATGCTGGTGACCGGGGTGGCGGTGCGCCGCCCGCACAAGCACCCGGGAGTGCCCCAGCACCTGCTCACCACGGACGCCCAGGCGCTGGTGGACGGCGATGTCGACGTCATCGTCGAGCTGATCGGCGGCATCGAACCGGCCCGCTCGCTGCTGCTGAGCGCGCTGAGGTCCGGCAAGTCGGTGGTGACGGCCAACAAGGCGCTGCTTGCCGAGCACGGCTCCGAGCTCTACGCGGCGGCCGACGCCGCGGGCGCCGACATCTACTTCGAAGCGGCGGTCGCCGGGGCGATCCCGCTGCTGCGGCCGCTGCGCGAGTCGCTGGCCGGGGACCGGATCAACCGCGTCATCGGCATCGTCAACGGCACCACGAACTACATCCTGTCCGCAATGGACTCCACCGGCGCCGGTTACTCCGAAACGCTGGACGAGGCCGGTCGGCTGGGTTACGCCGAGGCCGACCCGACCGCCGACGTCGACGGGTTCGACGCCGCCGCGAAGGCCGCCATCCTGGCGTCGCTGGCCTTCCACACCAGGGTCACCGCCAGCGACGTGCACCGCGAGGGCATCTCGGCGGTCACGCCCGGCGACATCGCGGCCGCACGCACCCTGGACCGCACGGTCAAGCTGCTGGCCATCTGCGAGCGGGTGGTCGACGAGGACGGCACCGAATCGGTGTCCGCCCGCGTGCACCCGGCGATGATCCCGCGCAGCCACCCGTTGGCGGGGGTGGGCGACGCGTTCAACGCGGTGTTCGTGGAGGCCGAGGCCGCCGGTCAGCTGATGTTCTACGGGCAGGGCGCCGGGGGTGCGCCGACGGCCAGCGCCGTTCTCGGCGACCTGGTCGCGGTGGCTCGTAACCTGGTTGTGGCGGGCAAGGGACCGCGGGAGTCCGCGCACGCGCAGCTGCCGATGCGCCCGATGGGCAAGACCCCGACCCGCTACCACATCAGCCTCGACGTGGCCGACAAACCGGGCGTGCTCTCGCAGGTCGCGGCCACGTTCAACGAGCACGATGTGAGCATTTCGGTGGTGCGTCAGCAGGGTCGGGGCGCGGAGGCCAGCCTCGTGGTGGTCACCCACACCGCGCCCGACGCGGCATTGAAGTCCACTGTGGACAAGATCGCGCAGCTCCCGGTGGTGCGCGAGGTGGTCAGCGTGATGCGCGTGGAAGGTGAACCGTCGTGACGAACATCCAGGGCGTGCCGGTGCGATCGGGTGCCGGGTGGCCCGGTCTGATCGAGGCTTACCGGGACCGGGTTCCGGTCCCGGACGGGGCGCGCATCGTGACCCTGCAGGAAGGCAACACCCCGTTGGTGCCCGCGCACCACCTCACCGAACTCACCGGCAGCACCGTCTACCTGAAGGTGGAGGGCGCCAACCCCACCGGCTCCTTCAAGGACCGCGGCATGACCGTGGCCATCACGCACGCGCTGGCCGCCGGTAGCAAGGCCGTCATCTGCGCGTCCACCGGCAACACCTCCGCCTCGGCCGCCGCCTACGCCGCCCGCGCCGGGCTGACCTCAGCGGTGCTGGTGCCGCAGGGCAAGATCGCGATGGGCAAGCTCGCCCAGGCCGTGGTGCACGGCGCGAAAATCCTTCAGGTGCAGGGCAACTTCGACGACTGCCTGGAGTTGGCCCGCAAGACCGCCGCCGAACACCCGGTGACGCTGGTCAACTCGGTCAACCCGGTGCGGCTGGAGGGCCAGAAGACCGCCTCGTTCGAGATCTGCGACGTGCTCGGACGGGCGCCCGACGTGCACTGCCTGCCGGTCGGCAACGCTGGCAACATCACCGCGTACTGGAAGGGCTACACCGAGTACGCCAGCGACGGTGTCGTCGGGACGACGCCGCGGATGTTCGGCTTCCAGGCCGCTGGCGCCGCGCCGCTGGTGCACGGCCAGCCGATCGCCCAGCCGGAGACCGTCGCGACCGCGATCCGGGTCGGCAGCCCGGCCTCCTGGACCGGCGCGGTACGCGCCAAGGAGGAATCCGATGGCCTGTTCGCCGCCGTGACCGACGAGGAGATCCTCGCCGCCTACCGCCTGCTGGCCGCCAGGGAAGGCGTGTTCGTCGAGCCCGCCTCAGCCTCCAGCGTCGCCGGACTGCTGGCCACCGCGGCCGACGGCCGGTTGCCGACCGGATCGGTCGTGGTGTGCACGGTGACCGGGCACGGCCTGAAGGACCCGGACACCGCGCTGTCCGGCATGGTCGAGGTCGAGCCGCTGCCGGTGGACTCCGGTGCGGTGGCCACCGCACTGGAACTCGCATGACCGGGCTGCCCTTTTCGGCCGTCCGGGTGACAGTGCCCGCATCCACCGCGAACCTCGGCTCCGGATTTGACACCCTCGCGATGGCGTTGTCCTTGTACGACACCGTTTCCGCGCGGGTCGTCGACGGCACCGCGGGTTCGGCGCGGGTAGCAGTCGTTGGCCAGGGCGCCGATGCGGTGCCCACCGACGAGCGTCACCTGGTGGTGCGAGTCATCCACAAAGCCTTGGCCGAACTGGGTTTCCCGGCCCCGGCGCTGCGGTTGCACTGCCAGAACGCGATTCCGCACGCCCGCGGGCTGGGTTCCTCCGCGGCGGCCATCGTCGCCGGGGTCGCCGCGGGCTTCGGGCTCGCCGGATTCGACTTGCGGGACAAGGAAAATGCTGACCGCGCGCTGCAGTTGGCCGCGGTCTGGGAAGGGCACGCGGACAACGCGGCGGCGAGCCTGCTGGGCGGATTCGTCATCGCCTGGCAGGAATCCGGGCGATTCCACGCCGTCCGCACGCAGCCGCATCCCGACTTGGCACCGATCGTCCTTGTCCCCCAAGCGGAGTCGGCAACACACACCACGCGCGGTCTGCTCCCGGAACAGGTCCCGCACGCCGACGCCGCGTTCGCGGCCAGCCGCGCCGCCCTGGCGGTGCACGCCATTACCAGTGATCCGTCGCTGTTGCTGGCCGCCACCGACGACCGGCTGCACCAGGACTACCGCGAGCCAGCCTGGCCGGAGACGATCGCGCTGGTCCGCCGGTTGCGCGCGGCGGGCATCCCGGCGGCGGTGTCCGGCGCGGGCCCGACAGTGCTGGCGTTTCCGCCCGGTGGAGTGCTTCCCGGTGATGTTGCGGCGAACGGTTTTGACGCGGTGCGCCTTCCGGTCGATCAGACCGGTGTGCGGGTCGTGCCGCAGACCTGACCGGAGCCGTCAACCGGGACGAAAGCCCTGTTCACGGCCCCGGAACAGGAGCCTTGCGGCGGGGTGGTACAAAGGAGGTGTCGTCGGCGGCTGACAGTGGCACACACCAGACGTGGTCGACGGCACGACCGACTAGGGCGTGCCACGCGCCCAGGGGGTTGTTGCACCTGAACTATGGGGCGTCTACCCTCAAGGTCAATCAGTCACCGCGCCCAGGGCGCCGGTGCCGTGTCCGGAACATCGTTTTCCGGGGCGCATCTCCCGCCGTGAATTGAACTCCGCCCGACACGGGTGGAGATCAACCTAGGTGGGTTCGGCATCGCGGTGACCGAGGCAGGAGTTGTCAACTCAATTGAGTTCGCTTCGGGACGATTCGGTGGTACACATCGTTGCCGATGTCGGGTTGGGGGCCTTAAGTTCCACAGGTGTGGCCTCCGAGGTGACCATTACGCCGCCCGACGACCTGGAGCTACCCGGTTCACCACCGGGGCACGAGTTGAGTCGGGGATTCCTGGAATGAGGCGGCAGCAGGGCGTGCATCGGCACGTGTGGATCGGAGTGGATGCGTCGCACATGGACCACGCGAGCCGGGTACCTCCCACCGCCCGGTGCTGCTGGTTCCCCGAGCCATGGCCGAAGTCGGCCGCGCCGCGTGCGTGGAGCAAATCCGACCGGCAAAAGGGCTGGTAGCACACACCGGCCGCCCGCACTCCAGAGCGGGCGGGCAATCCGCTGGGCCGCGTAGGAGGCGCGGTCCGGTCAGGAAGGACATTCGTGAGCAACACCGAACTGTTGAGCAGCGAGGCGACCAACGCCTCTTCGGCTGGCCAGCAGGAATCCGAGGCCAACGGCACTCCGCGGCGACGCGGTGGACTATCCGGCATGGTTCTTGCCGAACTGCGCCAACTCGCGGGGGAACTGGGGATCGAGACTGGTGGTCTGCGCAAGGGCGACCTGATCGCCGCCATCAAGGAGAAGCAGGGCGGCACCACGGCGCCGCGGTCCCGCACTCCCAAGAAGAGCCCGGTCCGCGTCGACGAGACCGCGGTCGCCAAGGCCCACCAGCCTGCGCTCGACGAGGCCGAGACCGACACCGCCACGCGGGAGGCCCCGGCCGAGCCGAGCAACAACGGAACCTCTCCCACCCGCGGCCGCGCCCGTCGGCAGCAGGCGGCCGAGCCCGCTGGCGAGGACGACAACCGGCGCGGCGGCAACCGTCGGCGCCGCTCGTCCGGGCGCAGCAACGCGGCCACCGAGTCGGGTGCCGAGGAGCAACGCGCCACCGAGCGCAAGCCGGACAACCGCCAGGACCGGGACAACCGCCAGGACGAAGACGACGAGGGTGGTCGTCGCGGTCGTGGCCGCCGGTTCCGGGACCGCCGCCGCAACCGCGGCCGCGGCGAGGGCGGCGAGCCGGAGGTCCGCGAGGACGACGTGCTGCTGCCGGTGGCGGGCATCCTGGACGTGCTGGAGAACTACGCCTTCGTGCGCACCTCCGGCTACCTGGCTGGCCCGAACGACGTGTACGTGTCGCTGTCGCTGGTCCGCAAGTACGGGCTGCGTCGCGGGGACGCCATCAAGGGCGTCATCCGGCAGCCGCGCGAGGGCGAGCAGCAGCGGCAGAAGTTCAACCCGCTGGTGCGGGTGGACTCCATCAACGGCTTGGAGCCGGACGCGGCCAAGAACCGCCCCGAGTTCCACAAGCTGACCCCGCTCTATCCGAACGAGCGGCTGCGCCTGGAGACCGAACCGCACAACCTGACCGGCCGGATCATCGACCTGGTGATGCCCGTCGGCAAGGGGCAGCGCGCGCTGATCGTCTCACCGCCGAAGGCCGGTAAGACGATGGTGCTGCAGGCGATCGCCAACGCGATCACCACCAACAACCCCGAGTGCCACCTGATGGTCGTCCTCGCCGACGAACGGCCGGAAGAGGTCACCGACATGCAGCGCTCGGTCAAGGGTGAGGTCATCGCCTCCACCTTCGACCGGCCGCCGTCGGACCACACCACGGTTGCGGAGCTGTCCATCGAGCGGGCCAAGCGGCTCGTCGAGATGGGCCACGACGTGGTCGTCCTGCTGGACTCGATCACCCGGTTGGGGCGTGCCTACAACCTGGCGGCCCCGGCGTCCGGGCGGATCCTCTCCGGTGGTGTGGACTCCACGGCGCTGTACCCGCCGAAGCGGTTCCTGGGCGCGGCCCGCAACATCGAGAACGGCGGCTCGCTGACCATCTTCGCCACGGCGCTGGTGGAGACCGGATCCACGATGGACACGGTCATCTTCGAGGAGTTCAAGGGCACCGGTAACGCGGAGCTCAAGCTGGACCGCAAGCTCGCCGACAAGCGGCTGTTCCCTGCGGTCGACGTGGACTCCTCCAGCACCCGCAAGGACGAGATCCTGCTCTCGCCGGACGAGCTGGCCGTCACGCACAAGCTGCGCCGGGTGCTCGCCGCGCTCGACGCGCAGCAGGCACTGGAACTCTTGCAGGACCGGCTGCGCAAGACGCGCACCAACATCGAGTTCCTGATGCAGGTCGCCAAGACCACTCCGGGCAAGGACGACGACTGACGCCAGTCCCACCCGACCACAGGGCCCGCGCCGACCACCGGCGCGGGCCCTGTCACGTTCCGGGGGTGTGACGAGAGCAAGGGAAC
This sequence comes from Saccharopolyspora soli, assembly GCF_022678645.1. Taxonomy (GTDB): domain Bacteria; phylum Actinomycetota; class Actinomycetes; order Mycobacteriales; family Pseudonocardiaceae; genus Saccharopolyspora; species Saccharopolyspora soli. The sequence continues at coordinate 29,778 of NZ_JALBWV010000004.1, read as the reverse complement.
CTTCCTGTCACCCCGAACACGGCCGACCCCGCACTGACCGGAGCATGGGAACCTTCCTGTCACGAAAATGACAGGAAGGTTCCCTTCCTCATGTCACCGGGGCTTGGGCGCATTCTGGTGCGTCTCGATCTTGGTAGGCGCGGATCAGCAGCACGGCCAGCAGTGCGGCGGCGACCGGACCGATGGTGAGGGCGGCGAAGACCGGTAGTTGCAGCCCGTCCGTGGCGAGGGCGCAGGCCACCATCAGCAGCGGGTAGGTGAACCTGAGACCACGGCGCTGCCACTGGAAGCTCCAGCGGACGTGGCTGCCGCTGAGCAGGCTCAACCCGGCGGCGAACCCGAACAGCAGCGGGGCCGACAGACTCAGGTCGTCGTTGGGGGCCGGGTTCTGCTCGAACAGCAGATCCAGCAGGGCGGCGACTCCGGCGACGCTGCCGAGGAAGAGCAGCGGAAGGGACACCCACGACCGAACCGTGAGCGTTCCCAACACCGAACACAGCAGCACCCGTCGAGGATGAGCGGCCAGCCGGACCGCATGCACCCCCGGACCCATCCGGCTCGGCAGGCGGTCCCTCTGCTGCGCCGGGCGGTAACGCAGGCGCGCCGAGCGGCTGCCCGGAATACCGGACGGACCCCCTGCGTTGCAGGTCACGAGCCTTGGTCTGGCAGAATGCAAGGCTGATCCGGCACCGGTTCACCGCGCGGCAGCGGCCGCGTGGACCCGGCGGCCAAGAAGAGAGGACAAGCCGTTGAAGAGTGGAATCCACCCCGAGTACGTGGTGACGCAGGTGAACTGCGGTTGCGGCAACAGCTTCACCACCCGCAGCACCCGCACCACCGGCCAGATCACCGTCGAGGTTTGCTCGAACTGCCACCCGTTCTACACGGGCAAGCAGAAGATCCTGGACACCGGCGGTCGCGTGGCCCGTTTCGAGGCCCGCTACGGCAAGCGCCAGAAGACGCAGAAGTAGCTGCGCCGACGGCGCCCGTCCCGCGAGCACCGCGGGACGGGCGCCGTTGTTGCGTTTGGTGTCCGAATGTCCGCAGCATGTGAAGGGGGTCGCCGGTGGAGACGTCGAAGCTCGAAGGGCTGCTAGCCGAGTACGTGGAGCTGGAGCAGCGGCTGGCCGATCCCGGCGTGCACGCCGACCAGACTAATGCCCGCAAGCTCGGGCGCCGCTACGCCGAGCTCGCGCCGGTCGTGCGCACCGCGCGGGAACTCGACCAGGTCCGGTCCGACCTCGACACCGCCCGCGAGTTCGCCGCTGAGGACGCGACGTTCGCCGAGGAAGCCGATCGCCTCGCCGACTCGATTCCGGAACTGGAGGCGAAGCTCACCGAGCTGCTGCTGCCGCGCGACCCGCACGACGGTTCCGACGTGGTGCTGGAGGTCAAGTCCGGCGAGGGTGGTGAGGAGTCAGCGCTGTTCGCGGGCGATCTGCTGCGCATGTACCTGCGGTACGCCGAGCGCCAGGGCTGGCGGGCCGAGGTGCTGGACACGACCGAATCCGATCTCGGCGGCTACAAGGACGCCACGGTCGCGATCAAGGCCAAGAGCGGCGACACCAGCCCGGATGGGGTCTGGTCGCGGTTGAAGTTCGAAGGTGGCGTGCACCGCGTGCAGCGCGTGCCGGTCACCGAGTCGCAGGGCCGGGTGCACACCTCGGCAGCCGGGGTGCTGGTGTACCCCGAGCCGGAGGAGGTCGAGGTCGAGGTCGACGAGAAGGACCTGCGCATCGACGTCTACCGGTCATCCGGGCCGGGTGGGCAGAGCGTGAACACCACCGACTCGGCGGTGCGGGTCACCCACTTGCCGACCGGCATCGTGGTGTCCTGCCAGAACGAGAAGTCGCAGCTGCAGAACAAGCAGCGCGCCATCCAGGTGCTCAAAGCCCGGTTGCAGGCCATCGCCGAGGAAGAAGCCGAGCGGGAGGCTTCGCAGGCCCGGCGCAGCCAAGTACGCACAGTGGACCGTTCCGAGCGGATCCGGACCTACAACTTCCCGGAGAACCGCATTTCCGATCACCGGGTGAACTACAAGGCGTACAACCTGGACCAGGTCCTGGACGGTGACTTGGACGCCGTGCTCGCCGCGCTGCTCACCGCTGACCGGCAAGAACGTCTGGGGCTTTGAAACAGGGCGGCAGGCGAAATCGCGGATTCAACGCGACGGTCGATTTCACCTGGTCGAGGTCCTTACGGCAATACCCCGCTCCGGGGTCCGACACCCTGCGCGAGCGGGGTGTCCGCGTCAGCGCGAATCGCAACGGCGGACCCAATCGGCTGGCGGCGGTCAAGCGAACCAAGGAGTTGGGACCTCCCCGCCCGCGTGTTCTCTAAGCTGACGATGTGACCCGACAGCCCCTGCGCCTGGCCATTCTCGAAGCGGAACGCATGCTTTCCGCAGCGGGTGTGGCAAGCCCGCGCACCGATGCCGAACTGCTGGCGGCGCACCTGCTCGGGGTCGAACGAACCAAGCTGATGATGGTGCCGTTGGTGGATCCACCAGTGGTGCAGGCGTTGCACGACCTGGTGCGGCAACGCGCCGCGCGGGTGCCACTGCAGCACCTGACCGGGAACGCATCGCTCGGGAACGTGACGCTCAGCGTCGGGCCAGGCGTGTTCGTGCCCCGCCCGGAGACGGAACTGCTGCTCGCCTGGGGATTGGCGACGCTGGAAGGGGTGGACCAGCCGACCGTGGTCGACCTCTGCACCGGGTCAGGGGCACTCGCGCTCGCCGTGGCCAACGCCCGACCGGACGCCGCCGTGCACGCCGCGGAGAAAGAGCCCGTCGCCCTGGCTTGGGCCCGCCGCAATGCCGACCAGCAGGCCCAAGCCGGGGACACGCCGATCCACCTGTACGCGGGGGACGTCACCGATCCGATGCTGCTCATGGAGCTGGAAGGCACGGTCGACCTGGTGCTCTGCAATCCGCCGTACGTACCGGAGGGCACGCCGGTGCCGCCCGAGGTCCGCAAACACGATCCGCACGAAGCGGTGTTCGCCGGGCGCGACGGCCTGGACGTGGTCCGCCACGTGATCGCAAGCGCGGCCCGGCTGCTGCGCCCCGGCGGCGGTGTCGCCATCGAACACGACGACACCCACGGCGGCTCGGTGCCCGCCCTGCTGTCGGCCCGCCGCGTTCTCAGCGACGTCCAAGACCACACCGATTTGGCAGGCCGCCCCCGCTTCGCCACCGCCCGCCGCACCCGGACTGAGCCGACCGCCTGACGCGCCTCCCGCGAGGGAAAGCATGGGAACTCCCGTGCCAAAAGTGACAGGAAGGTTCCCATGCTCGCGGCGTCACGGCTGGGGCGCGTGTGACAGGAAGGTTCCCTTGCTCGCATCCGTCGTGCCGCTGGTGACAGGAAGGTTCCCTTGCTCTGGTCACCGGGGTGGTGGGTTTGGTCAGAGGGCACGCGGATTGGTGTGCCGGGGTGGTCGTCAGGCAAGCGGCGGCAGCCGCTTCCCCCACTCCCGCAACCGGCACCGCTACCGGCACCGCCATGCAAGCCGATCCGCGCACTCTGTTAGTTGTGGGTGTTGACGAACTCCCGTAGTAGGGCGTTGAACTCGTTGGGCTTTTCCCGGTTGGGCCAGTGGCCGGTTTCCGGGATCACTCGCAGCGCTGAGCCGGGGATCGCTCCCGCCGCGTCTCGGGCGGCCGTGACCGGGACGATCGCGTCGCGTTCGCCGTGGATGACCATGACCGGGCATTGGATCTGGCTGAGGTGCGGCAGGTGGTTGATGCGCATCGCCCGTCGGTCGATGGCAGCCTCGTGCCAGTCGGCGAACACCGAGCCCCGCGCCGCTGCTTCGGCGCTGACCTCGTCGACAATGGACTCCAGGTCGGGCACGGCTTGTCCGTCGGCGAAGAACAGTCGGTTGACGGCCTGGCGCACCAGCGATCGGTTCAGCCGCAGCAGTTTCGCGGCCAGCGGCCCGGCGAGCCGCGTCCGCAGCAGCAGGTAGGTCAGCAGGTGGCGGGGCAGCTTGTGCTGCATGCCGGTGCTGTCCACGAGCACCAGTCCGCGGACCCGCTGCGGGTTGCGCAGCGTGAAACCGGCCGCGATGCTGCCGCCCATCGACAGGCCCACCAGGGTGGCCTCCGGCACCCGCCAGGCGTCCAGCAGCCAGCGCAGCATCTCTTCGAAGGTGCGCTGGTCGGCGCGGCCGCGCCACGGCATGCTGCCGCCCTGGCCGGGCAGGTCCGGCGCGAACACCCGGTGGTCGGCCGCCAGCACACCGATGGCGTGGCGCCAGCTCAGCAGGGCGTTGTCCGGACCGCCGCCGTGCAGCAGGACGATCGCCGGGCCGCTGGACCCCGCCCGGTAGAAGCGGATCTTGCCAGCCGGGAATTCGATCTGGTCGACCTCGACACCCTGAGGTGGGGCGGTCATGCTCTCTCCTCGTGCTCACTCGATGCTGTACCCGCGTCCGGCAGACGTTCCGAGCACCGCCGAAGTTGCTCGTCCCCCGAACACACCCAACGGATCTCGGTCGAGCGCCCAGGTGTTACTGGTGATGAATATTCCCCGATGGTGATCTGCTGCACCACTCGAACGGGCCGCTCGCGGGCGTGCCAGGATTCGGGGTGTGAGCACCGTCTATGACTGCACTCTTCCGGACAGTCGCGAATCCGGTCTAGCCGCCGCGGCCAACGCGGTTCGCGCGGGTGGGCTCGTCGTGCTGCCCACCGACACGGTTTACGGCATCGGCGCGGACGCCTTCGACGCCAACGCGGTCGGCGCGCTGCTGGCCGCCAAGGGGCGCGGCCGGGACATGCCGGTGCCGGTGCTGGTCGGCTCCTGGTCCACTGTGGATGGTCTGGTGATGTCGGTTCCGCAGCAGGCGCGCGCGTTGATCGAAGCGTTCTGGCCTGGCGGGCTTTCGCTGGTCCTGCCGCAGGCGCCGTCGCTGTCCTGGGACCTCGGTGACACCCGGGGCACGGTGAACCTGCGGATGCCGCTGCACCCGGTGGCCCTGGACCTGCTGCGCGAGGTCGGCCCGATGGCGGTGTCCAGCGCGAACCGCACCGGTCATCCGCCAGCCGCCAACGCCGCTGAAGCCCGCGACCAACTCGGCGATTCGGTGCAGGTCTACCTCGACGCCGGTCCCTCCGGGGAGCCGGTGGCCTCCACCATCGTCGACCTCACCCAGAGCGCGCCCCGGGTGCTGCGGGAAGGCGCGGTGAGCCTGGCTGAGCTGTCCGAAGTGCTCGGTGTGGAGCTCGAAGCGGACCGGTGAAAGCCGCATCGGCGCGTGCCGATAGCGTTAGTGCTCGGATCCGCAACGTGGGCAGCGATGAGGAGCGCCGGGCTTGAACAATCCGTTCTGGGGGCTGGAATTCGAAATCCCGCGGGCTTCGGCTCGGCGCGGGTGAGCCACCGGTATGGGCAACGCATCTTGGGCTCCGGCCGGGCTTCCCGCCCGTGAGTACCTGCTCGTCCTGCTCACCGCCGCCGCGGTGACCTTCCTGCTAACTGGACTGGTCCGGCTGCTGGCGATCCGGGTCGGCGCGGTCGCCTACCCCCGCGTGCGCGACGTGCACGTCACGCCGATGCCGCGGATGGGCGGGGTCGCGATGTACGGCGGGGTGCTGGCGGCGATGTTCCTGGCCGCCAACCTGCCCGCGCTCTCCCGCGGCTTCGACTACTCCAACGACGCTTGGGCGGTGATCGCCGCTGGCGGGCTGATCGTGCTGGTCGGCGCCTTGGACGACCGGTTCGAGCTGGATTCGCTGACGAAACTGGCCGGGCAGGTCACCGCCGCCGGGATCCTGGTGCTCTCGGGTGTCCAGTGGTACGTGTTCTGGGCGCCGTGGGGAGGCACCGAAGGGCACGTCGGGCAGCTGATGCTGTTGGGCAGCAACCAAGGACAGCTGCTGACCGTGCTGCTGACCGTCGCCATGATCAACGCGATGAACTTCGTGGACGGGTTGGACGGACTGGCTTCCGGCATCGGCCTGGTGTCGGCCACCGCCACCTTCGTGTTCTGCCTCGGCGTGCTGAACCGCCAGAACGGCGACGTCACCGCCTATCCGCCAGCGCTGATCGCCGCCGCGATCGCCGGGGCATGCCTGGGTTTCCTGCCGCACAACTTCCAACCGGCGAAGATCTTCATGGGCGATTCGGGCTCGATGCTGATCGGCCTGATGCTGGCCACCGCCAGCACGTCCGCGTCCGGCCGGATGGACTACTCCGTCACGAGCGCCACCGACACCATCGCGCTGCTGTCCCCGCTGCTGGTGGTGACGGCGGTGCTGTTCGTGCCGCTGCTCGACTTGATCATGGCCGTGGTGCGGCGCACCAGAGCGGGTAAGAGCCCGTTCCACGCCGACAAGATGCACCTGCACCACCGACTGCTGGAAATCGGACATTCACAGCGCCGCGCCGTTCTGCTGATCTACCTGTGGGCGGCCGTCATCGCCTTCGGCGCGGTGTCGTTGACCCTGTTCAACGCGGTCGTGGTGGCCTGGGTCGTCGGCCTCGGGGTGCTGTTGGCGGCTATCATCTCGGTGATTCCGCGGATGCGAGCCCGAACCGATCGAGAGTCCTGATGAGCGACGAAGTCACCCCGCAGACCACCGCAGACAACCCGGCCGAGCAGGCCGAGCCGGTCAACCCGCACGGCGAAATCGTGCGCAAGCTGGCGTCGGCGATGCTGCGCACCGCCGTGTGGCCAGGGGCCGCGACCGTGGTCGTCGGGGCGATCGTCGCCACCGTCCTGGTCGGGGTGTCCGGCCTGGTCGGCGCGTTGATCGGCGGCGCGGTGGCGTTCGCGTCGTCGCTGCTGACGATCTGGTTGATGCGGACCACCGGCGGGCTCAACCCGGCGTTCGTGATGGTCGCCGCGCTCGGTGGCTACATCGGCAAGATGATCGTGCTGCTGGTGGTGATGACGTTGCTCGGCGGGATCGAGGCGATCCACCGGGAATCGCTGGCGTTCACCATGCTGGCCACCGTGATGGTGTGGGCCGGTGCCGAGGTGGTCGCCTTCAAGCGCACCAAGATCCCTACGATCGTGCCCGGCAACTGAACCGTTTCGGTCGAGTTTCCGGGCCGGTCCGCCACTAGGCCAGACGGGTGGTAGCGGACCGGCATGTCGGGTGGCTACCTACCTGTTGGTATCGTCCCGCGGCAGAAGCCTTCCCTGCACAGCGTGGATCTGTGGACTCGATAGAGGTCCCATGATCCCACTCGGGCGGGGAGGGCCCCTCTGCGTGCCAGATCGCGTATCAGGTACGTTAAGTGCAAAACGTGACGATTCCCCCGGCTGAGTGAAGTTGCCGGGAGAACCGGAAGGAGCCCACTTGGGCGCGCTGATGCTGGCCGAGGGCGGAACGTTCCAACCGCCGGGTGCCGATGCCTTTGTCCTTCCGCCGATCTTCGGCGGAGTCACCAAGCCGATGGTTCTCGTCGTGCTCTCGGCGATCATCGTGGGCGCCTACTTCGTGATCGCCACCCGCAACCTGAAGCTGGTTCCGGGCAAGGGGCAGTTCGTGGCGGAGTTCGTCTACGAGTTCAGCCGCAACAAGATCGCGCGGGAGCAGATCGGCGCCAAGGACTTCCGTCCGTTCGTACCGCTGATCTTCACGCTGTTCACGTTCATCCTGGTGAACAACCTCTTCGGCATCATCCCGATCATCCAGTTCCCCACGATGTCGCGCATCGGTTTCCCGATCGCGCTGGCGCTCATGGTGTACCTGGTGATGCACGCGGTCGGCTTCGCGCGGCACGGTTTCCTCGGCTACTTCAAGCACATCATGTTCCCGCCCGGAGTGCCGAAGGCGATCTACGTCCTGCTGGCACCGATCGAATTCCTGCAGAAGTTCCTCTTCCAACCGCTGGCACTGGCAATCCGAGTGTTCGCCGCGATGTTCGCCGGGCACCTCATCCTGCTGGTGTTCACCCTGGGCGGCGAGTTCCTGCTGCTGCAGGCGAGTGCCGGGTTCAAGCCGGTTTCGATCGTCGGATTCGCCTTCGCCATCGCCCTGACGTTCGTCGAAGCCCTGATCCAGGTGCTGCAGGCGTACATCTTCGCGCTGCTGGCCGCCAACTTCATCGGTGCGGCGATGGCCGAAGGCCACTGAGAAGGACCAAGACCTCCGATCCGCGCCGAGAAGCGGACCGAGTGAAAGGTAGTGAAAGTGCAAAACATCGTTCTTGCGCAGGCTGCTGAGGCCGCGGTCAACATCAACCCCGGTCTGGCCGCGATCGGCTACGGCCTGGGCGCTGTCGGCCCGGGTATCGGCGTCGGCCTGATCTGGGCGGCGGTCATCAACGGCACCGCTCGCCAGCCGGAGTCCCAGGGCCAGCTGATGGGCATCGCCTGGGTCTCCTTCGTTCTGGTCGAGGTGCTGGCGCTGATCGGTCTGGTCGTCTACTTCATCGCGTCCGCTGCCTGAGTAGACGGCTCAACGCGTAGGGAGACGTTGTGGTGAAGACGCAGATGCTGCTGGCGGCCGAAGGCGAGCACAACCCGATCATTCCGGCACCGTCGGAGATCGTGATCGGGCTGATCGCGTTCCTGCTGCTGCTGTTCGTGCTCTGGAAGTACGCGATCCCGCGCTTCGAGAAGATCTACGCGGAGCGCAGCGAACGGATCGAAGGCGGTATCGCCAAGGCCGAGGCCGCGCAGGCCGAGGCCCAGCGGACGCTGGAGCAGTACAAGTCGCAGTTGGCCGAGGCCCGCGCCGAAGCGGCTCGGATCCGCGACGACGCCCGCGCCGAAGGCCAGCAGATCCTGGAAGAGATGCGCACCCAGGCGCAGACCGAGTCCGAGCGGATCGTCAGCCAGGGCCAGGCCCAGTTGGCGCACCAGCGGGCGCAGATCGTCGCCGAACTGCGGTTGGAACTCGGCCGCCACGCGGTCGACCTGGCCAGCCGGGTGGTCGGCGAGTCCCTGGAAGACGAGGCGCGTCGGCGGGGCACCGTCGACCGGTTCCTCGACGAGCTGGAAGCCACCTCGGCCCCGGCATCGTCCGAATCGGCCACGACCTAACACGATCGGACCGAGTGAAAGGCGCTGAGAGTTGAGCACCCTCGTGAACGCCGCGAGCCGCGAGGCACTGGCAGCCACCGAGCTGCAGTTGCTGCAGGCCACCGATGGGGCCCAGGCCGCGGAGATCACCGGGCTCGCCGACGAGCTGTTCGGCGTGGCCGCCCTGCTGGGCCGCGAGTCCACGCTGCGGCGGGCGCTCGCCGACGCCTCCACCGACCCGCGGTCCAGGGAGAACCTGGCCCGCGGGCTGTTGGCGGACCGGCTCGGCGCGCGGGCGCTGCCGGTCGTGGTCGAAGCCGTTGCGGCCCGTTGGTCCAGTCCGAAGGACCTGGTCGCCGGGCTGGAACGATTGGCCCGCGTCGCATTGTTGGTGCAGGCTGAGCGGGCCGGTCGGCTCGACGCCGTCGAGGACGAGCTGTTCCGGTTGGGGCGCATCATCGGCTCCCAGGTGGACCTGGAGCGGCTGCTGTCGGACCCGACCGGCGACGAAGCGGGCAAGCACGCGGTCGTCGACCAGCTCATCGAGGGCAAGGTCGAGCCGGTCACCCTGAACCTGGTCCGCCAGCTGGTGGCCCGGCCGCACGGTCGGCGGGTCAGCGAGGGGCTGGAAGAGCTGGCCGAGCTGTCGGCTAAGCGCCGCGAACGCTCGGTGGCGCACGTCCGCTCTGCCATCCCGCTGAGCGAGGAGCAGCAGCAGCGGCTGTCGCGCACCCTGCAGCGGATCTACTCGCGGCCGATCGCCCTGCACCTGGAGATCGACCCCGAGGTCGAGGGCGGGCTGCTGATCCGCGTCGGCGACGAAGTCATCGACGGCAGCATCACGGGACGCCTGCAGTCCCTTCGACGCGACCTCGCCGACTAGCCGAAGGCTCGGCGACGCGCCGAACACCAACTCCCTTCCACGAACGAACCGAGGGCAGGAACGAGACATGGCGGAGCTGACGATCTCGTCGGACGAGATCCGCAGTGCGATCGAGAAGTACGTCTCCAGCTACTCCCCGGAGGTCAGCCGCGAGGAGGTCGGGGTCGTCACCGATACCGGTGACGGCATCGCCCATGTCGAGGGTCTGCCTTCGGTGATGACCGAGGAACTGCTGGAGTTCCCCGGCGGCATCTACGGTGTCGCGATGAACCTGGAAGCTCAGGAGATCGGCGCGGTCATCCTGGGTGAATCCGAGAAGATCGAGGAAGGCCAGGAGGTCAAGCGGACCGGCCGCGTCATGTCGGTGCCGGTCGGCGACGGCTTCCTCGGCCGCGTGATCAACCCGCTGGGCGAGCCGATCGACGGGCTCGGCGAGGTCGTCGCGGAGCGGCAGCGCGCGCTGGAACTGCAGGCCGCCACGGTCGTGCAGCGCCAGGGTGTGAGCGAGCCGCTGCAGACCGGGATCAAGGCCATCGACTCGATGACCCCGATCGGGCGCGGCCAGCGGCAGCTGATCATCGGCGACCGCAAAACCGGCAAGACCACCGTCGCGGTCGACACGATCATCAACCAGAAGAGCAACTGGGACAGCGGTGACCCGGAGAAGCAGGTCCGCTGCATCTACGTGGCGATCGGGCAGAAGGGCTCCACGATCGCCGGGGTGAAGCGGTCCCTGGAGGACGCCGGGGCGATGGAGTACACCACCATCGTCGCCGCGCCCGCCTCCGACGCGCCGGGCCTGAAGTGGCTGGCCCCGTACGCCGGTTCGGCCATCGGCCAGCACTGGATGTACCAGGGCAAGCACGTCCTGATCGTCTTCGACGACCTGACCAAGCAGGCCGAGGCGTACCGGGCGATCTCGCTGCTGCTGCGTCGCCCGCCGGGCCGCGAGGCATACCCGGGTGACGTCTTCTACCTGCACTCGCGTCTGCTGGAGCGCTGCGCGAAGCTCTCCGACGAGATGGGCGCCGGTTCGATGACGGGGCTGCCGATCATCGAGACCAAGGCCAACGACGTGTCGGCCTACATCCCGACCAACGTCATCTCCATCACCGACGGGCAGTGCTTCCTGCAGTCCGACCTGTTCAACTCCGGTCAGCGCCCGGCCATCGACGTCGGCATCTCGGTGTCCCGCGTCGGTGGTGCCGCGCAGATCAAGGCGATCCGGAAGGTCACCGGCTCGCTGAAGATCGACCTGGCCCAGTTCCGCGAGCTGGAGGCGTTCTCCGCGTTCGCCTCCGACCTGGACGCCGCGTCGAAGGCGCAGCTGGAGCGCGGTGCCCGGCTGATGGAGGTCCTCAAGCAGGGGCAGGGCGACCCGCTGCCGGTCGAGGAAGAGGTCGTCTCGCTGTTCCTGGGCACCCAGGGACACCTCGACTCGGTGCCGGTCAGCGACGTGCGGCGGTTCGAATCGGAGTTCCTGGCGCACCTGCGGCGCACCCACGAATCCGTGCTGAAGGACATCGTCGAGACCAAGCAGCTCTCCGACGACGGTGTCAAGTTCATCGTGGAATCGGTGGAGGACTTCAAGAAGCAGTTCACCGCTGCCGACGGTTCCGCGGTCACGCCCGAACAGCCGGAGGCGGAAGCGCTGGCGGCCGACGAGGTGGGCCAGGAGACCGTGAAGGTCAACCGACCCGCTCCGAAGAAGTGACCGGATAGCCATGGCGCAACTTCGGGAACTGCGAAACCGCATCCGGTCGGTCAAGTCGACCCGGAAGATCACCAAGGCGCAGGAGCTGATCGCTACCTCGCGCATCATGAAGGCGCAGGCCAGGGTGGAGGCGTCTCGTCCGTACGCGACCGAGATCACCAACGTCCTGACCGCGCTGGCCGATGTGAGCACGCTGGATCACCCGCTGCTGACCGAGCGTTCCAACCCGAAGCGGGCCGGTGTGCTGGTCGTGACCAGTGACCGCGGCTTCTGCGGCGCCTACAACGCCAACGTGCTGCGGGCCGCCGAAGAACTGCAGGCGCTGCTGCGCGAGCAGGGCAAGAACCCGGTGCTGTACGTCATCGGCCGCAAGGGCGAGGCGTACTACCGCTTCCGGCAGCGCCCGGTCGAGGCGAGCTGGACCGGCTTCACCGACCGGCCCGACTACGCCGATGCCGCGGAGGTGGGCGAGACGCTGGTCAAGGCGTTCCTGGCGGGCGCCGACGACTACCTCGACGACGGAGGCGGGGACGGTACTCTGGGTGTGGATGAGCTGCACCTGGTGCACACCGAGTTCGTCTCCATGCTCACCCAGAAGCCGACGGTCAGGCGGATCGCACCGCTGGAGGTCGAGTACGCCGAAGAACCGGTGAAGACCCTGCGGTCGACGTACGAGTTCGAACCGGACGCGGAGGTCCTGCTGCGGGCCTTGCTGCCGAAGTACATCAAGACCCGCCTGTTCGCCGGTTTGCTGGATGCGGCGGCGTCCGAGCACGCGGCCCGTCGGACGGCGATGAAGTCGGCGACGGACAATGCGGACGAACTGATCCGCAACCTCAGCCGTGAGGCCAACCAGGCTCGCCAGGCCCAGATCACCCAAGAAATCAGCGAGATCGTCGGTGGTGTCGAGGCGCTCTCGTCAGCAGGAAGTGAGTGACATGACTGCTACTGCCACTAGCACTGCTACGGGCACTGGCCGCGTCGTCCGGGTCCTCGGCCCGGTCGTCGACGTCGAGTTTCCGCGAGACCAGGTGCCGGACCTCTTCAACGCGCTCACCGCGGACATCACCGCGGAGGGCATGGCCAAGACGCTGACGCTGGAAGTAGCCCAGCACCTGGGCGACAGCGTCGTGCGGACGATCTCGATGCAGCCCACCCAGGGGTTGGTGCGCGGCGTCGCCGTGACCGACTCCGGGGCTGGTATTTCGGTACCGGTCGGCGACGTGGTCAAGGGCCACGTGTTCAACGCCCTCGGCCACTGCCTCGACGAGCCGGGCTACGCCTCGGACGCCGAGCGCTGGACGATCCACCGCAAGGCACCGGCCTTCGACAAGCTCGAAGGCAAGACCGAGATGCTGGAGACCGGCATCAAGGTGATCGACCTGCTCACCCCGTACGTGCAGGGTGGCAAGATCGGTCTGTTCGGTGGTGCCGGGGTCGGCAAGACGGTGCTCATCCAGGAGATGATCCGCCGGGTCGCCAAGAACTTCGGTGGTACTTCGGTGTTCGCCGGTGTCGGGGAACGCACCCGTGAGGGCAACGACCTCTGGGTGGAGATGGCGGAGTCCGGCGTGCTCGCCGACACCGCGCTGGTCTTCGGCCAGATGGACGAACCGCCGGGCACCCGTATGCGGGTGGCGCTGTCCGCGCTGACGATGGCGGAGTACTTCCGGGACGTGCAGAACCAGGACGTGCTGCTGTTCATCGACAACATCTTCCGGTTCACCCAGGCGGGCCAGGAGGTGTCGACCCTGCTGGGCCGGATGCCTTCCGCGGTGGGTTACCAGCCGACGCTGGCCGACGAGATGGGTGAGCTGCAGGAGCGGATCACCTCGACGCAGGGCCGTTCGATCACCTCGATGCAGGCGATCTACGTGCCCGCGGACGACTACACCGACCCGGCTCCGGCGACGACCTTCGCCCACCTGGACGCGACGACGGAGCTCTCCCGGCCGATCTCGCAGAAGGGCATCTACCCGGCGGTGGACCCGCTGTCGTCCAGCTCCACCATCCTCGACCCGGCCATCGTCGGCGAGGAGCACTACCGGGTGGCGCAGGAAGTCAAGCGGATCCTGCAGAAGTACAAGGAACTGCAGGACATCATCGCCATCCTCGGTATGGACGAACTGTCCGAAGAGGACAAGGTGACGGTGCAGCGGGCGCGGCGCATCGAGCGCTACCTGTCGCAGAACTTCTTCGTCGCCAAGCAGTTCACCGGCCAGGAAGGCTCCTTCGTGCCGTTGAAGGAGACCATCGAGGCGTTCGACAAGCTGTGCAAGGGCGACTTCGACCACTACCCGGAGCAGGCGTTCCTGTCCATCGGTGGTCTCGACGACCTGGAGCAGGCGTACAAGAAGCTCACCGAGCAGTGAGTGGCGGACCCCGCTGACGGGGTCGGCGCACCGGCGACGGGGTCGGGGTCCCACGGGCCCCGGCCCCGTCGCCGATGAAGTGCTCCAGGCTCGTGGTCCGGTGCGACGTCCGAGATCCTGCGGCGGCGCGAGCGTGGTGAGAAGACCGATGGCCAGCCCAGCCAGTCACGATCGCCCTGGTGGCATTGGCTAGACTGCGGGCACACACCCGACAAAGGAGACGCGCGTGGCCAACATGTCCGTCCAACTGGTCGCCGTCGAGCGCCGCCTGTGGTCCGGGGAGGCGACTGCCGTGGTCGCGCAGACCACCGAGGGAGAAATCGGCATCCTGCCCGGACACGAGCCGCTGCTCGGTGAGCTGATCGAGGGTGGCGTGGTGCGCATCACCACCACCGAGAAGGAGACCGTCACCGCGGCGGTGCACGGCGGGTTCCTGTCGGTCACCTCGGATGGGGTGAGCGTGCTCGCTGAGACCGCGGAGCTCGCCGACGAGATCGACGTGGCGCAGGCCCGCGAGGACGTCAAGAGCGCTGATGAACAGGCCCGAGCACGGGCGCTGAGCCGATTGCGAGCAGCTGGCCACTCGGCCTGATCCGGGCCTCGCATGGGTTCCCCGGTCGTATTGTTCGTGGTGGCGTTCGGGCTGCTGCTGGTCGCGGCCCTGATCGTCGGGGTGCTCGCGTGGCGGCGGCTGAGAGAACTGCGGGTCGGGGGCATCGATGTGGCGTTGCGCGCTCACAAGGACGGCAGCGGCCGCGGCTGGCATCTGGGTGTCGCGCACTACCGGGGCGAGGAATTCGCCTGGTACCGCGTGCTGAGCCTGCGGTCCGGGCCGAACTGGGTGATCAACCGGCGGGATGTGGAGATCGCGCGGCGCCGTGAACCGTCGGTGGCAGAGGCGTACGCGATGCCCACCGGGTCGACGGTGCTCGACCTGACCGGCCCGAAACTCGAACTCGCGATGGGCCGGGACGCGTTGACCGGCTTCCTGTCCTGGCTCGAATCCGCTCCACCGGGACGATCGGTGCCTTGGGCATCTTGACCGGCAGCGGGGTCCACAACGGACCCCGCTTTTTTGTGCCCGTGTGTCAGCAAGGGAACCTTCCTGTCACGTGGCTGACAGGAAGGTTCCCATGCTTCACCGCCGTTGGACGAGTTCGGCGCAGATGTCGTGGAGCAGTTGGCGGAAGACGTCGGTCAGCGGCGCGTGGCGGGTGCTGGTCGGCACTGCCGCGTGGATGCGGCGGTGCAGCCCGGATGCCAGCGGCCGGTGCCGTGTGCCCGGAGGGTCGGTGACGGCGAGGCGGGGGACGAACGCCACCGCCACTCCGGCCGAGACCACTGCCTGGGCGACGGCGTAGGACTCGAACTCGAAGGTCACGTTCGGCGTGAATCCCTCTGCGCGGGCCGCGGTTTCCAGTTGGCGGCGGTTCGGCAGGCTGCGCGGGGCGCATGCCCACGCGTCGCTCCGGAAGTCGCGCAGCCGAGGCGCGAGCCGTCCGGCCAGCCGGTGATCACCGGGTAGCACGGCGTGGATCGGATCGTCCAGGAGGTGAACGAGTCGCACGCCCGGTGGCACGTCGAGTGCTTCGTCGTATTCGCCGACCAGTGCCAAGTCGAGCTGGTGCGCGGCGACCCGTTCGATGCCCTCCGCGGGGCCGAGATCGACAACGGACAATTCGGCTTCTGGGTGCCGGTGTCGCAACGCGGCCAACGTTTCCGGTAGCAGGGCGAGCCCAGCGGTGGGAAAGGCGCCGAGGCGCAACTGGTTGCGGTGCTCGTCGCGAAATCGCGCGGCGTCATCGGTCGCGTCACCGAGCGCCGCGGCGATGCGCTCGGCTTGTTCGGCCAGGCGGTTGCCCAACGGCGTCAGGCGGACACCATGGGCGTGCCGTTCGACGAGTTGGGCGCCCACCTCGTCCTCCAGGCGAGCCAGCTGTTGGGACACCGCCGGAGGAGTGCGCCTCAACTGCTCAGCGGCGCGGGTGACGCTGCCCTGTTCGCGGAGGGCCAGCAAGATGAGCAGGCGCGACGGATCAAGCATGAAGTTCTACTTTACGCGCCCTAAAGTTGCGTAACTGGAAGTGAATCAATGATCGGGGGGAGACTGGTGGCGTGACGAAGCAAGCCAGTTTCACGATCGAAGCAGAGCCCATCGACAGCCCAGCTGCCCAGTACGCCCTCGGGGAGTACGTCGCGGAGTTGGGCCGCCGCTTCCCGGAAGGATTCGACACCAGCCGCGCCGCCCCACCCGCGAAAGGCGACTTCACCCCGCCGGTTGGGGAGTTCTTGGTGGTGCGCGTGGACGGGCAGGTGCTGGGCTGCGGCGCACTACGCACCGAGCCAGGCGGCATCGGCGAGATCCGCCGCATGTGGATCGCGCCCGAACTGCGCGGCAAGGGCGCCGGTCGGGCACTGCTCGCGGCACTGGAGGAACGCGCGCGACAGCACGGTTGCGCTCTGGTGCGCCTGGACACCGCCGCTGAACTCCACGAGGCCCGCGCGCTGTACGCGTCGTCCGGTTACCGGGAAGTCCCGGCCTACAACGACAACCAATATGCGAAGCACTGGTTCGAAAAAACCATGCGTTGATCGGATCAGGGCCGTCGTAGGCTGCGGAAATGCGCATCGAGACGGTTGGTTACGACCACCCCGACTCCAAGAAGTTGATCGACGCCCTGCAACTGGAGTACGTGGTCCGCTACGGCGAGGAGGATGTGACGGTGGTGGACCCCGTCGAGTTCCAGCCACCCAACGGCCTGTTCCTGGTGGGCTACCGCGACGGCCTGGCGGTCGCCTCCGGCGGGTGGCGGATCCACGACGGCAAGGAGTCCGGGTTCCGCGACGGTGACGCGGAGATCAAGCGGATGTACATCGTTCCCGAGGCGCGCGGCAACGGGTTGGCCCGGCGGCTGCTCGCGGAGTTGGAGACCACCGCCTCCTTGGCCGGTCGCAAGCGCTTGGTGCTGGAAACCGGCACGCGCCAACCAGAGGCGATCAGCCTCTACACCTCCTCCGGTTACACCGAGATGGAGAAGTTCGGTGTGTACCGCGACGACCCGCTGAGCAGGTGCTTCGCCAAGGACCTCTAGGCGTTGCCGCCGGGCTTCCAGAGGATGTCGCCGTCCGGATTCGCCACGCGCGCGAGGATGAAGAGCAGATCCGACAGTCGGTTCAGGTATTTCGCGGGCAGTGCTGAGGTGCGCTCGCCATCGGCTTCCTGCAACGCCCACGCCGACCGCTCCGCGCGTCGAGCCACGACCCGGGCCTGGTGCAACAGCGCGCCGCCGGGGGTGCCGCCGGGCAGGATGAACGAGTCCAGCTTGCCCAGCCGGGAGTTGAACTCGTCGCACCACTTTTCGAGGCGGTCGACGTATGCCTGGGTCACGCGCAGCGGCGGGTACTTCGGGTTCTCGACCACTGGCGTGGACAGATCGGCGCCCACGTCGAACAGGTCGTTCTGCACCGCCCTCAGCACCTCGATGACGTTGTCGTCGAACCGCGCGGTGGCCAACGCGACACCGAGTACCGAATTCGTCTCGTCCACATCGGCGTAAGCGACCAGACGCGGGTCGGTCTTGTGCACTTTGGAGTTGTCCGACAGGCGAGTGGTGCCCGAATCACCGGCCCGCGTGTAGATCCTCGTGAGGTGGACTGCCATGCCGACAGCGTAGGCGGCCCCGGCCGGTGCGGCGGCCAGCAGTGACAGGAAGGTTCCCATGCTGCACGTGTGCGGGGCGGCGGAGCCGAGCACGGTGGCCTTTGGATGACAGGAAGGTTCCCATGCTCGCGCGGCCGCACCCGCTCTGACGGTGGCGGGGGTTGGGTCGTAACCTCGTTCCTCGTGAGTGAGCACTTCCGGGTACACGGCGGAGCGCGCCTCGTCGGCGAGGTCGACGTGGTCGGGGCGAAGAACAGCGTGCTGAAGCTGATGGCGGCGGCGCTGCTGGCGGAGGGCACGACGACGATCGTCAACTGCCCGGAGATCCTCGACGTTCCGCTGATGGCCGACGTGCTGCGCAGCCTCGGCTGCGAGGTGTCGATCAACGGCGGCACGGTGCGCATCACGACTCCGGCGACGATCAGCCACGAAGCGATCTCGCCGTCGATGGGCAAGCTCCGCGCGTCGGTGTGCGTGCTGGGGCCCCTGGTCGCCCGATGCCGTCGCGCGGTGGTGACGCTGCCAGGCGGCGACGCGATCGGTTCGCGGCCGCTGGACATGCACCAGAACGGCCTCCGGCAGCTCGGCGCCAGCAGCCACATCGAGCACGGCGCGGTGGTGGCCGAGGCGGAGAACCTGCGCGGCGCCCAGATCTGGCTGGACTTCCCCAGCGTGGGTGCGACGGAGAACATCCTGATGGCCGCGGTGCTGGCCGAAGGCACCACGGTGATCGACAACGCGGCGCGGGAGCCGGAAATCGTCGATCTCTGCGTGATGCTTCAGCAGATGGGCGCCAAGATCGAAGGCTCCGGCACCTCGACGCTGACGGTGCACGGCGTGTCCGCGTTGAAGGCCGTCGAACATCGCGTGATCGGCGACCGGATCGTCGGTGCGACCTGGGCGTTCGCCGCCGCTGCCACTCGCGGTGACATCACGGTGCGGGGCGTCGACCCCCGGCATGTGAACCTGGTGCTGGAGAAGCTGCGCAGCGCGGGTGCCGAGGTGACCACCGCCGAGGAGAGCTTCCGGGTGGTGTTGCCCGGCCGCCCGCACGCCGTGGACTTCGTGACGCTGCCGTTCCCGGGATTCCCGACCGATCTGCAGCCGATGGCGCTGGCGCTGTCCGCAGTGGCTGACGGCACCTCGATGATCACCGAGAACCTGTTCGAATCCCGCTTCCGGTTCATCGAGGAACTGGTGCGGATGGGCGCCGATGCGCGCACCGACGGGCACCACGCGGTGGTGCGCGGCCTGGACAAGCTGTCCAGCGCCCCGGTGTGGGCGACCGACATCCGGGCCGGTGTGGGGCTGGTGCTGGCGGGGCTGTGCGCGGATGGTGTGACAGAGGTGTGGGATGTCTTCCACATCGACCGCGGCTACCCGAACTTCGTGGAAAATCTGTGCGCCCTCGGCGCTGATATCGAACGAGTGACCGACTGAGCCGTTCCACTACCGGTTTCGTGATGCAAATCACAACTTTGGCCCTGACCATAGGCGGAGACCCTGCTCCCGCTTTGAAGGGGCGATGGTCATGGCGAACACGGGGTGGACGCGTCGGGACTTCCTGAAGGGCTCGGGTGTCGCCGCAGGTGCGTTGGTCCTGGGTGGCGGCGTGCTCACCGGGTGCACTCGCACCGGCGGCGGTGGTGCCGGTGGTGATCCACTGGCCGCGGCCCGCAGCTCGGGCACCATCCAGGCTGGCATCGCTGGTGAGGCGCCCTACGGGTTCACCGACCAGACCGGCAAGGTCACCGGCGAGGCGCCGGAGGTGGCGCGCGCGGTGTTCCGGAACCTGGGCGTCAACAACGTGCAGGCGTCGCAGGTCGACTTCAACCAGCTGATCCCGGCCCTGAACGCGGGCAAGTTCGCCGTGGTCGCGGCTGGCATGTTCATCACCCCGGAGCGCTGCAGGAACGCCGCGTTCTCGGTCCCGGACTACGTCGCCCCGACCGCGTTCCTGGTGCCCAGGGGAAACCCGGAAGGCGTCGCCACTTTCGAAGATGTCGTGCGCAAGAAGCTCAACCTCGCAGTGCTCAGCGGCGCGGTTGAGAAGAGCTACGCGCAGCGGCTGGGCGTGCCGGACTCCCAGGTGCAGGTCTTCGACACGCAGAACGCGCTGTTGCAGGCAGTGACCGACAAGCGCGTCTACTGCGCCGCGTTGACCAACATCTCGCTCAACGACGTGGTGCGGAAGAGCCCCGGCGCACCGGTCGAGGTGACCAGGGGATTCACGCCGGTGATCAACGGCAAGGCCGAGGTGCAGGCGGGAGCGTTCGTGTTCCGCTCAGCGGATGCCGCGCTGCGCGAGGCGTTCAACGCGGAGCTGACGAAGCTGCACAACAGCGGCGAATGGGTCCGGATCACCGAACCGTTCGGCTTCACCCAGGACAACCTGCCACCGGCCGGAGTGACCACGGACACGCTGTGCGCCGGTGGCTGAGCACGGCGTGGCGGGAGGCGGCATGTTCGCGAACTTCTCGCACTTCCTCTCGGTCCTGCTGCAAGGCGTGCCCGCGACGGTGATCGCGACTTTGTGCGGCATCGCGCTGTGCATCGTGCTGTCGTTCATCGCTGGGCTCGGCATGCTGTCGCCGTGGCGGTGGGTGCGGGTCATCGCGCGCGTCTACGTCGAGGTCTGGCGCGGCACGTCCGAAGTGGTCCAACTGTTCTGGATCTTCTTCGCGTTGCCGTTGCTGGTCGGCTTCGAACTGCTGCCGCTTTGGGCGGGCATCCTCGTGCTAGGTCTCAACCACGGCGCATACGGCGGCGAGATAGTGCGGGGCGCGGTGCAAGCGGTGCCGAAAGCGCAGTACGAATGCGCGGTCGCGCTGAACTTCAGCGCGGTGCAGCGGATGTGGCGGGTGATCCTGCCGCAGGCGATGGTGGAGATGATCCCACCGTTCAACAACCTGTTCATCCAACTGCTGAAGAGCAGTTCGCTGCTGTCCCTGATCTTCGTGCACGATATCGCCTACCAGGGCCGGGATGTCCTCGAACCGAACTTCACCGGCCAGACCGCGCTGATCTACCTGCTGATGCTGGCGCTGTACCTGGTGCTGTCGGTGCTGATCACGACGGTGATGCGCGTCCTGGAACGGCGTGCCGCGGCGGCCGTCGGCCGCACGCCCGTCGAACCGGCGCAGGCCCTGGGCCGGGTCGAAGGCGGGGCGGTGTAGATGATCTGGGACTGGGAGTTCACCGGGCGCATCATTCCGGACATCCTCGGCGGTCTGGTGGTGACCTTCGAGGCGACCGTGTTGGGCTCGATCGTGGCGTTCGTGCTCGGTCTCGTGCTGGCCCTGCTGCGGCGTTCGCGGATTCGGCTGGTCAGCCGGGCAGTTTGGCTGTTCATCGAGTTCGTCCGCAGCACGCCGCTGTTGGTGCAGCTGTACTTCCTGTTCAACGTGCTGCCGGACATCGGCCTGCGGTTCTCCTCGCTGACCACCGGGGTGATCGGGCTCGGCGTGCACTACGCCTGCTACACCGCCGAGGTCTACCGAGCCGGGATAGAAGGTGTGCCGCGCGGCCAGTGGGAGGCGGCGACGGCGCTGAGCCTGCCCACTCGCAGGGTGTGGACGAGCGTGATCCTCCCGCAGGCGATTCCGCGGGTGCTGCCCGCGCTGGGCAACTACACGATTTCGATGTTCAAGGAAACGCCACTGCTGCTAGCGATCGGGGTACTCGACTTGGTGGGAGCGGCGCAGGAGGCCGGATCGGACGCCTACCGGTACGTCGAGCCGCTCACCCTGGCGGGCATCTGCTTCCTGCTGCTGAGCTACCCGTCATCGCTGTTGGTGCGGAGGTTGGAACGCCGTGTTGGGATCTGAGAACGGCCAGCACATGATCCGGTTCGACCGGGTGATCAAGCGGTTCGGCGACAACGTGGTCCTCGACGAGTTGGACTTCGCGGTCCAGCCGGGCGAGCGGGTCACCCTGATCGGGCCGAGCGGATCGGGCAAGACGACGATCCTGCGGTTGCTGATGACCTTGGAACGGGTCGACGGCGGCAGGATTCACGTCGGGGGCGAGTGCCTGACCCACGTGCGCCGAGGCGAGCGCCTGGTGATTGCCGACGAGAAGCACCTGCGGACGGTGCGGAAGCGAATCGGCATGGTGTTCCAGCAGTTCAACCTGTTCCCTAACATGCGGGTGCTGCGCAATGTCACCGAAGCCCCGATCCACGTACTCGGCCAGTCCCCGGCGAACGCCGAGCGACGCGCACGGGAACTGCTGGAAATGGTCGGCCTGGCCGACAAGATCGATGCCTATCCGACGCAGCTGTCCGGTGGCCAGCAGCAGCGCGTGGCGATCGCCCGCGCGCTGGCGATGAGCCCGGACGTGCTGCTGCTCGACGAGATCACTTCGGCCCTGGACCCCGAACTGGCCGCCGAGGTGCTCGACGTGCTGCGAGATCTCGCGAACACGAGCGACATCACGATGCTGTGCGTGACGCATGCGATGAAGTTCGCCCGCGACGTCTCGGACCGGGTGCTGATGTTCGACCGCGGCAAGATCATCGAGGACAAACCGCCCGACGAGTTGTTCGAGAGGCCGGAGCAGGAGCGGACGCGCAAATTCTTGCGGTCGGTGTTGGAGGAAGCCTGACGAGTTGTCGGCTGCGGCGGCTAGAGTTCAGCCGATGTCAGAGAAGTACGGCCGGTTGATGGCCTTCACCGCGAAGCCGGGCAAAGGTGGCGAGCTCGCAGCCGTGATGTTGCAGGTGGCCAAAGGTCTGCGGGAGGTGCCGGACTGCGAGCTCTACGTCATCAGTCAGGATTCCGATGACCCGGACACGGTGCGAGTGGTCGAGGCGTGGGCGGATGAAGCCAGCGCCGATGCCGCGCTGGCCGCGGCCGCGCAATCCGGTGGGGACGTCAGCATCGAAAGCGTGCTCGGAATGCTGGCGAAGCCACCGGAGCGCGTTGATGTGACCACGCTCGGTGGCGTCGGGCTGTGATCAGCCCGGATTCCGGCGTTCGTGCAGGAGCAGCAGGGTGTAGGCGGCGATCGACTGGGCATCGGTGATCTCCGCTGCTGAGATCATCTTCTCGAACTCGGTCCTGGGGAACCAGCCGGTCCGCATGTCCTGCTCCTCCAACTCGCGTGCTGGCTCGCCCGGTGTGAGACCGGTTGCCAGGAACACCCGGCCGCGCTGACTGGACATACCAGGCGCCACGTCGAGGGTGCCGATCTCGACGAGCTTCGCGGCCCGCAGCCCGGTTTCCTCCCGCAGTTCCCGCGCGGCCAGTTCGGTTGGCTCGACGTCGAGCCGGTTCGGCGCGGTGCCCTGCGGAAACTCCCAACGCCGCAGGTCCAGCGGGTAGCGGAACTGCTCGACGAGGTGAAGCCGATCGCCGTCGAGCGGAATAACCAGTGCGTAATCCGGCTTGTCGATGACGCCGTAGATCCCCTCGGACCCGTCGGCCCGGCGAATGCCGTCCTCGCGAACGACCATCCAAGGGTTGGCGTACACCTCGCGGCTGCTCGTCTGCTGCATGCGGCCATGGTGCCGGACACCGGGCACGATCGGTCGACACGGCCCGGTCATGCCGCAGGCGTGCTCGCATACCCGCGCGGGGGGCGGAGATGCTGTTCGATGATCGCGCGGTTTTGGATGGCAGGGCCTCGGAACACGACGCCACCGCCGACTGCGGTGGCGTCTCCGCAGTCGGGTACTGGGTGTTCGTCAGTGCAGTCATGCCACAATCATCCCGTACTCGAACAACTGTTTGCATTCTTTTTTCGATCGCTTGATCAGGTGAACATGCACGTCCGAGTGCGAAATCCAAGCCCTGCAACGGCAAACGCCAAGCCCGCCACCCGGCC
Organism: Saccharopolyspora soli; assembly: GCF_022678645.1. Taxonomy (GTDB): domain Bacteria; phylum Actinomycetota; class Actinomycetes; order Mycobacteriales; family Pseudonocardiaceae; genus Saccharopolyspora; species Saccharopolyspora soli. The sequence continues at coordinate 6,340 of NZ_JALBWV010000004.1, read as the reverse complement.
GCGCAACCCGAGGAGCCCACTCCAGATCGGATCGAGCACCGCACGGCCGCATCGAGGACACGCCCTCCGAAGCGCGAGCAAGACCGGTTTGACATCCGAAACGCAGCCCGCACACTCGACGAGCGCGGGGATGGCCACATAGAACCGGGCAGGTCGAGATGCGCCGCGCCGACATCCAGCCGAGGAGGGAGCGTGCCAGAGACCTGGTGGCGAAGCGCGGTCACCTATCAGATCTACCCCCGCAGCTTCGCGGACACCAACGCCGACGGCATCGGCGATCTCCCCGGAATAACGTCCAAGATGGACTACTTGGCCTGGCTGGGCGTGGACGCGATCTGGCTGACTCCGTGCTACCGGTCGCGCTGGCTCGACGGCGGTTACGACATCACCGACCACCGCGACATCGACCCCGCGCTGGGCACCCTGCGAGACTTCGACCGAATGCTGGCCGCCGCGCACGAGCGCGGCATCCGGGTGCTGATCGACATCGTCCCGAACCACACCTCCGACCGGCACGAGTGGTTCCAACGGGCGCTGGCCGCCGAACCCGGTTCCCCGGCGCGCGATCGCTACATCTTCCGCGACGGCAAGGGACCAGCCGGTGAAAACCCGCCGAGCAACTGGGAATCCCGCTTCGGCGGCCGTGCCTGGCACAGGGTGGCGGACGGCCAGTGGTACCTGCACCTGTTCACCCCGGAACAACCCGACCTCAACTGGGAAAACCCCGAGGTGCGCGCGGAATTCCTGGACATCCTGCGCTTCTGGGGGCGTCGTGGTGTCGACGGTTTCCGGATCGACGTGGCCGCGGCCCTGATCAAAGACCTGCGCGAGCCGTTGCGCGACGTGGTCGGCGGGGAAGGCAGCAGCGGGCTGGACGACTTCGCCGCCAACCCCGACCACCCGTTCCTGGATCGGCCCGAGGTGCACGACGTGTACCGGGAGTGGAACCGGGTGTTCCACGAGTTCGATCCGCCGCTGATCGGGGTCGCCGAGGCGTGGGTGCGCGGTGACCGGCGGGTCCGCTACATCCGGCCGGGCGAGCTGCAGCAGGCGTTCAACTTCGAGTTCCTGCGGGTTCGCTGGAATGCCGCCGAGTATCGGCGGATCGTGGCGGAGTCGATCGCCGGGGCGCGCTCGGTGGGGACGGTCGCGACCTGGGTGCTGGCCAACCACGACGTGGTGCGACAGGTGTCGGCGCTGGGGCTGCCGGACGACGTCGACCTGCGGGTCTGGTTGGCCACCAACGGCACCGAACCGTCGACCGATCTTGAGCTGGGCACCCGGCGGGCTCGCGCGGCGATCTTGTTCGCGCTGGCGCTGCCCGGTTCCGCATACCTCTACCAGGGCGAGGAATTGGGGCTGCCGGAGGTCGCGGACCTACCCGCGGGGGTCTTGCAAGACCCGAAGTGGGTGCGCTCCCAGCACAAGGAGAAGGGCCGCGACGGTTGCCGGGTGCCGCTGCCGTGGACGAGGACCGGGGTGGCCTTCGGTTTCAGCAGCGCGGCACCTTGGCTGCCGCAACCCGCCGACTGGGGCGAGTACGCGGTCGAAGTGCAGCGGGATGACCCCGACTCGATGTTGGAGCTCTACCGAACGGCGTTGCGCGTCCGCCGGGAGTTCGGCGGCGACGAGACATTCCGCTGGGACGACCAGTACAACATCGGGGACGTGCTGGCGTTCCGCCGGGCGGACAGCATCCTCGTCCTGGTCAACACCGGCGCCACCGCCATCCCACTCCCGGACGGCGAAGTCCTGCTGTCGAGCGTCCCGCTGGAAACGAGCACTCTTCCTGCCAACACGACCGCCTGGCTGCGTCCGCGCTGACCGCTCACTTCGTCGGCTCGGTTTGGGGGTGGTTGAGCTTGGATCTGCGGCGGCCGTAGCCGAAGTACACGACGAGGCCGACCACGGTCCAGATCGCGAAGGTCAGCCAGGTGATCGCGTCGAGGCCGACGATCAGGTACACGCACAGGGCCAAGCCGAGCAGCGGCACCAACGGCATCAGCGGAGTGCGGAAGCTGCGCGGCAGTTCGGGCCGGGTGCGGCGCAGCACCAGCACACCGATGTTGACCAGCCCGAAGGCGACCAGGGTGCCGATGCTGGTCGCCTCGGCGAGCTGGTCGAGCGGCACCACGGCGGCGAGCAACGCCACCACGATGCCGACCACCAGCGTGTTGCGAGCCGGTACGGCACGCCGGTTCACCTGGGACAACATGCCGGGCATCAGCCCGTCGCGGGACATCGACACCAGGATCCGGGTCTGCCCGTACAGGACGGTGAGCACCACCGAGGCGATGGCGATCACGGCACCGAACGCGAGCACCACCGAAGACCAGCCCTGGCCGGTCACGATGCGCAGCGCGGTGGCCAGCGACGCATCGGATTCGCCGAGCACGCCGACGCCGACCGCACCGACTGCGGCGAAGGCGACCAACACGTAGACGGCGGTGACGATGCCCAGCGACAGGATGATCGCGCGCGGGAGGTCACGGGACGGGTTGCAGGCTTCCTCACCTGCGGTGGAGGCCGCGTCGAAGCCGATGAACGAGAAGAACACCGCGGAGGCGCCAACCGAGATGCCAGCGAAGCCCGCCGGGGCGAACGGGGTCATGTTCTGCGAGCGGAACGCGGTGATCGCCACGGCGAAGAAGAACACCAGCACGGCGATCTTGAGCAGTGTGGTGATCGTGGTAGCTCGCGCGCTCTCCCGCACGCCCAGCAGCAGCACGCCCATGGCGAGCAGCACGATCAGCGCTGCCGGGAAGTTGATCATTCCGCCGTCGCCGGGCGGCGCCGCGAAGGCGTCCGGGATGGTGGCGCCGATGGTGCCTTGCAGGAATTCGTTCAGGTAACCGCCCCACCCGACCGCGACCGCGGCGACCGACACCCCGTACTCCAGCAGCAGGCACCAGCCGCAGATCCAGGCGACCAGCTCGCCGAGCGTGGCGTAAGCGTAGGAATAGGCCGAACCGGACACCGGCACGCTGCCCGCGAGCTCCGCGTAGGACAGCGCGGAGCAGAGCGCGGCCACCCCGGCCAGCACGAACGAGACGACCACGGCGGGACCAGCTGCCGGTGCCGCTTCGGCGAGCACCACGAAGATCCCGGTGCCGAGCGTCGCGCCGACCGACAGCGCCACCAGCGGCACCAGGCCGAGGGTCCGGCGCAGTTGGGTGTGCGAGCCTTCGTCGGCGAGTTGCTCGGCGGGCTTGACGCGAAGCAAGGTTCGGGCGAATGACACGGGGCGTAACGGTAACTCGATGAGCGGGAAGATCGAGGTCCGAGGTGTCCGAACCGGTGATCTCGGCCGGTGCGCCACGGGGGTGCTCGACTTCTCGATCGACGCCCGTACTCTGTGCCGGGTGCGACTCGTCATTGCCCGCTGCAAGGTGGACTACGTCGGCCGACTCACCGCGCACCTGCCCATGGCGCAGCGCCTGCTGCTGGTGAAAGCCGACGGATCGGTGTCGGTGCACTCCGACGACCGGGCCTACAAGCCGTTGAACTGGATGAGCCCGCCGTGCTGGCTGATCGAGGATCCGGGCGTGTGGACGGTGCAGAACAAGGCCGGTGAGAAGCTGGTGATCACCGTCGAGGAGGTGCTGCACGACTCCAAGCACGAGCTGGGGGTCGAGCCGGGCCTGGTCAAGGACGGTGTGGAGGCGCATCTGCAGGAGTTGCTCGCCGAGCACGTCACGACCCTCGGCGACGGTTGGTCGCTGGTGCGTCGCGAGTACCCGACCGCGATCGGTCCGGTGGACCTGATGTGCCGCGACGCGGGAGGCGCGAGCGTGGCGGTCGAAATCAAGCGGCGCGGCGAGATCGACGGTGTCGAGCAGTTGACCCGCTACCTCGAACTGCTCAACCGCGACCCGCTGCTGGCACCGGTAGCCGGGGTGTTCGCCGCGCAGCAGATCCGGCCGCAGGCCCGCACCCTGGCCGAAGACCGCGGGATCCGATGTGTGGTCCTGGACTACGACAAGCTGCGCGGCATCGAATCGGACGAGTACCGACTGTTCTGATCGACGCCCGATTCGAGGTGTTCGTACCCGGCTGTAGGTGGCGGCATCGTCGACCAGCCGCCTGGTGAGCAGCTCGGGTGCTGGCGCACCTGTCGTTTTTCTAGCGCCTTCCAACCGCACGGGAACCTTCCGGCCGTTGAGTGACAGGAAGGTTCCCTTGCTGCGGTCAGTGCGGTGCCGCTGCGCGCTCAGCGGACCGGAAGGTTCCCGTTCTCCGATCGGCGTGCGGGCGCCCGACTGCGTGTGGGCGGTGGCAGGAAGGTTCCCTTGCTCGCATCCGTCAGGCGGTTTTGGTTGCGTTGGCGTCGATGAGGTGGTCGGCGCCTGCGGTGCTCGCCGCGTGTGGTGAGGCGAGGAAGGCGACCAGGGCGGCTACTTCCGCGGGCTCGATGAGTCGGCCGGTGGTCATGCCAGCTTCGGCGGGAAGTTGGGCGAGCAGCACGTCGAGTGGCACGCCGAGCGATTCGGCCAGTGCGGCTCCGTGCCCGTCCGGTGCATTCCACAGGGCCGTGTGCACCGGGCCGGGGGAGACGGTGTTGACCCGCACGCCTTTTGGTCCGACTTCCGCGGCTAGTGCCTTGCTGAAGGCGGTCAGCGCTGCCTTGGCGGTGGTGTAGGGCATCGGGCCGGAGTTCGGAACTCGGGCGCCGATCGAGGAGATGTTGATGATCCCGCCTTGGCGGCGCAGCAGGCTCGGTAGTGCCGCGCGGGTGGTGCGGATCGCGCTGAAGAAGTTCAGTTCGAAGGTCTGCTGCCAGTTGTCCTCGGTGAGGTCGGCGAATTCGGCGACCAGTCCACCGTCACCGCCGCCGACGTTGTTGATCAGCAGGTCGAGTTCGCCCACGGCGGTGCGGGCTTGTTCGACGAGGGCAGCCGGTCCGTCCGGTGTGGACAGATCGGCTGGGATGCCGATCGCGCCGGTCGCCTTGAGCTCCGGCGAGATGGTGCGTGCTGCCCCGACCACCCGCATGCCTTCGGTGATCAGCGCCGACGCGATCGCCAGCCCGATGCCGCGACTGGCTCCGGTCACGAGGGCGGTCTTTCCGGTCAGTTGCAGATCCACAGCGTGGCTCCTTTGTTGCGTCCCTTGCGATGCACCAGACGATATACATGCAACATTAATGTTGCAACTTTATCTGAAGATGGAACTGTGCTGTAGTCTTTCGTCGGGCGTGGGAGGTGCTGTGACACGAGCAATGCGCGCGGACTCCGAACGAACGGTGCAAGCGATCCTGGAAGCCGCCGAGCGCGTGCTCCGCGAACACCCGGCGGCATCGATGGAACAGATCGCCAAGGTCGCCGGAGTCGCCCGCACGACAGTGCACCGGCGCTTCGCCAGCCGTGATGCGCTGGTGGAGGCGATGACCGCCTGGGCGGCCGAGCAGTTCCGCGACGCGGTCGAGGCCGCGCGGCCCGACATCGCTCCGCCACTGGTGGCGCTGCACCAGGTGACCGCGAACGTGTTGCGCGTCAAGGTCGGCTGGGGATTCGCGATGAGCCGGTCGGGCACCGGAGACGTCGAGCGCATCCACGACGAGGTGCGGCAGAGTTGCATCCGACTGATCAGCCGCGCCAAGGAAGCCGGTGTGCTGCGCGAGGACGTCGACGTGGAGTGGGTGCGCCGGGTCTACTACGCGCTGATCCACGAAGCCGCCGAAGCGGGCAAGGCCGGTGCTGACACCGACGTAATGGCCGCGCGCGTCATCGACACGCTGCTGAAAGGTGTTGGCGCTTAACGGATTCGCGTCAGCGGCCGTCCGATTCGGCCTCGCAGCCGCACGGCCGCAGCCGCACGGTCGCTCCCGGGGTCAGCAGCCAGGCGAGATGCTGCAGGAACCCGTCCTGCTGTCGGCGCGTGGTTTCTGCGTCTTTCGTGGTCCGGTCGTTCGGGCTTTCCGCGAGTCCGGCGATGATCGCCAAGTCGATCCGGGCGTTCACAGCTCCTCCCCAGTGGCTGCGCATGTGCCTACAGTGACGATACCGTCACATTCTGTTGTCGGGGAGCGGATTTGCGCATATCACTCGCATGGCCCTGCATGCCCTGGATAGGTCGCTGTGGCGACCGGGTCGGGCGGCGCTGCTCGGCGGCACTCGCCTGATCGATTTAGAGTCGGGATCCAACGAATTGATATCGGCCTGCTGTGGTCCGGCGTGCTGTGCGGTACTGTCCGGCTGCGGTCGCAAGTGTGGTGGTTGTCGTTGGAATTTGTTGGATCTGGAGGTGGGGTGGCGGTGCAGCTAGCCCAGGGTCAGCTTCTCGATGCCAATGCTGTGGATTATGGGTTGTTGGCGTTGTATTTCGTGTTTGTGTTGGGTAT
>NZ_JALBWV010000049.1 GCF_022678645.1 Saccharopolyspora soli | reverse complement strand
CGCGTCATAATCTTGCTGGGGTCCTTCAGGGGCGAGGTGAATTGGCGGAAGCCGAGGCTGAGTACCGAGCCGTGCTAAAAACGGCACGGCGTGTTCTTGGCGACGATAACCCCAGCACGCTAGTCGCACGAGGAAACCTCGCTAGCATCCTCCGCGCGCGTCAGAAAATGTCACAGATATGACAGAAAAATCGTTGAATTTGGGCTTGCCTTATGTCTTTCTCGGCGTAAGGGACGGGACGCTGCTTAGGCATTCTAAATGCGCATACTTCGAAGCGCTGATTCACAGGGTAGGCAATCATTGTTGGGTCTCGTTACGGCGCCCTGGACGCTCGTATCCTCTGCTTTTGCCTCACTGATCCAATGGTTGAGGCCAGCCGTTCGGCTCGGTCGATCTGGATTTTAACGGCTTCCCGTTCGCCGATGGCAGCGAACGCGTTTGCCAAGTCGACTCGTAGGGCGGTTTCGGCACGTGTGAACGAGGCGTCAAGTCCTTCGAGCGCTGTGGAAAGCACGTCGACGGCTTCGGGATCGGCGAAACGGGCGAGGGCGTGGCCGCGCCAGCGGGCGAGGTGGATCGAGTCGAGCACGACGTACGGACCTTCAGGATCGCTCGACTCGGCTGGCAGTAGCTCTACTGCGGTGTCGAATGCGCGGAGGCTGTCGTCGCGCCGGTTGTGCGCTGCCAGCGCTTCGCCGTGCGCTGCCGCGAGCCATGACTTAAGTAGGCGAGAGCACGTCGATTCGGCTCTCCGTCGAGCCGTAGCAAGCAACTCGACGGCGGCCTTGGTTTCACCGATGTCAAGCAGGACAAACGCTTGCTCTGCAGCCGTGTGAACCTCGAATGCTCCGGTGCTGGACTCCCGTGCCGCTTGCTTGGCTTGCTCGTAGTGCTGCCAGGACTCGATGGTTTTGCCAAGGTCGAGCGCTTGCCAACCGGCGAGCGTATGCAGCTCGGAAAGCAGCGCGGCGAGCTGTTCGCGTGGCTTTCCGGGGAGACTGTGGGTTAGCAGCCTGCCGACCTGGTTGGTCTTGGCGCACACCTCGTCGTAGGCGATGACTGCGCCGAGTTGGCGGTCAAGGCGGCGAATTGCGGTCAGCTGTTCGCGGAGCAAGCCGAGTACCGCTCCGTCGACTCGGCGGGACGCGTGGATCATCTGTCGCAGCTCGGCAGCTGAATCATCGGGAGGCTCGGCGGAGGACGGAGCCAGCAGTTCGTCAATGCTCAGGCCAAGAATGCGTTCCAGCAGCCGAGCAGTGGCAGGACGGACAGGGCCGAGCGGTTGTCCTTTGGGACCGCGCCCGGACGCAAGTCGCTGCAGGTGACGCACGCCGAGCGTGCCGGGTTCGTTGTGTTCACGAGCGAACTGCTCGGCGTACTCGGCGAACTCTTCGAGCGTCTGCCGTCGCTCCCGAATCTTCTCTTCAAGCACTGTGCGAGGCGGTCGCACCGGCCGTACCTCCCGTCCGCGCGCGGGTGTACTCGCAGGTCGTCTTTATGTCGTGTTCAAGTCGTTCCGCTGATATCGCTCACTTGCCAAGCTTATTTCAGTGTGACACGGGCCGACTCCAGCCGGTCACACAACCGTCCGGCGGCGGCGCTCTCCGCGCTCTTGCGCTGCCGCCGGACACCCTGGAGAAGCGGTCAGAGCCGAGGGACCGCCGACCTTCGGCTCTGGCCACGGACCGCTTGCAGGCGGTCACGAAATGCCGTCCGGCGTCGCCGTCTCGCCCCCCTCAACGCGGCGACACCGGGCACCTGAACACGGCCGGGGCCGATTTACCCCCGACACTCGGCCCCGGCCGTGTTCCAACTGGAACTGGAGGCCACCCGTGGACGCATCGACACCGTGCCGCCCGTGCACGGGGCTGGACAACTCGGGCTGCGTGCTGGCGATCATGCGGGAAAACACACTGATCACGTCGTATGTCAACGACAGCGACATGATCTCCATTTCGGTGCCAGGCAAGCCGTGTGACGTGCTGCTGGTCCTCGATGCAGGCGGAGCGGAAGAGCTCATCGCGCAACTGAATCTGCGGCTCTCCGAACTACACCGCCGCCGGAACTCGGGTGGCGAAGCTGCCATCTTGAGGCGGTGGTGAGCGTGCACCCATTTCACTGGACCCCCGCGCAAGGCCAGCGGCACGCCAGCCTCGACACGCGACCAGGTGGCGGCTATCCCACCGGCATGTCGGTAAAGACGCTCTGCAACCAGCAACTCACCGCCGAGAACACGGACCTCGCCTGGCTTTGGCTGACCTGCCCCGACTGTGACGTCGAAGCGCATCGCCTAGCCGGCGTTCCCCTGATCAACGAACCAGCAGAGCCCGAGCGCCGAAGCTCGGGGCGGCACGCCCGCAAGCGGTCCAGTGTTCCGTGACACATTCCGTGACTTCCGCTAGTCTCACGATCGCCTGTCACGAAACGTGTCACGATATGAGGACTCATGTCTGCCGTGCTGTGCTTGGGATGCGGTGAACCACTCACGCCAGGGTCCAACCTCGGGCGGCGAACTCGGTACCACGGCGCGGCCTGTCGGCAACGCGCCCGCCGAGCACGCCTGCGCGCTGAAAGCGAGCGCGGCTGGGCAGCGCTGGAACGAGTCGATGCGGCAATAGTCGCTGCACGCCGAGCAATGGGCAGTGGCGCGAATCCCCAAGTGGCAGTAGCGGATTTGCTGGCTGCTGCAACCGAACTCGCTAACTTGCACGGTGTCGCCGGAGCAACTCGAACGTTTGCCCCGGCTGTTGTCGCTACTGAGGCAGACGTCACGAAAAGCGTCACGGAACCGCTCCCGGACAACTACCAGAGCACCCCCGCCGTTACCGAGCTGAACGGGATCACAGAGGGAGCCACCGACTTGCCGCAGTCGCGGCAGCTTCCGAGGCCGATCGGCCACACGGAGACGGTGGATCTGGACACGGTCAGGATGGACCGGGCATCAGATTTCGAGCAGACACGCAGATGGATCGTCCTATGTGGCGATGGAGAGAATGAACGCCTGGTCGGGTACTTGGACTCGGACGGCACCAAGGCGAAGAAGTGGCAAGCGCTGGGGCCGATGCTGACTCGGATCTACGGCGGGCCATGCCGAACGAGGCAGGAAGCGCTGCTTCGCCTTCTGGATCCGCACGTGCCCAAGCGCTGATCCCTTCGCCAACGTCGATGGCTGGACTGCTGCCCATGTCCCAACGTCGGGCGTCACAAACGGGGTCTGGTCAGGTGTTGGGGACAACTCAGAACGAGAAGCAACCGCCGTCCCGCCCTGGCTCTCTGGACTGATGTTGCAAGCTCGGCGGGACAGGTGGAAGGAAGAGGCGAAACACAGTCAAGCGCCCCGGTCTGGGCGAGAAACAGGACAGGTGGGACAGGTTGCCGCGAACCTGTCCCACCTGTCCTTCTGCGCGTTCCCGCTGGTCATCTCCTATGACGGCTTGCCATGACGATCGTGACGGGTGGCCGGGTTAGTGCGGGTCTGCTGACGGGTTGCCGATCGGTCGTGTGACGCCTATTCAACATCCTCTGGGGCATCGACAACCTGCTGCCTGCACTCACCGACGGCGGCGCGGAGGTCAGCCGTGTAGTAGCCGCGTACCTGACGGACCGTGCCATCCTCATTTGTGGTCCGTCCCCGTCGTGGCTGGCATCCAAGGTTTCCCATCTGCCGACCGAACATTGTCGGCTCGACGTCCAGCGCTTCGGTTAGCTCGGCTGTGGGTACGAACTCGCGCTGGTCCAAGCCGTCACCGAGGTAGTCGACGACCGATACGAGCGGTTCCGGCAGTTGGCACGGCGCGTTGTCTTCGGTGCTGGTGCCGAGTGCCTTCACAACAGCGGCCTGGTCGATCGCGCGCGGGCTGTCGTCGCCCGCTGCGTGTCCAGTCAGCGTTCCTGCTGCCTCTCGGAGCATGCGTCCTCGTTCGCAGATGCCGCGCCATTCGGCGTTGTGCATGTAGAAGGTCCGCACGGTCACGGCGAGCATGTCGGCTCCGGCGTCGGTGTCGCCGTCGGGTCGCAGGATGCCGACGCCTTTGTGGGTGGGCAGCAGTGTGGAGGCGTCGAATCCTCGTGTGTTCATTTGCTCGCCGAGCACGATGTTGGAGTCCCGCCAGTCCATCACCCGTAACGCGAAGCGTGACCCGAGCACCGCACGCAACCTTGAGGGAATCGTGTTGGAGTCCGGCCGCTGGGTGGCGAGGATGACCACAATCCCTACGGCTGGCCCCTTGCGGGCAAGGTAGGTCAGCAGGTCCGCGATGTAGGTTCCGAGCGTGGTTTTCTTGCCCTCGATCTCCTCGCGTGTCGGGTTTTCCAGGTAGATCTGAACTTCGTCGATGATCACGGCCGTGATCGGCATGCCCAGGTCTCGATCACGGGAGATGTCCGGTGTGATCTTCGACTCGGGACAGATCTCGTCATCCAGTGTGGACATTCGGGAGAACCGGGCTTGCACTTCGGCGACCAGTTCGACCAGGTAGTCCCGGACGGCTTCGGTGTGTTCCTGTTCGTCGCCGCAGACGTATCGGTGCGCCACTGTTTCGGCGGCTTGCCAGTCCTTCCCGCCTTTGCCGTCGAAGACGTACAGCTGCGTGTACGGATCGAGGATCAGCCCGGCCGCCGGTAGTCGGGTGGCGCATGTCTTGCCCTGCCGGGGAATCGCCCCGACGATCAACGACGTCCATACCACTGGCAGGTCGATCCGCCGGTTGCGCGCGTCGCGTCCGAAAGGGATCGGCCGCCAGGCGTCCCAGAACTCCACATCCACCAATGGAAACCGCAACGGCCGCCCGGAGTATGGGTCCTCATCGGCAACCCACAGGAACACGCGCCCGGCGTGACCGCCTCGGCCGCGTACCCGCTCGACGATCAGCTGCAATTCGTCGACCGCGAGCGCGGAGGCGAGCGCTTCGCGGTGTTTGATGACGTCGGCGGCTTTGCGGGTTGCGGGGAGGTCGACGGTGACGGCCCAGCCCGCGCCGTCGTGTGCGGCACGCTCGACAAGGCGTAGCGATTCGTCCTTGCCGATTAGCTTTGCGTCCCGGAACGCATCCACCAAGACTTGCGGGTCCATCGTCCAGGTCAATGTCCGCGGACCGGCCAGCACCGGTTTACGGCCGGGCGCCCCATCTTTCCGCTGTCCGAACACGGCCAACGTCGCCGAGCCGAGTCCGGCGGCGATCCACAGCGTCCGTCCGCCATAGACGACGTAGGCCACGGTGAGCACTGCGGCAGCGGACAACGCCACGGCACCGGTCACCTTCCAGCGGAACAGCGTGAGCGCACGGATCTCGGAGAACTTGTCTGCGAGCTTCTCGGACTGCTCGGCGGCGTCGCGGTAGTCATGCACGCGTACCCACCGACGCCAACACCGGATAGCCGCCGCAGTGCCCCGTGCGACCGCGCCGACGAATCGCCACGGCGAGCGCAGCACGAACGCCAAGGCGTCCACGGCCGCATGTTTTGCCGCTTGGCGTGACTTCAACGTGGCCGGTACGTGCGGTGAACGCAGCCACCAGTTCATGAACCGTCGCCAGCCTGTCAGCTTCGGTACGTCAGGTGTGTCATCGACTAGCTCAGCCTCGAACACGGCCGATTCCAGTTCACTTGATGGTCTGGGAACAGGAAGCGATTCGCTGTGTGCGTTCATGGCTGCCCACCGCTCTCGTTCACTTCGGACGCGAGCGCGGCGGCCAGCCGCGAAGACAAGCCACGAGAGCACCCTGTTGCCTCTCTGATCCACGCAGGAGTCACAGACACGCCTGGTTGCCACGCCGCCCGCGCCCGCCTCAAGTAGTCGTCGAAGGATGTCCGCCGCCCGGTGCCCGGTGGCCGGTCGCGAGTCGGCTTGGGCGCCCGCGCTATGTCCGTCTGCTCGTTGTCCGGACAGTTGACCGCTGCGTTCGTGAACGCTGTCCGGACCGCTTCGCTGAGCTTGTCCCGGAGATCGGTCACGGCCTCGGCGGCAACGAACACGACCAGTGGCGGCACGGAATGCAGCACGACCAGGTCCGCCGATCTGTCCGCGTACGCCTCCCAGGTGTTCATCACGTACGTAGCGGCGAGCGTGAACCACTTCGCTCCGCGCACCCATCCGCCGGTGCGGATGCCGTAGTGGGCGGTGACCTGCTCGGCCCGCAGGATCGCCAGCAGCACCAACGACACCATCGGATCGAGCAGCCACGCCGCTAGCCACGGCAGCGACCACGCAGCCGCGCCGTTCGCGGCGAACTGCTGAACGTTGGTCATGGTGAACGCCAGACCGAGCAGAATCCCGGTCCAGCACAACCGGTCCACCTGCTTGCGCACCTGCTCGACCGCTTCGGCCTCGGCAAGGGTGAGCGGCACCCGCCGCCCACCGCCGAGCGTCGGCGACGCGCTCATTGCCGCCGCCCTTTCCGCTGCTGAGGCACGTCCATTGTGGTCACAGTGAGTGCCTTGGTCAGCGTGTACGAGGCGAACAACGCCGGTACGCCGAGCACCGCGAGCAGCAGCGTCGTGTTGCCGGGGTGGCTGATGACGATCCACTGCACGCCCACGATCGCGCCCGCCGTGGTCACGACCCGACCAGCCAGCGACACCAGCCGGACGCTCGCCCTAGCGGCTTCGGTAGCGCGCCGTGTGGCGCGCGCACTTGCTCGCCACACCATGACCAACACGAGTAGGCCACCGAGAGCAGCCAGGATCTCTACGGGGGTCAGTTGCAGCATCATCGCGCAGCACCCCCTTCGGCACGCTCCCCGCGCTGAAGCCAGTGCGGGTACACCGCACGCCGGTCGTCCTCGCAGAGAGCACCCCAGACACCGAGGGTGCTCTCTCCCGCGACGCGAAGATCCAGTTCGAGGCATTCGTCTTGGACCGGGCAGCCCGCACACATCCGCGCCGCCAACTCACGATCGGTCATCGGCTGGTCAGCCCAGGCGGGTTCGTCCTCGGAGCTTCGCGCCATGCAGATGCCACTGCGGAGTACCGCATCGGCAAGCACCGCGCCCGGCACCCAACGCACGCAGTCCAGCCGCCAAGCGATACCGATCAAACGGACGTCGTTGAACGAGGTCATCACTGCCGACCCCCGTCCTGCGTCGCGCCGTTGTCGGTTGGCTTGCTGAGCAGGCGAACCAGCTCGCTGGCGGGGATCACGGGGCGGCCATTGCGCTGGACGGTGCGCAGCGTGCCGAGCCGGATCGCACGGGAGACCGTCGATGGATCGACATTGAGAATCCACGCGGCCTTACGGACGGTGAAGTTGGCGTCGTTGTGGTTCACCGTGCACCTCCCGCCAACCGAGCAACCTCGTTGGCAATGCGGCGCTCGGCCGCCATCCGAGCCACGTCGACACATCCACCCGACTCGCTGGCATCGGCAGCCAGCTTGTCGACGGCGGAGGCAGGGACGACGTAGCGCGTCCGGACCCGCACGGCAGGGAAGGCGTCTTCCCGAATCGCTCGGTACAGGGTCGAGGGATTGCACCGCATGATTCGGGCGGCTTCCCGAACCGTGTAGAACGTCGGTCGCCCGACGTTTTCGGCATTGCTATTCATGGCAAATGTCCTTTGACTTGAGACAAGAGAGCTTATTTCGGCGGAGATAAGAGCCAGTTTTAGCTCTTAATGGCGCGTAAGGGCCGAAACGCGGCGAGCTATGCGTTGGGGTCGCCCCGCGGAATCGCGTTAACGCGCTAATCTCGGCGCCGAGGCGGAGCGCGGAGGAATACGTGACGGAGGACTGGGCTGCGGTCGCTCGCGCGATCGATCAGCGCGTGAGCGAGTTGGGCATGCGCCAACGCGAATTGGCGAAGCGCTCGCATGTATCGCAAGCGACGGTGCGCGAGTTGCAGCACAACACCGTCCAACGCCGCCGAAGCGCGCGAACGCTGGAGGCTCTGTCGCTGGCGCTCAGTTGGCACCCGCAACACCTGTTGGCTGTTCTGGAAGGCCGCAGGCCACCAGCGGTCGGCGAGCCGGTGTTCGCCGAAGACGACGTGCCCACACGGTTGGACGCCATCGAGCGTCACCTTCGCGAGATCACGCGCCTGCTCGACGAAATGAACTCGCGGCTCGGCGCTGGGACTGATCGTGACGGCAAGTCGGCCGGGTAGTTGGCCCGGCTCGCGGGCGACCGGCCTTATCGGGCAGGTCGTTGTTTTTGCGTTTCGCATGCCACCAAGAAACGGCATCCGAGCAAGCTTTTGCAGATGGCGCGGGTTAACCGCTATTCCATTAACCGCAATTAACTTCGCAGGTCAAGGCTGTTATCCGGCGCGGGGGTACTGATGGCGGAGACGCGACTTCAGGTGGTGCGCAAGCAGCTCGGCTACTCCGCTGACAACGTCATTCGGATGCTGCTACGGCGAGCGGAAGCGCTCGATATTCCGGTGATGACTCCCGCAAGCCTGAAAACCAAGCTTTCCCGTTGGGAGAACGGCCACGAAACGGTAAGCCAGCCATACCGGCGGCTGTTCCGAGACGTCTACGGCCGCACCGACCCCGAGCTTGGCTTCCCGCCGGAGCCAGACGACGGCGACGCTGCCGAACTCCGCTCTCGCCTGGCGATGGCACGACACGTTGACGCCGAGACGGTCGACGTGTTCCGTCGACAGATCAACGACGCGCGACACGTCGACCGCCGGTTCGGCGGAATCACACTTCTCGACCAGCTCCGCAGCACCATCCAACAAGTCGAGGGCTTGCTCAGCTACAACACCGTGAGCAGCCAACGGGAAAGCCTCGCGGGCGCTCTCACAGAAGCGTCTACATTGGCCGGTTGGGAAGCGCTCGACCGCAATGCGATCAGCCAAGCGTGGGAGCACTACGAACGCGCGAAAGCGGCGGCGCGTGAAGCGATGTCCCCAGCCTTGCTGGCGCACGCCACAGCCGAGCAAGCCTTCGTCCTGATCGATATCGGCGAGAGCTCCGCCGCCGTCGAGCAGC
Source organism: Saccharopolyspora soli (assembly GCF_022678645.1). Taxonomy (GTDB): domain Bacteria; phylum Actinomycetota; class Actinomycetes; order Mycobacteriales; family Pseudonocardiaceae; genus Saccharopolyspora; species Saccharopolyspora soli. Next base: position 62,043 of record NZ_JALBWV010000049.1, on the reverse strand, counting down.
TCGCTCACGCCCGCAAACTCGCCGAACAAGCTGCGCCACCGCTGCTGCGCGCGTGGTTGGCCGCTGCGCACGGTGAGGGGCTCGCCTCGGCAGGCCAACGAGAAGGCGCTTTGCGTGCCTTCGATGCGGCGGATGCATTGCTGCCTGCCGATCCAGTCGACGCCGCGCTGCCGTTTCTGTTCCTAGGTGACTCGCACCTTGACCGGTGGCGAGGTAACGCGCTGAGCAAGCTCGGCGAGCCGGAGGCAATCGACCAACTCACCGATGCCCTGCCGCGCCTTCCGGCCGCGTTCGTGAGAGCGCGGACAGGACTTCTGGTTGACCTTGCCTTCGCCTTTGCGGCGGCTGGCGATCGTGACGCCGCGCTCGACCACTCCCGGCAAGCGCGGCGTCTGGCATCTCAGATCAAGTCTGACCGACAGCTACGGCGCCTTGACGGTCTGATCTTGCCCGGCAGTGCGGCCGGTGCGGCGTGACTCCAGGTAGTACAGCAAGGCGACCAGGGTTCCCGATCCGAGAAGTTCCTGCCGCTGCGCCAGCTCTGCCACGCGCGAGAGCGGCACCCACTCAACACGACCTACTTCCTCGGTATCCGTTGGGTCACCGATGTGCTTCGCACCGTGCCACAAGTACACGTCTACGGGGGCCGTGACTTGCCCTGGCAACGGCTCGAAGCTGACCAGGTGCTCAGCTTCGCCGATCGGTTCCCAGCCGCTCTCCTCGGCAGCCTCGCGGGCCGCCGTACCGGCGGAGTCGTCCCCATCGTCGACCATGCCGCCTAGGAGCTCGTATCCCCACTGGTCGGTGGGGAACCGATACCGCCACAACATCAGTGCCCGGTCCTGGTCGTCCACAATCAGCGCAATGGCAATCCGGGCAAGGTGGACAACGTGGTACTCCCAGCGCTGCCCGTTCGGCGCTTCAACGTCGGCGAGTCCCAGCCGTACCCAGCGGTTGTCGTAGACGATCCGCTCTCCATAGGTCTTCCATGCTCCGCGCTCATCACTCACACCGGGCAGCCTACGGCCGCAATTCAGCCGAAGCAGCAGCCGACGACCGGTCCTGTGACCAGGGGCAAAGCGGTTAACGGCGGCCTTCCCGCTCCTCAAACCGACCAGTCGAGCGCCACGACGCCAGCTCCTCACCGATCGCCGCGATTCGGCCGGTCTCGTCGGCGAAGTACCGCACTTTCAGCTCGTCGATCTCGGATTCAGGAGCCGGATCGATCCCATGCTCGGCGCAAACCTGCTCGTACTCAGCCCGGCTTAGCCCACTCGGAAAACGTCGCTTCAGATTGTCGCGCCACCGCTCGCGCTGTGCCCGTCGCTCGTCAGACAGCCCTCCACGGCGATTTTGGTGCAATCTGTACGCCACGTGCACCGCAACATCCGTTTCGTTCATAGCTGGCATTGCGCTTGCTTCCGGCGACTCGCACATGGCATCAGACAGCGGCTTAACGCCCACCGCAGCGCAAGCCCTCTCGTACTGCCCCCGGCTGTAGCAGCCGCGCCGCCGCCCTTCCTCGGTTCCGGCCGCAACATCGGCCTGGTCCACCACGGCCCAAACCCCAGCCAATATCGCCGAACGCCGATCCTGATCAGTCATGAACAACAAGGTAGCGTCGAGTTCGTATTGAGAGCCGAACTAACGGGATGGCTGTTCAGGTGGTGATCACGCAACGTGATACCGGCTCTTGGCTGAGGGGCTTTGCTGGGATTGTCTGCCCGGACCGCGCGGCCAGACGGGAAGGCAGACGGCCCCGAGCCGCAGAAGGGGCACGCTGGAGCGCGGGAGATGTTTCGCCGGACGGGCAGGCCAACAGGGTGAGGGGCACGCTGTTCGAGCGCTGTGGTTCGGACTGCTCTGCCCTCACCCCATCGACCTCCCAGAGGGCTATTAGGCTGAGTCAACGGGGCAAGCTCACGCCGGAGCCTCCCGTGAACATGGCATGTTGTCCCTTGACGGCCTGACTGGGCCTCGCCAGGTCGATGGGGTGAGGGCAGAGGCGCTCTCTCGTAGGTGGGGGCGGTGTGGCCGTCAATTTAGCCCGCGCCGCCTTAACGACGGTATAGCTTCTGGCTTGCAGCCGTGGAGACTAATCGACGAACCGTATCCATAATCTCAAGAACGTCGTCGTGAAGGGCAATGTAATCCTTGTTGTCTATCGCAACGTATTCGCCGTGTGCTATCTTGTTTCGAGAGCGCAGCAACTCATAGTCAATAAGGTTGACTTTGGTGGCAAGTGGAGAGAAATCAAGTCCAAGTGAGATAAATAAGTCTTTGCATACCTCGCTGTTGAGGTTGCTCTTCGTGTCAATCTCTTCGTTGTTTGGTATATGGGGACGACATTTTTCATTTTCGATTATCCATTTTATTCGTTCTATTGCCACCTCGGTTTCTGTCTTGCCTGTCCCCCGTCGCATTGAGTGTTCGACCGCGCGCGCAAGAAAGTTCGGACTTAGCTCGCTGGCTTGCAGTTTTCTGCGCGAAACAAACTTTAGGTATCTCGCGAGCGCAAGCTTGGTATAGCCTTCCCAGTGAGCGTATAGCAGAGCGACTCCAGCACGACATAAGCATCGTTGCGCAGGGCCAGGAGTAGAAGCTCGCACTTGGGATAGCAGGCTGTGCATTTCAGCCCTTCGCCAAGCGAAATCCTCGTCAAGCTGATCCTCTAGATCTTCCACTGTAGACAAGGGTTCCCCTAGCTTCCAAAAGCTCGCTCTCCGGCCTCTACCATATACGGAATGCGCTGGTTGGCTCGTTTTCCTCCTCCTGCGCGCTCATTGAAAGAATCGTCATTCCAAAGGCGATCGATAGCCTGTGGTAGCGTTTCCGAACGTTCTTCGATCGTCATTTCTCGCCAGCGAGTGTAGTTTCGTGCCAGACCGCTCGATATGGCTTCGAATGCGGATATACTGAAACGTCCTGAGGTATTTCCGCTGTTAGTAGGACGCTTAAATGCGTTCTTTCCTAGCAAGGAAAATAGGGTAGTGAAGACGAACTTGAATCGCTCTTCCTCCTCATCTCGGTTAAAGTGTGGATCTTCAACAAACGCTCGCATCTTGCGGGTTAGGTACTCGCCGACGTCGCCCATCTTCTTGAGCTCGGAATGGGGCGCGTTCGCGAATGCTAGATAACGAAGGATTGATTCCACTCCATAAGATTCCTGCTCTTTGGTCTCCGAAATGTCCATTACGGCGTCGTACTCGGGCAGTTTGGACAGCTCATTCAACCATCTCGCGAACTTGGGATCGAGCATTACTGCGAGACAGTTTCGAGCCTCTTGTTCGGAAAGGCGAGTCCCGCTGTTCAACCGTTGAAATAGATCAAACTTTGCCCTTTCGTCGCTTTCTTTCTGGACAATGTTGAAATCAATTCTAGCGCGCTTGAAAACCCGACGTTGTGCGTCGGTCAAGGACTGCGTGTTGTTAGATTTAAACCCGTTCGCTATCTCCACTTCGGAGTCCCAGACGATCCCTTTTAGGTGCTTCAAATAGTCGGACGCGACCAACGGTATGGCACCGACCTTCTTCTTGTCCTCGTCCCTAAGAACACCCATAAAGCGAAGGATGCTCGAAAGTCTTTGAACGCCATCGACGACATCCCAGACGCCGTCTTGCCTCTGAGCAACAAAGATCGGCGGAATCGGGACTCCAAGAAATATGCTTTCGATTAGTCGCGATTGCTGTTCAATCGTCCATCGAAAAATTCGCTGAAATTCCGGGTGAATCTCGAGATCGCCTTCGCTATACATTGCTACGGCTTCACTGATCGACATGCTGTATCGATCTGTGTGAATCTCCTGTGCGCGCTCGTCGATTTCTTCCTGCAAGCTTTGCATGTAGCATCCTTTTCTGCGGGGGATTGTAAGCTTACCGGATCTCTAAGCAGTACCTACTGCCTTCCGGATGTATGATCCTCTCGCGGAGAGACTGTGCACGGCCGGGGTGCCAACCTCAACCGGCGTCGGGACCGGCTGAGCCCCCTGGGCTGGAAGGCAGCGACATCTGACAGCGTCGCCGCGGAGGTACATCCAGGCGCGCCCACCGGCCATAGCTGGCGTAACAACGACAAATGAGGCGACGCAGTGCGTTAACGCAGGGTGCGGATGCCTAACGAAGACGCACGGCTTCGGCAAACCTTGGGGCAAGCGAATTCATCACCCGTCAGATTATGGGTGTGCCGACAATCCGAGAACCGCAACACGGCGGCCAAGCTCACTCTAACTTCTGGTCCGCTTTGGCATGCGAGAGCCGAGGATTTCGGCGGCTTTGCGGTCGGAGGCTGCTACCCAGGCTGCGTAGACGCGGAGGGTTGTTGCTCCTCCTCCGCCGTGGCCGAGGCGGCCGGAGACGGTAGGAAGGTCGACGCCTGCCGTTAGGAGCTCGGTCGCTGAGTAGTGGCGCAGCGCGTGTAGGTGGGTGTCGATACCCAGCCGGTCGGCCATGTCCTTGTATCGCTGGGTGACGGCGTTCGGCGAGTAGGGCTCGGAGTGGTCCGGGGTCTTGGTGCCGCTGAAGACGAACACGTCATCGGTGAACGGCAGACCCAACGCCTTCACGCGGTCGCAGACGCGTGCCTTGTGTTCCCGCAGCAAGACGACGGTTTCGGAGTCGAGCGCGATGCGACGGTTCTGGTGGGTCTTGGTGTCCTTTTCCTTGCCGCGTACCCAGTTTCGGCGCAGGTCGATCACTTCTTCGTCGAGATCGATGCGAGAGAAGCGGAGGCCAACGAGTTCCCCTCGGCGCATGCCTGTGGTCATCGCGAGCCAGACGAGCGTTCCCCAGTCGTCGTCCATGCGGAACGCCTCTTCGGAAAGCCGGGCGGCCTCGGCCAGGGTCGGCGGGTCTGGTTCCGGGCGCTTCTGCCTCGGCTTGCGGGCCACGCGGGCAGGATTCGAGCTGATCCAGTCCCAGCGCTCGGCGGCGTCGAGGGTGCCGCTGATGATCGCGTGAATCTGTCGGACCGTCGAAGCGGCCATTGGCTTGCACTCGTGCGCTCGGAATTGCTCGGTCGCGCAGTCGTGTTCGCCGCTCTTCTTGTGGCGCTCGACATACGGCTTGCCGTCGCAGCGGCGACGGCAGCGTCGAAGCTCCGTGTAGAAGCTCTCCAGCATGCGAGCCGAGATCTTGTTTACGGCAGTGTCGCCGAGTGCGGGCACGATGGAGCGGTTGATGTAGCCCTCGTAGGTGTGCCGGGTGCTGTCTTCGATCTCGCTCGTGCGCATCCACTCGGCGAGCGCGTACGACAGGCTCACCGATGACGGGGCGGAGCGCTGGCCGTCGACCTGGGCCAGCAGCTTGTTCAGCGCCTTCTCCGCGAGCTTCTGTGCCGCCTTGTCTGTGCCGTTGATGGTCTCGCGGAGGTAGGCCCGCTTGCCGGTTACGGGGTCCGTACCTGCGTAGACGATGACGCGGAGGGTCTTCCCGCGTTCTTCGATTCGGCCGCGTTGACGGCCCTCAGCCCGAGCACGACTCATGGCCTTGAGCATACTCGCACCCAAGGCCGCACCCACTGGACCAGATCATGATCCACACCTTCACTTGTAACGCCAGGTCAGGCGCTGTGCCCCCGGTGCGACTCGAACGCACACTGGACGGATTTTGAGTCCGCTGCCTCTGCCGATTGGGCTACGGGGGCTGGTTCGGTCGTCAGCATACTCGATCCTTGATCAACCCTCTTTGGGAGGGTGCCGGGGCTTTCTTGTCTTGTTTGTCCTGGTTCGGGACCCTGGTGGTTTTCGATCATTGCGGGTTAGGTTCGCAGCTTCTACGCCGAATTTACGCCGGGGGCTGTTGTGGTTGATGAAGCCAGGGTTGGGGCCGTCGCCGACGATTCCGATGATGTTGGGCTTCGGCGGAGTCTGAAGAACCGGCACCTGCAGATGATCGCGCTCGGCGGCATCATCGGCGCCAGTCTGTTCATCGGTAGCGGCGCCGTGATCTCCACCGTCGGGCCCGCAGCCGTGCTGTCCTACGCGTTGGGCGGGCTGATCGTCGTACTGGTGATGCGGATGCTCGGCGAAATGGCCACCGCCGCTCCCGCGCTCGGGTCGTTCATGGAGTACGCGCGGGCTTCGTTGGGCAACGGTGCGGGGTTCACCATCGGTTGGCTGTACTGGTACTACTGGGTCGGCGTCGTCGCCTTCGAGGCCGTGGTCGGCGCCGAGTTGGTGAACCCGCTGGTTCCCGCGGTGCCTCAGTGGGTGATCTCGCTGGTGCTGATGTTCCTGCTCACCGCGACGAACCTGGTTTCGGTCCGGTCTTTCGGGGAGACCGAGTTCTGGTTGGCGTCCATCAAGGTCATCACGATCGTGATCTTCTTGGTGTGCGGGACCATTTTCGTGCTCGGGATTTGGCCGGGGGCGGAGTTCTCGGTCGGCAACATCGCGCTCGACGGGTTCGTCGCCAAGGGCGGCTTCGCCGTGTTGCACGGCGTGGTCATCGTGATCTTCTCCTACTTCGGCACCGAGATCGTCACCATCGTGTCGTCCGAGTCCAACGAGCCGGAGAAGTCGGTCGCCAAGGCGACCAGGGCCGTGGTGTGGCGGGTGCTGCTGTTCTACGTGGGTTCGGTGACGTTGCTGGTGATGATCACGCCCTGGCAGGACATTCCCGCCGACGGCGACAGCCCGTACGCCGCTGCTTTCGCCCGGTTCGGGTTGCCCGCCGCCGAGGTCGTGGTGAACGTGGTGGTGTTCACCGCCGTGATCTCGGTGCTCAACTCCGGGCTCTACACCGCCTCGCGGATGCTCTTCGCCTTGCAGCGGCGCGGGTTCGCGCCGAGCTGGGTTCGCGATGTCAACGGTCGTGGGGTGCCGTGGAAGGCGATCCTGCTGTCCACTTTGATCGGATACGTCGCCGTCGCGGCCAGTTACGTCTCACCGGACACGATCTTCTACTTCATCATCAACTCCGCCGGGGCCGTCGCGTTGTTCATCTACGCGATCATCGCGCTCTCCCAGCTGCGAATGCGGCGGCGGCTGGAACGGGAGGCGCCGGAACGGCTGAAGTTGCGGATGTGGTTCTTCCCCTACTTGACCTGGGCCACCTTGATCGTGATCGCCGCGGTGATCGTCACGATGGGCGCCATCGCGGAGATCCGTTCGCAGCTCACCCTCAGCCTGATCAGCCTTGCCGCCATCGTGCTGATCTACCTGCTGTTCGTGCGGCGGCGGGCGGCTCGTCCTTGATCGGCCCGATGTCGCAATGGTCACGTCGCGTGTTTACCTCGGCGTGAAGTTGTACCCGGTAAGCTGCGGTTTCCGATGCAAACCGCATCGGCGGACCCGAGTTCTACTGGAGGACCCCGGTGACGACGCCGGCTGCCGAGGACACACGCGAGGCCAGGCCCGTCGAACGTCGCGTACTCGTGGCCGAGGACGAGGCGTTGATCAGGCTCGACCTGGTGGAAATGCTCCGCGAGGAGGGCTATCAGGTCGTCGGTGAGGCCGGGGACGGGCAGGAAGCCGTTCGGCTCGCCGAGGAGTTGCGCCCGGATCTGGTCATCCTGGACATCAAGATGCCGAAGATGGACGGCATCGAGGCCGCCTCCAACATCGCCGGTGAGCGCATCGCGCCGGTGGTGATCCTGACCGCGTTCAGCCAGCGCGACCTGGTCGAGCGGGCGCGCGACGCGGGGGCGATGGCCTACCTGGTCAAGCCGTTCGCCAAGCGCGACCTGGTGCCTGCCATCGAACTGGCGGTGTCCAGGTTCACCGAGGTGCAGGCGCTGGAGGCCGAGGTCGCCGACCTGACCGAGCGGCTGGAAGCGCGCAAGACCATCGAGCGGGCCAAGGGCCTGCTGATGAGCCAGCACAACCTCTCCGAGCCGGAGTCGTTCCGCTGGTTGCAGCGCACCGCCATGGACCGCCGGACCACCATGAAGGCGGTGGCCCAAGCGGTGCTGGAGAACCTCTCCTGAACACTGCTCACTGGCCGGGCGGCTGGTCGCGCAATGCGCAGGTCAGCCGCGCGGAGCAGGTTCGCCGACCCTGCTCGTCGGTGATCGCGATGTCGTAGGTCGCCGTCGTGCGTCCCTGGTGCAGGGGCGTGGCGACGCCGGTCACCACTCCTTCGGTGGCCGCGCGGTGGTGCGTGCAGGACAGCTCCAGGCCCACCGCGACCCGGTTCGCACCGGCGTGCAGGGCCGCGGCGATGGACCCGACGGTCTCGGCCAGCGCCGCGTTCGCCCCGCCGTGCAGCAGGCCGTACGGCTGGCGGTTACCGGCGACCGGCATCGTGCCGATCACTCGATCGGGGCCCCATTCGACGATCTCGATGCCCATCCGCTCGGTGAGCTGCTCGTCGGCAGCCCGCAGCACCGGGTCCGACCGGTCGTTCTCGCTGGTCGTCGCCTCACCGCTGTCGAGCGCAGCCACCCCTGGGTCCTCCTCCGCCTCCGGTCACACGGTGTCGGAGCTTCAGCCTAGACTCGCCGCCGTGACGGATTCCGAGGACCGACGCCTGCTGCTCATCGACGGCCACTCGATGGCCTACCGCGCCTTCTACGCCCTGCCGAAGGAGAACTTCCAGACCGGCACCGGGCAGCACACCAACGCGGTCTACGGCTTCACCTCGATGCTGATCAACCTGCTGCGCGACGAGCAGCCCACCCACCTCGCGGTCGCCTTCGACGTCTCCCGCAAGACCTTCCGCAGCGACGCCTACGCCGAGTACAAGGCCAACCGCGGCGCCACCCCGGACGAGTTCCGCGGCCAGGTCAGCCTCATCCAGGACGTCCTCGGGGCGCTGCACATCCCGGTGCTCAGCAAGGAGAACTACGAGGCCGACGACATCATCGCGACGTTGACGACGCAGGCCGCCGGGCAGGGCTTCCACGTCTCGATCTGTACTGGTGACCGGGATGCGCTGCAGCTGGTCACCGACGACGTCACGGTGCTGTACCCGACCAAGGGCGTCTCGGAGCTCACCCGCTTCACGCCGCAGGCCGTCGAGGACAAGTACGGCCTGACGCCGCAGCAGTACCCGGACTTCGCGGCGCTGCGCGGCGATCCGTCGGACAACCTGCCGAAGATCCCGGGCGTGGGGGAGAAGACCGTCACCAAGTGGATCCAGCAGTTCGGGTCGCTCGGCGAGCTGGTGGACCGGGTTGACGAGGTCAAGGGCAAGGTCGGCGATGCGCTGCGGGAGAACCTGTCGTCGGTGCTGCTCAACCGGCAGCTGACCGAGCTGGTGCGCGACGTCCCGCTGGAGGCCACGCCCGAACAGCTGGCGACGCGCCCCTGGGACCGCGACGCGGTGCACCGGCTGTTCGACGACCTGGAGTTCCGGGTGCTGCGCGACCGGCTGTTCGCGACGCTGTCCAGCGCCGAACCCGAGGTCGAGGAGGGCTTCGAGATCTCCGGTGGCGTGGTGCAGCCCGGCCAGCTCTCCGGGTGGCTGGACAAGCATGCCCGCAACGGCAACCGGGTCGGGCTCGCGTGCACCGGGCAGTGGGCGCGCGGCCGCGGTGATCTGGCCGGCATCGCCCTGGCCACCGCCGACGGCGCTGGTGCGTTCATCGACGTCACGGCCTTGACCGCGGACGACGAACAGGCGCTGGCGGCCTGGCTGGCCGATCCGGCGACCACCAAGGCGGCGCACGACGTCAAGGGCGCGCTGCACGCCATCCGCGACCGCGGTTGGACGCTGGCGGGCCTGACCAGCGACACCGCGCTGGCGGCGTACCTGGTGCGGCCGGGGCAGCGGTCCTTCGAACTGCCCGACCTCGTCGTCCGCTACCTGCAGCGCGAGCTGCGCGCGGAGCAGGGCGAGGACGACGGGCAGCTGTCACTGCTGGAAGACGAGGCGGAGTCCAGGGAGAAGGCCGCGGCGGCCGAGCTGGTCCGGGCGCGGGCGGTGGCCGAACTGGCTGACGCGCTCGATGCGGAGTTGGCGCGCATCGACAGCCGCAGCCTGCTCACCGATCTGGAGCTGCCGTTGCTGCTGGTGCTAAGCGAGTTGGAGAGCGCGGGCATCGCGGTGGACGCCGACCAGCTCGACGAACTGGGCGCGCACTTCGCGGCGCGCGTCAAGCAGGCCGCGCAGGACGCCTACGACGTGATCGGCAAGGAGATCAACCTCGGCTCGCCGAAGCAGTTGCAGGTGGTGCTCTTCGACGAGCTGAACATGCCGAAGACCAAGCGCACCAAGACCGGTTACACCACCGACGCGGAGGCGTTGCAGACGCTTTACGAGAAGACCGAGCACCCGTTCCTGCAGCACCTCCTGGAGCACCGCGACGCCACCCGGTTGAAGACCACTGTGGACGGTCTGGTGAAGTCCATTTCGGACGACGGGCGGATCCACACCACGCTGAACCAGACCATCGCGGCCACCGGGCGGCTGTCGTCGACCGAGCCGAACCTGCAGAACATCCCGATCCGCACCGAGGAAGGCCGCCGCATCCGGGAGGTCTTCGTGGTCGGCAGCGGCTACGCGGAGCTGATGACCGCCGACTACAGCCAGATCGAGATGCGCATCATGGCGCACCTCTCCGGCGACGAGGGGCTCATCGAGGCGTTCCGCACCGGTGAAGACCTGCACAACTACGTGGCTTCGCGGGCGTTCGGCGTGCCGATCCAGGAGGTCGACCACGAGTTGCGACGCCGGGTCAAGGCGATGTCCTACGGGTTGGCCTACGGCCTGTCGGCTTACGGGCTGGCGCAGCAGCTGCGGATCTCCGCCGAGGACGCCAAGGCGCAGATGGACGCCTACTTCGCGCGGTTCGGCCGGGTCCGCGACTACCTGCGGGAGGTCGTCGACCAGGCGCGCAAGGACGGCTACACCTCGACGATCCTGGGGCGTCGGCGGTACTTGCCGGATCTGACCAGCGACAACCGCCAGCGGCGGGAGATGGCCGAGCGGATGGCGCTCAACGCGCCGATCCAGGGCAGCGCCGCGGACATCATCAAGGTCGCGATGCTGGGCGTGCACCGTGCGTTGCGGGACAACGACATGCAGTCGCGGATGCTGTTGCAGGTGCACGACGAACTGATCATCGAGGTCGCCGACGGCGAGCGCGCCGAGGTGGAGAAGCTGGTGCGCGACCAGATGGGTTCGGCGTACCAGCTGGACGTGCCGCTGGAGGTTTCCGTCGGCGTGGGTCGGTCGTGGGACGCCGCCGCGCACTGAGCTGATCGGCGGAGCCGTCTTCGGATGGTGGACATCACCGTCGGCGGGCCCGCTTGCACGCGCCGCGCACCGGTGCGGATAGCCTGCCTAGGCGCTACCGGTCGCGACGGCGCGCACGGCCGTACCTTCCGGCGGGCGCGCAGAACGGTGCGGATACCCCGAATCCGCTTCCGCGCCAACCCCGAGGAGGAGCATGATCAGCATCGACAGAGTCGACCATCTGGTCCTCACCGTCGCCGATGTCGATCGAGCAGTGGAGTTCTACGAGCAGATCCTCGGCATGACGCCGGTGACCTTCCCCGGCGATCGACGGGCGGTGAGCTTCGGTCGGCAGACCATCAAGTTGCACGCGGCCAGCGAACTGGTGGAGCCGACCGCGACGCACCCGGTGCCCGGCTCGGCCAACCTGTGCTTCGTCACGGCCAGCCCGCTCGCCGAGGTCCAGGAACACCTGCGCGCCAACGAGGTGCGCATCGAAGAGGGTCCGGTTTCCCGGATCGGCGCGGAGGGCGCGATCACCTCGCTGTACCTGCGCGACCCGGACGGCAACCTGATCGAGATCGCCCGCTACGACGAGCCCGCCGACGAGGCCGTTGCCCAGTAGCAGATTCCGGTTTCGGAGAAATCAGTCCAAACTGGATATCCTTGCACTTGCTCGTGCACTGCCACGCATCTGAGCCTTGGGGTTCAGCCAGTTCCACCACCCGCGCTGGTGCGCGGAACGGGCGCGCGGAGCTAAAGGGACAGTTCGGGCTTGAGGCGGCTCGGGGTCCAGATCCGTTGGCGCCATGCCGCGATGGTGCTCAGCAGCAGCGCCGCGACCAGGTAGCAGAGCAGCACTGCGACCGCATTCGTCACCGACGCCGTACTGGCTCCGCCGTAGAGCAGGTGGCGCAGGCCGCTGACCACGTAGCTCAACGGCAGCACCTGGTGCAGCGGGTGCAGCGGTTCCGGGATCGTCTGCCACGGGAACGTGCCACCAGCCGTGACCAGCTGCAGCACCAGGATGACCAGGGCGATGAACTTGCCCTTCGGCCCGAACGCGGCGTTCAGCGAGTGCACCACCGCCGTGAAGGCGAACGAGGTCAGCACCAGGAACCCGAGCGTCCACCAGGCGTGCGCCGGGTGCACGCCCACCCCGAAGACCACGACGAGGTACAGCAGCACCGCCTGCACCAGGCCGACAGCGGCGGCGGGTAGCCAGCCGCCGAGCGCGATGCGCCACGGCGCGACACCGGCTGCGAGCGCGCGGCTGGACAGCGGTCGCATCAGCAGGAACAGCACGAAGCCGCCGATCCACAGCGCCAACCCCAGGAAGAACGGGGCCAGCCCGGCGCCGTAGGTGTCGGCCCGGACCTGGGCCTGGGTGTCGATGGCGACGGGGTCACCGATGGTGTCCGCGGTGGCGGTGCGGGTCCGCTCATCCGGGTTCGGGATGTCGTTCGCTCCCTTGCCCAGTTCCGCTGCCAGCGTGTTCGACCCGTCCGCGAGCTGACCCGAGCCGTCGGTCAGTTGCCTGGTGCCACCGGCGAGCTGGTCGGCTCCGCTGCTCAGCTGCCTGGTCCCGGCCAGGGCCTGCTGTTGGCCGTCGCGGAGCTGGTGCGCGCCGTCGTCGACCTGGGCCGCACCTTCAGCGAGGCGGCCGATGCCGCCGGTCATGGTCGGCGTCGCGTTGGCCAGCTGCCGGTTGCCGTCGGCGACCTGGCGGGATCCGTCGGCGAGCGCGCGCAGTTGGCCGACCTGCGTCTGGACCTTGCCGTTGGCCTCGGTAAGGGGGCTGCCCAGCTGGTCGAGGCTTGCGACGATGCGCTGCACCGTCGTCCCGTCCGTCCCGGCTTGGCGGAGCTGGTCGGCCAGGCGCGCCTTGGTCTCGTCCAGGTGGTCCGCGATTTCCTGCGAAACCCCGCCGAGCACTTCAGCTTTGGCCGCGAGTTCCTCGTTCCCCGCCGCGACCTGCTCCGCGCCGTCGGCGAGCTTCGCGGTCTGCTCGGGCAGTGCAGCGGTCGATCCGCGCAGCTCGTCCAGTCCATTGTGGAGCTTTTGGGTGCCGTCGGAGAGCTGGTTCGCACCCGCGGCGAGTTCGGTTTGGCCGTCGAGCAGTTCGCGGGCACCGGTGGACAGCTGCGCGGTGCCGCGTTCGGCTTGGCCCAGCCCGTCGTGGAGTTGCCCGGCGCCATCGGCGAGTTGGCCCGCGCCGTCGGCCGCTTCGACGGTTTTGTCGTGCACCGTGCTGAAGCCGAGCAGGAACTGGTTCGCGGCCTCGGTTCCGGCGTTGGCGGCTACCCCGTTGCGCACCTCGGAGGCCACCTTGTCGGCGATGGTTCCGACGAGGTAGTTGTTGGCGTCATTGGTGATCAGCTGGAGCTTCGCCTGCCGTGGTGCGAAGTCGGCGGGGGAGAGCAGGGCAGCGGAGAAGTCCTTCGGCACCACCAGCGCGAACGTGTAGCGGCCGCTGGCGACACCGTCCCCGGCCTGCTGCTCGTCGGTGCGTTGCCAGTCGAAGGTGCCGGATTCGACGAGTTCCCGGTACACGTCCTGACCGGCCCGCAGCTGACTGCCGTCGTCACGCCGCGCACCAGCGTCGTCGATGACCACGGCCGCGGGCACGGAGTCGAGCTTTCCGTAGGGATCCCAGTTCGCGTAGATGTACATCGCGCCGTACAGCAGCGGCACCAGGGTGACCGCGAGCAGCGCGAGTTTTGGCAGTTTGCCCGAAGTGAGGCGGCGCAGTTCGGTGGCAGCGAGCCGGAAACTAGTCATCGCAGACCTTCAACGAGATCCAAAGTGGACGTTTCGAGGTTGTCCGCGCCGATCCGAGCGGGCGCGATGCCCAGCTTGTCGGCGGAGTGCGGGGAGCAGAGGACGATGACGGCCATGCCGCGCTCGGCGCAGCGGGTCGCCAGCGAGCACCAACCGGTCGGGTCGCCGCCGTGGCGGTCGGGGCAGTCCAGCACCAGGGCCTTGGTCGAGCGTGCCGCGCAGCCGAGTCCGACCAGCAGTCGGGTGCGTTCGAACCCGGCGAGGTGCTCGAACCGCTCGTTGCCCGCGGCTGCGTGAGCCGACAGCCACTCGCGGACCTTGCGCCGCCCTGATCCGCGACCCGCGAGGCTCAAACCCTCGGCGACCACGTCGCGCACCGGCAGCGCACCGTCCGGCTCGCTGATCTGCGGCGCGTCGACGACCGCGACGCTGCGCCGCTGCGCATTCGCGTCGATGGCGCCGTCCAGGCGGACGGTGCCGCGACTGGGGCGCAGTCGGCCGGACAGCGCCAAGGCCAGCGCGGTGCGCCCGGAGTTCGGGTCACCGGTCACCAGCAGGACGTGACCGCTGCGCACGCGCAGCGAGGTGGGCGCCAGCAGCGGTCCATGCGCTCCGGTGACCTCGACGCCGGTGGCGACGATCTCCACGCCGACTCCTCGACTCTCACGGCCGGTGCGTCGGCCGGGCGAGCGTCAGCGCAGCGCGGTGGCCGGGCGCACCTCCCACATCGTCCACAGTGGCCGGTATCCCTGGCGGGGCCAGAACACCGAGGACAGCGGGTTGGGCGGGTTGTAGTACAGGAAGCTGCCGACGACTCCGGCGCGCGCGAACTCGTTGTGCGCCAAGGTCATCAGCAGTTGGCCGACGCCGGTGCCGCGGACCTTTTCCTGCACCGACACGCAGTTGACGTACGCCCACGTGCCGGACCGGAGCCGGTAGCCGCTGGGGGACTTGGCGGTGTCGACCCAGCCGCATTCCGCGACCGCGACCGGCGTCCCGTCCTGCTCCGCCAGCCACACCGGATCGCTGGAGTGCAGGCGCACGTGCGCAGCGGTCCGCTTCAGCCGCGGAGCGTCGGGGCGGTACGTCGACGTACCGACCAGGGCGGCGTATTCGAGCTCGGCCAGGGTGAGTTCGACGACGGCGTCCAGGTCGGCCGGTCCGGCGCGACGCACTTTTACGGTACCAGACAGTTTCGTATCTGGAGCGGGGCTGGGGGGCCGCACGGCCAGGCAGGAAAGCGGGAGGAAGCCGTGGTCGAGCAGGGCCCGCGTCGCCGCGACGTCCCGGCTCGGCCACACGACCATGCAGGACGAGTTGGGCCCCGGTGAGGTGTGCGTCGCCAGCCATCCGCGCCACGCCCGCAACAGCGCGTCCATGCCCGCCCGCGGCTGCTCGCCGACGATCGGGAAGAGTTCGAAGACCTCGCCCGCCTGCCAGAGGCTCTGCGCCGATCCGGGCGGATTGGTGTGCCGCACGACGAGCCCGGCCGCGGTGCCGCCGTCGGGGATCCGGGCCACGATCGGCTCGCCGTCGGACGGCAACTGGTGGGTGTCCGGCAACTGCGGGTCCAACGCGGCCAGCCGCGCGAACTGCGCCTGCATCAACTCCTGTGCCGTCGCCAAAACATCTCCCTAGGCGTCGAGGGCGCAGACGAAGATCGCCGTGCCGGGGAACAGCCGACCGCGAAGCGGACTCCACTGCCCCCAGACCTGAGTGTGCCCCTCCGGCCACTCCGGTTCGACCAGATCCACCAGCCGGAGTCCGGCGGCGTGCAACTGGCGGACGTAGTCGCCGAGGGTGCGGTGGTGCTCCACGTAGGTGGCCCGGCCGATGCGGTCGACTTCCAGGTACGGCGTCCGGTCGAAGTAGGAGTGGGTCGCGGTCAACCCGGTCGGCCCCGGATCGTCGGGAAAGATCCACCGCATCGGGTGGGTCACCGCGAAAACCCACCGGCCGCCCGACCGCAGCACCCGCGCGACCTCCCGGAACACGGCCTCGGAGTCGGCCACGAACGGCACCCCGCCGAAGGCCGAACAAGCCAGGTCGAAGGATTCGTCGGCGAACGGCAGGCTGTCCGCGCTCGCCTGCACCAACGGCACCGCGGTGCCGCTGCGCTCGCCGCACTCGACGGCATGCCGCAGCATTCCGGCCGAGATGTCCAAGCCGACCGGATGCGCACCCTGGTCGGCCAGCCATCGGGAGCAGGAAGCCGCGCCGCAGCCCACCTCCAGCACCCGCTTACCGCGCACGTCGCCGAGCAGCCCGGCCCGCTGCTCGCGCAGCCGCTCCGGGCACCAGACGAAGTCGCTTTCGCCGAGGAACGCACCGTGCTCGGCTTGGTAGTCGTCGGCGTCGGCATCCCACCAGAGTCGGCTCGCGGACCGCGATTCCGCCGCGCCCACGGTGCGTTTGGTCACACCGGTTGTGCCCAACAACTGTTCTGCCGAGCTACCCTGGGTTTCGTCGCCTGCTGGCTCGTCGGCTCGTGTCAAGGGTTCTCCTCGCCGATAGTGGGTACTGCTCGGACGTGAGCATTGTCCTCGTCCGGGACCCGCTGGTCGTCGAGGAGCACGGTAGTTTGCCCGGCGATCGAGAAAGCGCGTACGATACCGCCCGCGCCGTGGGTCTTTTGTCGGCGGCTCTTCTGCACCGGGTCACCCGGCGGTGGGGGCCGGTCGGGAAGCGGAATCTCCTGGTCCAGCAAGCCAGCTGGTCTTGGCCGGATGCCCGTGGCGCGGCAACAATGTAGATCCAGCGACCAACCTATCCGTACCGGAGCAACCCACCTGATGTCCACCGACACCACCACCGTCCCGACTGCAGCCGCCACCAAGCCGCAGGTCGCAGTGAACGACGTCGGGACGGAGGAGGACTTCCTCGCCGCCGTCGACCAGACCATCAAGTACTTCAACGATGGGGACATTGTTGAGGGCACCATCGTCAAGGTCGATCGCGACGAAGTGCTGCTCGACATCGGCTACAAGACCGAGGGCGTCATCCCCTCCCGCGAGCTGTCGATCAAGCACGACGTCGATCCTGCCGAGGTCGTCACCGTCGGCGACTTCGTCGAGGCGCTTGTTCTCCAGAAGGAGGACAAGGAAGGCCGACTGATCCTCTCCAAGAAGCGCGCTCAGTACGAGCGCGCCTGGGGCACCATCGAGGAGCTCAAGGAGAAGGACGAGCCGGTGCGCGGCACCGTCATCGAGGTCGTCAAGGGCGGTCTCATCCTCGACATCGGACTGCGCGGCTTCCTGCCCGCCTCGCTGGTGGAGATGCGCCGCGTCCGCGACCTGCAGCCCTACGTCGGCCGCGAGCTCGAAGCGAAGATCATCGAGCTGGACAAGAACCGCAACAACGTGGTGCTGTCCCGTCGCGCCTGGCTGGAGCAGACCCAGTCCGAGGTCCGCAGCGAGTTCCTCAACCAGCTGCAGAAGGGCCAGGTCCGCAAGGGCGTCGTGTCCTCCATCGTCAACTTCGGTGCGTTCGTCGACCTCGGTGGTGTCGATGGTCTGGTGCACGTCTCGGAGCTGTCCTGGAAGCACATCGACCACCCGAGCGAGGTCGTCGAGGTCGGCCAGGAAGTCACCGTCGAGGTGCTCGACGTGGACATGGACCGGGAGCGCGTGTCGCTGTCGCTGAAGGCGACCCAGGAAGACCCGTGGCGGCAGTTCGCCCGCACCCACGCGATCGGCCAGATCGTGCCGGGCAAGGTCACCAAGCTGGTGCCCTTCGGCGCGTTCGTCCGGGTCGACGAGGGCATCGAGGGTCTGGTGCACATCTCCGAGCTGGCCGAGCGCCACGTGGAGATTCCGGAGCAGGTCGTCCAGGTCGGCGACGAGGTGATGATCAAGGTCATCGACATCGACCTGGAGCGTCGCCGGATCTCGCTGTCGCTGAAGCAGGCCAACGAGGGCTTCAGCCCCGACTCGGACTTCGACCCCACCCAGTACGGGATGACCGCCGAGTACGACAACGAGGGCAACTACATCTACCCCGAGGGCTTCGACCCGGAGACCGAGGAGTGGCAGGAAGGCTACGAGAAGCAGCGTGAGGAATGGGAGCGGCAGTACGCCGAGGCCCACACGCGCTACGAGAAGCACATCGCCCAGATCACCAAGGCCCGCCAGGCCGACGCGGAGGCCGCCGCGGCCGCCGCTGCCGGTGGCGGCGAGGAGCAGCAGCCCAGCAGCGGTGGTGGCAACTACTCGTCGAACTCCAACGACGAGCAGGACAGCGGCTCGCTGGCCAGCGACGCGCAGCTGGCGGCCCTGCGGGAGAAGCTCTCCGGCGGTGCGTGACGCCTGAACGGTAGCAACGACCGGCCCCGCGCCTTTCGAGGTGCGGGGCCGTTGTCGTGAGTGAAGGGCACCTGTGACCGGCTAAGAACGCGCGGATTGGGCATGTCGAGGGGGTCGTCAGGCAAGCGGCGTCAGCCGCTTCCTCCCACCCTCGCAGCTGGCACCGCCGCGGGTTCTCAGAGGTTTTCTCGCGAGGACAGCCCCGACGTGGTGTATTTGGACATACATGATGTCGGGGATCCCACAGCGAGAAGACCTCTGAGGTTCCGCTACCCGCACCGCCACGCAAGCCAATCCGCGCACCCTCTAAGTCGGTCGAAGGTGCCCTTCACTTCGTCCTCGCGCCCGGTGGGAACGCGGTGTGGTTTGGTCCGGGCCGGTTGGGCGCTCACGACCCCTGGCAGGATGGGCGGCGTGTTGCGGGTGGGACTCAGCGGTGGCATCGGGTCGGGGAAGTCGACAGTGGCTCGGCGGTTGGTGGAGCGCGGCGCTGTGCTCATCGACTCCGATGTGCTGGCTCGCGAAGTGGTGCAGCCGGGCAGCCCGGGGCTGGCCGAGCTCGTCGAGCGGTTCGGGTCGGAGATCCTGGACACCGACGGGGCGTTGAACCGTCCAGCGTTGGCCGAGAAGGTCTTCGGCGACACTGCGGCGCGCGCCGACCTCAATGCCATCACGCATCCCAAGATCCGCGATCTGACGGCCGAGCGGATGGCGCAGGCACCGGCCGACGCGATCGTCGTGCACGACGTGCCGTTGCTGGTCGAGGTCGGCTATGCGCCGAACTACCACCTGGTGATCATCGTCGACGCGCCGGAGCTGGACCGGGTGCGGCGGCTGGTCGACCGCGGCTTGGCCGAGCAGGACGCGCGCGCCCGCATCGCCGCGCAGGCCACCGACGAGCAGCGTCGCGAGGTCGCCGACGTGTGGTTGGACAACAGCGGCCCGGTCGATGACGTGCTGGCGCAGGTCGACGAGCTGTGGCAGCACCGGCTGGTGCCGTTCGAGGAGAACGTGCGGCTGCGCCAACGCCCGCCGAAGCGCGCACCGAAGCTCGTCGAGTCGGATCCGGAGTGGCCCAGGCAGGCCCGGCGGCTGATCGCGCGGATCGAGCGGGCTGCTGGGAACGAGGCGGTGCGGGTAGACCACATCGGCTCCACCTCGGTGCCCGGACTTCCCGCGAAGGACATCATCGACCTGCAGCTGACCGTCCGTTCGCTGGCGGACGCCGACGCGCTCGCCGATCCGCTGGGCGAGGCCGGTTTCCCGGTGCTGTCGGACATCCGCGGCGACACCCCGCACAGCTTCGCGCCGGACCCGGCGCTCTGGGCGAAGCGAGTCCACGTCTCGGCCGACCCCGGCCGCTACGCGAACCTGCACGTGCGCGTCGAGGGCACCCCCGCCTGGCGCCTGGCGCTGCTGTTCCCCGCCTGGCTGCGCGCCGACGAGGCGATCCGCGACGAATACTTGAACCTCAAGCGCGAAGTAGCGGCACGGCACGCGACCGACCCGAGCCACGATGCCTACGCGGAAGCCAAGGAACCCTGGATGGCCGAAGCCCTCCCCAAAGCCCTGCAATGGGCCGACCAGACCGGCTGGACCCCGTAACGAGCGATCTTTTCGGAGTGAGGGGCACCTGTGACCCACTTACTTGGTCACGGGTGCCCCTCACCCTTCGCCAATTGGGTGATCACCAGGCTTCGAAGATGCCTCGGTAGGCGAGCCACTGGTTGATGTCCCGGTGGCGGGTGACTTCCTCCAGGGTGCGGTGCACCGTGCGCAGTGCGTAGTCGGCCTCGCTGAGCCGGATCATGCCGCTGGCCACCGCCGCCGCGAACTCGGCGGCGTGCGTGATCCGCGCGCGGCGGTCCTCGCCGACCTCCAGGCCGAGCAGCAGGTCTGTAGTGGTCCACGACCGGGTTTCGCGTTCGATGTGGACCGCGGTGAGCGTGCTGGGACCCGGTAGCGAATGCCTGCTGCGCGGGCGGTAGCGGGTCAGCCGCAGCCCGAGTTCGGGCAGCAGCCAGGTGATCTCGGCGTCGTGCTCCACAGCGTCCGGCGTCGAACACTCCACGGCGAGTCCCCAGCGCTCGACATGGCAGACGTCCAACTGCGCGACGACCCCCGAAGGCTGCCTACGCCGCGAGCTGAAGACGTCGATGACTTCCACCAATTGAGGAGAAATCGCAGCGCTCACGGCGTCAGACAGTAACGGCAAAACCGCGCCCTAAGATCAACAGTAGCCGTTTTTAACGTAACTTTTTGGAGCTCGTAGAGTATCGATTCCGCTGGTGCGCCCGCTGTCACCGGGTTGGCGGTAGCTTTCGCTGCCCAGGCACGAGATCCTCGATAGGTTGCCCACGCCAGGACAGCTCAATTGCGTTGTCCCGCAACCATTTCGCCAGATCGTATTGGTGCCGGGCAAGCCCGTCCACGGCTTCGCAGGCGTGCCGCATCGCGCGTTCCGCGGTCTCGGCGTCCAACAATTTCGCCTGCACGGCGACCACGAATTCGTCGATGTCCAACAACTGCGCCGAGCGCCGATCCCGCACCGCGATGTCCAGGTAGTAATCAACGGTGCGCCACCGCTGCTCGCCCGGTTCGATGTCCACCACGTCCAGGTAGAAGTCGATTTCCTCGGCATGACCCGGGTGCCAGTACCAGCGCGTCACGCGCAGCCCCAGCTCGGGCAGCAACCACGATTCGAGGGCGGCGAGGCGGGGATGGCCCGGCATGCTGCGGGCGAGATAAAGACCGAACGGCTCGCGGCGATATTCCGCTACCATGCGCACGCGGCCTTTGGGGTCGGTGTTGGTACCTGCGGACAGGTCGAAGACCTCGACCTTCGGCGGGTGGACGGGCAGACCGAGCTGTTCGGCGATCTCGCGCTGCGTGGTCACCCTGCCACTGTATTGCGGCGGGCGCGACGTCCGAAGGTCGTCGCGCCCGCTTTCTGTTTGCGACTTGTGATGCGTCACCTCCGATCAGTCGGGGTCAGGTCGTCGCGCGGGAGGCCATGGCCGGAGCCATCGTCCCCAAGCCCGCGAGGATCAGGACTGCCCCACCGATCACGTTGCACAGGACCGTGCTGAGCGTGATGGCGGTGCCGCTCAGCACGAACACGGCCACGATCGTCCACGCACCCAGCACCGGACAGGTCCAGGCGATGCCGTGCGTGCGGTGGTAGGCGGCCGCGAAGGAGAGCCCGAGAACGGTGGCGGTCAGGCCGGTGATCAGGTTGTTCAGCGCCAACGACGGAGTCAAGGCGGCGAACCCGGTGATCCACGGCGACAATGCGACGAACAGGCCACCGAGCACGGTGAGTCCGTCCGCCACCTGAGCGGTTGGTGTTTCGGAAGCCCGCTCGTAGCGCAGGCGCATCTCGGTGAGATCCGGATGCCCAGCGATAGGTGTGCTGCCCGACATCACACCACCTCCAGCACTGGGGTGACGCAATCCATTATCTTCCCTGGTAGCCGTTTGAGCACCCCGTGACGCAGCACGATGTCGGGGTGGGCTCGTACATTGGTTGTCGTGGCATTCGCGACTGAGCACCCCGTACTGGCGCACTCCGAGTTTCGGCCGGTCAGCGACATCCCGCGGATCGACGGCCGGTTCCGCATGGTCAGCGACTACCGACCGGCCGGTGACCAGCCGCAGGCGATCGAGGAGTTGGAGCGGCGCATCTCCTCCGGGGAGAAGGACGTCGTGCTGCTCGGCGCCACCGGTACCGGCAAGTCGGCGACCACCGCGTGGCTGATCGAGCGCGTCCAGCGGCCCACCCTGGTGCTGGAGCCGAACAAGACGCTGGCCGCCCAGATGGCCAACGAGCTGCGCGGCTTCTTCCCGGACAACGCCGTCGAGTACTTCGTCAGCTACTACGACTACTACCAGCCCGAGGCGTACGTCCCGCAGACCGACACCTACATCGAGAAGGACTCCTCGATCAACGAGGACGTCGAACGGTTGCGGCACTCCGCGACGTCGAACCTGCTCAGCCGCCGCGACTGCGTGGTGGTCTCGTCGGTGTCGTGCATCTACGGCCTGGGCACGCCGCAGTCGTACCTGGACCGGTCCATCCCGCTGGAGGTCGGTGGTGAGATAGACCGCGACGTGTTCCTGCGCGCGCTGGTGGACGTGCAGTACACCCGCAACGACATCGCGTTCGCCCGCGGCACGTTCCGGGTGCGCGGGGACACCGTGGAGATCATCCCGGCCTACGAGGAGCTCGCGGTGCGCGTGGAGTTCTTCGGCGACGAGATCGACCGGCTGCACTACCTGCACCCGCTGACCGGCGAGATCGTGCGCGAGGTGCGGGACCTGCGGATCTTCCCTGCGACGCACTACGTGGCCGATGCGCAGCGGATGGACAAGGCCATCCGCGGCATCGAGCAGGAGCTCGAAGAGCGGCTGGGCACGTTGGAGAAGCAGAACAAACTGCTGGAGGCGCAGCGGCTGCGGATGCGCACCCAGTACGACATCGAGATGATGCGCCAGGTCGGGTTCTGCTCCGGTATCGAGAACTACTCGCGGCACATCGACGACCGCCCCGCCGGGTCGGCGCCAGCGACCCTGATCGACTACTTCCCGGACGACTTCCTGCTGGTCATCGACGAGTCGCACTACACGGTGCCGCAGATCGGCGGCATGTACGAGGGCGACGCGTCCCGCAAGCGGACCCTGGTAGAGCACGGCTTCCGGCTGCCCAGCGCGCTGGACAACCGGCCGCTGACCTTCGAGGAGTTCACCGACCGGATCGGCCAGTCGGTGTACCTGTCGGCGACGCCGGGGCCATATGAGATGGCGCAGGCCGGTGGCGAGTTCGTCGAGCAGGTGATTCGGCCGACCGGGCTGATCGACCCCGAGGTGATCGTCAAGCCCACCGAGGGCCAGATCGACGACCTGGTGCACGAGATCCGGGAGCGCGCCGACCGCGACGAGCGGGTGCTGGTCACCACGTTGACCAAGAAGATGGCCGAGGACCTCACCGACTACCTGCTGGAGCTGGGCATCCGGGTGCGGTACCTGCACTCCGAGGTCGACACCCTGCGGCGGGTGGAGCTGCTGCGCCAGCTGCGGCTGGGGGAGTACGACGTGCTGATCGGCATCAACCTGCTGCGCGAGGGACTGGACCTGCCGGAGGTCTCGCTGGTGTCCATCCTGGACGCCGACAAGGAGGGATTCCTGCGCTCCGGCACCAGTTTGGTGCAGACGATCGGCCGCGCGGCGCGGAACGTTTCGGGCCAGGTGCACATGTACGCGGACCGGATCACCGACTCGATGCAGCACGCCATCGACGAGACCAACCGGCGCCGCGCCAAGCAGATGGCTTACAACGAGGAGCGCGGCATCGATCCGCAGCCGCTGCGCAAGAAGATCGCCGACATCCTGGACCGGGTGTACTCCGAGTCGGAGGACACCGAGGAGTCGGTGGCCGTCGGCGGGTCGGGCCGCAACGTCTCGCGCGGCAAGAAGCCCACCGGGGAGGCCGTGGCCAGCTCCGGGCTGCTCGAGGACCGGGACATCAAGTCGATGCCGCGCGCCGAACTGGCGGACCTGGTGCAGCAGCTCAACGACCAGATGATGAACGCGGCCCGCGAACTCCAGTTCGAGCTCGCCGCCCGACTCCGCGACGAGATCCACGACCTCAAGAAGGAACTCCGCGGCATGGACGCCGCAGGCATCAAGTGACGACGCGCCCCTGCGCTAGCGTGGCCGTCAGATGATCACAACCGATGCCGGGGGAGCCGTCATGCACGTCGTCATCGTCGGTGGTGGCATCGCGGGCACTGCCGCCGCGCTGGCGTTGGACAAAGCCGGATTCAGCGTGAGCGTGCACGAGGCGCATGCGGACAGCGGGGCGGACATCGGAGCCTTCCTGACGCTGGCGGACAACGGGATGCGCGCGCTCCGCGAGATCGGCGTCGTCCCGCAGGCGGGTTTCCCGCTGACCGCGCTGCGCCTGACCGGCAGCTCCGGCGAGGAGCTGGCCGTTTCCGCACTAGGTGGGGCCTACCGCTGCGTCCGTCGCGCTGAGCTGTGCGAGTTGCTGCAGGCAGAGGTTCGAAGCCGTGGTCTCCGCATCGAGCACGGCGCGCGATTCGTTTCCGCCGAACAGGACGGAGACCGGGTGGTGGCGCGGTTCGCCGACGGCCGGGAGGCTGCGGGCGACCTGCTCATCGGGGCAGATGGGCTGAATTCCGCGGTCCGCGCGCTGCTCGACCCGGTGCCGAAGCGCTACGCGGGCCAGCAGGTCTTCTACGGCTACTCCGACCGCGCCGAGCCGCCGCACGAGCCGGAGCACATCGAGATGGTCCGGGGCAGCGGCAGTTCCTTCGGCTACGCGGTATCGCCCGAGGGGCGGACGTACTGGTTCGCCAGGCTTGCGGCGCCCCCGCTGGACGGCGCTGAGACCGCGGCGGCCATGCGCACCCGGCTGCTCGCGGCGCTGCGGCCGGACGCGACGCCGACGGCAGACATCGTCGCAGCGACCGACGATGTGCTCGTCACCAACGCCCACGACCTGGTTCCCACACCGCGTTGGCGCAGTGGTCGCGTGCTGCTCATCGGCGACGCGGCACACGCGGCGTCCCCGGCGACCGGGCAGGGCGCGTCGATGGCGTTCGAGGACGCGGTGGTCCTGGCGAAGTCGTTGCGCGACAACCTAGGTCTGGACGGCTACGAACGCCTGCGTCGTCCGCGGGTCGAGCGCAACATCGTGCGCAGCGCACAGCTGACCGCTGCGCTCGCCCCGGACCACGTGGAACGGGGCGATGAGGTCGAACGGCTGCGGCTGCGCCACGGTGACGTGCCTGCCGAGGATGACCCGCTGGGGTTGTTGGACTGGGACGCCGAACTGCCTTCGTGATGTGACGCAGGCACGGCATCGCCCGGTCCTTGCTGAGGCGTGCCGCGATCCGAACGCGCCGACGGACCGATCGCCCTGCCGTGCCGCGTGAGCGTGACCGAACAGCTGCCCCGTGTCGGACAGGTCGTCAGCTGGTGATGTCCTTGTGTTGGAAGCGCCAGATCGCCAGTGCGGTGAACGCGGTTGCGTAGGCCAAGGCGGAGAAGGCGCCGTGGGTCATCGCCGTCCAGTCGATGTCTTCGCTCAGCAGATCCGCGTACGCCGTCGAGTAGTGCGTCGGCAGGTAGCTCCGCAGGTCTCCGAGAGCGGTGATCTGGTCGAGGATCTCGGACAGGATCGACACCAACACCGCGCCGCCGACCGCGCCCAGCGGCGCGTCCGTGCTTACGCTCAGCCACAGCGCCAGTCCCGCGATCCAGGTCAGGTGCACCGCCAGGTACACCGTCGCCACCGCCAAACTCAGCACTCCAGCCGGGAACGGCACCGCTTCGCCGGTGGTGCTGATCAGCTCCCCACCGCCGTACCACAGCAGGCCCACTCCGAGCGCCACCGCGACGAGCAGCAACAGCCCGCATCCCGCCAGCAGCGCTGAAACCACGGCTTTCTGCCGGAGCAACCGCATTCGCGGAACCGGCGCCGCCAGCAGGTACTTCAGGCTCGACCAGGACGCCTCGCTGGCCACCGTGTCACCGAAGAACAGCGCCACCACCACGACCAGCAGGAAGTTGGTCGACGCGAACAGGGTGAACACCGCGAAGTTCAGGCCGCTGGCGGTGGCCATGTCGGCCAGCGTCCGGCCACCGCGCGAACCGTCGTCGCCGATCTCGAACGCCAGCAACAGCAGGAACGGCAGCACCGCGAGGAAACCCAACGCCAACCGGGTGCGGCGGCGACGCAGCTGGCGGCCCAGTTCCACCCGCACCGGCAGCGTTCGCTTCGCCCGATAGCCCTCGACGCTGCCGTCGGCCTGGACCGCGTGGCGGCGGCTGGAGCGGACCAGCGCCGTCTCCGCCGTGTCCAACTGCCCGACCTTGGCCTGTTCGGAGTCGGTCACCGGTGATCCTCCCCGACCAGCTGCAAGAAAGCGTCCTCCAACCGACGTCGCGGCCCCACCTGGTGCACCGAGACCCCGGAGGCGACCAGCACGTTGACCGCCACCGCCGCCGGATGCCCGGCGAGGTTGGCGTGCACCAGGTCGCCGTCGGTCTCCACCAAACCGAGCCCTTCGATGGTGCGCAGCGCCTCGGCGGCCTGCTCCGGTTCGTCGACCCGGAAGGTCGCTTCACCGTCGACCGACACGATGTCCGCCACGCTCCCCGTCGCCACCAGCCGACCGTCGTGCATCACCACCACGTGCGTGCAGGTCTGCTCGACTTCGGCGAGCAGGTGGCTGGACACCAGCACGGCGCGGCCAGTGGCCGCGTAGCGGCGCAGGATCTCGCGCATCTGGTGGATCTGCGGCGGGTCCAGGCCGTTGGTCGGCTCGTCGAGCACCAGCAACTCGGGTAGCCCGAGCATCGCCTGCGCGATCGCCAACCGCTGCTTCATGCCCTGGCTGTACGTGCGCACCCGACGGCGGGCCGCGGTGCCGAGCCCGGCGATCCGCAGCACCTCGTCGAAGCGGGCCTGCAACATCGGCCGCCCGGTAGCCGCCCAGAAGTACCGCAGGTTGTCCAAACCGGACAGATGCGGCAGGAAACCCGGCGCCTCCACGAGCGAACCCACTCGGGACAGCACCGGCGCACCCGCGACCAACCGGTGGCCGAACACCCGGACCTGCCCGGAACTGGGTTGCAGCAGTCCCAGCAGCATGCGCAGCGTCGTCGTCTTGCCCGCCCCGTTGGGGCCCAGCAGCCCGACGATCTGGCCGCGCTCGACGCGGATAGACAGGTCGCGGACCGCGGTGGGCTTGTCCGGATACGACTTGGTCAGCCCGGCGATCATCAGCGGCGTGTCGCTCAGCAGCGGGTCGACGTCGTCGGTGCTCTTGCGGCGGATCAGCGAGACCAGCCAGACCAGCAGTACCAGCGCGATGATGGCGCCGATGCCGACCAGCGGTGCCACCGGTACCACGTTGGCGCTCGCCGTGGCGCCGCGCACCGACGGGATCGACACCGCGCGGTCACCGGCCAGGCCGATGCGGTGCACCGCCGGTTCCGTCGGCACCGCGTACGCCTGGTCGGTGGTCGCCACCGCCAGCTCCAGCCGGTGGCCGGTCTCCAGCGGGTGCACCACGCCCGGCAGCGCTACATCCACCTCGACCGGGGTGCCATCCGGCGGGATGTTGGTGACGTGCAGCGGCGACACGGCGTTGCCGATCAGGCTGCGCTGCTGGTCCGGGCCGACGTCGTAGAGCTTGGCGAACAGCACCGCGTCCCCGGTGGCGGGCTGGCCCGGCACCGACGCGACCGAAAGCCGGGTGCGCGCCGCGCCGGAGATCAACAGCTGGTTGTCCAGCGGTTCGGTGCGGAACACCGCGACCTGGCCCGGCAGGTCGCGGGCCAGCGATTGGCCGAGGGTGCCCGCGGCGTCCAGCACCTCGCCCGCACCCGGCAGCGAGCTGGTGGCGGCCGGGTTGCCACCAGGTGGGTTGACCACCTGCGTGACCGGCCCGGCCAGCGGCAGCGCGAAGCGCGGGGTGCGCTCCGCCTGCACACCCGGATAGGCGGGTGCGGACACCGTGCGGACCGGGATCTCGCCGTCGCGCTGGGGCCGACCGGCGATGTCGTAGTCGAAGCCGGTGCCGGGGTCGGGCACCGGCGGCACCCCGCCGAGGTGGAAGGCGAACCAGTCCGCGATGCGTTCCCGCAGCGCCGGACCGGGCGGACCGCCGTCGTGGCCACCGGCGAACCAGATCGTCTTGACCTTGCCGCCCGCCGCGGTGATCTGCCGGGCGTTGGCATCGGCTTGGTCCAGGCCGAACAGGGTGTCCCGTTCGCCCTGCACCAGCAGCGTCGGGACCTCGATGTTGGCGGTGACGGACTTGGGGGAGACCTTGTCGAGCAGGTCGAGCGTCGCCTGCCCGGCCCGCCCGGTCTGGGCCACCTCGGTGTAGGCCGCGCACACCTGCGGGGTGAAGTTCCCGCAGGTCAGCGGCTGGTCTTGGGATTCGGTGCGCAGGCCGGGGGAGCCGCCGTCCGGGGACGGCAACGCCTGCGACCGGTCGCCGACGCGTTGTTCCGGGGAGCTGCCCGCCGAGAAC
Source organism: Saccharopolyspora soli (assembly GCF_022678645.1). Classification (GTDB taxonomy): domain Bacteria; phylum Actinomycetota; class Actinomycetes; order Mycobacteriales; family Pseudonocardiaceae; genus Saccharopolyspora; species Saccharopolyspora soli. The sequence continues at coordinate 33,780 of NZ_JALBWV010000049.1, read as the reverse complement.
AGCAGGCCCGCCCAAGCCTGTTTGAACACGCCCTGACCGTTGGACGAGCTCCCGGCCGGGGTGTCGGTGTTGATCCGGTCGTGGGAGGCGTCGTTGGGCAGCAACGCCTGGCCGAGGTCGTTGTAGGTCATCACCGGCGCGATCGCATCGACGCGGCGGTCGGTGCCCGCCAGCAGCAGGCTCAGCGCGCCGCCGTAGGAGCCGCCGGTGACGCCGACCCGCGGATCGCCTTCGTGGTCGCGCAGCACTTCGGGCTGGCGCGCCAGCCAGTCCAGCAGTTGGCGCGCGTCGGCTACCTCGTAGTCGGGGTCGTTCAGCGCGATCTTGCCGGTGCTGCGGCCGAAGCCGCGGGAGGAGTACGTGAGCACGGTGAACCCGCGCCGGGCCAGTTCCTGCGCCTGGGCTGCGGTGTCGTTCTTGCTGCCGCCGAAGCCGTGCGCGAGCAGGATCGCCGGTGCCGGGGTGTCTGCCGGGGCGAACAGCGTTACGTCGATTTGCACCCGCTCGTTGTCGTTGGGGCCATCCAGCACGTCCAACATCGCCTCCCGCGGCGCTTCCGGGGCGGCGGCCGGTTGTTCCTCACCGGACCAGAGGAATGCGCCGAGCAGCACCAGGGCGATGCAGGACAGGGCGACCAGGACGAGGCCCCTGCGGCGACGGGGGGAGGCGGACACGCTTTTGACAGTAGGGGAAGACAGCGGCACCAGTTCCATCCAGAAGCGGGCGAAGACAAGACGCTATGAAGCAGAGACCAAACAGCAACCGGACACATCGTCGTGCCGGGCGCCGAGGCCGTGCCGCATCCCCGAGTGCGGTCCCGGTGTGGCCGGGCGGTGGTGATCTTAACGATGTTCCGTTGAGACGCAATGATCCCGTTGCCGTCTTCGGTGTGATGCGCCCGTGCCAGGCATCGTTGCGCTGAGTAGCGCACTAGTGCGACCGCGGCGTGATGTTCGTTTCTCCTGCCTACCCCGGCTGGTGTTCGAACCCGTGCATAAGTGACAATCTTGACAAGTGGTGGAGGGGAGTATTCCTTCGCGACGGTGTCGTCATCACGGAACTTGCCTGGACAAGCCCGGTGCCGTCGACCGATCTCAGATCGGTGGAAGAGACCTCCGGTCCCCGGCTTTTGCCCTGAACCGGAGGTGATGGATGGGTACCGACGTGACGTTGTTTGCGCAGCAGGCGCAGACCACCGTCGATCGATTGGCCGTCCCGTGGTGGATTTGGGCCGCCACGCTCGGCGGTCTCGCCCTGCTGCTGTTGCTCGACCTCGTGATCGTGGACCGCAAACCGCACGAGGTGACCACTGGCGAAGCCGCCAAGTGGGTCGTGTTCTACGTGGGTTGCGCGATCCTGTTCGGGATCGGGGTGTGGTTGTTCGGTGACTCGCACTTCGCGATCGAATACTTCACCGGATACATCACCGAGTACTCGCTGAGCGTGGACAACCTGTTCATCTTCATGGTGATCATGTCCAGCTTCGCCGTCCCGTCGATCCACCAGCACCGGGTGCTGTTGATCGGCATCCTGCTCGCACTGCTGATGCGCGGCATCTTCATCGCGATCGGTGCCGCGTTGATCGCGCAGTTCGTCTGGGTGTTCTTCATCTTCGGCGGTTTCCTGATCTGGACCGCGGTCGGCATGGTGCGCAAGAAGGACGAGGACGAGGAGTACACCGAGAACGCCATGGTCCGCTGGGTCCGCAAGGTGTTCCCGATCACCCAGGAGTACCACGGTGCCAAGTCGAGCGTGAAGATCGACGGCAAGCGGTTCCTGACCCCGATGTTCGTGGTGATCGTCGCGATCGGCAGCGCGGACCTGTTGTTCGCGGTGGACTCGATCCCGGCGATCTTCGGCATCACCCAGGACCCGTTCCTGGTCTTCACGGCCAACGCGTTCGCCCTGATGGGGCTGCGGCAGCTGTACTTCCTGCTCGGCGGCCTGGTGGACAAGCTGGTCTACCTGTCGGTGGGGCTGGCGGTGATCCTCGGCTTCATCGGCATCAAGCTGATCCTGCACGCCTTCCACGAGTACCACCTGGTGCCGGACTGGATGGAGATCAACAACTGGATGTCGTTGTCGGTCATCGTCGTCGTGCTGGCGATCACCACCTGGGCGAGCATGGCGAAGTCGAAGAAGGACGCCGAAACCCAGGAACAAGAAGCAGCCGAGAACGCCTGACGGCGTCAACTCCAAACCGACTGAAGGGCACCTTTCACCGGCTAAACCGGTGAAAGGTGCCCTTCGCTTCGGAGGCTGAACCGCACTCTTTCAATCCAACAGCGTGTAGCTGAGTTCTTTGCACACTCGTCCCAGGGGCACGTCCAGGCCCGGGTGGCTCAGCGGTAGCAGTACGTCCGGGGAGTCCGGCAGTGCGGTTGCCGCCGGGGGGTCCCACAGGCACAGCGATGGGTTGCCCGCGTCCATCGACGATCGGTACCAGAGCCCGTCGAGCTCCGGGTACGCCGCGCGGATTCCGCGCGCCCATGCCTGGGTGCGGAGCTTGGGACCGCTGTTGATCGCCTGCGAGGCACCCGCTCGGGTGGGCCACAGGCCGGTCAGGTCCAGCAGCCGGAGCGTCCGACGTGGACGGAACAGCACCAGGTGCGGGCTGCGCGTCCGGCGATCCACTGTGGATGTCGCCTGGTAGACCTCGGCGATGCAGGTCTGCACCGACAGCGAGAAGTACAGCACGCCGTGTTCGCGGGTGACCGTCGGACCGCCCTGGGTGTTGGGCAGGTGAGGGTCGAATCTGGCGTGCGGCAGCGGTCCGGCGTAGCGGAAGGTGTTCCACTGCTGGGGGTGGTTGCCCCCGGAGGTGAACACGCGCACCAGGCGAGTGCCCGCGGGCACCGCGATGACGTCTTCGGTGCGCCGGAGCATCGCCTGCAGCGCAGCGGGAGCAGGCGGCTGGGGTAGCCGTGCCATGGAGGTCCTGGGGTGGGGTCTCGAAGGTGGGGGAGAGCGCTCAGGCCGGGGTGCCGATCGTCGCGGCGAGTTCGGCCACCCGCTGCGGGTCGCCGCCTGCCAGCAGCCACTCGCGCGGGCTCGCGGGCCGGTCCCCGAGTTCGAGGTCCTCCTGCGGCGTGGTCATGAAGTTGGCCAGCACGAGCGCGGGCTGGTCGATGGGCATCAACGCCAGCACCGTGTCCAGGCCGGGCAGCACGTCGGTCTCGGTGAACTGCCAGGCGGGCAAACGCCACCCGCCGCGGTCCTTCCAGCCGATCAGCCGTCGCTCGCTGACGCGGTGGCGGATCCGGCTGCTGTCCACCCCGACCCGCTCCGCGGCCTGGTTGACCGACAGCGCGGTGTCGCGCAACACGGCCTGTTCGGCGACGGTTCGCGCGCGCGGGTCGACTTCGGCGTCGCTGAGCGGCGTCAGGTCCAGACCTGCTTCGGCGAGTGCGGCTCGCTCCGCTTCGGTGAAGTGCGCGGCTGGGTCCACCTGGGGCGAGGTGAGCTTCTTGGCGGCATCCTCGACCAGATTCAGGAATTCGTTGGCGGTGACCTTTAAACCGGCACGTGCCAACACGGTCTCCAGCGCGGCTGACATAGGTCCAGGGTAGCGCGGGATTGCGGAAATGTGTGCGCGAACGTGCGCCTAGTGCGAAATATCACTTTTAGTAGCATGTGGATTGCGCACTGTGACGGACTTCCGACTCCGGTCGGGGTGTTCTTCGGCGTAATAGTGGCCGGAAACACCCCGCCGGAGGCGGAGTTGATTACGGCAGGGCGTCCAAATGCGCCCGAACCGGGTCGGAGAATGCGTTCCCGCTGCTGGCGTCCCAGTTGATCGACCAGGTCATCACGCCGCTGAGTTCGGGGTGCGGCTGTTCGGGGGTGTACTGGCCGCAGTCGGTGGCCGCGGTCAGGCAGCTCAGCGCGTTGTTGACGACCGTCGGTTCTACGTAGCCGCTACCGGCCGCGGACGCCGATGCCGGTAGGCCGAGCGAGACCTGGTCCGGGCGCAGCACTTGCAGCAGGTTGCACGCCTGGGCGGTGATGAAGTCGACCGAGCCCTGGCTGTAGACCTGTCCGTCGCAGCCGTTCATCGAGCCGGAGTTGTAGTACTGGGTGTGCACCACGGTGAGGATGTCCTTGACGTTGTTGATCAGCTCCAGGTACGAACCGCCCGGCTGCACGTCGATGGTCTGCGGCGCCATGGTGAGCACGAAACCGTCACCCACCTGATCGCGCAGTTGCTGGATCGCGCTGGTCGTGTTCGGGACGTTGAGACCGTGTTCGAGGTCAATATCCAACCCATCAATGCCGTAATCGGTTAATATTTTTCCAACCGAGTCGACGAAGTTCGCGACGTTCGCTTCGCCGCCCAGGTCGATGTTGCCCTTTTCGCCGCCGATGGACAGCACGAATGTCTTGCCCTCGGCCTTCTTGGCGGCAATGTCTGCTTTGAGTTGTTCGTCGGAATATCCGCCGAGTGTGGTGGCCAGCTGCGGGTCGACGGTGAAGGTGACCGCGCCGGGGCGGGCCGGATCGGCATTGGCGAAAGCCAGCACGATGACGTCGTAATTGGCCGAAACGTCGCTGATGCGCAGCGGTTGGGCATTGTTGACGAAGTTCTGCCAATAGCCGGTGAGCTGGTGCTTCGGCAGGGCTTGCGGGGCGGCGGCCGAGGCTGTTGGGGCGAATGCGAGCGCGGTCAACACGGCCGCGGCGAACGCGGCCAGTCGTCTGGTCATGCGGGGCCTCCGTGGGGTGAGCGCCAGATGATGTTCTCGCAAAATGGACTAGACCAGTTGTCCGGTCAAGGTTTTGGCGAGGTTGCGAAGCGCGGATTGGGCCACTCGGCGCACGGCGTGCGGCCGAGGGTTGACGAGATTGGCCGGTGCCCGTTGACTGGGCGTACCGACTGGTCGGTCTCGATGTGGAGGTGGCGCGTTGGGCAGCGTGTACGACGAACGGCCTTGGCTGGGGCGCTACGACGGTGAACTGCCTCCGGAGATCGAGCCGCGGTTCGACAACATGCTCGAACTGTTCGCCGCCGCCCGCCGCGATCGTCCCGATCAGGTGGCCATCACCTACTTCGACGGTCGGCTCAGCTACCGGCAGCTCGACGAGCTCAGCGACGGACTGGCGCACTACCTGGTCGAACGGGGTGTCGGCCGGGGCGATCGGATGGCGCTGTACCTGCAGAACGTGCCGCAGTTCGCGATCGCGCTGCTCGCTGGGTGGAAGGCCGGTGCGATCGTCGTGCCGCTCAACCCGATGTACCGGACCCGCGAGCTGACCAAGATCCTCGCCGACGCGCAGCCTGCCGCTGTCGTCTCCTCCGAGCAGGGCTGGCACGACGTGCTCGGCGAGCTCGCCGCTCCGGCCGGAGTTCGGGTCGCGGTCACCACCAGCGAGCTCGACTTCCAGACCCGGCACGACCCGCGACTGTTCAGCAGGCTCGAACGCCGTCCGGCCGCCGGGTGCGCGGACCTGCTGGCGGTCGCGCGGGCGCATGCCGGGCAGCGGCCACCCGAGCTTTCGCTGTCCAGTTCGGACATCGCGCTGCTCGTCTACACCTCCGGGACCAGTGGCGTGCCGAAGGGTGCTACCAACACGCACGGCAACGTGGTGTTCAACGCCGAAGGCATGCGGACCCGCATCGAGCGCGTCAGCGGAAACGGCATCTTCGGGCTCGCGCCGCTGTTCCACATCACCGGTCTGGTCTGCCAGCTCGCTGGCGCGCTGGCGCTCGGGCGGCAGCTCGACTTGGTGTACCGGTTCGAACCCGGCGTCGTGCTCGACGCGCTGGTCGAACACCGGCCCTGCTACATGGTCGGTCCGTCCACTGCGTACATGGCGCTGATGAACCACCCGGAGGTGACCACCGACCACTTCGCTTCGCTGGAACTGGTGCACTCCGGTGGCGCACCGCTGCCGTCGGCTGTCGTGGCGGCTTTCCGCGCGCGGTTCGGGCACTACATCCGCAACGGGTACGGCCTGACCGAGACGACCGCTACGGCGACCTCGGTACCCGCGCACCTGGAGGCACCGGTCGACGAGGCTTCGGGCACCCTCAGCGTCGGCGTGCCCACCTACAACACCGTGCTGCGCATCGTCGACGACGCGGGCGAGGACCTGCCCGCCGGGGAGGTCGGCGAGATCGTGGTGGAGGGACCGATGGTGGTGCCGTCCTACTGGAACAAACCCGAGGAGACCGCGGCGGGCATCCGGGACGGTCGGTTGCACACCGGCGACGTCGGGTTCATGGACGCGCAGGGCTGGTTCTACGTGGTGGACCGGAAGAAGGACATGATCAACGCCTCCGGTTTCAAGGTCTGGCCGCGCGAGGTGGAGGACGTCCTCTACGGACATCCCGCGGTGCGGGAGGTCGCGGTGGTCGGGGTGCCCGACTCCTACCGAGGCGAGACGGTGAAGGCGTACGTCAGCCTGAGCACGGGCGCCTCGGCCACCACCGACGAACTCGTGGCGCACTGCAAGCGGCAGCTCGCCGCGTACAAGTACCCGCGCAGCATCGAGATCCTCGAGGAGTTGCCCAAGACCGCGACCGGCAAGATCTTGCGACGCCAACTGCGGGACACCGCCCGTGCCGCAGCCGAACCACGCTGGGAGAAAGGAATTCGATGAGCAAGCGTTTCGCCGACCGGGTGGCGATCGTGACCGGGGCGAGCCGGGGCATCGGCCTGGCCATCGCCGAACGCCTGGTGTCCGAAGGCGCGAAGGTGACGCTGACGGCGCGCAAACCCGAGCCGTTGGCCGAGGCCGTGCAGGGCCTCGGCGGCGCGGAGCACGCGCTCGGCATCGCGGGCAAGGCAGACGACGAGGAGCACCAGGCAGCGGCGGTCGCCAAGACCGTCGAGACCTTCGGCCGGGTGGACATGCTGGTCAACAACACCGGCATCAACCCAGCCTACGGCCCGCTGATCGAGCTGGAACACGGGGTCGTGCGGAAGGTTTTCGAGGTCAACGTGCTCGCCGCGCTGTCCTGGACCCAGCAGGTCTACCGGGCGTGGATGCGGGAGCACGGCGGTTCGGTGCTCAACATCTCCTCGGTGGCCGGGCTGCGACCCGCGCCGGGCATCGGTCTCTACGGCGGCACCAAGGCGATGCTGGCGCACATGACCAAGGAACTCGCGGTCGAACTGGGCCCGGACATCCGGGTCAACGGCGTCGCTCCGGCCGTGGTGAAGACGAAGTTCGCCACCGCGCTGTACGAGGACCGGGAAGACGAGGTCGCCGCGAACTACCCGTTGCGGCGCTTGGGAATTCCTGCCGACATCAGCAGCGCGGCGGCCTTCTTGCTCTCCGACGAGGCGTCCTGGATCACCGGGCAGATCCTGGTGCTCGACGGCGGTGTGACCCTGAAGGGCGGTGTGTGAGTTGCGGCTTGCCGATGCGGTCGTGGTGATCACCGGTGCGGGCAACGGCATCGGCGCGGCGCTGAGCCGGAAGTTCGCCGGAGCCGGTGCGAAGGTCGTGCTGGGCGATGTGGACGCCGACGCGGTGCGTCGGGTGGCTGCCGAGGTCGGCGGCATCGCGGTGCCCGGTGACGCGGCCAGCGAGGACGGCGTGCGCGCGCTGGTCGACACCGCGCTCAACGAGCACGAGCGGATCGATCTGTTCTGCGCCAACGCCGGGATCGCGCGCGGCGGTGGTCCGGAGGCCGATGAGCAGGACTGGGCGCATTCCTGGGAAGTCAACGTGATGGCGCACGTCCGCGCCGCCCGCGCGGTGCTGCCGCACTGGTTGGAGCGCGGGCAGGGGCACTTCCTGGCGACGGTGTCGGCAGCCGGTCTGCTGACGATGTTGACGGCGGCGCCGTACTCGGTGACCAAGCACGCCGCGCTCGGCTTCGCCGAATGGCTCGCGATCACCTATCGCGACCGCGGCATCACGGTGCAGGCGCTGTGTCCGCAGGGGGTTCGCACGAACATGCTCGGCAGCAGCGACGCGAGCAGAGCGCTCTTGGACAGCGGTGCGCTGGAACCGGAGCAGGTGGCCGAGGTGGTCGCCGAGTCGTTGGACAGCGGCGAGTTCCTGATCCTGCCGCACCCCGAGGTCGCCGACTACTACGCGCTGCGCGCCAGCGAACCGCAGCGGTGGCAGGCAGGCATGCGGAAGCTGCAACGCAAGGTGGAGTAGCGAGGCGTGTCGTCGCCGGTCCGCGCCGAGTCGGACCGGCCGGTGGATACGCTGGGTGGACCGACAGGGGAGGTAGACATGGCGCGGGCGGCGAACGGTCGCACCACTGCCGGGACGGCAGTGGGTGCCGAACCGGTTCCGCAGCGGTTGCTGGCCGTGGCCACGCGGTTGTTCGCCGAGCAGGGCTTCGAGATGACCTCCGTGCAGCAGATCGTGGACGCCGCCGGGGTCACCAAGGGGGCGATGTACCACTACTTCGGCTCCAAGGACGACCTGCTCTACGAGATCTACGCGCGGGTGCTGCGGGTCCAGCACGCGCGCATGGAGAGCGCGGCCGAAAGCGATGCCCCGGTGCAGCGGCGGTTGCACGCGGTGGCCGCCGACGTGGTCGCCACGACGGCCGCCAACCTCGACGACACGGTGATCTTCTTCCGCTCGATGCACCTGTTGCACCCGGACAAGCAGGCCGAGGTCCGCGCGGAGCGGCGGCGCTACCACGAGCGGGTGCGCGAACTCATCGAAGAAGGCCAACTCGCCGGGGTGTTCCGGTCGGACAAGTCGGCGGATCTGGTGGTGGACTTCTTCTTCGGCGCGGTGCACCACCTGGGTACCTGGTTCCGCAAGGACGGCAAGCTCACCGGCGAGGAGGTCGGCGAGCAGTTCGCCGACCTCCTGCTGGCATCGCTGCGCCCGTAGGGGTTGTCAGCCCTCTCCGCCGGAATCGCGGATGGCCCCGGCGCATCGGGTTTCGGTCTTGTTGCGCTGATCGATAATTCTGCCGCCGGGGGTTGCGCCGCGGGTGGTCGGAAAGGTTCGCTACCGCTTGCGTTTTTCGTGAGCCCCGGTAGCAGGAGCCAGCATGAGCAGTGAGACCCGAGCCGAACGGCCGCCGAGGATCGACCGGGCGCTGAACCTGGTCGAACGGATCGGCAACAAGCTCCCCGAGCCGTTCCTGCTCTTCGGGGTGCTGTTCCTGATCGTGGTGGTGGTGTCCACCGTGGTCGCGGCGTTCGGCGTCACGATCCAGATCCCCGGTGCCGACGAGGTGACCCGGATCCGGGGCGCGCTCAGCGGCGAGGGCTTGGAGTTCCTGTTCACCAAGATGGCGGAGAACTTCATCGGGTTCCCGCCGCTGGAAACCGTCGTCACCATCATGCTCGCGGTGGGGTTGGCCGAACGCACCGGCCTGCTGACCGCGTTGATCCGGGCCGCGTTCGGCGGGGCACCGCGCTGGGTGCTGCCGTACGCGGTGGGGCTGGTCGGGATTTCGGCCAGTGTGATGGCGGATTCCTCGATGATCATCATTCCGCCGCTGGCCGCGCTGGTGTTCAAGGCCGCCGGACGGCACCCGGTCGCCGGGCTGCTGGGCGGGTTCGCCTCCGTCGGTGCCGGATACTCCACCGCACCGGTGGTCACCAGCCTCGACGCGCTGTTCTCCGGGATCAGCAACAAGGTCGCCGAAACCCTGCCGGATCCTGGCACCGTGGTCACCCCGGTGTCGAACTACTACTTCAACCTGGTCTCGTCGATCGTGCTCGGGCTGCTCGCCGGGGTGTTGATCGACAAGGTGATCGAGCCGCGCATGGTGCGCACCGGGGTGCCGCGCGAACAGGCCGACGCGGCGGACGAACCCGAGGTCAAGGTGGGACTGGAGGCCGCTGAGCGCCGCGGGTTGATCTGGGCGGGCATGGCGTTCCTGATCGCGTTCGGGTTGGTGCTGCTGCTGGTGCTGTGGCCGGGTTCGCCGCTGCGCAACGAAACCGGCGGATTCCTGCCGGAGTCGCCGCTGCTGGATTCGGTGACCACGCTGATCTTCCTGGGTTTCGCGGTGCCCGCCATCGCCTACGGGGCGCTCGCCGGATCGATCGAGCGGGCCGGGGACGTGCCGAAGCTGATGGCCGCCGCACTGCGCGATCTCACCGGATTCCTGGTGCTGGCGTTCATGCTGGGCCAATTCATCGCGCTGTTCAACTGGACGAATCTCGGTGCCTGGGTGGCGGTTTCCGGTGCGGACCTGCTGCGCGCGCTCGGCTTGGACGGCTACCCGGCGTTCCTCGGGTTCATGGTGCTGGCTTCGGTGCTGAACCTGTTCATCATCTCCGGCTCCAGCCTGTGGACGCTGATGGCGGCGGTGTTCGTCCCGATGTTCGCGTTGCTGGGCTTCGAGCCGGGCTTCGCGCAGGCGGCGTTCCGGGTGGGCGACTCGGCGACGCAGATCATGACCCCGCTGAACCCGTACATGATCATCATCCTGGGCTACCTGCGCCGCTACGAACCGAGCGCGGGCATCGGCACCCTGGTGGCCCGCATGGTCCCGTTCGTAGCCCCGTTCTGGCTGCTGTGGGCCCTGATCCTGACGGTCTTCTACTTCGCGGACCTACCACTGGGCCCCGGCATGGACATCCACATCGGCCCCTGACCCCGGAAGGGTGAGGAGTGAAGGGCACCTTTTACCGGCTTACTCGGTCAAAGGTGCCCTTCACTCGGAGACTTTGTCAGAAGACGACGCGGGAGAGGGATTCTGCTACGCAGGCTGGTTTGGTGGCTCCTTCGATTTCCACCGTTACCTTGATCGTCAGTTGGAGGCCGCCGTCCACTTCGGTCACGTCCGCCAGTTCCGTTGTCGAGCGAACTCGGGCGCCTACCGGGACCGGGTTGGGGAAGCGGACCTTGTTGAGGCCGTAGTTGATCCCCATCTTGGTGCCCTCGAACCGGTAGGTCTCCGAGTTCAGCTTCGGCAGCAGGCTCAGGGTGAGGAACCCGTGCGCGATCGGGCCGCCGAACGGGCCCTGCTTGGCTCGCTCGATGTCGACGTGGATCCACTGGTGGTCCAGGGTGGCGTCGGCGAACTGGTTCACCTGCTCCTGGGTGATCGTCAGCCATTCGCTGGTGCCGAGCTTCTCACCCTTGGCCGCGATGACCGCTTCCTTGCTGCTGAACACTCGCAACGCAAACCTCCTTGGGAGACAACGAAAAGCCGGGGTCGATCTGAACCGACCGCTAAGGCGTCGGCAGGTCGGCTAGTTCGCCGATGCGCTGCCGGTGGACTTCGGCGATGCCGAAGGTGAGCTGGGAGCTCTTGGCCCGCCCCAGGTAAAGGTGGGCCGGGTGCTCCCAGGTCATCCCGATGCCGCCGTGCAACTGCAGGTGCTCTTCGGCGGCCCGCACCACCAGGTCGGAGCAGTACGCCTGGGCGATGGCGACCGCGAGTTCGGTCTCAGTACCGCGGGCCAGCGCATCGGCGGCGTTGCGGGCGACGGCCCGCGCCGAGCTCACCCCGGCCCACAGATCGGCCAGCCGGTGCTTGATCGCCTGGAACGACCCGATCTGGCGGCCGAACTGGTAGCGCGTCTTCGCGTAGTCCACTGTGGCGTCCAGGCAGCGCTGAGCCAGCCCCACCTGCTCGGCGGCCAGCAACCCGGCCGCAGTGACCAGCGCCTGCCGCAGGATCCGCTCGGCGTCAGCACCGGTGGCGATCCGCTCGCCCACTGCGCTGTCCAGGGTGAGCGTGCCGAACCGGCGGGTGAGGTCCAGCGGTGTCGTCGCGGTCCGGGATACCCCGGACACCGAAGTGTCCACCAGGTACAGCGCCGCACCGTCGGCGTCCACCGCGGGCACGACGACGTAGTCCGCGACTTCCAGGTCCACCACCGCCGACACCGCGCCGGTCAGCGTGGCGCTGTCGGCCTTCACCGACTGCGGGAAAGCACCGTAGGGCACGGTGGTCAACCCGACGGCGACGGTGCCGAGCTGCGAGCCGTCGCCGAGTTGCGGCAGGATCTCCCGGGTCCGCGGCTGCCCCGTGCAGGCAACCAGCGTGGCGGTGGTCAACAGGTTGCTCAGGAACGGCACCGGCGCGACGCATCGGCCGATTTCCTCAGCCACCACCGAGAGCTCCCGCGCGCTGGCCCCGGCTCCGCCGAGTTCCTCGGGCACCAGCAGCGCGGCGAGACCCAGCTCCCCGGCGAGGGTGCGCCACAACCCCAGGTCGTAGGGCTCGTCGGTTTCGCAGCGGGTCAGCACGGCGGTCCAGTCGCACCGGTCCCGCAGCAGGCGGCGGACATTCGCGCGCAGGTCCTCTTCCACTTCGCTGTAGAGCAGGTCCGGAGCGCTCATCGCGGCAACTCCTTCCACGGCCGGTCCTTGTCGGTGCGGATCTCCGGCGGCAGCCCGAGCACCCGTTCGGCGATGACGTTGCGCAGGATTTCCGTGGTGCCGCCCTCGATCGAGTTGCCCTTCGCGCGCAGGTACCGGAAACCGGGCCCGCGCTTGGCGAAGTCGGTGAACTCCGGCTGGCGGAACGTCCAGTCGTCGTAGGCCAGCCCCGGCTCACCCAGGAACTCCAGCTCGAAACCGGTGATGGCCTGGTTCAACTCGGCGAAGACCATCTTGACCGCCGAACCCTCCGGGCCCGGATCGCCGACCGCGAGCTGCTGGCGCAACCGCAGGCTGGTCAGCCGGGTCGCCTCGGCGTCCACCCACAGCCGCAGCAGCCGGTCGTGCAGGCCACTGGTGCGATTCTCCGGGTGGTCGCGCCAGGACCGCGCCGCGATCCCGATCATGCCGCCCTCCCGCGCGGGCGCGCGCCCGCCGATGGCCACCCGTTCGTTCATCAGCGTGCCGAGCGCGACCTGCCAGCCCTGGCCGACCTCGCCGAGGCGTTGTGCGTCCGGGATCCGCACCCCGGTCAGGAACACCTCGTTGAACTCGGCTTCACCGGTGATCTGCCGCAGCGGGCGGACTTCCACCCCCGGTGCGGTCATGTCGCAGATGAAGTAGGTCAGGCCCTTGTGCTTGGGCTGGTCCGGATCGGAGCGGGTCACCAGGATCGCCCAGCGGGCCTGGTGGGCCAGCGACGTCCAGACCTTCTGCCCGTCAACCACCCAGCTGTCGCCATCCCGAACCGCGCGGGTGGCCAGCGCGGCGAGGTCCGAGCCCGCACCCGGTTCGCTGAACAGCTGGCACCAGATCTCCTCGCCGGTCCACAACGGACGGAGATAGCGGCGGCGCTGTTCGTCGTTGCCGAAGCGCAGGATCGTCGGCGCCGCCATGCCCAGGCCGATGCTGTTGAGGTGCGGCCGGTTGTCCGGCGCACCCGCCTCGGCGAACGCGGCGTCCACCACCGGCTGCAGTTCTCGCGCGGCACCCAGCCCGCCGAGCCCGGCGGGGAAGTGCACCCAGGCCAGCCCGGCGTCGAAGCGCGCCCGCAGGAACTCCAGCCGATCCAGCTTGCCCGGATCGTTCGCGGCGAGGAATTCCGCCACCCGACCCCGAAGTTCGTCGGTGTCCACGGTCATCACGCCTTCGGTCCACCAGCGACGTAGATCACCTGGCCGGAGACGAAACCGGAGCGCTGGTCGACGAAGAACGACACCGTGTTGGCGATGTCCTCCGGCTGGCCCACCCGCGCCACCGGGATGTTGCTGGCGGCAGCCTTGGCGAAGTCGTCGAAGTCCATCCCGACGCGCTCGGCGGTCGCCTTGGTCATGTCGGTGGCGATGAAGCCGGGCGCGATGGCGTTCGCGGTGACGCCGAACTTGCCGAGCTCGATGGCCAGCGTCTTGGTCAGGCCCTGCAACCCGGCCTTGGCCGTGGAGTAGTTGGCCTGGCCGCGGTTGCCCAGCGCCGAGGTGCTGGAGAGGTTGACGATGCGACCCCACCCGGCCTCGACCATGTGCTTCTGCACCGCGCGGCTCATCAGGAACGCACCCCGCAGGTGCACGTTCATCACCGCGTCCCAGTCGTCCTCGGACATCTTGAACAGCAGGTTGTCCCGGATGACGCCCGCGTTGTTGACCAGCACCGTGGGAGCGCCGAGCTCCGAAACGATGCGCTCCACGGCGGCCTGCACCTGCGCGGCGTCGCTGACGTCGGAGCGGACTGCGAGCGCCTTGCCGCCGTTGGACTCGATCGCCGACACCGTGTCGGCGCACTGCTTCTCGTCGATGTCGATGACCGCCACGGCGAAGCCGTCCTCGGCGAGGCGCTTGGCGGTGGCGGCGCCGATGCCACGGGCGGCGCCGGTGACGATGGCGACACGGCTATCAGCCATTGGATCTCCTTGCGGGTTTCGTTGTGATCGGGTCGTGAGTGGTGGTGGCCGTTCTAGCGACCAGTACCGCTCACGAGCGGTACTTCTTCAGCTCTCGGCGGGCCAGGGAGCGGCGGTGCACCTCGTCCGGTCCGTCGACGATGTGCAGGGTCCGCGCGTGCGCGTACAGGTTGGCCAACGGGAACTCCTGGCTGACGCCACCGCCGCCGTGGGCCTGGATGGCGCGGTCGATCACCCAGGTGGTCATCTCCGGGACGGCGACCTTGATCGCCTGGATCTCGGTGTGCGCGCCCTGGTTGCCGACGGTGTCCATCAGCCACGCGGTCTTGAGCACCAGCAGCCGGGCCTGCTCGATCTTCACCCGCGATTCGGCGATCCAGTGCTGCACCACGCCCTGATCGGCCAACGGCTTGCCGAAGGCGACCCGCTCGTTCACGCGTCGGCACATCAGCTCCAGCGCCCGTTCGGCCATCCCGATCGCCCGCATGCAGTGGTGGATGCGCCCCGGCCCGAGCCGGGCCTGGGCGATCGCGAAGCCGTCGCCCTCCCCGGCGACGACGTTCTCCGCCGGGACCCGCACGTTGTCGAACACGATCTCGGCGTGTCCGCCGTGGTCGGCGTCGGTGTAGCCGAACACGTGCATGCTGCGCTCGATCTGCACGCCCGGCGTGTCCTTGGGCACCAGGATCTGGCTCTGCTGGCGGTGCCGCTGCGCGTCCGGGTCGGTCTTGCCCATCACGATCAGGATCTTGCAGCGCGGGCTCATCGCACCGGAGGAGAACCACTTGCGGCCGTTGATCACGTAGTGGTCGCCGTCGCGTTCGATGCGGGTGCCGATGTTGGTGGCGTCGGAGGAGGCCACGTCGGGCTCGGTCATGCAGAACGCCGAGCGGATCTCGCCGTCCAGCAGCGGTTGCAGCCACTGCTTCTTCTGCTGCTCGGTGCCGAACAGCGCCAGCACCTCCATGTTGCCGGTGTCCGGCGCGGCGCAGTTGGTGGCTTCCGGGGCCAGCCGACCGGCCCGGCCCATGATCTCGGCCAGCGGCGCGTACTGCAGGTTGGTCAGCCCGGCACCGTGCTCGCCAGGCAGGAACAGGTTCCACAGGCCGCGCCTGCGCGCCTCCGCCTTGAGTTCCTCGATGACCGGCGGGTGCGCCGACCACGGGTCGTCGGCGGCGGCCAGCTGTTCGAGGAACACCGGCTCGGCGGGGTAGACGTGCGAGTCCATGAAGTCGAGCAGCTGCTTGCGCAGCTCCTCGGTGCGTTCGTCGTAGCCGAAATCCATCTCATACCTCCTTGAGGGCATCGAGCCCCTGCGCGACCAGCGGTGCCACCAGCGCGCCGACGTGTTCGAAGCCCTCGCCGACGGTCTGGTTGTGGATGTAGCGGTAGTGGATTCCTTCCAGGATCACGGCGATCTTGAAGAAGCCGAACGCGAGGTAGAAGTCCATATCGGACAGATCGGTGCCGCGGCGCTCGGCGTAGCGGTCCAGCAACTGGCGGGCGGTTGGGAAGCCGTACTCCGGGCCGACGCCCTTGGCGATCGGGTTGGGCTCCACGCCGCTGAAGCCCTCCCAGTACGCCGCGAGCAACCCGAGGTCGGTGAGCGGGTCGCCGATGGTGGCCATCTCCCAGTCGAGCACTGCCCGGATGCGCAGGTCGTCGCCGACGATCACGTTGTCCAGCCGGTAGTCGCCGTGCACGATCCCGGCTCGCGGCGCGTCGGGGACGGTCGCCGCCAGCCGGGTGGCGAGCTCGTCGATGCCCTCGATGTCGCGGCTGTGCGAGGCGGCGAGTTGCTTGCTCCAGCGGCTGACCTGCCGGGTCAGGAAGCCTGCCGGACGGCCGAATTCACCCAGCCCGACCGATTCCGGTGCGATCGAGTGCAGGTCGGCGAGCACGTCCATCAGCTGCCAGGACAGCTCGAAGCGCTGGCGCTGGTCCAGTTTCTCGGTCAGCTGCGGCGTGCGGTAGACGGTGCCCGGCACGTACTCCATGACGTAGAAGGGGGCGCCAAGCACGCTGTCGTCCTGGCACAGCAGGATGGTTTCGGGCACCGGCACCCGCGTTCCGGCCAGCGCGGTCATCACGCGGTGCTCGCGGCCCATGTCGTGCGCGGTAGCCAGCACGTGCCCCAGCGGCGGGCGGCGCACCACCCACCGCGAACTGCCGTCGCTGACGAGGTAGGTCAGATTCGACCGTCCACCTTGGACCAGCTCGCCGCTCAGCGGTCCACCGATGAGGCCGGGTCGCTCGGCGTCCAGGTATGCGCGCAGCCGGTCGAGGTCGAGGCCGGGCAGCCCGCCGGGCGACGGTTGGTCGTTCATCAGCTCTCCACAGTGTTTTGCGGGACACCCGCACCCGAGTGTTCTTGCGGGACACCCGCACCCGGTCGGACGTGATGAGCCCGGCGAAAAGTCTGGCCCATCAGTCCTCCTCGCTTCGCGGGGCCACCCGGTCCAGGGCCGGTACGAGTTCGGCGAGCCGGGCGCAGGTTCCGGCGACGTCGGTGTGCAGCACGCCGTGCAGCCCGAGCCGTTGGGCGGCCTCGACGTTCGGGGCACCGTCGTCGACGAACACCGCTTCGCGGGCCGCAAGGCCGAGTCGGTCCAGCGTCAGCTGGTAGATCCGCGGATCCGGCTTGCGCAGCCCGACTTCGCCGGAGATCACCGCGAGTTCGAAGAGCCCGTCGAGCAGGTCCCACGGGTAGTTGTTGCCCCAGCTGTTGGACAACAGCGCGGTCCGCACCCGGCAGGCCCGCAGTCGGCGCACCAGGTCCAGCATCACGGGTTCGCTGCGCATCCGGGCGAACATCCGCCGCATCAGCCCGTCGGCCTCGACCGGCTGGTCGTCGATGGTGCGCAACCGCCGGGCGAGGGTGCGGTCGAACTCGGCCGCGGAAATCTCGCCGGTCTCCAGCTGGTGGATCGGGCTTCCGACCGGGGCGCTGCGCGACAGCCACTCCTTGAGCGCCGCGGAGAACGTCTCCGGTCGGATACCTTCCTGTTCGGTCCAAGCCTTGATCGCGACGCGACCAGGGGTGGTCAGCACCCCGCCGTAGTCGAAGATCACCGCCCGGATGGTGGGGGCCGCGCCGCTGGAACCCATGCCAAGGACCGTACCGACTAGACGGTATGCACGCCAGACCCTGGTCGGAAGGTCGCAGGCCGGAGGTCTCGCCGGTGTCGGGGGAGCTGTCTACGCTGACCGCATGGATTGGCGAGCCGAAGCACTCGATCAGTTGGACTTCTACTGGACGATGTGGCGCCCGCGCCTCGACGGCCTCACCGACGAGGAGTACTTCTGGGAGCCGGTCGCGGACTGCTGGTCGCTGCGCCGGGTCGACGACGGGTGGGCGATGGATTTCAGCTTCCCGGAGCCCGTCCCGCCGCCGTTCACCACGATCGCGTGGCGGCTGAACCACATCGCCGGGCACGTCTTCGCGATGCGGGCGAACAACCACTTCGGCGACGCCTCGTACCGGATGGACAACCACGACTACCCGACTGACGCGGCGACCGCGCTGGCCTACCTCGACGAGCAGAAGACCTTGTGGCGCAACGGCATCGGATCCTTGGACGCCGAAGGCTGGGCGAAGCCGGTCGGCCCGGCCGAAGGGCCGTTCGCCGACCGGCCCTACCGCGCGCTGGTGCTGCACCTCAACCGCGAGCTGTTCCACCACGGCGCCGAGGTGGCCCTGCTGCGCGACCTGTACCGGGCATCCGGCGGCCGCAGCTTCGCCTGACGTTGGTCCAGTCGAGTGGGCACAGTGGACCGACTGGCTCTGCTTCGGGTGAGCGTGCAGGTACCACCACTGGCCGCTTGTCGGTCACTGGGCGTTGTCGGTCTGGGGGATCGTAGGCTGACGGAAACCTTTATGTCGCAATGAATTTCACCCGAACAGCGGTGTTGGGTGAAGCGATGTTCTACGCGCCGTCGCGGCGGCGAAAAGGTGGGAACGCCGGGAAAATTCAGTTGCGTTGACGCCGACTTTACTCGTCGGTAAGTATTCGGGTCGCCGCGCGGCCCGCACCTTTTCGTTCCCCGAATCAGCGAGGTGAGGCCAATGAAGACCGTTCTTCGTGGCAGACGCGCCGCAACCGCTGCGGCCTTCGCCGCGGTCGCAGCGCTCGCGTTGACTCCGCAAGCCCTGGCCGCCGCTTTCGACATCAACTTCGACTGCGCCGGTGACTCCCCGTTGGGGCAGCAGCAGTTCAGCCTGCAGCAGGCCGCCGACGTCACCGCCCCGGCCACCGTCGCGCCCGGCGGCGCGCTCGACATCGTGATCGACCCGGCCCCGAACACGTTGCCCTCCGAGGTCAACGGCTACACCGTGAAGGGCGTCGAGGGCGTCGACCTGAAGATCCCGATCCCGGCGAACTCCAGCTTCGTTTCCGCCGATCTCACCGGTGGGGCCAACCTGGGACCGAATGCGCCGACCTTCACCGTGGACAGTGGCATCGCCACGCTGCACCTGGACGGCCCGATCCCCGGTGGCGCCGAGTTCGAGCTGCCCACCGTGACGGTGCACCTGACAGCTGGGCCCTCCGGTGCGATCGAGACCAAGTTGCAGGGCACCAGCCACGACGACCCCGGCCTGACCTTCACCGCGGTGGTGTCGACGGTCATCGGCGACACCGACGTGCCGTCGCGCTGCTTCCCGAACCCCAACCCCATCTTGACCACCACGACGATCGGCTGATCGCTCGACGGCGGGGGTTCGCCCCCGCCGTCGTCCGTTCCGGTACGCCGACGAGAGCGACCGGTCAGGCCGGGGTCCGCTGCCGCGTGATCAGGTGCGCGGCGACTCCGGCGAGCAGGCCCCAGCACACCGAGGCGACCCCGAACACCGTCACACCCGAAGCTGTTACCAGGAAGGCGATCAGCGCGGCGGTGCGGTGGTGCGGATCTTCGGTCGCCTTGGCCAACGAGCCGCCGATCGTGTCCAGCAGTCCGATACCGGCTAGTGCGGTGATCAGCGCGAGCGGGAACGCGGCGATGAGGCTGCCGAGCATCGCGCCGAAAACGCCCAGCAGCAGGTAGCAGCCTCCGGAGACGACGCTGGCTTTGTAGCGTTGCGCCGGATCCTCGTGCGCGTCGGGGCCCATGCACAGCGCCGCGGTGATCGCCGCGAGGCTGATGCCGAAGCAGCCCAACGGCGCCAGCACGAAGTTCACCGCACCCGTCCAGGACAGGATCGGCGACACCGGCGTCGCGTAGCCGTGCGCCCGCAGCGTCACCATGCCGGGTAGGTTCTGCGAGGTCATCGTGATGACGAACAGCGGAACGGCGAGGCTGATCAAGGCGTGCGGCGACCAGCTCGGCCAAGTCGGCACAGGTGTGGCGAGTGCGAACTCGACGCCGTCGAAGCGCAGCGAACCTTGGCCGACCGCGAGCGCCACGCCGATCACGAGCGCGATGAGCACCGCGTACCTGGGCAGCCACCGCTTGCCGAGCAGGTAGCCCGCCAGCATGGCCAGGACCAGCCAGAACTGGGTCTGCATGGTGGTGAACATGTGCAGGCCGAACTGCAACAGCACGCCGCCCAGCAGCGCTGATGCGATCGCCGGTGGGATCAGGTTGACAGCCCGCTCGAACCAGCCGGTGATCCCGACCAGCACTGTCAGCGCCGCTGCGAGCAGGAACGCACCGACCGCTTCCGGCATCGAGGTACCTTGACCGCTCGTGGCCAGCAGCGCGGCGCCGGGCGTGGACCAGGCCAGCACGACCGGTGCCCGGTAGCGCAGCGACAGCGCGATCGAGGTGACGCCGATGCCCGCGCCCAGCGCGAGGATCCACGAGGCGATTTCCGCGGGGTCCGCGCCGAGGGTCCGCGCGGCTTGGAAGACGATGGCCGCGGAGCTCGCCACGCCGACCAGCGTGGTGATCCCGCCGGAGACCAGAGTGGACAGCGGCAGGGCGGTCCGGAGTTGTTGCCGTGACTGCACCGAAGCTCCGTTCTGTTTATGGAACGGAGCGGACTCTAGGAGGTAGCGGTGGAGCTGGTCAAGGTCGTCGGCGCGAACCTGCGCGCGGCCCGCGCCCAGCGGGGCTTGTCGTTGTCGGAGACCGCGCGCCGGGCCGACATCGGCAAGGGCACGCTGTCCGAGCTGGAGGCCGGTCGGCGGAATCCGACGCTGGAGACGCTCTACGCGCTGGCGACGGTGTTGGACGTGCCGCTGGGACGCCTGCTCGTCGCCGAGTCCGAAGCCGCCGAGCAGGCGGCGCTGCTGGTAAATCGGGCCAGCGGCGCGGACGTTTCCGGGCGGACCGTGGACGTGCAGCTGATGGACCGGGTGGTCAGCGGCGGCCAGCGGCTCGAGGTGTACCGGCTGCACGTGCGCGCCGGATCGCGGTACGTGTCCGCCGCGCACCGGCCGCGGGTGATCGAGCAGTTGCTGGTGCACTCCGGAACGCTGGTGGTGGGGCCGGAATCCGCGCCGGAAACGCTCGGCCCAGGTGATTACATCCGCTTCGACGGCGGAGTGGACCACGTCTACGAGGCGCTCGATGCGGAGGTGTCCGCGACGCTCGTGATGCGCTACGTCGACGCCGTCTGACCAAACGACCGGCGCTGCGGAATTCATCGGAGTGAGTACTCACTTCTTCCTTGACGGAGTGAATACTCACTCCGTAGCGTGGTCGGCATGGGAGAGACGAAGAGTCGGCGCCGAGCGCCGGGGATGAGTCCAGAAGAGCGGCGGGCGATGATCGTCGCCGCCGCGTTACCGCTGGTCGCCGAGTACGGGGCGGCGGTGACGACGAAGCAGGTCGCGCTGGCCGCGGGAATCGGGGAGGCGACGATCTTCCGAGTTTTCGAGGACAAGGACGAACTGTTGGCGGCCTGCGTGGCCGAAGCCGTCCGGCCGGATCACGTGGTGCGGGAGATCAGCTCGATCCCGCTGGACCTGCCGCTGGCCGAACGGCTCGGCGACGCCGCAGACGCGTTGGCGGCGCACCTGCAGCGGATGGGCGCAGTCATCGGATCGCTGCACACCACCGGCCAGTTGCGCAGGTCGCGCGGCGCGGCGGATCAGGAGCCGCCGAAGGCCGACGACCGGGCCGAGTCGATGCGGCAGATCCGCGAGGCGATGGCCGAATTGTTCGAGCCGGAACGCGAATCCCTGCGGCTGTCACCGGAGAAGTCGGCGGCGATGTTCCTCGGCCTGCTGTTCGTGCGGCCCCGCATGGGGGATTCCGCGTCGCTGGAAACCACCGAGATCGTCGATGTCTTCCTGCGGGGAGCGCTGGGAGCCGCGGGATGACCGTCACCTTGAACCACACGATCGTCCCGGCGCGGGACAACGACGCGGCGGCCGATTTCCTCGCCGGGATCATGGGGCTGCGTCGGCTGCCGCCGGACGGGATCGACGGGAAGTTCGCACCCGTCGAGGTCAACGACTCGCTGACGCTGCAGTTCATGACCGCACCCGAGGCCCAACCGCACCACCTCGCGTTCGACGTGGCACCGGCGGAGTTCGACCAGATCCTCACCTGCCTCCGCGCAGCGGGCGTGGCCTACGGCAGCAATCCGCGCGAGCCGGAGAACGGCCGCATCGACCATCCACTGTGTCCTCGCGGGCTGTTCTTCCGCGACGACACCGGGAACCTCTACGAGGTGATGGCCCCGGCGTGATCCGGAAATGCGAAGGCCCCTCCAGGACGGGGGACCGGAGGGGCCTTCGCAGCACGCGGACATCGGGGCGGACTCGGGGAAGCCGCGGTGTCCGATATTTGGTTGTGCGCTACTCGGCCGGGCGGCGGGATTCCGGCCCGAAACCGAGTGCCGGGATCAGCGGTTGTCCTCCTTGAGCATGTCGGAGCACTTCTCGCCGATGGCCATCGTGGTGATGTTCGGGTTCACCGCGACGAGGAAGGGCATCACCGAGGCGTCCGCGACCCGCAGGCCCTGCACGCCCTTGACCCGCAGCCGCGCGTCCAGCGGCTTGCTGGCGTCGTCGTCGGCACCCATCGGCACCGACGCCGCCGGGTGGTAGACGGTGTTGTGGGTGCGGCTGATGTAGTCGGCGATCTCGTCGTCGGTGCGCACGTCCGGGCCGGGGAACAGTTCGGCACCGGCCCAGTCCCGCATCGCCGGTTGCGCCACGATCCGGCGAGCCAGCTTGATGCCCTCGGTCATCACCCGCATGTCGTGCGGATCGGTGAAGTACCGCGGATCGACCTTCGGCTTGTCCCGGAAGTCCCGGCTGCGCAGCCGGACTGTGCCGGTGGATCGGGCGCGGGTGACGTTCGGGGTCAGGCAGAAGCTGTTCTCCGAGGTCGGGTAGCCCTGCCGCACGGTGTGCATGTCGAAGGGCACCGAACCGTAGTGGAACATCAGGTCCGGTCGGTCCAGGCCGGGCTCGGTGGTGGTGAAGATGCCGATCTCCCACCACTGGGTGGAGTCGGTGACCATCGGCTGCTCGGCGTCCCAGCTGATCACGCCCTCCGGGTGGTCCTGCAGGCTGGAGCCGACACCGGGGGAGTCGACCAGCACGTCGATGCCGAACTCGCGCAGGTGCTCGGCCGGGCCGATGCCGGAGAGCATCAGCAGCTTCGGGGTGTCGATGGCACCCGCGGACAGCACCACCTCGCGACGCGCGGTCACCGCGCGGGTGTGGATCAGGTCCGGATCCAGGTAGCGCACGCCGGTGGCGCGGGTGCCGTCGAAGGTGATCGACTTGGCCCACGCCTGGGTGCGGATCTCCAGGTTGGGCCGCTTGCCGATGATCGGATGCAGGTAGGACACCGACGAGGACGACCGGGTGCCGTCCTCCCGCCCGTTGATCTGGAACCAGTTCGCGCCGTGCACGACGGTCTTGCCGGAGTTGAACTCCGTGGTCGGGATGCCCTCCTGCGCGCAGGCCCGCAGCAGCGAGACGCCGCACGGGTCCCGCGGCGGGACGCTGCGGATCGTCACCGGCCCGCTGCGGCCGTGGTGCTCGCCCGGCCCGTCGTTGGTCTCCAACCGCTGGTACAGCGGGAAGACGTCCTTGGCGCCCCAACCGGTGGCGCCCATCGACACCCACTCGTCGAGGTCCTCGGCCGGGGCCCAGAACGCGATGCAGGAGTTGTGCGAGGAACAGCCGCCGAGCACGCGGGCCCGCGCGTGCCGCATGAACGAGTTGCCGTTCTCCTGCGGCTCGATCAGGTAGTCCCAGTCGTAGCCCGACTCCAGCAGGGCCATCCAGCGCTTGAGCTCCAAGATCGCCTCGTCGCCGACGTCGGAGGGTCCGGCTTCGAGCAGGCAGACGGTCACCGCCGGGTCCTCCGACAGCCGCGCCGCGACCGCCGCGCCCGCGCTGCCGCCGCCGACCACGACGTAGTCGAACTGATCTGTCATGGGTCGAATCTCCTTCTCCTGCTCAGGCGACCGGGCTCTTGACGTCCGAAGTGGACGCGGCGGCGTGCTCGGCGAGGACACCGACGCGGTGGCGTTGGACGAACCAGTAGTACGCGAACCCGCCGACCGCCGCGACTCCGACGAACAGCACCGAGCTGTACTGCAGGTACCAGTGGTACGGCGGCTCGGCGTTGTAGACCTCGCGGCGCGGCCACGCCAGGTTGATCGTCATGCCCGCGCCCCAAAGGACTGCCAGCACGTTGATCGGCAGCCCCAGCTTGCCCAGGCTGAACCGGCCGTCGCGCTTGGCCTCGTCCCGTGGCGCCGACCACTTGCCGCGCAGCCGCGCGACCAGCATCGGCACCGTGACCAGCAGGTAGGAGATGTAGATCAGGATGATCGCCAGGCTGGTGACGGCGGTGAAGATCTGCGGCTGCCCGATGTTGACCAGCAGCAGCGCCACCGCGAGCACGCCGATGACCACCGCCGGGATCATCGGGGTCTGGAAGCGCGGGCTCACCCGCGCCAGCAGTGAACCGGCGGGCAGCGCGTTGTCGCGGGCCATCGCGAAGGCGATCCGGATCGCCGCGGTGTGCACCGCGAGCACGCAGACCGTGATGGCCACGAAGATCGCCAGCAGGAACAACCGGCCGACCAGCGGGCCCAGCGCGTCGTTGAGCACGAACTGCAGGCCGCTTTCGGCCAGCTCCGGCGCGGAGAAGTCGCGGGTGGCCATCAGCCCGAGCAGGATGATCAGGCCGCCGAGGATGAACGAGGCGATCAGCGCCCGCAGGATCGCCTTGGGAGCGTTGCGGTGCGGGTTGATGGACTCCTCGCCGAGCGACGCTGCGGTGTCGAAGCCGTACATCACGTACGACGAGGCGATACCGGCTACCAGGAAGGCGCTGAGATAACTGCCGCCGAAGGCCGACTCGGTGCCGTTGGTGTCCAGCACGATGGTCGGCGGGTTCACCACCACCAGCGCCAGCGCGATGATCAGCAGCACGGCGGCGACCAGTTCGATGAACACCCCGGCGCTGTTGATCTGCGCCATCAGCTTCACGCCGAAGGCGTTGACCAGGGTGGTGAACAGGATCAGCACCAGGGCCAGCGCGATGCCGTTGACCGCCTGGTCGGTGCTCCCGGTGCCGTCGCCGATGAACTGGAAGCCGGACCAGATCTGCGGCAGCGTGTTCTGGTAGGCCAGCGCCGTGGCCGAGATCGACACGATCGAGGCCAGCAGCATCATCCAACCGGCCAGCCAGCCGACGTGCTGGCCGCCCAGCTTCTTCGCCCAGTTGTAGATGGAACCCGCGATCGGGTATCGCGATGCCAGCTCGGCGAAACTCAACGCCACCAGCAACTGCCCGACGAACACGATCGGCCAGGACCACCAGTAGGCGGGGCCACCGAAGGACAGGCCGAAGTAGGACAGTTGGAAGGTGCCGGTGAGCACCGAGATGTAGCTGATCCCGGCGGCGAAGGTGTGGAACCCGCCGAGGCTTCTCTTCAGTTTGTTGGTGTAGCCGAACTCGTTGAGTTCGGCGTCGTAATTGGGCGCGCTCATGACTGGCCCGCCTCTCCGCGTTTCACAGTGGTGGTTGCGTCCAGTCCAATCTCCCGTTGCGTGGTTTCTTGTGGCTGGTTTGCGTCACGGTCCCCTGGGGTGCAGTTGCGGAGGACTGGGGTTGACACAGGGCTACTCATGCCCGGAACTCCTTTCCCGATCACCCCAGCCCGCTGGATGCTGGAGGGAGCGGAATCGGGTGGTTGTTTGCGTCGCGCGAAGAACACCGCCGACATCGGCGGATTGGGCAGCGCGCGGCCGGACCAGCCGCGCGGCCCCTGCAGCGATGTTCGGCACCGCCGCGGGTGAGGGCGAATTCCTCCCTATTCTTCGGGGAACCAGTTCTGCGGTGCGGGGCGCAGGTTCTGGTAGACGTGCTTTGCCTCCTGGTACTCGCCGAGTCCCGCTCGGCCGAGTTCGCGTCCGATGCCGGACTGCTTGAAACCGCCCCATTCCGCTTGCGGCAGGTAGGGGTGGAAGTCGTTGATCCAGACGGTGCCGTGCCGCAGCCGGTTGGCCACCCGCTGGGCCTTGCCCGGATCGCCGGTGAACACCGCACCGGCCAGGCCGTAGTGGGTGTCGTTGGCGATGCGCACCGCGTCGTCCTCGTCGCTGAAGCGCTCCACGGTCAGCACCGGTCCGAACGATTCCTCGGTGACCGCGTAGGAACCCTGCTTGACCTCGTCGAGCACGGTCGGCAGGTAGTAGTGCCCGGCGGCGTAGCGCTCACCCGCGGGGCGGCGGCCACCGGTGCGCAGCACGGCGCCCTCGGCGACCGACTTGGCCACGTAGTCGTCGACCTTCCGCAGGTGGTTGGCCGAGATCAGCGGGCCGGTGTCGGCGTCGTCGTCGAACGGCCCGCCGATGCGGATCCGCTCGGCGCGCCGGACGATCTCGTCGACCAGCGCGTCGTGCAGTTCGTCCTGCACGATCAGCCGGGCACCGGCCGAGCAAACCTGGCCGGAGTGCAGGAACACCGCGGTCAGCGCGTAGTCCACGGCGGTTTCGAAGTCGGCGTCGGCGAACACGACGTTCGGGTTCTTGCCGCCGAGCTCCAGGGCGACCTTCTTCACCGTCGCCGCCGCGCTCGCGGAGATCTTGCGCCCGGTGTGCAGCCCGCCGGTGAACGACACCAGGTCGACGTCCGGATGCTCGGCCAGCACCGAACCGACCTCGGCACCGGTGCCCAGCACCAGGTTGCCGACCCCGGCGGGCAGCCCGGCCTCGGTCAGCGCGCGCACCAGCAGGATCGCGGTGCTCGGGGTCAGTTCGCTGGGCTTGAGCACGAACGTGTTGCCCGCCGCGAGAGCCGGGGCGACCTTCCAGGCCACCTGCAGCAGCGGGTAGTTCCAGGGCGTGATCATGGTGCACACGCCGACCGGCTCGTACTGCACGCGGCTGATCGCATCCGGCGAACCGGTGTCGACGAGGCGGCCCGCGTCGGTACCGGCGATCTTGCCGAAGTACCGGAAGCAGGCGGCGATGTCGTCGATGTCGTATTCGCTCTCGACCAGCCGCTTGCCGGTGTCCAGCGATTCGGCGCGGGCGAAGGTGGCCTTGTCGCGCATCAGGATGTCGCTGACCCGCAGCAGCAGGTCACCGCGTTGCCACGGCGAGGTGGTCGGCCAAGCGCCGTCGTCGAAGGCGCGGCGCGCGGCGGAGATGGCGCGGGTGGCGTCGGCGGGACCCGCCTCGTCGACGGTGGCCACCAACGCACCGTCGGCCGGGCAGCGGATCTCGCGGGTGCGCCCTTCGGCGGCAGACACCCACTCGCCGTCGATGAACAGCGTGGCTGCTGAATTCGCAGCTTGCGGCATGGTTCGTTTCCCCGTGCTGTCGGTTGTGCTATTCGCGCCAGAACTGCCCGGATGTGCACTTCTGGCGCTGGTGCGCCCCACGTTGCCGTGATCCGGATCGGCCCGCCACCGAATGCGTGGCGACGAATGCGCCGCGAGTACCGGATCGGTGTGGAATTCACCAAATGGGACCGCTGACCCGCGGTGTTGCGGGAATTCACCTCCAGGTGCGCCATTCGGTGGTGGGTTTTCAGTTGGTCCCGGCGCAGTGCCGCCAAAAACCCTAACACCAATGCTGTACATCTGTACATCATCGTGTTGTCGCGGGCTTTGTCAAGCGTCGGAAAATGCGGGATGAACAGCGGGAACGCCGGACGGGTGAGCTGGGCCGCATCGCGTTCGGGGGTCGGCATGGCAGGCTGGACGGAGTTGTGGGACGTACGTACCGGAGGAGCGCCGAAGCTCATGTCGACCACCGAGCCTGCGCCAACCGCACGCCGCAAGGACCCGGATCGCCGCGAGCGCATCGCGCGTGCCGCGATCGCGGTCGCCGCCGAACGCGGCGTGGAGAAGATCACGCACCGTGCCGTGGCGGCTGCGGCCGGTGTTCCGCTGGGTTCGACGACGTACTACTTCGCCACCCTCGACGATCTGCTGGCCAGCGCGCTGCGGCTGGCGGCCGAAGACGACGTCGAGCACTTGCGCGACTGGGCCGAACAGCTCGACCGCAACGGTGATCTCGCCGTCGCGCTGACCGATCTGGTGCTGCACTACCTCGGCCCGGCCCGGTCGCAGACCGCGGTCGAGCACCAGCTCTACATCGCTGCGCTGCACAAGCCCGCGTTGCGTCAGATCAGCCAGGAATGGGACGCCGCGCTGGCGGAGTGGTTCGCCTCGTACACCGACCCGGCGACCGGTCGCGTGCTGTCCGCCGTGTTCTGCGGTTTGCTGCTGCAGGGCATCGTCCGGGAATCGGTGCCGAGCCGAGACGAAATCGAGATGATATTCCAGCGGGTGCTGCGGTCTGTCCCGAAAACCTGATTCCAGCAGGCAATTCGCCCCTGGTGTCCGGATGGTCAACATCGGATGACTGTTGCATTGCACCGGAATCCGAACAGTTGATCTCCATCACCGCCCCGGTGGAGAATGGGTCCAGCGATCCGTAGGCACCGCGCATCCGCGAGCTGCTAAGGCTGATCGGTTCAGCCCGGCGGAGCACATCGCAGGACGCTTCTCCGGTGTACAACGGACTTGCCGCGTCGGGGCGTGGCTCGCTCCCAGCAATGTTGATCAACCGAGCGGGGTGAGACCGTGGGGCAGATTGAAGACCGTGAACTGGTGCCGTTGAAGTCGGATTTTGACACGGTGTGGTACGGGTTCCGTCGATCGCAGGTGAAGTTCTACATCCAGCAGACCGAGGCCGAGATCCGGCTGGTCACCGAAGATCGCGATTCGGCGCTCAGCCAGGTCGGCGATCTGAGCACGCAGCTCAACGAGGCGCGCGCCGAGGTCGAGTTGCTCAAGCAGCAGCTCGACGAGCAGGCGCGCTCGCCGATCGAGGCGGCCGCCCTGTCGGACCGGTTACGCCGGATGGTCCGGCTTGCGCAGGACGAGGCGGACGAGATCGTTGCCGCCGCCCAGGCCGCTTCCGAGCACGAGTGGGCGCGATCCGAGCAGGCCGCGGCCGACCTCCGCAACCGGTACGAGAAGCTGGTGGCGGAGGCCGACGAATGGCGCCGCCAGTCCGAACAGCAGCGCAACGAGATGCTGGCGCGCACCCGCGACGAGGTCCAGGCGATGGCGCGGGAAGCCGAGCAGTGCCGCCGCCGGTTGGACGCTGAGGCGGAGGAACGGCGCACCCAGGTCGAGCGCGACTTCGAGTTGTCGATGGCCGCGCGCCGGGAAGAGGCGATGCGCATCCTGGCCGAGCGCGAGCAGGCCAGCCGCGAGGAAGCGCAGCGCCGGGTCCGAGAGGCCACCGCGGAAGCGGAGCGGCGGATGCGGCGGGCCGACGAGTACGCCGAGACGATGTTGCGGATGCGGCAGGGCCTCGCGGAGCGGGTCCGAGCCGCGCAGCAGGTGCTGAGCACGGCGGAGCCGTTCCTGGCGGCGACGGAGGCTGGCGAGCCCAGCGAGGGGTCGGACGCCTACGTCGGCGAGGTCGTCTACAACGGACAAGTTCCGGCGGACGAGGTCACGGTGCCCAAGCAGCGCGACGAGGAACCCGTACCAGAACCAGACGCAGCGACAACTCCGGCGTAAAACAATTTTGGTGGTTGTTTTGCGTGGCGGTGCGGGTAGCGGAACCTCAGAAGCCTTCTCGTCTCCGGGATCCCCGACATCATGTATGCCATACACCACGTCGGGGCTGTCCTCGCGAGAAGGCTTCTGAGAACCCGCGGCAGTGCCGGTTGCGGGGGTGGCCTAAGCGGCTGCGCCGCTTCAAAAGCAAGAACACCGTCATGCACTGATCGCGTGTGCCGGTGCCGAGCTGAGTTGGTGAGCGGGACTCCCGTCCGGTTTTGCCGGGTGGGAGTTCCGCTCTCGCAGCACCGGGGCGCGGCGTTGGTCAGCGGCCCCAGCTGTGCCAGCTGTCCACTTCGATCCAGGCGCTGATCCGCGGCTGGTCGCGGACCGGGTAGGGCTCGTTGCGGTAGTGCTGGGCCAACCGGTCGATGTCGGTGAGGTCCGGGTCGTCCTCCAGGCTGACCACCCGGCCGCGCAAGCTGACGTGCCGGTACCAGTTCTCGTCGTCCAGCACGGTCAGCGACACCCGCGGATCAGCCCTGATGTGCTTCAGCCGGACCCTGCTGCGGTCCATGTTGACCAGTACCTTCCCGCTGTCCCACAGGTACCAGGTGGCCACCGTGATCGGCGCGCCCTCGGCATTGACCGTGGCGATCACCGCCGGGTTGGGGCGGGCCAGCAGCTCCAGCACGTCCGGCGGCAGCTGTTCGTTCGGCATCGATTCGTCCTTCCAGGAGCGGTTTCGGCAGCCTGCGGCGAAGATTCCACCAGAAGCGGCTGGCAACGGCGAGAACACGCCGAAACCTTCCCGTCGCAGCACTGCGGGAACTAGGTTGCATGTTGGTCTTGGCGCGGCGGGAGGCGTTGTGAATTTGCGCGGTCTGGTCACCATCGCGGTGGCGTTCGGCATGTTGCTGCTCGGCACCCCGGTCGGGGCGGCCCCGGCGGATGACGACATCCGGGATCGCCTGGCGGCCGTGCCCGGTTTGACCGTCGTCGGCGAACGGCCCACCGAACCGGGATTCCGGCTGTTCGACCTGACCTTCACGCAGCCGAACGATCATCGGCACCCGGAAGCGGGCAACTTCCAACAGCGCCTCACCCTGCTGCACCGCGATGTCGAGCGGCCGACCGTGCTCTACACGACCGGTTACGAGCTGCCCACCAACGTCACCCGCACCGAGCCGACCCAGCTGATCGACGGCAACCAGATCAACCTGGAACACCGGTTCTTCACCCCGTCCCGGCCGGAGCCCGCCGACTGGGACGATCTGGACATCTGGCAGGCCGCCACCGACCAGCACCGCGTGATCTCCGCGTTGCAGGCGATCTACCAGCGGGAATGGATCACCACCGGGGCCAGCAAGGGCGGCATGACAGCGGTCTACCACCGCCGCTTCTACCCCGACGACGTGGACGGCACGGTCGCTTACGTGGCGCCCAACGACGTCAACAACGACCGGGACCGCTACGACGCGTTCCTGGCCAGCGTCGGCACCGACGCGGCCTGCCGCGATGCGCTGACCGCCGTGCAGCGCGAGGCACTGCTGCGGCGGGACGAGATGCTGGCGAAGTTCCGCGCCTACGCCGACTCCGAGGGGCTGACCTTCGATCGGATCATCGGCGACATCGACCGCGGCTTGGAGATGGTGGTGCTCGACGCGCCGTTCGCGTTCTGGCAGTACCGCGGCCAGCAGGACTGCGCAAAGATCCCGGCGCCCGGTGCGAGCACCGACGAAATCTACGCGTTCTTCGACGAGACCGTGCAGTTCTCCTTCTACACCGACCAGGGCATCGAACCGTACACGCCGTACTACTTCCAGGCCGGTACGCAACTCGGCTGGCCGTACGTCTCCGACGAACCGCTGGCCGATCTGCTGCACCACCGGGAGTTGAGCCAACCCCGCAACCTGGTGCCGCGCGACATCCCGATGCGGTTCAACCCCGGTGCGATGCGGCCGGTCGACGCGTGGGTCCGGGACGAGGGCTCGGAGCTGATGTTCGTCAACGGCGAGCGCGACCCGTGGAGCGCGGAACCGTTCACCATCGGCCCGGACACCGAGGACTCCTACAGCTACCTGGTCCCCGGCGCGAATCACGGCGCCAAGATCGCCGGTCTGCCCGCGCAGCAGCGCGCCGAAGCCGAAGCGACCGTGCGGCGCTGGGCCGATGTGGAAGCCCCGGCGCTGCGGATCACCCGACTGGACGTGGAACCCCTGACCCGCCGACCGATCTGAGTACCTGTCGTCGACCTGTCCGGTGAAGGGTGAAGGGCACCTCTTACCCAGTAAGAACTCGCGCGGATTGGGCATGTCGAGGGGGTCGTCGGGTTCCGCTACCCGCACCGCCACGCAAGCCAATCCGCGCACCCTCTAAGCCGGTCGAAGGTGCCCTTCACCCCAATCTCATCTTGGCGCGCCAGGCGGCGAGGTGGTCGTAGGTGCGCATCAGGAACCGGTGGGTGGGGCGTTCGACGGCGTGGGTGAGGGCCCAGCCGAGGATCGTGCCGGTGATCAGCATCGCGGCCGTCTGCACGAGGGGATTGGCGCCGATCTCGTCGAGCTCGCGCATGACCACGTAGCCGATCGCCTGGTGCGTCAGGAAGACGCCGTAGGAGATCCCGGCGAACCAGCGAACCCGAGCGGCCAGCCAGTTCGGGATGAACCGGTCCCAGTCCGGGCCGCGAGCGGTCAGCGCCACCACGACCATTCCGACGCACACCGCGACCGTCGAGCCCCAGTCCGCGATCAGGCCCTCCGGCGTCTCGGAGTAGTTGTGCAGCGCCTGGCCGAGCATGCAGGTGACCAGCAGCGCCGCGAAGTGCCCCAGCCCGATGCGCCGGGTCGACCACAACCAGATCGCCACCCCGACGACGAACAGGTGCCAGCGGTGCATGCCGATGCCGTCGACGACCGTGCGGTACGCCTCGGAGAGGTCGGACACCCGCAGCGGCCACTGCGCGATCGGCACCAGCACCGCCGCCCACAGCACCACGACGATCCGCCGACCGTGACCCCAACTGGTGCTGAACAACAACGCGGCGGCGGTGAAGCCCATCAGCTGCAGCGGCACCGTCCAATGTGAACCGTCGATGAACCAGTAGGCCGCCGGTTTCCAGTTCCACAGCATCAGCAGGTTCCACCCCAGATCGGCGAAGCTCGGGTAGAACCAGCCCGGTATCGCGGCCCAGCGCAGCACCAGGAAGATCACCACCACCGCGCCGAGGAACGGCGGGAGCAACCGGGCGATGCGTCCCCACCAGTAGCGCAGCACGGTGCCGCGGCCGATGGTCACGCACGCGAAGTACGCCGAGACCACCAGCAGCAGGCTTGCACCGACCTGGTAGGGGAAGACGAACGTGCGCGGGGTCAACTCCGGGTGCAGGTACGTGCTTAGGAACGTGGCGTGGTAGAGCATCACGAGCACGACGCAGCCGGTGCGCACGACATCCCAGCTGACCTTGCGGCTGCTCCGGCCCGAGGCTTGGCCGGGACGCTTCGTGGTCATCTCGGGCACGTTCGCCACCGTATCAAGGCGATATGTTCCGATTTTCCGAATGATGTCGGTTTGACCAGCGCGGACGGCCTATTCAGCTGACCCGTTGGGGTGATGTTGGATTGATCACGGTTTTCGCGCCACCGCGGCGTAACCGAGCGGCGCCGCCGTTGCCAGGTCCGCATCGCCGTGCTCCGGTCGCCATTCCGCGATCGGCACCACGCCTGGTTCGAGCAGCTCCAGGCCGTCCAAAAGGGACTCCAGGTACGCCTTGCTGCGCGGAGTGCCCGGATGCTGGCTGTCCAGCAGCAGTTCGGTGACGGCGCGCATGGCCTCGGGCGCGTGATCGGCGGTCAGGTGGGTCAAGGCCAGGAAGGAGCCGGGGGCGAGGGCGGCCAGATAGCTGCGCAACGTCCCAGCGGGATCGTCGCGGTCGGAGATGTGGTGCAGCACGGCGAACATCAGCACCGCCACCGGCCGGTCGAAGTCGAGCAGCCGCCTGGTCGCGTCCGCGGTCAGCACCTCTTCGGTGTCGCGCAGATCCGCGCGCACGATGGCGGCGTTCGGGTTTCCGGCGAGGACCAGTTCGCCGTGCGTCACGGCGACCGGCTCGTTGTCGACGTAGACCACCCGCGCACTCGGATCCAGCCGCTGGGCGACCTCGTGCGGCGTGCCGATCGTCGGGATGCCGCAGCCGATGTCCAGGAACTGCCGCACGCCGGCGGCCAGGCACATCCGCACCACCCGGTGCAGGCAGGCGCGGTTGGCCACGGCATTGCGCCGCATGTCCGGGGCGACTGCCAGCACTCGCCGGGCCAGCATGCGGTCGGATGTGAAGTTGCTGCTACCGCCCAGGAAGAAGTCGTAGATCCGAGCCCCGCTCGGGCGGTCCGGGTCGAGGTCCTGCGGGAGCTTGGCGTGTTCCGACATCATGCCTCCGAGTAACCGTGCTGGAGCGCAGAGTAGTGGCCCAGTTGCTCGCCGAACAGGGTGAAACGTGATCGATGCCACCTCACAGGCGGGATTGACCTGCAGTGCGCTGGAAGTTTCAGACTTTCGTCGATCGGACGAGATCGACGGAGGGAACGACGATGGCGCGGTACGTTTTGCCGGAGTTGGATTACGACTACGCGGCGTTGGAACCGGCGATTGCTGGTGAGATCAA
>NZ_JALBWV010000048.1 GCF_022678645.1 Saccharopolyspora soli | reverse complement strand
GGGGGGGGGGTGGGGGGGGGGCCCCCGGTTGCCCCTCCTCACCCCCCCCATACCCGTGGGGGGGGGGGTGTTGGCCAAACGGGGGCCCCCCCCCGGTTCCCCCCCCCACGACCAACTCGCTGCAACCCCTTCACATCGGTAGGCACAGCCGCAGCGCGTCGAACACGGCAGCGTGGATGTTGCGGCTGGTAACGGCGTCGCCGACCCGGAACAGCTGGTAGCGCCCGGCGTGGTTGCGGGTGACGCGCTGCGGTTCGAGCGCCAGCAGGGCGCGGTGGTCCACTTCGCCCAAGTTGCTCGAATCGGGCAGCAACTCCTGGTAGAGATCGTCGTTGGGCAGCGTTCCGTGCTCCACGACCACGTGGTCCACCACCTGCTCGGTCTCGACCGCGGCGTATTCGCTGCACAGCGTCGCGATCAGGCGGCCGTCGGCCGCGCGGCGCACCGACCGCAGCCGGTTGGCCAGCGTGACCTCCACCGCGTGCTCGGCGAAAACTCGCAGGTATGCGGGGGAATTCAGGCTGCCGACATCCGGCGCGAGCATCCGTTCCGGGGTCACGTATTCGATCGAGGTTCCCCGGTGGGCCAATACTTCGACGGCGTCCATGCCCGGATACGCGCCGTTGTCGTCGTAGACCAGCACTCGCCCCGCGGGATGCGACGCGCCGCTGAGCACGTCCCACGTATCGAGCACGTGATCGCTGCCAGCAGTGAGGAATGCCAGGTTCGGCGTGCCACCGGTGGCGATGAGCACGACGTCCGGCCGTTCCGCGAGGACGTCCGCCGCCTCGGCCAGAATCCCGCACCGCAGATCGACACCGAGCAGCTTGCACTCGTCGACGCGCCAATCGACGATGCCGAGGAGATCCCGCCTGCGGGGGTTGGACGCGGCGATCCGCACCTGCCCGCCCGGCACGTCGCTCGCCTCGTACAGGACGACCTCGTGACCGCGTTCGCCGAGCACCCGAGCCGCTTCCAGACCCGCCGGGCCGCCGCCGACGATCACGGCTTTGCGGCGTTCGGCAGCGCGTGCGACGGTGTGCGGCAAGTGGCGCTCCCGCCCCGTGGCGGGGTTGTGGATGCACTTGGTGTCACCGGAGTCGTAGATCGAATCGAGGCAGTAGCTGGCCCCGACGCACGGCCGGATGCGGTCCTCCGCCCCGGCGGCGACCTTGGCGACCAGGTGCGGGTCGGCGATCTGGGCTCGGGTCATCCCGACGAGGTCCAGCAGCCCGTCGCGCACGGCGTGCCGCGCGGTGGCGACGTCGGCGATGCGACCGGCGTGCATCACCGGGACGTCGAGCAGGCGCTTGATCTCGCCGGTGAACTCCAGGAACGGCGCCGAAGGCGTGCCCATGGACGGGATCGCCTTCGCCAGGGCGGCATCGCTCTCGATCGAACCCCGGATGGTGCTGATGAAGTCGATGCCGTCGGCGAGGTAGGACCGCGCCGCCCCCAGGGCGTCGTCGAGGACCAGCCCGTCGGGTCGGTCTTCAGCCATCATCATGCGGATGCCGACGATGAAATCCGGCCCGACCGCCGCCCGAACCGCCCGGATGACCCGACGCGGGAACGCCGTGCGGTTGGCCAGGTCCCCGCCGAACTCGTCGCGCCGGTGGTTCGTCGTCGGGGATAGGAAGCTGTCCAGGAAATGGCCGTACGACTGGATTTCGACGCCGTCGAGACCGCCCGCCCGGCAGCGTGCGGCAGCGTCGGCGTAGTCCTGCACGATGCGGTCGAGGTCCCACTGCTCGGCCGCCTTGGGAAAGGCGCGGTGCGCGGGTTCGCGCAGCGGCGAGGCGGACAGCACCGGCAGCCAGTCGCCGGAGTAGTTGCTGGTGCGCCTGCCCAGGTGCGTGATCTGGCACATCACCGCAGCTCCTTCGGCGTGCACGTCGTCGGCGAGCCGACGCAGCCACGGCACCACGTCGTCGCGGTAGAGCAGCAGGTTGCCGAAGGACGGCGGGCTGTCGGGCGACACCACCGCGGAGCCGCCGATCATGGTCAGCCCGACCCCGCCGCGCGCCTTCTCCACGTGGTACAGCCGGTAGCGGTCCTGGGGCAGGCCGTCGACGGCGAAGGCGGGTTCGTGCGAGGTGCTGACCACTCGGTTGCGCAGCGTGAGCTGCTTGATGGTGAAGGGCTGGAGCAGGGGATCGGTGCGCATGGCGCTCCTCGCGAATTCCGTTCGGTCCGGTGGGGGATTCGCTCGGCCGGTCCACGACCGGCACACCGCAAGCGTGGCGCCCGCAACGCTTGCGGACAATCAAACGTTCATGCAGGCAATCGTGCAAACTGCTTGCATGATTGACAGTCGGCTTCGAGTGCTGCAGCTCGTCGCGAAGCACGGGACTGTTACGGCTGCGGCACAGGCGTTGCACTACACGCCCTCGGCGGTCTCGTACCAGCTGCGCCAGTTGTCGGCGGAGCTGGGGGTGGAACTGGTCGTGCCGCAGGGGCGCAGAATTCGTTTGACGGCAGCCGCGCACGCGCTGCTGCACCACGCGGAACTGCTCTACGCGCAGTGGGAGCGCGCGCAAGCGGACCTGGCCGCGCATGCCGATGAACCCGGCGGATCGTTCACCCTGTGCGGTTTTTCAACTGCCGCAACGCATCTGCTGCCCCCGGCCGCCGCGGAACTGCGCGACAGCCTGCCGAACCTGCGCGTCCGGCTGATCGAGGCCGAACCGGCCCGCTGCTTCGATCTGCTGTTGGCTGGCGATGCCGACCTGGCGCTGGTGATCGTCACGGCCGACACACCACCGCTGTCGGATGCGCGCTTCGACCAGCAGCCGCTGCTCGACGACCCGCTCGACCTGGTCACGCCCGACGGGCACCCGCTGGCCACCCGTCCAGCGGTGACGCTGGCCGACGCGGCGAACGAATCGTGGATAGTCGGTCGGCCGGGCAGCACCTACCACCAACTGGTGATCACGGCGTGCATGGCGGCGGGCTTCAGCCCGGACATCGCGCACTACGCCGACGAATGGGACACCGGCACCGCAATGGTCGCCCACGGATTCGGCGTCATCCTGGTGCCCCGGCTGGCCCGGCTACCCGGCGACTGGCCGGTGGCGCGCGTCCGACTGCGCGGCGAACCCGCCCCGGCCCGTCGCATCCTCGCCGCGACCCGCCGGGGCGGCCGGGACAATCCGGCCGTCGCCCGCGCCCTCGAATCGATCACCAAGACCGCGGCGGGCATCCTGCCCGCGGCCTCCACCGAGCCGGGCTCGTTCCAGCCCGGCTGAACACCGGGTTCAGGGGGCGCGCAGCGACTCGATCGCCTGTGCGATGCGGGCGATTCCTTCGTCGATCTCCTCCTCCGTCGCGCGGCTGAAGGAAAACCGCGCGAAGTGGTTTTCCACGCGCTCGGCGAAGAACGGGGCACCGGGGACGAAGGCGACCTGGTTCGCCTGCGCCGCGTGGGCCAGGTTTTCGGTGTCCACGCCGGGAACGCCGACCCAGCAGAAGAAACCGCCGGTCGGGGTCGCCCAGGTGACGTCATCGGGCAGGTGGCGCTTGAGGGCCGCATCCATCGCCATGCCGCGGGTCCGGTAGAACTCCCGCTGGCGGCGCACCTGGCCGTCGAAGTGCCCACCGCGCAGGAACGCCTCGACCAAGCGCTGTCCGAGAGCCCCGGCGCACTGGTCGGAGTTCTGCTTGGCGACGCCCAGTTGCGCGATCACCTGGGGCGGCCCGGCGGCCCAGCCGAGCCGCACACCGGGGAAGAAGGTCTTCGAGAAGGTGCCGAGTTGGACCACGCAGTCCGGCGCCATCGACCAAAGGCTGGGCAGCCGCTCGCCGGTGAAACCGATTTCGCGGTAAGCGACGTCTTCGGCGATGAGGACGCCGTGCCTGCGGCACACCTCGATCAGCGCCCGGCGCCGCGACTCGCTGAGCACCCGCCCGCTCGGGTTCTGGTACTCCGGGATGACGTAGAGCAACTTCGGCAGCACCCCGGAGCCGATCAGCTCCTCCAGCTCCGCCACGACCAGGCCCTCCGCGTCCATCGGCAGGCCGCGCATGACGGCGTTCCAGCCGGTGAACCCGCTCACGGCGCCGAGGTAGGTCGGTTCTTCGACGGCGACCACGTCGCCGGGATCGAGCATGCTCCGCGAGATCAGCGTGACCGCGTCGATTCCACCGCTGGTGATCATCAGTTCGGCGTCGGAGGGTCGTCGCCCCTCGATGCGGGACAGGTGTTCGGCGATCGCGTCCCGAGTGCTTTCGATGCCCTGGCTGGCCGAGTACTGCATGCTGACCGCGGCGTCCTCGCGGAACAGGCGCGTCGCGAGGTCGCCGACGATCTCGGTCGGGAACATCTCAGGGGCGGGGAAGCCACCGGAGAAGTTGAGCACGTCGGGTGCGTTGGCCAGCGCCAAGATCGCGGTGATCGAGCCATCCTCACCGGCAGTGCGCCGGGCGAGCCGACCGCTCCAATCCCGCTCTTCGCCTGCCGCGACGGTTCGTGGCTGCACGCTTGCCTCCTGCCGCTTTCGATGTTCCCGAAGCACGTTCGCCTGCTACTAGAACTTTAGGCGCTGTTCTGTAAGCGGCGTAGCCGCTTGCGGTGTGGGACTCAGCTCGCACCGCCGCGGGTTCTGGACAGCATCTAGCTGCCGGTGAGTGAGCGGCGGAACAGGTCGGGGTTCGGTTTCGGGTCGAACCAGGTCGACTTGGGCGGCATCAGCAGGCCCGCGTCCGAGGTGGCCAGCACGTCCTCGATCGTCGGCGGGTGCGGTATCAGGCGGATCGCGTTTTCGGTTTCGCACCAGCAGGTCTCCATCGCGTGGTGCCGGTTGGGTGCGGTCGGGACCTGGTGGTCGGTGAGGTCGTGCAGCTTCGGCAGCAGCTCTTCGTCGATGGCGAAGGCGTCGGGTCCGGGGCGGCTGCGCAGCGACAGCCGGTACCACCGACCGCCGAGACCCACCGCCACG
Source organism: Saccharopolyspora soli (assembly GCF_022678645.1). Classification (GTDB taxonomy): domain Bacteria; phylum Actinomycetota; class Actinomycetes; order Mycobacteriales; family Pseudonocardiaceae; genus Saccharopolyspora; species Saccharopolyspora soli. Next base: position 67,325 of record NZ_JALBWV010000048.1, on the reverse strand, counting down.
ACGCCGCGTTCGGTCTCCGGGGCGGCGGATTCTTCGATGCGCGCGGTCACGGATTGTGCGGCGAGCCGGTCGAGCACGTCCTGGGCGGATGATCCCTTCGACAGCGCGAAGCAGCGGTGGTACCCGAGGATGCGCATCTCGTCGCTCGGAAACAGCGCCGCCAGGGTGAAAGCGCTGGGGTGGTCGTCGCCGAGGTGCCGTCGGCGGGCGGCGTAGCGTTCCGCGGCGAGCATCCGGTGGTGACCATCGGCGATGTAAAGCGTGCTGATCCGGCTGATCTCTTCGTTCAGCGCGTGCATCAGGTCCGCCTCGCGCCGGATCCAGACGGAGTGGGCGACGCCCTTGCTCGTCACGTGCACTTCGGGCCGGGCAGCGGTGATTTCGCCCAACCGGGCGTGCAGATGTCCTCTGTGGACCAACATCACCGGCATCTGTTCGACTCCGGTTGCCTCGGTCAGCTCGTCGATTTGGCGCACGCGGGCGGGTTGGGTGTCCTCGTGGCGGCGGATGCGCCCGGTGCGGTAGTCGTTGATGGACACCTCGACGACGACTCCGGTCTGCCGGTGCCGACCGATTTCCACCCGGTACACGACGACTGCGGGGTCTGTCGGGTGGCCGTTCACCAGCACGCGAGGCGGCCGTGCGGTGATGCCCGTGTTGCCGCGGTGGTCCGGCGCGTCCTGCCGGATCGGTGGGGCGTTCACGGCAGATCGCCGGAATGCGTTGCGGGCTGCGGGGATCGTGCTTCGTCGAGGTTCACGCAGTGCAGCGCGGTGCCGGATGCGAAGGCGTCGACCATCCGCACCACTTCGGCCGCCACCGCCTGCTGGGCCTGCTCGGTGGAGGCCCCGATGTGGTGCGTGCCGTAGACGTTCGGGTGCTTGGCCAGTCGAGACCCGATGGTTCCGGAGCTCGTCGTGGGCTCGTCGGCGAACACGTCGAGACCGGCGCGGACGCCCTTGCTCTCCATCGCCTCGATGAGCGCGTCCTCGTCGATGAGTTCGCCTCGCGAGGTGTTCAAGATGATGGTGCCCGGCTGCACCTGGGCGAGCAGGTCGCCGTCGATCAGGTGCCGGGTGGTGTCGCTGGCGGGCAGGTGCAGGGACAGCACGTCGCAGGTCCGCGCGAGGGTGGTCAGGTCGTCGACGAAGTGCACACCGATCGCCCGAGCGCGGTGCAGGGTCTCCGAGGAGCGGTCCGGTTTGGCGACGGCGTACACCTCGGTGCCGAATGCGGCGGCTCGTTCGGCGAACGCGAGACCGATCCGCCCCAAGCCGATGACACCGACCCGACGGCCGAGGATTCCACGTGCGCGGGAGTAGCGCTTCTTGTCCCAGCGCCCGGCGCGCAGGTCGGTGACGTTGTCGCAGATGTTGCGGTCCAGTGCGAGCAGCAGCCCGAAGGCCAGTTCGGCGACCGCGATCGCGTTGCGTCCGGGGACGTTGCAGACGTAGATCCCGAGTCGGGACGCCGCGGCGCAGTCGATGGTGTTGGTGCCGGATCCGGCTCGGATGACCATGCGCAGCGCGTCAGCGCCGTCGAGCACCGAGGCCGGGACCTTGGTGCTGCGGACGACCAGGACGGCATGACCGGTGAGCCGCTCGGCGAGCTGGTCGGTGGTGGTCTCCGGGTGGTAGTCGCAGTCGTGACCGCGTTCGGCCAGCTCAGCCAGGTAAGCCGCCGGGAAGGCGTCGGCGAGGAGGATCCGCATCAGCAACTCCCAACAACTCCCGGCCGCGCGGCGACCGTCAACGCCGATGTTGCTTATCGCGCACCTCTTTGCGCATGGCGCAATGGTGGCTGCCGGTCCGAGGGGACGTCAACACCCGATCGGCGCGCCCGGCGGTCACTCGGAAGGGCAGGTCGCCGTTCTAGTCGACTGCCTGCGTACGCCCGCTACGTTGCGTGCGGTAGTTCAACTGTCGCTCGCTGACCGACGACATCGGAGCCCGCCGAGCCGAAGCTGAACCGGCAAGCAGTCCTGATGACCACGGAGGTGGCAGCGATGTTGACCGAGTTCTTGGCGCCGTGGGGCAATCCCGGCTGGTACGGACCGCACGGCGGTCCGGGATGGCTGATCGGGTTGTTCTTCCTGCTGCTGGTCGCCGCGCTGATCGGCACGGTGATCTGGTTGGCGGTGCGGGGGAGACCGCGCTCCGGTCTGGGGCGGGCGAAGGACCTCCTCGCCGAGCGCTACGCCCGAGGCGAGCTCAGCTCCGAGGAGTACCGCGAGCGGCTCAGCGAACTGGGCTGACCGTGCTGGCCGCCGGAGGTGTCCTTCCGGCGGCGGGTCAGCCTGCCAGGTGGCGGGAGAGGTTCCAGGATCGCCAGGTCGTGTCGTCGTCCAGGTCCTCGATGATGTCGGCGGTGATCTCCGCGCGCTGCGGGTCCGGCAGGTTCCGCAGGGCCGGGAGCACGTCGGTGGACAGGCCCATGAGGTACCAGTCGTCGAGCTTGCCGGTCGCCTGGAAGCGGGCGACGTTGCGTTCGGCGATCAGCCCCTCGGGGTTGATCGCCGCCAGCGCCAGCAGGGCCGCCATCGCCGTGCCGACGACCGCGGCGGGCAGCCAACTCGCCCGCAGCCGGACACCAGCGGCGATGACCAGCAGGTACACCACGCCCAGCCACAGTTCGCAGGACATCACCAGCAGGCGCATCACCGTGTAGCCGTAGGCGTCCTGGTAGGCCCACATGCGGATGAGCGCGGAGACCACGATCAGCAACGTCAGCACCGCGAGCATCCCGGCCAGGCCGCGCAGCAGGTTGCGGTCGAACCTGGTGCGCTTGGGCGCCCAACGGGCCGCGCCGCCGATGATCGGCAGGGTGAGGATCGTGACGACCATCAGCTGCCAGAAGCCGCTGCGCGCGTAGCCGGCGTAGGTCAGGCGCTCGGTGTTCTGCACGTGCTCGCCGCCGCCGAACATCGGCGTGCTCTGCACCGCGATGAACGCCGCGAACAGCGCCACCAGCAGGCCGATCGGCAGTGCCCATTCGAGTCGGCGCAAGGTTTTGACCTCGACCGTCGGCTCCGTCCGAACCGGTGGCCGGAGCAGGGTGAACGCGGCGCCCAGGGCGGCGAACCCGAAGAAGGCGAGCAGGAATGTCCAGCGGAAGAGCGTTTCCGCGTCGAGGCTGGGCAGCACGGCCCAGACCAGGTCGGCGAAGTTGTCGTCGGCCCCGGCGAACAGCGCGCCGAAGATGACCAGCAGCAGGAGCGCGACCGCGAGGGACAGCACGAGTCGCAGTCCGCCCTTTCCCGGCCCGAGCCCTCGCACTCCCCGCACGGTCCAGGGCACGGCGCGGAACGCGGCCACTGGAATCGCGACAGCGGCCATCGCGAACGCGCGGACGCTGCGTCCACCGGATACCGCGAGCATTCCGGCGACCGCAGCGGTCATCACGCACAGGGCGGAAAGCCATTCGGCCGCGCGGAAAGCGCACACCGCCAGCAGCAGCAGCGCCGCACCCGCCCATAACAACCGTCCGATGTGGACCTTGCGTTCGGCCTTGCGGCCCACCAGGAAAAGTCCGGCGGCGGTGGCCAGTCCGAGCAACGGCCAGCCGATTCCGGGGCTGTCCAAGGGCAGGAAGACCGCGGCGGCGACGCCGCCGATCAGCGCCGCGAGCAATGCGACCGGCGCACCGGAGACGTTCGGACTCAGCCAATAACCGTCGAACATCGGCGGCATCGGCTGCGGTGGCGGGTAAGCCCATCCGGTGGGCCGGGGCTGCTGCGCTATCGGGGCCATCGGCACCGGCGGGGACTGCATCGGCTGCATCGGAGGCAGTCCCACCGATGCGACGACGGGCGTCGCCTCGGATTCGCCATCCGTTCCGCCGTCCGCGTTGTCCGACGCGTCAACCGGCTGGTCCTGCTCGGCGCCTGGAGCCGTCTCAGCGGGAGTTTCGGGTGGTACCTCCCGCTCGGCTGCATCGGCTGGTTGCGGCGCCTGGCTCGGTTTGTCGGACATGATCCTCCAGTCGTGCTTTCCCACTCCTCCGTATAGACGCGCAGCGGACGATCTGGTTCGCCGGAAGTCCGAACTTTCGCCAGATTTTCCGCCACCGGGCACTCGTGTCGGTTTATGACTTCATTTCACATATGACGGTAAATTTCCAACATATCCCCATGTGGGTGAGGAAAATGGTCGACGGAGGCGGCTATCTTTGGATCAGGTGCGCACGAAGCAGTCGATCGGCGACATTCCTCGACCTGGTTCGGGGATTCAACACTGGGGGAGAGAGGTCGGAGGCACGCCGCGATGCGGGTCTCCGATCGCTCGATTGGCCACTGGAGTGGTCTGGCATGGATTTGATCACGAGGTGCAGCGACCTCCCGTACGAGCAACTGTGCGAGGAGATCCGGATTTTCGGGCGGGCGCGCAAGGAAGCGCTGGGCAGGGGCGCGACCGCCGACGCGGAGGTAGCCCAGTCGGTGCTCGACTGGTTCCTCGACGAATTGGCCGACCGGCTTCGGCGCGGAGTCCGTGGCGGATCCCGGCCGCAGGACGAGCCCATTCCCCGGTTGATCGGTCACGTCCGGTTCGAGGCGGGGAACGCGTCGATGAGCAGTTCGCCCGGATCGCGCCGCGGTGCCGCTGGGGATGGGGCGCCGTAGCCGATCCGCAGCAACGCGTGGGGCTGGATCGAACCACCGAGCAGTCGGCGCAAGTCGTCGCGAATGTCCGGGACTGCCGCCATTTCCGGCGGCGTCGCGGCCACCAGCCCGCGCGCCGTGGCGGTCAACCAGACGCGTTGCAGCGCCTGCCCGGCGCGCAGCTCGTCTTCCGGGCTGCTGCGCAGCATGCCCAGCACGGCCAGCAACGGGTTCGGATCGAACTCGGCCGTCGCCTCCGATTCGGCGTCCGCGGGCGATCCGGTCCAAGCGGCCAGCTCGTTGCCCCCATCTCCCAGTCGGGTCAGGCGGGCGCGGTGCACGAGGCGCTCCAAGGCGCCGCGTTCGGACGGTTGGATCAGGTGCAACCAGGCGTTCTCGGCGCGAGCCGCTTGCACCAGACCGCGTCGGCACTCGACGGACACCGCGGTCGGATGGAATGGCCGCCGGTGGGTGCGCCGATCCGAAATCGCCTCTACCAGGGCGATTTGCTCGGCTTCCGGACGCTGGTGGCCGCCGCTGCGCACTTCGGCCACCACGGTGGGCCCCGCGAGCCGGGGCAACAACGTCACCACCGGCTGCACGCCCGCGTGCGCCAACGCGAGCCGGAGGTTCATCAGCGCCGCACCGCAGGCCATCCGAAGCTCGCGGTCGGTCAGGTCGACGTCGGCCAGCCATCCGAAGCGGTCGGCGTGCACCTCGATGACGTGCGGCAGCACCCGGAACCGCCAAGGCTGGCTGTTGTGCGGCGAAGGAGCCAACCCGGCCAACTGGATGACCTGCGCCACCTGGTCGGGCACCAGGTCGAAAGCCGGAGGGAACCGTCGCATGCCAACTCCTCGGACCACGCGCCCGCGCGCAATGGTCACGCTGCCAGCAGGCGTCCGGACCAGCCAGAGTCCAACGACCCGGCGGATCTTGGCACGGGTCGGGAAAGTCGCAGCAGCAGCGGCGTCTGCGCTGCTCAGTCGGCGTCGCGGGATGCGGCGTTGAGCCGTGAGCCGGGAGCGGCCAGCTGGCCGCGGGCGGTTACCAGGGCGGTGCGGGCTTCGTCTCGGGAGCCGTGGGCGAGTTGTTGGGCGGCGGTGCGGACTGCGCTCGCCGCGTCGGCGGTGATCTCGATCTGGGGGTGCTGGTCGAGCAGGTCGACCGCGCGGGCCAGTTCCCGGTTGGCCCGTGCGGCGGGGCTGTGCCTCGCGGTGAGCAAGTCGATCAGGGCTGTGTCCACCGCGTCGCGCAGCGCTGCCTCGGTCGAGGTGTGCGGTCGTGCAGTCACGAGCCGGAAGTCTAGGCGCTGCAAGGAATCTTTTTCGCCGCCGAACATCACCCACATGGGTAGTCCTTGGTCGGTGGGGTAGCCCATGAACTGCGGCGTTGTCGATCTTCCTGCGGCGGGTAGCTGGCCGACCGAGTGGGGAAGCGGCAACATCGTCGGAATGCACGCCTGGTCGCGGGCGCCGTTTCGGGGGTTCGCACCGGCTGGGGCGAATCGTGGGGACTTTGGCCCCTTGAGGTGTTCCGCCGTGGTGGTAGTCCAGAACACAAGTCGGGATGACGCAGGCGGGAGCCGCTGCCATGGATGGTGCCGTGGAGAAGTCGCTGGATGCCGGTTCCGCCGACCGGAGCGCGCGTCGGCTGTTGCAGTTCGCGAATTCGTCCTGGGCGCAGGACGCGGTGCGCGACGGGCGGGAGGCGAGGTCCCGCAGGTGCGCGGTGAACCTGGCGACGCTGCGGGCTCCGCTCGACGGTGTCGATCTGGACAGTCGCGATCACGCGATGTTGACCTGGCTCGCCGATCACGACGTCGAGGTCGTGGCGGGCGTGCGCAGCCTGCTGGATCGCGCCCGCGCGGCGCACCCGTTGCGCGAATCAGATTCGCTTTGATCCGGCGAGGACATCCTGCGCGCCTGGCTTGATCAGCGGCCGCCCCGATCGTCTTCGGCTCGTTCCGCCAGGCGCTGCATGGCGGTGGCGCGGGCCGCGTGCACGTGGTGCAGCGCGGCCTGCCGGGCGGCTTCGGGGTCTCCGGCGAGCAGGGCGTCCAGGATTCGCTGGTGGTCTTCGCGAGCCTTCTCCACCCGCCCCGGCACCATCAGCGTCGTCTGCATGCCTTCGTGCAGGATGTCCTGCAGGACACCGAGGGTCTGCTGGAGGAACTTGTTGCCCGCGGCCTCCACGATGGCCAGGTGGAAGGCGGCGTCGAGCTGTTGGAGCCGGTCGAAGTCGCGCGGCACTTCCTCCGCGGCTTTCTGCATGCTCCGCAGCACGTCCGAAATCCGTTGCAGCGCGGCGGGGTCCTGGCGTTCGGCGGCCCAGCCAGCGGCGGGCACCTCAAGCACCTCGCGCATCGCGAACAGTTCGCTGATGGAGTGGCGCTGGGTGGCCAGGGCCTCGCGGAGTTCGCGGGCGGTCTCGGGTTCGGCGATGAACACACCACGGCCGTGCAGCACCCGGACCACACCTCTGGCCTTCAGCGCGCCGATCGCCTCGCGCACCGTTGGTCGGCTCACCCCGAGCAGTTCGGCGAACTCGCGCTCCGGAGGCAACCGGTCGCCGGGGGCGTACCGGCCCGAGTCGATGGCCTGCGTGATCTGCCGCTCGACCTGGTCGGCGACCGAGCCCGGCGACAGCCGCTCCCACATTCCGCATCCACCTCCGAGGGTTCAATGGTCATATCGCCTGACCGCACCCGGAGTTTAAGGTCGCCGCCGAGTCACTCGGAAGAGTTAAGTAGCTCTACTCAGGTTCGTGGCGCGCGTCCCGTTGTACCGTCGCCCAAGTCTTGGAACCTTTCCGCGAAGCTGCCGTGCGGCGCCACTCCCCAGCGGGTGGGATGGGCGATTTCGCGCGAAACCGGCACGCGGTCCTCGCGCGCAGCGGCGATTTCGCGTGAAATCGGCAGTTCCACCACTCGCGCTGCGGTACGCAGAACAAGTCCGGAAGGCCAAGTTCTCAGGGAGGAGACCGATGAGAGCGCAGCTGGCCGGGGTCGCGGTGCACCTGCCGGAGCGGGAGATCAGCACAGCCGAGGTCGAACGGCGGATCGCAGCGGAAAGCGCGCCATTTCGGCCACCGACGGGGATCATCCACCGGCTGACCGGCATCGAGTCGCGGCACGTGATGGGCGACGCGGAGCAAGCCTCGGATCTGGCGGTGGCGGCGGCGCGCAAGCTGCTCGCGGAGACCGGCACCTCGGCCGACGAGATCGACCTGCTGCTGTTCGCCTCGGCCAGCCAGGACATGGTCGAACCGGCCACCGCGCACATCGTGGCCGCCAAGCTGGAACTGCGCGCCCCGGTGATGGATGTGAAGAACGCCTGCAACAGCGTGCTGAACGGCATCGAGGTCGCCGACGCGCTGATCACCGCCGGTCGATATCGACGGGTGCTGCTGGTCAGCGGGGAGTCGCCGTCGAGGGCGATCCGGTGGCGGGTGCCGGACATCGGGACCTTCCTGCGCGTCTTTCCCGGCTACACGCTCTCCGACGCGGGCGCGGCGTTGCTGCTCACGCGCGGGCGGGCCGGGGTGCTCGGCAGCGGCTTCAGCGCGGATTCGACGCAGTGGCAGGTGGGCACGCTGCCGTGCGGGGGTTCGGCGCATCCGCGCGATCCCGAGTACACCTACTTCGCGATGGACGGCGGACGGTTGAAGTCCGCGTTCCTGCGGCTGGGTACCGGTGTGCTGGACGAGACGCTGGATCGGCTCCGGCTCAGCTGGTCGGACTTCGCCGTGGTGTGCGTGCACCAGGTTTCCGTGCCGTACCTCGATGTTTTCGCCGAGCGCGCCGGGGTGCCCGCCGACAAGCTGGTGGTCACCATCGGCCAGCACGGCAATCCGGCTTCTGTGAGCCTGCCGTTGCAGCTGGCCGTCGCACAGCAGCTCGGCCGGTGCGGGCCGGGCGACCTGGTGGCGTTGGTGGGCATGGCGGGCGGTGTCAGCCTGGGAATCGTGGTGATCCGGCTATGACCGGGCTGTGGGTGGTGGTGCCCGCCTACAACGAGGCGGCGGGCATCACGGCGACGCTGGAAGCCCTTGCCGCGCAACGGGATTCCAGCTTCAGCCTGGTCGTCGTGGACAACGGGTCGACGGATGCGACGGCCGGGGTCGTCGCCGAGTTCGCCCGGACCCGCGCGTGGGTCTACCTGGTGCACGAGCCGGAGAAGGGCACCGGCGCGGCCGCGGACACCGGCATGCGGTTCGCGGTGGGAAGAGGCGCGGTCCGGCTCGCGCGCACCGATGCGGACTGCCTGCCCGCGCGGGATTGGACGCAGCGCATCAACGCCGCCTTCGCGTCGGGACTGTGCCTGGTAGCCGGGCAGTTGCTGCCGCGCACCGACGAAGGCGTGCCCGCCTGGCAGCGGTGGCTGCTGGTCGGCGCTGTCGAGCTGGCCAGCGCGTTCGGCAAGGTCCGGCCCGGTAACCGGGATTCGCGCTACCTGGGGCCGTACGTGATGGCACCGGGCTGCAACATCGCGATCACCAGCGAGCTTTACGTGCGTTCGGGCGGGTTTCCGCGCACCAAGATCGAGGATGTGCACGAGGATCGCGCGTTGGTCAACGCGGTGCGGCTGCTCACCGCAGATTATGGGTTGCGTCGGGATGTCGTGGTGCGTGGCTCGGTTCGTCGGGTTCGTGCCTGGGGTCTGCTGAAAACCCTCGCCTGGTACGCGGATCATCGCTATCGGCCGGAGTTGGTGGACATCCGGTGAGCGTCGCGGCGCGGTGGGAGCGGCGGGTGCAGCTCGGCGCGCACCCGCTGGCGTATCCGCTGGTGCGCGGCATCGGGCGAATCGCGCCGGTGGTCCGGGTGCCGCGCGTCGGTGTCGTGGTCAGCGACGCGGTGCTGGCCCGCGAAGTGCTCACCGACACCGAGGGGTTCACCAAGACCGGGCCGGGCTCGCCCGCGGACTTGTGGACGCCGGTGGTCGGGCCATCGGTCCTGCTGAACATGGAAGGTGCCGACCACACCCGGCTGCGCCGGACCCTGTCCGGGCTGTTCACGCCGCGCTTCGTCGACCGGCTGTGCATGCGGGTGGCAGCCGAGCCGATGGCGGCGCTGCGCACCCGGCTCGCCGCTGGACGTTGCGTCGACCTGGTGCCGGTGGTGCGGGATCTGGCCGGTGCGGTGATCTGCGAACTGGTCGGGCTGCGGACCGATCGGGCGGGCTTCACCCGTGCCTTCGAAGCGACCACCGCGGTGACTTCGATGGTGCGGTTGGGTCGCTCCCGACTCACCCCGGCGCAGGTGGCGCGTGGCCGGGCGGAGTTGTCAGTGCTGACCGAACCGGCTGCGGAGGCGTTCGCGCACGGCGATCCGGAGTCGGTTCCAGGGCGGATGCGCGAACTCGGCCTGTCCGAGCGGGAAGCGCTGGGCGCGGTCGCGGCGTTCGTGCTCACCGGTACCGAAACGCTGGTGTCCTACCTGCCCCGGCTGGTTGCCCTGACCCATGACACCGGATGGCTGCCGCGACTGGTGGACGAGCCGGAGCGCATCGATGACGTCGTGTCGGAGGCGTTGCGGTTCACCGTGCCGTCGCCGGTGATGCTGCGCAGCGTGGCCGCCGAGCGCACGCTCGCGACAGTGCGGGTGCGGTCCGGCGACCGGGTGGTGATCGCGACGATCTCGGCGGCCAAGGGCCTCGGTGCCTTCGATCCGGATCGCCCGCATCCGCCTGCGGTGCAGCGGCTCTGGTTCGGTGCGGGACCGCACTTCTGCCTCGGCATGCCGTTGGCCAGCGCGGAGATCCGGACCGTGCTGGACACCCTGCTCGACGCCGGTCCGGTTGTCGTCGTGGACCGCGAGGTGGCGCGGCGGGTGCTGATCCCGGCGTACCGGAGGCTGGTGGTGCGCCGTGTCTGATCTGCTCGCGCAGGTCCTCGACGCGGGTCGGCGGCACGGTTCGGCTCCAGCGCTGACCGGACCGTCGGGGCACACGCTGACCTATGCGGACCTGCTGCGGCAGGTCGCTGCGACGGCGGATCGGTTGCGGGGCAAGGGATTTCGGTCGGGCGACCGGATGCTGTTCTCGGTGCGGCCCGGCCCGGCGGCGGTGGTGCTGGCGCTGGGCACGGTTGCGGCGGGTGGCACGGTGGTGTTCATCGATCCCGGTTCCGGGCCGGAACTGTTCGCCAGCCGCCTGGATCTGACCCGGCCAGCGTGGGCGGCCGCCGAATCGCTGCTGTACGCGGCGAGTGCGCCGGGACCGGGCCGGGCACTGGCGCGGCGGCGTGGCGTGCTGCTGCCGGACTATTCGGCCCTGCCGGTGCGGCACGTGCGGTCCGGGCCGTGGCTGCCCGGTGCTCCGCTGCGCGCGGTGTCGGCGAAGGCGCTGGCCAAGCCCACCGCCCGGTCGTCGCCGGACTGGCCAGCGGCGGAGGATCAGGACGCCGTCGTGGTGTTCACCGCTGGCACCACGAGCGATCCGAAAGCCGTTGTGCACACCCGAGGTTCGCTCGGCGCGGCCCTGGAAGTACTGGCGTCCCGTTGCTCGCTGGCGCCAGGCGCGCGGGTGCACACCGATCAGTTCCTGCTGGGCCTGCCGAGCCTGGTCGCGGGTGCGCACTGGACGATGCCGCGCTACGGATTCTCGCCCACCGCCGACCTTTCCTCGGTGGCCAGCGGACTTTCCACCGCCACGCACACCTTCCTGGTGCCAGCCGACTTGGCCACCCTCCTGGACGCGGCGGAGCGCGGAGACGTCGCGTGGCCGCATTCGCTGCGCCAGGTGTTGCTCGGTGCCGCGCCGGTGTTGCCGCCACTGCTGCGCCGGGCGCAAGCGGCGCTTCCCGGCGTCGAGTTCCTGGCGGTCTACGGGATGACCGAGATCCTGCCCATCGCAGTGACCTCTGCCGCTGACAAGCTGAGCTACCAAGGCGAGGGCGATTTGGTGGGGGAGCCGTTGCCCGGCGTGCGAGCACGCGTGGCTGAGGACGGTGAGCTGGTGGTTTCGGGGCCGAACATGTGTCGCGGTTACCTGGGCCAGCCGCCGCTGACCGAGCACGCGACGGGTGACCTGGCGCGCATCGAGGACGGCGGGATCGTCTTGATCGGTCGGAAGAAGGACATGATCCTGCGCGGGAAGACCAATGTTTATCCGGGACTCTACGAACCGTCGATCGCCGCGCTGCCGGGTGTAGAGGCGGCTGCGATGGTGGGCGTGCCGGACGAGATCGGCGACGAACGGATCGTGCTCGCCTTGGTGGGCACCCGACCGGGGCTGGCGGAGTCGGTCCGCGCCGCGCTGCCCCAGCTCATCGATGCCGCCGCGCTGCCCGATGAAGTCGTTGTGGTGGAAGGACTTCCGGTATCGGGGCGGACTCGGAAACTCGACCGGAACGCGTTGCGGGCGATGGTGGGCCGGTGCGGATCGCGGTGACCGGTGCGACCGGATTCGTCGGCAGCGCGGTGTGCCGCGCCGCCGAGGCCAGGGGATGGCAGGTGCACCCCTTCGGGAGGCGACCCGGCGTGCGCCACTGGGACATCACCAGCGGTCCACTGGCGGATCCGCCGGAAGTCGATGCCGTCGTGCACGCGGCGGCATCGGTCGCCGACGAGACCGAGTCGGCAGCGATGTGGCGGACCAATGTGGACGGTACCCGGAACGTGGCGGACACCTTCCCCGGAACGCGCCTGGTGCACGTCTCGACCGCGAGCGTGTACGACCCGTTCACCGCCACGGTCAACGCCGACGAGAGCGCGGCACCGGTCGCCCGGTACCTCAACGCCTACGGCGAGTCCAAGGCCGCGGCCGAGCGGCTGCTGACCTATCGGCCGAACACCGTCGTGCTGCGCCCGCACGCCGTTTACGGGCCTGGCGACACGACGTTGCTGCCCCGGCTGCTCGGCGCGATCCGCGGCCGCAACCTGGTGATCGTCGGCGACGGTCGCACCCGGCATTCGCTGACCTCGATAGACAACCTGACAGACGCGGTGCTGCTCGCGTGTGCCCCGACGGCGAAACCCGGCACCTACAACGTCGCCGACGCCGAACCGGTAGTCCTGGAGGAGGCGCTGCCCGAGATCTTCGCCGAGCGCGGACTCCACGTCCGCATCCGGCACCTGCCGGTGCGCCTGGCGTGGTTGCTGGCTGCGGTTGCCGAAAACACCTGGCGCCCGCCGAGATTGGCGCAGCTGAGCCGCTACGCGGTGAGCCACCTCGGCTTCGAACGCACCCTCGACATCACCGCCGCCCGGCGCGACCTCGGCTACCGGCCGTCGCCGACGTCGTTCACCGGGGCGCGCGAGTGGTAGCGATGCGCAGCTCTGCGTAGGACGGGATGAGCACCCCGCGGGCCGGGCGCCGGGACACCACCCGGATCGGCCCGGCGTCCAGAAGTGCTTGCAGCGCATGGGAGATCTCCGCCCTCGCCAGTGCGGCGCCGAGGCAGAGGTGCCGCCCGGCGCCGAACCAGAGCTGGCGGTTCTCCGGCACGTAAGGCCGGTTGATGTCGAAGCGCCCGACGCGGTTGTTGGCCACGTAGGTCAGCAGCATGACGCGCTCACCGGCCCGCAGCAGGGCCTCGCGCACCACCACGTCCGCGCTTACGCTGCGGCCGATCAGCGGAGCGGGAGTGGTCACCCGCAAGCCTTCGCGCACCGCATCCGGCAGCAGCTCGGGAGACTCGCGCAGCTGGTGCTGCTGGCCGGTGTCGTGCAGCAGGGCGACGGTGCGGGTCATCGCGGTGGCGGCGGTTTCGGTGCCCGCCACCATGAGCAGCGCCGCCAATCCCGAGGTCTCCTCCAGCGACAGACCGAGTTCCCGGCAGCGTCCCAACAGCGTTTCGGCAGGTGCTTCGGCATGGGCGATGGGCACGTTGCGGGTGAGCGCGGCGATGATCGGCTTGGCCTGCGCGACCACCTCCGGCGGCAGTTCGGTGGACGCGGCGCTGCCCAACGCCAGCTTCGCCAGCCGCTCGCCGGTGCCGAACACGGCTCGGTAGTGCTCGTCCTCCGGCGGCAGATCCAGCCCGAGCAGATCCGCCATCATCCGTCCGACCAGCACCCGCGACAGGTCGGCCAGATCGACCACCACACCGGCCCGCAACCGGTCCACCGCGGGCTGCAACGCCGGATCGAACACCCGGCGCACCAGCGGACGCGCGGTGGCGTCGGTGAACAGGTCGCGGGCGCGCGAACGCAGGTCGGCATGCCCCGGACCGTCGAAGATGCGGTACACGTAGTCGCCGAGCACCTGCGCCCACAGATGTCCGACGCCGCCTTCGCCGAGCAGCGTGAAATGCGCGCTGTCGTTGAGGATCCGGCGAGCCAGCACCGGATCGCTCACCAGCCAACCGAGCTTGGGCACCCGCCGGATCGGACCGCCGAGCCCGGCGAGCCGCAACAGCACGAACAGCGCGGGTCGACTCGACCACAGCAACCGGGCCTCGTGCCACTGCGCGCGGCTCATCGCTTGGTCGTGGAGCCGCGCACGACCAGCTCCGGCGCGGGCTCGTCGATGATCTCGTGCTGCGGCGGGCCGCCGTCGAGCTGCCGGAGGATCGCGGCGACCGAGCGTCGCCCCAGCTCGCGCAGGGGGAGCCGGACCACGGTCAGCGGCGGCGAGAGGTGCATGGCGAAGAAGACGTCGTGCACGGCCACAATGGACAGATCATCCGGAATCCGCAGTCCCGCTTCGCGTGCCGCCGTCATCGCGCCCACCGCCGCGAGCACGTTGCTGACCACGACGGCGGTTGGCAGGCTGTCAACCGCGAGCAGGCGGTGCAGCGCCGCCGCGCCTTCCTCAGGTGTGTGCCCGCCGCGCAGTTGCGGCGCGTCCGGCAGCCCGGCCTCTCGCAGCGCCCGGCGCCAGCCCCGGACACGCGCCTCGGAGCGGGCGTTCGGCGAGCCGAGCTTGAGGTGCGCGATCGCGACGTGCCCGAGCTCGACGAGATGCCGGGTCGCCAGGTAGGTCGCGGCGTCATCGTCCAGCGCCACACTGCCGATCTCACCGCGTGTCCGGTCGTTGACCAGCACCAACGGCAGGCGCGTTGCGGCGACTTTGGGGATGGTGACATCAGCGGTGCTCCGGCCGCGCTGCAACAGCAGCCCGTCGATGCGCTTGCCGCGCACGATGCGCTCGAAGGTCCGGTCGCTGCGCGCCAGTTCCTCGGCGTCGGCGAGCAGCAGGGCGTATCCGGAAGCGCTGGCCTCTTGCTGCGCGCCGACCAGGATGTCGCTGTACACCGGGTTGCTGGTGTCGTGCACTGCCATTCCGATGATGCTCGACTCGGCGCGGCGCAGCGCCCGCGCGACCTCGTTCGGCGTGTACCGCAGTTCAGCGGCCACCGCCAACACGCGGTCGCGGGTCTCATCCCGGATCCGCAGCGTCTCATCGCCGCGCAGCAGCCGGGACACCACGGCCTGGCTCACCCCGGCGATGCGGGCCACGTCGCTCATCTTGGCCCGGCCGTTGCTGGGCGGCGGCGGGTCGGCGGGTTGACAGCGCTCCGACACGTCGGCGAGCATACCGGTTGCGATAAATCGGTTTACCAACTCGTGGCCATCCGGGCGCCCGTGCCGGAGATCTCCGCGGCTCGGTCCCACGGAGGAGGTTGCCCGATGACGGTGCTGAACGGCATGGCATGGAGCCACCAGCGCGGCCTCGGCTGCCTGGAGGCGGTGTCGGCCGGTTACGCGCGGCGGCATCCCGGCGTGCGGATCAACTGGGACCGGGTGTCGCCCGCGGAGTTCGAGGGCGCCCACCGAGCCAACGAGTACGACCTGATCGCGATGGAGCACCCCTACATCGGCCAGGCGCACGCCGACGCCGCGCTGGTACCGCTGGAGACGGTGCTGCCCGCACATGTGCTGGCGCAGCAGCGGGAGAGCAGCGTCGGTCCGAGCTTCGCCAGCTACACCTGGGCAGGCAGCCAGTGGGCGGTGGCGGTGGACGCCACTGCCCAAGTCTCCGCCTACCGCGCCGATCTGCTCGGCTGGCACATCCCACCGGTTACCTGGGACGAGGTGACGGCCTGCCTGAAGGCGCTGCCCCCAGGGCACAAGGCCGTGCTACCCGCCGATCCGATCCATCTGCTGTGCAGTCTGCTGACGCTGTGCGCGCAGCTCGGCGGCAGCGGCTGGCTGGACGGCACCGGGCTGGACCCCAACGTGGCGGTTCCGGCCGCCGAGCGGCTGCTGCACCTGTTGAAACTGGTCGAGCCCTGGTCGCTCGACGTCGGCGCGGTCGAGGCGTTGGAGGCGATGTCCACCGGTGCAGTGGCCTACGCGCCGATGGTGTTCGGCGACGTGAGCTACGCCCGCGAACTCCGCTACGCGGACATCCCCTCGCCCAACGGTGCCCTGGCGGGTTCGCTGTTCGACGGCATCGGCCTGGCGATCTCAGCGACCAGCGAGAAGACCCTCGCCGCCGCCCGGTTCTTGGCACATGCCGTCAGCGCCGAGTGCCAGCGCGGCGAATACGTCCGAGCGGGTGGCCAGCCCGGCAACCGGGCGGCGTGGACCGATCCGGACGTGGACGCGGCGGCGGGCGGGTTCTTCTCCGCGACCCTGCGAACCTTGGACCGGGCCTTCGCGCGGCCGCGGGATGTCGCTTACCCGGTGGTGCACCGCCGGGTCGCCGAGGAGATCCACCGGATGGTCCGGCGCGGCGTGACGGCACGGGAAATCGTCTCCCGCTGCAACGAGGTCTGGACCGCGACGTATGCCGAGCACGGGTCGGTCCGCCCGGAATCGGGTTCGCCGCTGGTCACGCCAGGCCGACCAGCGGGACCATGAGCAGGGTGCCGAGCACGACGAGGCAGATGCCGACGACGTCGAAGGTCGCCCCGGTGCGGATCATCCGGGTGATCGGCACCATGCCCGAGCCGTAGACGATCGCGTTCGGCGGGGTGGACACCGGCAGCATGAAGCCGTAGGAGGCGCCGAAGACCGCCGCGATCGCGGGGATCGCCGGGGACACGCCGACCGCGGCCGCGATCGGCACCACGATCGGCACGACGATGCCGACGCTGGCGGTGTTGCTGGTGGTCTCCGAGATGAGCACCGCGATGACCACGGCGAGCAGGGTGAGGTGAACAGGCTCGACACCCCGGTGGCGGCGGCCATCGACTCGCCGATCACCTTCGCCAAGCCGGTGTCCTTCATCAAGGTGCCCAGGGACAGGCCCGCACCCACCAGCAGCACGGTGCCCCAGTCGATCTTGGCGGCTTCGGTCCAGCTCAGCGTGAACCGCCGGGCGCGCCAGTCCACCGGCAGGACGAACAGCAGTGCCGCGGCCACCACGGCGACCACACCTTCGTCCAATCGACCGGCCACGGATTCGTAGCTCGCGGATTCCTGGCCCACCACCAGTGCCAGCGCGCTGGGGCCGATCCAGCACAGCACCGCCAGGACGAACGCGCAGGTGGTGTTGCGTTCACCGCGCGACATCCGGCCGAGGGACTGGCGCTGCTCGGCGACGTAGCTCGCCGCAGTGCGCAGGCGCCGGGTTTCCGGGCGGTTCAGCCACAGGGTGATCAGGCACATCGCCACGAACATCGGCAGCACGATCGGCGCGGTCGTGGCGCTCCACTGGGCGAAGGTGATCTCCCGGCCGGTCGCCTCGGAGAGCAGGTCGCGGCCGAGGATGTTGGCGGTGGAACCGATCGGTGTCAGCAGCCCGCCGATGCTCGCCCCGTACGCGATCACCAGCATCGTCGCGGTGGCGAAGCGGCTTCGCTTGCCGGAGTCCGCGCCGGTCACCGCGGGACCGAGTGCCCGGACGATGCCGACACCGATGGGCAGCAGCATCGCCGCGGCGGCCGAGTTCGACACGAAGGCCGAGATCGCGGCGGCGATCGCGCCGAAGGCGATGATGACGCGCGAGGTGCTGCGCGTGACACCGGGCAGCGCCAGCACCCAGAGGGCGAACCGGCGGTCGAGCCTGTGCACGGTCATCGCGCGGGCGATCAGAAAACCGCCGATGACCAGGAAGATCGTCGACGAGGAGAACGCGCCGAAGACCACGTCCGCCGCGTCACCGGCCGATTCCACGCTCGGCACCTGCAGCAGGATGCACAGGCAGAGCCCGACGATCGAGGTGATCGGGATCGGCAGCGCCTCGGTGATCCACATGACGATGACGAAGCCCAGCACGGCGAGCAGCCGCTGCTGGTGCGGCTCCATGCCCAGCGGTACCAGCAGCAAAACCAGCAGGATCGCGGGGCCGAGGACCAGGCCAGCGGTGTTGCGGCGCCGTTCGAAGCGCTGCTCGGCGGGGGACAGCAGTTCGTCCGGTGGCGAGGTGGTCGGTGCGGGGCTGGACGGTGTGTTCACAAGATTCTCCTCAACGCTGAGTTCTTGCTCCGACGCGGCTCGGTTCGTCAGGGGGCGCGGAGTTCGGCGAGCACTTCGCGCAGGCCGGGTTTGGTTTCCAGGCCGAAGCCGGGTTCCTCGGTCGGCCGGACCTTGCCAGCGCCCAGCAGGCAGCCCGCCGGATAGCCGCCGAAGGGTTGGAACACGCCGGGATAGGCTTCGCAGCCACCGAGCCCGAGTCCGGCGACGATGTGCAGGTTGATCAGGTGGCCGCCGTGCGGATGCGCTTGTCCGCGGTCGAACCCGTGCTCCTCCAGCACGGTCAGCATCTCGGCGTATTCGACGAGGCCGTAGGACAGTCCGGCATCCATCTGGAAGATGTCCCTGCCGGGGCGCATTCCACCGTGCCGCACCAGGTTTCGCACATCCGCGATGGAGAACAGGTTCTCCCCGGTGGCCACCGGCAGCGCACCGGCCGCGGTGATCCGGCGGTTGAGCCGGTAGTCCAGCGGATCGCCCGGCTCCTCGTACCAGCGGAGTTGGTACGGCGCGATGGCTTCGGCGTAGCGCAGCGCGGTGTCGATGTCGAAGCGCCCGTTGGCGTCCACCGCGAGCTTGTCCCCGGAGCCAGCCACGGTCAGGGCCGCTTCGATGCGGGCCTGGTCCTCGACCAGCGGTGCGCCGCCGATCTTCATCTTGAACGCGGTGAACCCCAGGTCCTGGTAACGGCGGAATTCCTCGGCGATCCGCGCGGTGCCCTCGCCGGGGACGTAGTAACCACCGGCCGCGTAGACATCGACGTCCACCGTGGACGGCAAGGGGCGGGCGAAGTGCTGAGCGATCTGCCGGTACGCGGGTTCGTCGGCGAGCTTGGCGTTGAGGTCCCAGAAGGCCAGCTCCACGGCGGCGATCGCGGCGGCGCGGTCACCGTGCCCACCCGGCTTCTCGTTGCGGGCGGCGATCCGCGCCACGGCCGCCGGGTCGAACCGATCGCCGGTTTCGGCGAGCAGTTCGCCGGGTTCGGCCGCCATCAGCCGGGGGAAGACGCGCTCCCGGAGGATGCCGCCCTGGCCGAAGCGCCCGATGGAGTCGAAGGCCACCCCGACCACCGGTCGTCCGCCGCGCACCACGTCGCTGATCACCGCGACCACTGACACCGTGTGCTCGGCGAAGTTCACCGACGAGTTGGCGATGTCCCCGTCCAGCCGAACGGTCTGCTCCCGCAGCTCCTTGATCCGCATCAGAGCTCGTCTTTCTCCCACCGGGCGACGGCTGTGTCGCAGATCAGCCCGGCTTCGCCGAGGTAGGAGTCCGGTTCGAGGCCCTCGACCCGCACGGTGATGCCGCGTTCAGCCGCGAGCCGCTGCACGGTTTCGCCGAGCGCGCCGCCGCCCTCGCGCACCTCCCGCGCCGCCGTGTAGACGAGGTCGTGCGCGGTCTCCCTGCCGAGGGACTCGGCGAGGTTGATCATCCACGCCTCGGCCATCAGCAGGCCGCCGTCCTGCGCCAGGTTGCGCCGCATGGCCTCGGTGTCCACCACGAGATCCCGAGCGATCTCACCGGCCAGGCGCAGCGCGCCACCGGCGAGGACCGCGAGCTGCGGTACCACTTCCCACTCGATCTGCCACTCGCCCGCGGAACGTTCGTGGCCCGCTTCCTGTGCCCGCACCAGCGCCGAGGACAGCGCACCAGCGGTTCCCGCCATCCCGATGATCGCCTCCGAGAAGATCGGGTTGGCCTTCTGCGGCATCGTCGACGAGGCGCCGCGGTGGTGACCGGCGGGTTCGTGCACCTCGCCGATCTCGGTGCGCGACAGGTCGGCGACGTTGCGCGCCAAGCGGGCGCACGTTCCAGCGAGCGTGCTGCACAGCCAACCGAACTCGGCGACGCCGTCACGTGCGGTGTGCCAGGGGACCGCAGTCGTGGTGAGCCCGAGCTCGGCAGCCAGCAGATCGCGCACCTGGGATGCGGTTGGGCCTTGCGCGGCGGAGGTCCCGCCAGCGCCGTGGCTGGAGATCAGACCGATCCGGGGTCGTGCTTCGGCCAGCCGCGACCGGTGTCGGCGCAGTTCTTCCAGCAGCGTTGCCAACGTTGCGCCGAGCGTGGTCGGAACAGCTTGCTGGGCATGCGTGCGGGCGGCCAGCACGGTGTCCCGGTGCCGGGCCACCTGCCGGGCCAGCGCGTCGCCGAACTCGGTCACCCGCTCGGTCAGCAGATCCAGCGCTTGGACGAGTTGGAGCGCGAGACCGGTGTCCATGATGTCCTGGGTGGTCGCGCCGAAGTGCACGCGCCCCGAGGCGTGGCCGTCCAGCGCGGCGCTGATCTGGCGGACGAGCCCGAGGATCGGATAGCCGACGTTGCGCGCCTGCGACCAGAGCAGGTCGAGGTCGATGTTGTCCAGCCGTGCGGCAGCCGCGATCGCCTGGGCGTCGGCGGCGGTGAGCACCCCGACCTCGGCCTGGGCGCGGGCCAGCGCCGCCTCGGTCCGCAGCCAGGACTGCACGGCGGACTCCGCCGAGAAGATCGCCGCCATCGCGGGATCCCCGTAGAGGTGCGACAGCAGCCCGAAGGGCGTTCGACGATCGGCGGAACCCATGCGGTGCCTCTTCCCTGTCCAGGACGGTTCAACAATCGATTCCAGAGTTCATGCCAGCGAAATGCCGATGTCAATGGGATGACCTCGGAAAACGTCTGCAACAAAGCTGGTAACGTTTGCAGCATGGCTCGGCTGAAGGACATCGCGGTTCAGCTCGACCTAGCCGTGTCGACGGTTTCCCGCGCGCTCAACGGCCATCCGCACGTGGACGAGCGGACGCGATCCCGCGTGCTGGCCGCCGCCGAAAGCCTCGGCTACCGGCCGAACGCGCTGGCGCAAGCCCTGCGCAGCAGCCGCACCCACACCATCGGGCTGGTGGTGCCCGACATCCTCAACCCGTTCTACGCATCCAGCGCCGCAGTCCTGCAGAACCACTTGGAACAACACGGTTATGGCCTGGTGCTGGCCGCCACGGAGAACGATCCGGTGCGCGAGGAGCAGGCGATCGCCCGGCTGCGCGGCGCCCAGGTGGACGGCATCGTGCTGGTGCCGAGTTCGTCGACCGGTGCGGCGCCGAGCCCGGACGGGACACCGCTGCCAGTGGTGGAGATGAACCGGCGATCCCGGTCCAAGATCGTCGACACGGTGGAATGCGACGAGGCCGAAGGGACCCGGTCGGTGATCGAGCACCTCCTGGCGCTCGGGCACACCCGCATCGCGGTGATCATGGGCCAGTCCAAGTTCAGCACGACGCGCAACCGGCTGGCCGGGATCCGCGCAGCGATGAGCGCCGCGGACCTGCCGCTGGACGAGGAACTGGTGCTGACCGGAACCCTTTCGCAGTCCTGGGGCACCAGCGCCGCGCAGCGGATCCTGACCATGCGGCCCCGGCCGACCGCGATCTTCGCCACCAGCGACCAACTCCTGCTCGGTGCGCTGCGCGCGGCCCGCGAAGCGGGGCTGCGGATCCCCGGCGACATGGCGCTGGCCGGGTTCGGCAACCGGGAGTGGGCGGAGGTGTGCGACCCGCCCATCACGACCTACCTGTTGCCGCTGGCGGAGATGGGCATGATCACGGCTCAACTGCTGCTGGCCCGGCTGGCCGATCCGGCGCACCGCGACACCCCGACCCACGTGCGCCTGACCGGCGAGCTGAAGATCCGGGCCTCGACGGCCGGATGAGTCCTGGACGAATCGGTCGACGCCCTGGATGATCTGCCTACCGCCGTCGCGGGTCGGGCTGATCCGCGATCCCGGCCGATGCCGGACGAGTCCTGCCAGCACCACCGAAAGCGGCCCCGAATGAGCACTGTGGACAGTTCGCCCGTCGATGCTGGCAGGTCCCGAAGCCGTGCGCTGATCGGCACCGCCGGTGCCGTCACCGGCTTGGCCCTATCCGCGGTGGTGGGTCCGTTCGTGCAGGCCCCGACGCTGTGGGGGCTGGTGCCGATCGTGCTCTACGCCGTGCTCGCGCTGGTCGGCATGGACATCGTGGTGGCCACCGTGATCGCGGTGATCTCCGCGCTGCTGATCATGCTGCCCACTCCGGCGCAGATCGGTGACCTGCTCGGCGAATCGCTCGGTGACCAGGTCACCGTGATCGGCATGGTGATCATGCTCGGAGCCGGGGTCGGCGAGATCCTGCGCACCACCGGTATCGCGGCAACCATCGTGCGCGGGGTGATGCGCGTGGTCGGGGAGCGCAACCGCACCGCCGCGACGCTCGGCGTGATGCTCTCCTGCCTCGTCCTCGTCGCCAGCCTCGGCACGCTGGCCGGTGCGCTGGCGATCGCCGCGCCGCTGCTGCTGCCGGTGGTCGCCCGACTCGGCTTCACCCGCTCTGCGACGGCGTCGATGATGTTCATCGGCGGCTGCGCAGGTCTCGCGCTCGCACCGTTCGCCGGATCCAACGTCGCGATCATGAGCGCCGCCGAGGTCGGCTACCCGCTGTACCTGCTTTATGGCGCGGGGCCGCTGGCGGTGTTGTCGCTGGTCGCGGGTCTGCTGATAGTGCCGTGGATGCAGCGGCGCACCGAAGGCGCGGCAGACCATTACGATGCAGCGGATCTTGGTGCCACCGACGAGAACCCGGTGGCGGGCCGTGGCCGCGCGACCGCGGCATTCGCCATCGCCTTGGTCGCCAGCGTCTGCTACGCCGTCGTTTCCGGGGCAGGTACCACGTTCCCGTTGCTCGCGCTGCCGGTGCTGGGCATCGTGGCGGGACTGGCCGGTGGGCTCGGCCCGACCCAGATCGCCGCGCAGATGTACGCGGGCGCGGCCCGGCTGGTGCATGTCTTCCTGCTGTTCTGGCTACTGGCCGTGCTGTTCGCCGGAATCGACGCGCTGCAGCCGTTCCAGGTGCTGCTCGACACCTACGGCACCAGCATGCGGGGCCTGTCGCCGTTCGTGTTCGCGCTGCTCATCGCCGTCCTCGGCTGGGTCGGTGTGCCGGGTGCGACCGCCGCGCAGGTGGTGTTGCTGGACAAGGTCTTCGGCGGCTTGGCGGCGAGCGTCGGAATCGGTGCGGGCGCCTGGGTCGTGGTCCTGCTGTTCGCGTCCAAGGCGGACACCTACGGACCGTTCCCGAACGCCAACATGGTCGGTGCGATGAGCCTGGCGAGGTCGACGAACCTGAAGAACACCCTGTTGACCGGCTTCGCGCTACTAGTGCCGTGCTGCCTGATGTACGCGGCGATCCTCTTCTTCGAAACCCGGTAGCCACGTCACAGTGCGAGTTCGGGTGAGCAGCCCTCATCATCCGGCGAGGCAGGCGGGGCCGATGGGTTCGAAGGTCTTGTAGCCGAGTTGGAACTCCTGGTGCCCCAGCGCTTCGGATTTGGTCGGCTCGCCGTGCAGGCAGTCGGCGATGACGTCGACGATCTCAGCGCCGACCTCGTCGAGCGTTGCCGCGTCTTCCAGGATCCGCCCGGCGTCGACGTCCATGTCGCCGCTCATCCGGCGGTAGGTGTCCGGGTTCGCGCACACCTTCACCACCGGCGAGATCGCCGAGCCGACCACCGAGCCCCGCCCGGTGGTGAACAGGACGACGTGCGGCCGCAGGCGATGAGCTCCACGATCTCCACGGTGTCGTTCATGTTCGGGTAGCCGTACCGTGGCTCGCCGTCGGGAACCACGTCCAGCAGGTACAGCCCGGCGGAGGGCGGCACATCACCCGGTTTCAGGATGCCCCGGATCCGCGACGACCCGCTCTTGGCGTACGCGCCCATCGACTTCTCCTCGATTGTGGTGAGCCCACCGTCCACATTGCCCGGTGCGATGCTGGCGTGCCCCAGCACCGCGTAGTAGCGCGCCGCTTTGTCGACGGTGCGGACGATTTCGGCGCCGAGCTCCGGGGTGGCCGCGCGATCGCGCATGTGGAACTCCGGCGTGAGTGTGACGGTGGTGCGGAAAACGCCGCTGGTGCTCGGCATGCTGCTGGCGTCGGTGATCGCGCTCGCGGTGCTGGCCCCGTCGCAGTGGATGGCGTTGGCCCTGTTCAGCATGAGCTACGGGTTCTTGATGATCGGTGGCCCATCGATCGGCTTCGTGACCCGACCAGCGCCGCGGACACGGGTACCCTGAACGCAAGAGATCTTCGATCGAGACAGGGTGACTGCGGTGTTCTTCACAATCCTCGGCTGGATCGTCTTCGGCTTGATCGCCGGTTTCATCGCCCGAGCGTTGGTTCCCGGCAAGGACGACATCGGCCTGATCCGGACGATCCTGCTGGGCGTCGCGGGCTCGGTGGTCGGCGGCTTCCTGTTCGGCCTGCTCACGGTGGGGATCCGCGATTTCCAACCGGCGGGTTGGATCGGTTCGGTCATCGGCGCGGTGATCGTGTTGGTGATCTACAACAAGATCACCGGCCGCAAGCGCAGGATCCGCTCCTGATCAGAGCTTGCGGCCAACACCGGCCAGCCCGGTGAACCGCTCGGGGCGCGCCCCGACATCGGTCGCGGCGGTGGGCCGCCACAGCGGCAGGTGCACCACACCGGGCTCCACCAGTTCGAATCCTTCGAAGAACCCGGTGACGGCGGCATGCGGGCGCATCGTCATCGGCGTGGC
Organism: Saccharopolyspora soli; assembly: GCF_022678645.1. Taxonomy (GTDB): domain Bacteria; phylum Actinomycetota; class Actinomycetes; order Mycobacteriales; family Pseudonocardiaceae; genus Saccharopolyspora; species Saccharopolyspora soli. The sequence goes on along the minus strand of NZ_JALBWV010000048.1, from coordinate 42,857 downwards.
GGTGCGCTGCCGGTAGAGATCGGCGTGGGACGCGGCGACGTCGGGCCGCCCTTCGTCGGTGGCGTGCGAGATGACCAGGAAACTTCCGGGGACCAACGCGTCCCGGTACCGGGCGACGATGGCGCCCGGCTGGTCCGCGTCGCCGACGAAGTGCAGCACCGCGACCATCATCACCGCCAGCGGCTGGCTCAGGTCGAGCAGTTCGGAGACCTCCGGTGCGGCCAGCACCTTGTCCGGTTCTCGCAGGTCAGCTCGTACGATCGCGGCGTTCGGGTTGTCCCGCAGGAGGTTTTTGCTGTACGCGACGGCGACTGGATCGGTGTCCACGTAGACCACGCGGGTGCCCGGCGCCGCCTGCTGGGCGACCTCGTGCACGTTGCCGACGGTCGGGATGCCCGAGCCGAGGTCGAGGAACTGCCGGATGCCCTGGTCGGTGCAGTACTGCACGGCCCGGCGCAGGAAGGCGCGGTTGGCCTGCATGATCAGCGGGAGTTCCGGCCACATCCGGATGGCTTCCTCAGCCATCTGCCGGTCGACCGCGAAGTTGTGGTCACCGCCCAGGTAGTAGTCGTAGACGCGGGCCGCGTTGGGCTTGTCCAAGTCGATGTCATCCGACTCGGGCGGCAGGTCGGGCATCGGTTCCTCCTCACGGCTGGGCGGTGCGGCCCACCGCCCAGCCGTGATGCTAATCCCGCCCGTCGTGGCGTGTCCCGCTCGACGTCAAATCGCGGGCTCGCTGGCCCGGTCCAGCTTGACCACCACGCCGAGGGCCAGCAGGGCGACTGCCGCGCCGCCGGTCATGGTGATCGCCATCGCCGGTCCGTCGTTGCCGAGGACGCCGACCAGCGGTGCGATCAGCGCACCGAGGCCGAACTGCCCGGCGCCGAGCAGCGCTGCTGCGGTTCCGGCGGCTTCGCCGTGCCGGGACAGGGCGAGGGCCGGGGCGTTGGGCAGCACGAAACCCATCGCGCCCAGCACCAGCCACAACGGGACGATGAAGCCGAACAGACCGCCGGTTTCGGTGGTGGTCAGGACGGTCAGCACCAGCCCGGCGACCGTGGCCGCGACCAGCGCGCCGATGACGATCTGCTTGGGCGTGTACCGGTTGAGCAGCACGACGTTGAACTGCGAAGCTCCGATGAGTGCCACCGCACCGACGCCGAAGACCAGCCCGAATGCCTGCTGGTTGAGCCCGAACTGCTCCTGCAGCACGAATGACGAGCCGGAGATGTAGGAGAACAGCGCCGACATCGCCAGTGCCGCCACGATCGCCAGCAGCACGAAGTCGCGGTCGGTGAGCAGGTTCCGGTAGAGGCGCAGCACGGGCCGGAATTCCGCGGCTTGGCGGCGTTCTGGCGGCAGCGACTCCTTCAGCGCGACGATCGCGACGACCAGCAGGATCACGCCGAGTACCGCCAGTGCGGCGAACACGCCGCGCCACGACCCGGTCAGCAGGAGAGCGCCGCCCAGGCTCGGCGCGAGAATCGGCGCCACGCCCATCACCAGCATCAGCCGGGACAGCGCGGTGGCCGCGGCACGCCCGCTGAACAGGTCGCGGACCACGGCCAGCGCGACGACCATGGCCGCGGCCGCGCCGACGCCCTGCAGCGTGCGCAGCGTCCCCAGCACCGGCACGTTCGGCGCGACGAGGCAGGCCAGCGAGGCCACGATGTGCAGGGCGGTGCCCGCGATCAGCGGAGTTCGCCGACCGACGATGTCGGAGAACGGGCCGATCAACAGCTGGCCCAGCCCCAGCCCGAGCAGCGTGCCGGTCAAGGTCAGCTGCACGGTGGAAGCGGATGCCTGCAGGTCGTTGCCGATCGCGGGCAACGCGGGCAGGTACATGTCGATGGTCAGGGGTCCGAGGGCGATGAGCGCCCCCAGCACCAGGATTACCCGGAATCGGTCGAATCCGGTCGGTTCATCGGTCACCGGATGCGCACGGTGTGCAGGTGTGCTGTGCACCGCAACGTTGTCCATCGTTACCTTTCGAATTCACCGCGGGTGGGTGAGGAGAAACTGACTCGGGCTTCAGCAAGCGGCTCGATCGTTTTGTTCCCGAGGGCGTGCTGAATCTGCTGTGATGCGGACTACATCGGTGTGCCATCAGCGAGAACACGTTGTTCCAGGCCATGTTTCGCGCACGTTACGGTTAACGTCGCTAAATATCCACTGTGGACGAAAATGATGTACCGCGAGAATGTCAAATGAATTTTTCCGGACCGGCCCCACCTGAAGAGAATCAAGTGCCGCCGAACTGATCATTGTGCTGCCCAACGGAATTCGCGTCGTGGATTTCCATTGGGCAGCACAGGGACATGCGGTCAGGCGGTTCGGCCGCGGGCGATGAGGTCCCGCCGCTCGCGTTCGCCCAGACCGCCCCAGACGCCGTAGGGTTCGCGGGCTTTCAGCGCGTGCGCCCGGCACTGCGGCAGCACCGGGCACTGGTGGCAGACGAGCTTCGCCCGCCGTTCGCGGTTGTCCCGGGCGCTGCCGCGTTCGTTCTCCGGATGGAAGAACCGGCTCGTGCTCAGCTCGCGACAGGCGGCGTGGAGTTGCCAGTGCCAGGCTTCGCTGACCGGTTCGGGCAACCGAGCTGTTGCGGCCATTGCTACCACCTCCGGTAACGGTGGGGTTCGCTGGCGCCCAGTTGCCCTACCCGGCGAAGCGCGACGGCACACCTGCGCCGGGCAACGATCTCCGTTGATCGGGCCAGTTCACCGATGTGTTCGCATATCTGGCCAACAGGTGCGGTCCGGGCGCGAGAAGTCCGCTGGTCGACGCGGCTGTCGCGCTTCCGGTCGTCGGTACGCTTGAGCGGCTGGCCGGTGATGGGAGCGGGAGATGCACGGATACACCCAGGACAAGGACAACTACCTCAAGCGCCTGGCGCGCATCGAGGGGCAGATCCGCGGGTTGGCCCGGATGATCGAGGAAGACAAGTACTGCATCGACATCCTGACCCAGATCTCCGCGGCGACCAAGGGGCTGCAGGCGGTGTCGCTGCGGCTGCTGGACGAGCACCTCAAGCACTGCGTGGCCGAAGCCCTGGCCGAGGGCGGCCGGAACGCCGACGACAAGGTGCGGGAGGCCAGCGAAGCCATCGCCCGGCTCGTCAAATCCTGAACGAGACGAGGTGAGGGGCACCCGTGACCCAGTTACTTGGTCACGGGTGCCCCTCACTCGTCATCCGATCAGGTCTGGGACTGCAGACCCCGCATGGTGTTGATCTCGGCCTGCTGGGTGTCGATGATCCGCTGGGCCAGTTGCTTGGCCGCTGGGAACTGGCCGCTGCTCAGCTCGGTCTGCGACATGGCGACCGCGCCCTCGTGGTGCTTGATCATCATCGCCAGGAACTGCCGGTCGAAGTCCGCGCCCCGAGCCTGGCTGAGTTGACCCATCTCCTCGTCCGACATCATGCCGCCGTGGCCCATGTCACCGTGCTGCATACCGGGCATGGACTCCGCGGCACCCCAGTCGCGCAGCCAGCCGGTGAGCGTTTCGATCTCCGGGCCCTGCGCGGCCTCGATCTGCCGGGCGAGGTTCTTGACCTCCTCGGACTGGGCGCGCTCCGGCGCCAGCCGGGCCATCTCGATCGCCTGCTGGTGGTGCGGGATCATGCCCTGCGCGAAGGTCACGTCGGCCGCGTTGTGCGCGGCTTGGCCGCTGCCCTCCGGTTGGGCCGTGCTGGTCGGCGCTCCGTGGCCGGGCATGTTGCCCATGTCCTCGCCACCACCGCAACCGGCCAGCACGGCCGCTGCCGCGACCACGCCGATCGCGATGCTGAGCACGCGTGTGCGTTTCATGGTTTTCCTCGTCTTTCGTGCGCTGAATCAAGACATGGCGGGTCCAGCCACGGCATCGGGTCCGCGGCTGTTCAGCTGTCCATCAGCGCCGGAGCACGCACAAAACCGCGAGGCGACGAGGTACCGGGGTGGGCGGTCGGAGCTGCTCGAGCGCCGTCCGCATGAGCAGCCTCGACGGCTCGGCCAACGCGCTGGCGATGCGGCGCAGCAGCGGGAGCAGGAGCAGGACGAACCCAGCGGCGATCGCCAGGCACAGGTGCAACAGGCCGTGATCCGGCATCGGAGACGGGGCGCTGTGCTCGGCCGCCATCGCGGAATGCGTCGCGACCGCTGCGGGAGGATGGGCCTGGTCGTGCTGCGCGGGCACGTGGTGCATCAGCACCACGCACAGCGCGAGGACCACCAGCAGTCCCCACTTGATCAGCTCCGACCGAGCTCGCACGGGCTCCACCTTACTGAGACCGGATCGATCCGCCTGTCAGGACTTGACCAGGCGCGCGATCGCGTCGCTGGCCTCGCGGATCTTCTCGTCGGCCTGCCCGCCGCCCTCCACTAGCGCCTCGGACACGCAGTGCTTGAGGTGCTCGTCGAGCAGACCGAGGGCGACGGCCTGCAGCGCCTTGGTGGTGGCCGAGACCTGGGTGAGCACGTCGATGCAGTACTCGTCGTTGTCGATCATCCGCGCCAAGCCACGCACCTGACCCTCGATCCGGCGCAGTCGCTTGGCGTAGTCGTCCTTGTTGTGCGTGTAGCCGTGCATCGAATCCTCCCGAGTGCTCCGCGCTACCCGCCTTTATACCCTAGGGGGGTAATTTCGGCAAACCCCGCTCACAAGAACCCGCCCGGTGTGACCTGCTCTTTCGCCGACTCCGGATGCCGCTGCTCGGCGCGCCGCAGCCACAGGACCCCGCCGAGTTGCACGAGCGCGGCGCCACCGGTCAGCGCCGCGGCGACGACCGCGAACCACGGCCAGCCGTAGACGACGCCCAGGACGAGGGCGGCCACGAAGAACAGCGACGTGCGCACCAACAAAACGGTGAGCCGACTCCTGTTGATCACTCCCGAACCACCCTCCCACAGACGTTCACCTCCGCAGTGTAGGTGTTTGAGTCCATAGACCGACGCCGCGACCAGCGATATCGATCTCGATGAGGGAGGCGGCCGTACTCGGTCAGTTGGGTTCGGCTAGGGATTGGGCTATTCGGGTTCGTTCGAGTTCTTCCTTGGCCGACTGGCGCTCTGCCGCCGCTGCGACTTCCGCTGCTTGGTCCGCGGCCACCACCGCGACGCCGTCCGCGTCGCCGACCAGGTAGTCGCCGGGGGCGACCACCACTCCGCCGACCGCTATCGGGCGGTCCAGGTAGCCGGGGCCGAACTTGTACGGGCCCGCCGGGGTCACGGCGCGGGCGAAGACCGGGATGTCGAGCCGCTGGAACGCGGGCACGTCGCGGACCGCGCCGTCGATCACGATTCCCGCGCAACCGCGGGCCTTGGCGCGACCGGCGACGAGTTCGCCGACCAGGGCTCGGGAGACGTCGCCACCACCAGCGACCGCCAGCACCTCGCCGGGTTGGATCGCCGCGACCGCGTGGTGCACCCAGAGGTTGTCACCTGATCGCGTCAGCACGGTGCGGGCTCGGCCGACGAGCACCGCGCCCGGCCACGTCGTGCGAATACCCGAGTCGCACACGTTGAGGCGCTCCATCGCATCGGAGATGTTGGCGACGGGCAGCTTCGCTAGTCGATGAACCAGGATGTCGGTGTTGTCCAACGGAATTCCCCTCCAACGCCGGAATGCGACCACGCACATGATCATGTTGCGCGCCGGGTCGTGCTGGGTGGCCGGATTCGCCGGGATGGGCCCTGAACGTCGGCGTTCGATGCGTCCTGGCGGCGGTACGGAGGGTGGTTTTGCCGTGTTTGGATCATTCGTGGTGATCCGCCGCCTCACCACCACCCACGCCGCCGTCGTCGGCGTCCGCGATGGAAGGAGGCTGCGATGATCCGTCGCACCAGTGCGATCGTCGCCTGTGCCGCAGCACTGACGCTGGTGTTCCCCCTGACCGCTTCGGCGGCCGAGGCGACGCCGGTCGCCACCGGGCTGGAGATCCCCTGGGGCCTGACGTTCCTGCCGGATTCCTCGGCGTTGTTCACCCAGCGCGACACCGGGCAGATCATGTCGTGGAAAGACGGGCAGGTCACCGAGGTGCAGCGGATCGAGGACTCGCAACCCACCGACGGCGAAGGCGGCCTGATGGGGCTCGCCGCGTCGCCGAACTTCGAGTCCGACCAGACGGTGTTCATCTTCTACAGCACCGCCGAGGACAACCGGATCGCCAAGCTGCGCCTAGGTGAGGCCCCGCAACCGATCCTGACCGGCATCCGGAAGAACCAGTACCACAACGGCGGTCGACTGGCCTTCGGTCCGGACGGCATGCTCTACGCCACCACCGGTGACGCGCAGGACCCGGACAGTTCGCAGGACGTGAACTCGCTCAACGGCAAGATCCTCCGGATGACCCCGGACGGCGCCCCAGCACCGGGCAATCCGTTCGGGGATTCGCTGGTCTACTCGATGGGTCACCGCAACCCGCAGGGCCTGGCCTGGGACGGCGCGGGTCGGTTGTTCTCCGCGGAGTTGGGGCAGAACACCTGGGACGAGGTCAACCGGATCGATGCTGGCAAGAACTACGGTTGGCCGGTGTGCGAGGGCCAGTGCGGCAACGACCAGTTCGTGGACCCGCTGGTCACCTGGCCGACCGCGGAGGCGTCGCCCAGCGGCCTGGCGATCCACCAGGGTGCGGTTTACGTCGCGGCGCTGCGCGGCCAGCGGCTGTGGCAGATCCCGCTGAACGACGACGGCACGCTGGGGCAGCCGACGGCGTTGTTCCAGGGCGAGTTCGGCCGGTTGCGCACCGTCCTCCCAGCACCCGACGGCACCCTGTGGGTCACCACGTCCAACCGCGACAACAACGGCGTTCCCGTCCCCGATGATGACCGCATCCTCAGCGTCACGTTCTGAGCACGCGACCGGGTGAAGAGTGAAGGGCACCTTTGACCGACTATGCCGGTCGAAGGTGCCCTTCACTCGCGTCACTCCGGGTCGAACCAGTTGCGGGGTGGGTTGGAGACGGTTGGTGCCGCGCGGGGTAGATCGGGTTGTGCGGCCCAGCGGATGCCGTTGGCGAGGATCCGGTGGATCTCCGGCTGGTTGTAGACCGGGTAGCGTTCGTCGCCTGGGCTGAAGTAGAAGATGCGGCCCTGGCCGCGGTGGAACGTCACTCCGGAGCGGAACACCTCGCCGCCGGTGAACGAGCTGATGAAGACGAGTTCGTCCGGCGTTGGGATGTCGAAGAACTCGCCGTAGGTCTCCTGTTCGGGGATCACCAGCGGGTTGGGCACCCCCTCGGCGATCGGGTGCGTCGGGGCAACGGTCCACAGCACTTCCCGTTCGGCGGCGTTGCGCCAGCTCAGCGAGCAGGTGGTGCCCAGCAGCCGGGTGAAGATCTTCGAGAAGTGCCCGGAGTGCAGCACCAGCAGTCCCATCCCGCCGAGCACGTGCCGCTGCACCCGGTCGACCACGTCGTCGTCGACCTGGCGGTGCGCCTTGTGGCCCCACCACAGCAGCACGTCGGTCTCCGCCAGCACGGCCTCGCCCAGTCCGTGCTCCGGATCGCTGAGCAGTGCGGTACGAACGGTCGCATCCGGCAGCTGACCGCCGATTCCGGCGGCGATGGCACCGTGGATGCCGTCCGGGTAGTACGCGGCCATCCCGGCAGGGTCCTTCGTGGACTCGTGGACACCCTCGTTCCACACCGTGATCCGCAGCGACTGGCTCATTCGACCGTGATCTCCCTCTTCTCGTTGGCGGATTGGTAGCAGGCGTCGATCACGCGAGCCCGTTTCAGGGCGAGGGAGCCGTCGTTCGCCGCCCACTCCTGCGGGGTGCGCAGCACGCGGACGAAGTTCTCGACCACCCCGGCGTGCGCTCGGCCCGGCTCCGCCGTCGGCGAGTAGTCCGCTATCTCACCGTCGGTGTCCTTGTAGACGCGCAAGTCGGCGACCGGGCATTTCGTCGCGCCGACGGCCCTGAGCTCGGCGCCGCCTTCGGTGCCCAGGAGGCTGAAATCGATCAGGTCGGTCGGATCCCGGAACGCCGCCCACGACGTCTCCAGCACCAGCGTGCCACCGCCTTCCAACCGGATGAAGGCTGCCGCGAAGTCCTCCACCTCGAACTTCGAGTCGGCGCTGCTCTTGGCGCTCCACTTCATCTCACCGATGTTGCGGTGCCCGAGCTCGGCGTAGGTGACCGCGCTGACCGAAATCGCGCGCGGCTCGCCGAGCAGGAAGAGCGCGTAGTCGAGCACGTGCACGCCGATGTCGGCCAACGGGCCGCCCCCGGACATCTCCTGGTTGGTGAACCAGCTGCCCAGACTCGGGATTCCGCGCCGCCGCAGCCAGGACGCCTTCGCGTAGTACGGCCGCCCCACCTCGCCCCGGCGGATGATCTCGGCGAGGGTCTGGATGTCGCCGCGCAGCCGGTGGTTGAACACGACGTCGAGCACTCGACCGGCGGCGCGCGCCGTGTCCACCATCTGCTGGCCCTCGACGGCGTTGCGCGCCAGCGGTTTCTCGCTCAGCACGTGCAAGCCGCGCTTCAGGGCGGCGATGGCGATCGGGGCGTGCAGGAAGGTGGGGACGGCGATGCTGACCGCGTCCAGTTCTGGCACCTCGACGAGCTTTTCCCAGCTGTCGAACAACATCGGCGCGCCGTACTGCGCGCCGAGCGAGCTGAGCAGGTCGGGTTCCTTACCGGCGATGGCCACGATCTCGACGTTCGGCAGCGCGTGGTGGGCGGCGAGGTGCTGCTGGCCAGCCCAACCGACGCCGACGACACCGACCCGAAGCGTTGGGTCACTCATGAACGGGCTCCTTCGACTGTGACAGGTGTGTTCAGCCTTTGATCGCACCGGCGGTCAGACCGGCCACGATGCGCTTCTGGAAGATCAGCACCACGATCAGCAGCGGGATGGTGACCAGCACCGATGCCGCGCTGATGGTGCCGATCGGCTGCTCGAACTCGTTGCTGCCGGAGAAGAACGCGATGGCCACCGGCACGGTCCGGGCCGCCGGGGTGGAGGTGAGCGTGACGGCCAGCAGGAACTCGTTCCACACCGAGATGAACACCAGGATCGCGGTGGTGGCGATGCCGGGCACCGCCAGCGGCAGGATGATCTTGCGGAATGCCTGGAACGGGGTCGCACCGTCGATCAGCGCGGATTCCTCCAGTTCGAAGGGGATTTCGCGGAAGAACGAGGTGAGCACGAAGATCGCCATCGGCAGCGCGAAGGTGAGCTTGGGGATGATGAGCCCGGCCAACGTGTCGTAGAGGCCGATGTCGCTCCAGATCGTGAAGATCGGCGCGGCGATGGCGATCACCGGGAACGTGGTGACCGATAGCACGAGGCTGAGGATCAGCCCCTTCCGGCGGAGCTTGAGCCGTGCCAGCGCGTAGGCGGCCAACGACGCGAACAGCAGCGCGAGGCTGGTCGTGATGACCCCGACCAGCACCGAATTCCCCAGCGCGGTGAGGAAATTGCCGTTGCGGATGACTTCCAGGTAGTTCTGCGCCGAGGGGTTGGTGGGGTAGAGCGACCCGGCGGACAGATCGCCGCCGGTCTTCAGCGATGTGTTGATCAGCCAGTAGAAGGGCACCAGCGAGCCCAGCATGACCAGCACGACGAAGATCAACGTCACCGGCCGCAGCCGGTTGCGGTCTCTTCGTCCGCGCACCGTCGGCACCCGCGGCGGGACGGGCTTCGCGATCTCGATGGTCGTCGACATCAGTGCTCCCTCGCGACGTCGCGAATGTTGCCGCCCGCGAACCGGATGTAGACCAACGACACCAGCATGACCGTGCAGAAGGTCAGGATGGACAGCGCCGAGCCCTGCCCGATCAGCCTGCCCTCGCGCAGTTCCTGGTAGGCGAGCATGGACATGGTCTGCGTGCCGTTGGCCCCTTTGGTGAGCACGAACGGCAGGTCGAAGATCCGCAGTGCGTCCAGCAGCCGGAAGATGGCCGCGAGCGCGATCGCGGGCCGCAACAGCGGCAACGTGACCTGCCAGAACGTTTGCCACCGGCTGGCCCCGTCGAGGTCCGCCGCCTCGTACACGTCGGCGGGGATGACCTGGAGTCCGGCCAGCACGAGCAGCGCGACGAACGGCGCCGTCTTCCACACGTCCGCGACGATGAGCACCGCCATCGCGTAGCCCGGCTCGGCGAGCCACACCAGATCGCCGCCGGGCAGCCCCAGCGCCCGCAGGATCGCGGTCACCAGGCCGAGGTTGGACTCGAACATCGCCTGCCAGGTGATGGCGCTGACCACGGTGAGCACCGCGTAGGGGATCAGCAGGGTGGAGCGCAGCAGACCCCGGCCGCGGAAGGCCATGTTGAGCAGCAGCGCCATCGCGATCCCGAGGACCACTTCCAGGGCCACCGAGACGAAGGCGAAGAAGAACGTCTGACCGAACGCCTGCCACCAGGCCGACGAGGTCAGCGCCGCCCAGTAGTTGCTCAGCCCGACGAACTTCGACAGACCCGCCTGGCGCAGGCTGTATACGTTCAGCGAAAGCCAACCGGCGTAGCCGATCGGCACCGCCGCCACCAGGAACATCGCGACGAGCGCGGGGGTGACCATCCACACCGCGGTGCGCCGCTGCTGGAAGTCGACCCGTTGCCGCTTCGGTTTCGTCCAAGTGCTCATGGCGGTCAGAAGGTCTCCTGGGCGGCCTTGATGTCGGCGGCCATCTTCGGCACCGCGGTCGCCACGTCGGCCTCCCCGGCGATCACCGGGTAGACGTTGCTGTAGATCGCCTTCGAGATCTGCGCGTACACCGGCGACTTCGGGCGTGGCTTGGCGCTGAGCACCGACTGCTTGAGCTGCGTGATGAACGGGATCGCTGCCTGCACCTCGGGATCGTCGTAGATGGCCGCCACCACCGGCGCCTGGGCGTGCTTGAGGGTTATCGTCTTCTGGAACTCCGCGCTGCTGGCGTAGTCGATGAACGCTACCGCCGCGCCGGGGTTGTCGGATGCCGTGGCGATCCCGAAGTTCCAACCGCCCAGCACCGCAGCGGGTTTGCTGGCTTCGTCGAACGCGGGCAGCGGTGCCACGGCCGTGCTCGGACCGGCGTCGGTCTGCTGGATGAGCTTGTACGCGCTGGGCCAGTTGCGGTGCTGGCCAGCGACACCGGATTCGTAGGCGCGCCGGGAACCATCTTCGTTGTAGGTCAGCCCGGCGCGATCGACCGCACCGGATTTCACGCCCTCGGCCATGAAGTTGAGCACCGCTCGGGTCTGCGGTGAGTCGATCGTGACGTTGCCGTGCTCGTCCAGCACCGAGCCGCCCGCCGAGTAGAGCATTTCGAGGAAGTTCACGGTCAGGCCCTCGTACTGCTTGGCCTGTATCTCGACCTGGTTGCGCGGATCGCGAGCGGCCTGCTCGTACACCTGCTTCCAGGTGGTCGGCGGCTGGACCCGGTCGTTGCGGTAGAACAGCAGACCCGCGTTGGTGTAGAAGGGCGTGGCCCAGTACCGCTGCGCGTACCGCGCGGTTTCGAGGGTGGCCGGGATGAAATCGGCCTTGTGCTGCTCGACCACCTTGGTCTGGTCCTGCACCCAGCCCTGCGCCGCCCACTCGCTGACCCACGTGACGTCCATCAGGTAGATGTCGCACTCGGCCGAGCCGCCTTCGAGGCGTTGGATGGCTTGTGCGCGAGCGGCGTCGGTGTCCTGGCCGAGTTCGACGTAGCGCGCGGTGACGCCGGTTCCGCGTGCGTTGAAGGAATCGGTGAGCGTTTTGAACACTCCGGTGTCCCGGATGCCGCAGACGGTCACCTCGCCGCTGGCGCCCTGCGCGGCACCGGGTTCGACGACCTTGCCTTCGGGTGCCTGTTCGGCGACCGGGCCTTCGGCCGGTCCGCCCGCGCAACTCGCCAGCGCGAGCACGGCGGCAGTGGCGGCGACTGCTCGGGAGGTGGCGCTTCTCAACTGCATCGTGGTCATCTCCGCTTCGCGGTTCTTCGGTGGATGGCATCGAGATCGCGCGGCGAGGCGGGCGTTCCCGGGATTCCGTTGAGAACCTGTTCTTGAAGCGGCGGAGCCGCTTGGCCACCCACGCGAAGTGGGTCCAGGAACAGGTTCTCAGAACTGCGGCGTGAGACGGCTCACATGGTTAGTGGCGCGCCTGTGGCGTGTCAAGACATCTCGTTCATCAGGTCGTGGATCCCGTCCGGGGACAGCACTTCCTCGATCGCGGCGACCGCCGCGCCAGCGAGTCCCGCCGAGCGTCCTAATGTGCTGTTGGCCAGCGACAAGTGCCGTGTCGCCAGCGGCAGCGCCCGGCGGTAGACGGCGCTGCGGATCCCAGCGAGCATGTCGTCACCGGCGGCGGTGATGAGTCCACCGAGGACGATTCGCTTCGGGTTGTAGAAGTGCACCAGCATGGCCACCACCTCGCCGATGGTGGCGGCAGCGGACCGGACCCGGCGCACCGCGATGGCATCGCCGTCGCGCAGCAGCCGCGCGAGGTCCTCGATGTTCCGCGGCCCGGCTTGTTCGGTGCGCAGGGCTCTGATCACCGCGTCGGCCGACGCGACCGCCTCGACGCAGCCGACGTTGCCGCACTGGCAGATCACGTCGTCCGCGCCGGGCACCCGGATGTGGCCGATGTCGCCAGCCGCCCCGTCGGAACCGCGGTGCAGTTCGCCGCTGGCCAACACGACGCCACCGCCGATGCCGGTGCCGATTTTGAGGAACAGCAGGGGTGATTCGCTGGCCGGTAGCGCACGTGCTTCGCCGAGGGCCATCAGGTTGACGTCGTTGTCCACCGAAGCGGTGCAGCCGAACCGCTCGGCCATCGTGTCGCCGACCGGGAAACCGTCCCAGCCGGGCATGATCGGCGGGCGCACCGGCATGCCCATCCGCGGATCCACCGGTCCGGGCAAGCCCATTACGAGGGCTTTCACCTCGGTTCGCGCTACTTGGGAGCCGGTCAGCAGGTCGCGCAGGTGTTCGGTGAGGACGTCCAGCGAACGCTGCGGGCCGATGGCCAGATCGAGCGCTACCTGCCGTTCGGCGAGCACGTTCTGGCCCAGATCGGCGACTGCGAGCCGGGTGCTGTGCACGCCGACGTCGGCGGCCAGCACGACCCCGGCGCGGGGCGCGATGGCCAGCCGGTTCGCGGGCCGCCCGCGACCGCCGTTGCCCGTCGGGCCGCGGTCGCCGACCACTCCGGCCGCGATCAACGCGTCGAGGTGGCTGTTGACCGTGGACCGGGCGAGGCCGGTGGCGCGCACCAACTCGACGCGGCTTTCCGCTGCTCCCGAGGCGATCAGTCGAGCCAGGCCGCTGTGCACCAGGTTGCCGTCGGCCCGTCCGGACGTCCTCGGCACTGCCAACCGGACCGGTTCCCACCCCATCGTCGTTGCTCCTGCTCGAATATCCGTCGATTATTGACCGAAAAGAAAATAAATCATAGCTCTTGCCGACCTAAAACCCAGCGATCTAGCTTTGACCGCGACGTAAATCGGGCGTGAGACACCCGTAGCTGTCAACTGATCCAACCGAAGGAGGCTCTTGGTGGGCCCTGAACGCGCACCGTCCGGACGGGGTGTGGCGATCCTGGGCGCCGGGATGATCGGCGAGGTGCATCGGCGCGCTGCGATCCTCGCGGGCGCCGACCTGGTCGGCGTCCTGGCGTCATCCCCGCAGCGGTCGCGTCAGGTGGCCAGCGGATGGAGCGTGCGTGCCTACCAGGACCTAGCCGAAGTGCTGGCCGACGAGCGCGTCGATGTCGTGCACGTCTGCACCCCGAACGCCACCCACGCGCCGTTCGCTGAGGCCGCCCTGCGCGCGGGCAAGCACGTGATCTGCGAGAAGCCGCTGGGTGTTTCGCTGGCCGAGGCCGAGCGGATGGCCGTCGCCGCAGCGGGAAGCGGCCGGGTCGCCGCGGTTCCGTTCGTCTACCGCTACCACCCGGTGGTGCGGGAGATCCGAGCCCGGCGGCAGGCGGGGGAGTTCGGGGACTGGAACCTGCTGCACGGCAGTTACCTGCAGGACTGGATGTTGTCGCCGGATGCGTCGAGCTGGCGGGTCGACCCCGGACTGGGCGGGCCGTCGCGGGCGTTCGCCGATATCGGTTCGCACTGGTGCGACCTCGTCCAGTGGGTCTCCGGCGAGGAGTTCACCGACGTGCTGGCCGAGCTGTCCATCGCGGTGCCGACCCGACCTGCAACCGCGGGACCGAGTTTCACCGGTCCGGCGGCGGTTTCCGGCGACCGGGTCGAGGTGCGCACCGAGGATTCAGCCGCGTTGCTGCTGCGGACGGCCGGGGGAGTGCTCGGCACGGCCACGATCTCGCAGGTCGCCGCGGGCCGGAAGAACCGGCTGTGGTTCGAATTGGACGGAACGCTCGGCAGCGCGGTGTTCGACCAGGAGAACCCGGAACGGATCTGGCTCGGCGGGACCGACGGCAACCGGATCCTGGTCCGCGATCCCGAACACGGCTCGCCGGAACAGCGTCGGCTTTCGACGCTGCCCGCAGGGCACGCGCAGGGATATGCGCAGTGCTTCGAAGCGTTCGTCGCGGACGCCTACGCCGCGATCGACGGCGGCAGCCCGGAGGGGCTGCCCACCTTCGACGACGGGCTGCGCTCCGCGCGGCTGGTCGACGCAGTCCTCCGCTCCGCGCACAACCGTTCCTGGACGAAGGTGTGATGATGCGGCTGGGAATGCTCCACGTCCCGCGCATCGCACCATCCGCACGTTGATCGTCGCCTGACCTCGGGAGTTCGCTTTGGCCACGCTTTCCGTCCAGCTCTACAGCGTCCGCGAGCAGCTCGCCGTGGACCGCAACGGCACCCTCGACCGGTTGGCCGAGATCGGATTCCGCTACGTCGAACCGTTCGGGCTCGGCTCCCCGGACAAGCCGCTCGCGGACCGCCTCGCCGCGGCCCGGTCGCTGCGCGCCGGTCTCGACGCGGCGGGTCTGTCGGTCTCGGCGGTGCACGCCGGGCTGCCGAACGACGTGGCGGAACTCGCCGAGGAGTGCGCGATCATCGGCGCCGACACGGCGTTCGTCCCGCATCCGCGGCTGGTCGCCGGTTTCGGCGAAGGCACCTTCGCGGATCCGGGACAGGTCGACGCCTTCGCCGACGCGCTCGGCTCGGCGGCCCGAGAGGTGTCCGTTGAGCTGCGCCTCGGCTACCACAACCACTGGTTCGAATGGGCCGAACTGCCCGACGGCAGCACCGGGTACGACCGCTTCTGGGCTCGCACCAGCGACGATCTGCTGGCGGAGCTCGACGTCTACTGGGCGGTCGCGGCGGGTGCCGACCCGGCCCAAGTCCTGACGACCTTGGGAGCCAGAACGGTCGCGGTGCACCTCAAAGACGGCCCGGCCGAACCGGGCGCTGCGCAAACCCCGCTCGGCACCGGCAAGGTCAACAACGCCGAGGCCCTGCGCGGCACCACGGGGATCCGTTGGCACGTAGCCGAAATCGACAGCACCGAACTGGACCCGTTCGACCTGCTGGCCACCAACGCCAACACCCTGGTGAACGAGGGCCATTCCCGCTGGGCCTGAAGGTCGTGAGTGCCGAAGCACGCTCCAACGCGCTTCGGCACTCACGACTACACGACAGGGGGAGGGGGTCGGCGTGCGTGTGCCGTTTCGGGCGGTTTGGCGTCGATGATGATCCCCATGGTTGAGGATGGGGCGCGCGGGGCCGGGGGAGCCGGGAATGGGCACGGACCGAAGCGCGAGCGAGCTCGGCAGGTGGCGCGGACGCGGACCGGCGGGATCTGGGTCTCGGTCGTCGTCGCGGTGATCGTGCTGGTGTTCCTGCTGGTCTTCGTCGTGCAGAACGCCGAGAGCGTGACCGTGCGCTTCCTGTGGACCGCGGGCAACCTGCCGTTGGGCGTGGCGATGCTCTTCGCCGTGCTCGCCGGTGCTCTGCTGGTCGCACTCGTTGGCACGGCGCGGATTCTGCAACTCCGGCGCTCCGCCGGGCCTCGGTTGCGCAAGCCGGAATGACGGTGCTGTGGTCGGTGGCTGCCGACCACAGCACCGCTTCAAGCGAAACCGCACCAGGTGCGTCACTGCGCGGTGAAGCCGCCGTCGATCGACAGGTTGGCGCCGGTGATGAAGCTCGCCTCCTCGCTGAGCAGGAATGCCGCGAACGCTGCGATTTCTTCCGGGCCCGAGACTCGACCCATCGGGTGCAGGCCGACGATCTGCGCCACGCCTTCCGGGGTCGCGCCCATGGTGGTGCGGAATGCCGGGGTGTTCACCGCCCCGGCGGCGATCGCGTTGACGCGGATGCCTTGCTTCGCGGTCTCCAACGCGACCGCCTTGGTCAGGCCGACGACACCGTGCTTTGCCGCGACGTAGGGCGAAACACCGCCCATTCCGACCACGCCCAGGTTCGAGGCGTTGTTGAGGATCGCGCCACCACCGGTGGCGATGATCGCTGGGACCTCGTACTTCAGCCCGTAGAACACGCTGCTCAGGTTGAGTTCGACGTCCGCGCGCCAGCCGGTGTCGTCGATGTCCTGCACGGGGCCGAATGCGTTGACAGCACCCGCGTTGTTGAACGCGCCGTCCAGCCGCCCGTACTCGTCCACCGCCGCGCGGACCAACGCCGCGACGTCGCTTTCCACCGTGACGTCGGTGGGCACGAACAATGCCCGACCGCCGCTCGCGCGGATGTCGGCGGCCAACTGCTCGCCGACATCCTTGCTGCGGGCGCCGAGCACCACTGCCGCGCCTTCGGCGGCCAGTCGTTGGCACACCGCCTCGCCGATGCCGGAGGTCGCTCCGGTCACCACGACCACTTTGGACTGGAAACGCGTCGTGTCCATCTCTTCCTCGATCAGCCGAGTATCGGACCGGCCGTTGCCGGGCCGGGTTCGATACTGGCGACGAACGGCGATCGAGTCTGGCGGTATTCGGTCGTCGAGTTGGTCGTGCGTGGAAATGGTCGCTAGAACGACCGTTTCCACTCACGACCAGTCTTGCTACTCGCGAGTAGGTAGTGGTTGAATGCGGGCTCCGGATCAACGGGAGATCGGGAGTCGCCGTGCGCCGTTCGCTTGCCGTAGTGACCGCAGTCCTGCTGGTGTTCCTGCTGGCGGCATCCGCCCAGGCCGAACCCGGCTGCACGGTCCGCTCGCAGACCATTCCCGGCGCCGACGGTGTGCCGCTGGACGCCAAGGTGGTCGAGCCGCGCGGTAACGGCCCGTTCCCGGTCCTGGTGATGCCCGCCAGTTGGTCGATGTCCAGCGAGGAGTACGTGGGCGCCGCCGCGAAACTGGCCTACCAGTCCGGCTACGTCGTCGTCAGCTACACCGCGCGGGGGTTCCACGGCTCCGGGGGCGAGGTCGAGGTCGCCGGGCCAGCGGACGTGGCGGATGCTTCGGCGGTGATCGACTGGGCGCTGGAGAACACCGCGAGCGATCCGGAACGCGTTGGAATGGCAGGCGTTTCATACGGCGCGGGGATCAGCGTGCTCACCGCTGCGGCGGATCCGCGGGTCCGGGCCGTCTCGGCGATGAGCGGTTGGGCCGATCTGGTGGCATCGCTGTACCCAAACCGCACGGTGAGTTCCCAGGGTGCGGAGCTGCTGCTGGCCAGCGGCCACCTCACCGGCAGGTTCGGTGACGATCTCCGCGAGCTGGAACGGGCCTATCGAGCCGGGCACGCGGAGGACGGCCTCGGCATGGCGCCGGTGCGTTCGCCGTTGACGCACGTCGACGAGCTCAACGGCAACGGAACCGCGGTGCTGATCGCCAACGCCTGGGAGGACTCGCTGTTCCCGCCGCGGCAGATGGTCGACCTGTACCGGGGTTTGCGCGGCCCCAAGCGGTTGATGTTCTCGCCTGGTGACCACGCCACGCCGGAGCTGTTCGGCGCCGCTGGAATGCCCAACGACATCTGGGAATCGACCGCCCGCTGGTTCGACCGCTACCTGCGAGGTGTGGACAACGGCATCGACGTCGAGTCCCCGGTGCAGCTCAAGCCCGTCAACGGCGGCACGTGGCGCGGCTACCCGGATCTCCCGATGACCACTGTGGACACCCGGTACCTCCAGGCCGACGGGTCGATGGGCAGTGCGCCGGTGGAGTGGAGCCGGGAGATCGCCGCGGGGGTGCCCACGGTGGCCGACAGCGGTGCGGTCATGGTCAACGGAACGCTGCAGGGTTTCAACGTCCCGACCGGTGTGCTGCTGCCGCTGGTGGATCGGCGTGCCGCCGGTGTCTGGACGAGCCAGCCGTACCGCACAGCGGTGACGGTCAACGGCGCCGCGCGGCTGCGGACGACGATCACCCCGAGCAGCCCGGACACCTCGGTGTTCGCTTATCTCTGCGACGTCGACCCCTCCGGCGCCGCGAGCCTGATCACGTACAAGCCGTTCACCGTCCGCGACGCGGCGCCAGGTCGTCCCGTCGAACTCGACCTGGGTCTGGAACCGACGTTGTGGCAGGTACCGGCGGGCCACCGGATCGGACTGGTCGTGGACACCGTCGATCCGCGCTACCAGGGTCGAAGCTCGCTCGGATCGAACCTGGTCTTCGACTCCACCGCATCCGCACCATCCACAGTGGAGATACCGGTGGAATGAGCCTCAGCGGATGCCTTCCCGGCGCAGGCGGTGGGCCAGTTCGGCGGTGACCTCGGTGAGCAGTTCGCCCGCCTTCCTGGCCTTCGCGTCGGTGGTCTGCTCGATCGGCATGGAGCAGCTGATCGCGTCGGTGCCGGGGATGCGGTAGGGCACCACGGCGGCCACGCAGCGGATGCCCAGCGTGCCTTCCTCGATCTCGGCGGCGTAGCCGCGCTCCCGGATCGTCGCGCACGCCTCGTGGATCTTCTCCAGCGACACCAGCGTGTTCGGGGTGAGCGCGGACAGCGGACCGGGCAGCAGTTCGGCCACCTCCTCGCGGGTCAGTTCGGCCAGCAGCGCCTTGCCCAGCGCGGTGGCGTGGGCGGGCAGCGTTCGCCCGATCTTCGACGACAGGTACGTCGAGTTGTCCGATTCGCGGGTTTCCAGGTAGATGACCTGGTTGCCGACCAGCCGGGCGTAGTGCGTGGTGAAGCCGGTCTTCTCCCGGAGTTCTTCCAACGCCTCGGTGGCGAACCGGATCGCCGGGTCGCGGTCCAGGTAGGCGGTGCCGCAGATCAGGGCGCGGACCCCGAGCCGGTAGCGCGTGTTGCTGGAATCGGCCTCCAGCCAACCCGCGTCCAGCAGGGTGCGCAGCAGCCCGTGCAGGCTGGAGCGCGGGAACCCGGTCCGGGCGTGCAGGTCGGCCAGCGACAGCCAGGAGGTGTGCGCGGCGAAGGTCTCGACCAGGTCGATCGCGCGGCGGGCGGACTTCACCCCGGCGGCCTCGGGACCGCTGTTGGCGTTGGAGAGGTCTGCCGACCGCGCCATCTGGGTTCCTCCTTCAGGACGCCACGCGTGGTGCCACGATCCTAACCAGCGACGCGTGGTGTTCGCATATCTGAACTCAGTGCGCGATCGAGACGACGTTCGAGGAGCTGGCGGTCAGTTCGGTTCGCCGAGCAGTGCGGTGGTGAACGGGCCGCCCAAGTAGCGGGATGGCACGCCGTCGGCGACTTCGGCGGCGAACTTCTCCGCGTCGTCCTGGGGTTGGTAGCCGAGGTCTTCGGCCTCGGCCAGGGAGCAGAGTCGGCGGGTGTTGGCCGACACGCCCCAGATGACCCGGTAGCCCGGCGACGGATGGCTCAGGCATGCCTCGAAGAGGCGGGCCCCGTCGTCGGGGGACAGCCACAGCGACAGGCCGCGCACGTCCGACGGGCGCTCGAAGAGGGAGCCGATCCGGATGCAGATGACGTCGATGCCGAACCGGGAGTGGTACAGGCTGCCCAGTGCCTCGATGGCGGCCTTGCTCACGCCGTAGTAGGTGTCCGGCCGGGTGGGCAGGTCCGCGGGCAGGCCGTTCGGCCCCGCCGCGTCGATCGGGTGGAAACCGACGGCGTGGTTGCTGGAGGCCAGGATCACCCGGCGCACCCCGGCTTGCCGGACCGCCTCCAGCACGGTGTGCGTGCCGTCCACGTTGACCGAAAGGGTTTCTTCCCAGGAGTTCTCCCGGCTGTGACCGCCCAGGTGGATGACCGCGTCGACGCCTTCACAAGCCTCGGCCATCGCGGCGGGATCGGTCAGGTCCGCGGTGATCGTCTCGACCGCCTCGCCCGGCTCGGCCGGAGGTGGTGGGACGCGGTCGAGCAGCCGCAGGACGCGCCCCTCGCGCCGCAGCCTGGGCCGCATCAAGGTGCCGACGCCACCCGCCGCCCCGGTGATCAGGATGCGTTGCTGCAAGGTGTTCTTCCTTTCCGCTCCGGGCACACCCATACGCCGGTTGACACGTGATCGCGATCATACTAGCGTCCTCCGGCAGGTTTCGGACAGTCGAATTTATTCACAAATCCATGTTCCGTTCAAGAATATGAACGCGAGAGGGTCGGGCCAGTGCATGCACTCGACTGGACAATGGTGTGCGGTTATTTCGGTTTGATGCTGGTCATCGGCTGGTGGTCGCACCGGAGGGTCAAGACCGACAAGGACTTCTTCATCGCTGGCGGCCGGATGCCCTGGTGGCTGGCCGGGATCTCGCACCACATGTCCGGCTACAGCGCGGTGCTGTTCGTGGCCTACGCCGGTGTCGCCTACACCGACGGCGTCACGGTGTACTTCTGGGGATTCGCCAGCATCGGCATCGGCGTGGCGATCGGGTCGTGGCTGTTCGCCGCGCGCTGGAACCGGTTGCGAGCTCGCTTCGGAGTGGCCTCGCCGCTGGAGTTCCTGGCCCGCCGCTACAACATCCCCGCCCAGCAGGTGTTGGCCTGGAGCGGCTCCTCGCTGAAGGTCTTCGACGTCGCTGCCAAGTGGTTCGCGGTGGCCGTGCTGCTCAACTCCTTCGCCGGACTGCCGCTGCTGTGGGGCATCATCATCACCGGCACCGTCACGTTGTTGTACTGCACCGCTGGCGGGTTGTGGGCCGATGCGCTGACCGACTTCGGGCAGTTCGTCATCCAGGCGGCGGCCGGGATCGTGATGATCTGGGCGGTGCTGGCCCAACTCGGCGGCATCTCCGCGCTGTGGACGCTCTGGGACCGGCTGCCCGAAGGGCACACCTCGCCGGTCACCGGCGAGTACACCACGGTGTTCCTGCTGGTGTACGTGCTGGTCAAGACGCTTGAGTACAACGGCGGGATGTGGAACCTCGCGCAGCGCTACATGGCCGCGCCCAACTCGCACGCCGCTCGGCGCGGTGCGGTGCTCTCCGCCGCGCTGTACCTGTTCTGGCCGCTGGTGCTGATGTTCCCGATGTTCGCCGCGCCGCTGTTCGTGCCGGGGCTGGAGGATCCGACCACGTCGTACGCGGCGATGACCCAGCAACTGCTGCCGCCGGGCATGATCGGGCTGGTGCTGGCCGGGATGTTCTCGCACACCATGGCCATGGTCGCCTCGGACGCCAACGCGATCTCGTCGGTGATCACCCGCGACATGCTGCCGGTGCTGTGGCGGAAAGCCCGCGACTTCACCGAGTTCCAGCGGCTGCGCACCGGTCGCATCGCCACCTTCAGCTTCATCACGCTGAGCATGATCGTGGCCACCCAGGCGCAGCACCTCGGTGGCGTGCTGTCCATCGTGGTCTCCTGGGTGGCCGCGCTGATGGGGCCGATCTCGGTGCCGTTGCTGCTGGGCATGCTGCCGTGGTTCCGGCGGTGCGGATCGCGGGCGGCGATCGTCTCGTGGGCCGGTGGGCTGCTCACCTACGGCGTGCTCTACTACGGCCTCGATGCCAACCAGACCGCGACGGTCGCCACGCCGATCCTGGTGTCGCTGGTGCTCTACGTCGGGTTGGGTCTGGTCGCCTCGGAGCGCACCCAGCAGATCGACGAGATGCTCGAACTGCTGGACCGCGAGGCGGAGGCAGCCGCGCCGGTGACGAGCAGGGGTTGACATGCATGTGACGGGTTACAGCTACCCGTGGGACGTCGAAGGGGATTTCGCCGAAAGGGTCCGGGAACTCGGCGTCGATGAAGTCGCGGTCGCGGTGTCCTACCACAGCGCGCGAGCGGCGACGCCGTGGTCGCGGCGGGGCACCAGCGTCGTGGCTCGGCACGCCGCGTTCTACCGGCCGGTGCGGGACACGTGGGGCGCGTTGCGTCCCGCACCGGCCGACTGGGTCGACTCGCCGGACAGCGCCGGGGACGCCATCCGAACGCTCGCGGCGGCCGGTGTGCCGGTCGCCGCATGGCTGGTGTTGACGCACAACTCGTTGCTGGGCGAGGCGTTTCCCGAATTCGCGGTGCGGAATTGCTTCGGGGAGAGCTATCCGTGGGCGCTGTGCCCGGCGCACGAAGCTGTGCGGGAGTTCGCCGCGCGGTTGACCGCGGAATCCCTCGCTGAGCTGGATGTTCGGTCCGTGGTGTTGGAAGCGTGCGGGCAGCTCGGCGCGATTCACCAGCACCAGCACGAGAAAACCGACGCCGTCTGGTCGCCTGCTGCGGCGCGGCTGCTGTCGGTGTGCTGCTGTGCCGCTTGTGCGGCCGGTTGGGCGGAATACGACGTGGCCGCGCAGACCGTCCGCGACTTGCTGCGGGACGAGGTTCGGCGGCTGATCGCCGACGGCGACCTCAGCACCACCGAGGACCGGCTTCCCGCGGAAGTCCGGGAGATCTTGCTGGCGAACCGGCAGCGGGCAACCGACTGGCTGCGGCAGGACGTGTGCAAGCAGATCAGCATCGATTGCCGGGTCGTCTTGCACGGCAGCACCGATCCGTGGGCCACCGGAGCGTTACCCGGTTTGACGCCGAGGGCCGTGCACGAGGTCGACGCCGTCGTGCTGCCCTGCTGGAACGCCGGTGCGGAGACGGTGGCGACCGTCGCCGCCGCAGCCGGATCACTACCGGACACAGTGGACACCGGGAGCTACGTGACCGCCGTCGGCCCAGAGCTCGCCGACATCGCCAAGTACGTCCAGGAACTCCGCGACGCGGGCGCCGACGAACTGCACCTCTACCACCTCGGGCTGGCCGGGCCCGCCCGCTGGCCCGAGCTGCGCCGTGCCGTCGAACAGGCCCACCAGCCGACGTGAGCCCACCGAGGGAGGCACCACGATGTCGTTGAACCGTCGGGGTTTCGTGCTCAGCAGCGCGCTGACGGCGGCATGGCTGTTGTCCGGCGGCGCGCGGTCCGCGGCGGCGGCCGGTGCCGGGCCCGCCGAGATCGTCGCGCGGTACCGGGAACTCCAGGTGGGCCGGGGCCGCCGGTCCCCGGAGCGGGACCAGGCCGTCGCCGCGCTCGACGAACTCGCCGAGACCTTCGACGCGACCATGGATATCGGATCCGATCAGCTCTGGGACGACCTGCCGACCGGACCCGGCAGCACCTACTTCCCCAAGATGTACTACCGGCTGCGGGTGATCGCGGTCGCGTGGGCGACACCGGGTTCGGCGTTGTCCGACCGGCCGGAGCTACCGCAGCGGGTGCGCACCGCGCTCGACACGCTCTACCGGGTCCAGTACAACGAGAACACCGCCGAGGAAGGCAACTGGTACGTCTACGAGATCGGCGTTCCGCTCTGGCTGCTGCAGATCATCGCGGTGCTGGGCGAGCAGCTGACACCCGAGCAGCAGCGGCGCTACCTGCGGCCGGTGTTACGGTTCGTCGCCGATCCCAACCGGCGGGCCAAGGATCCGGCCACGGTGGAGACCGGGGCGAACCGGTCGGACAAGGCACTGATCGCGGTCGTCTCCGGCGCGATGCTCGGTGACCTCGCCCGGATCCAGCTGGGCATCGACGCCGTCACCGACGTCGCCGGTGGTGGCGCGGCCAGCCTCGTCAGCCGGGTGACCGCGGGCGATGGCTTCCACACCGACGGGTCGTTCCTGCAGCACGAGGTGGTGCCGTATGCCGGGCACTACGCGTTGGTGCTGCTGACGTCGCTGTCCGGGCTGATGGCGCTCACCCAGGGCACCGAATGGGAACTCGCGACCGAAGTGCGGGAGGCGGGCTGCGCCGCGTTGATCGACGCGTGCGCGCCGTTCGTGTTCGCCGGTTCGATGATGGAGTCGGTGCGCGGTCGATTCCTCTCCCGCCAAGGCGAAACCGCGCACGACGCGGGACACCAGCTGACCGCCGCCGCGGTGCTGTTCGCCCGGACCGCGCCCGAGCCGGTGCGGTCCCGGCTGGCGGGGCTCGCGGCGAGCTGGATCGAAAGCGGGACCTGGGCGCCGTACCTGGAGGTCTCCGGGCTGGACCGGTTCTCCGGCGGTTTGCACCCCGTCGGGGTGGCGGAGGTCGAATACGCCCAGGAACTGCTGGCTGCCAACCCGCAGCGACCGGAAGTGGCTGCGGTGCACCGGGTTTTCGGCCAGCAGGACCGGCTGGTGCACGTGACCGAGGACTGGTCGGCGTCGCTGGGCATCGGTTCCAGCCGGATCTGCCGGTACGAGTCGATCAACGAGATGAACCTGCACGGCTGGTACACCGGCGACGGTGTGCTGTACGTGTTCCTGCCGCAGGACCAGGGCCATTACAGCGACGCCTACTGGCCCACCGTCGACGCGACGCTGCTGCCCGGCACCACGACCAAGGATTCGACGCCGCCCGAGCTGGAGTCGACCCCGCTGGCACCGCGCGATTTCGCCGGTGGTGCGCGCTACGACGACCGCTTCGGCGCACATGGCCTGGATTTCGTGTCGCAGGACGGCACCCTGACCGCGCGGAAGTCCTGGTTCTTCACGCCGGAGGGCGTGGTGTGCCTGGGCGCCGGGATAACCGACGGCACTCCGGCCGCGGTCCGCACGACCGTCGAAAACCGGAACCTGGGGGAGAACGGGCAGGGCGCGCTGCTCGCCGACGGCGTACCGGTACCGGGGCAGGCGGAGTTGAACAGCCCCGGCTGGCTGCACCTGGAAGGCGTGGGCGGATACGTGTTCCTGGCCGAATCCGCAGTGCGTGCCGTGCGGGAGGACCGCACCGGGTCCTGGCGCGATGTGGACCAGGGCGCGAACACCGGTGGCACGACGAACCCGTACACGCGGCGGTACCAGAAGATCCTGATCGAGCACGGCGCGCAGCCAGCCGACGCGAGCTATGCGTACGCGGTGCTGCCGGGCGCCTCGGCGGCCGCCACGATCGCCGCGCGGGCCTCGTGGCAGCTGCGGGTGAACGATCCGGTCGTGCAGGCGATCAGGTTGTGGCGCAACGACGTTCTGCTGGCGAACTTCTTCGCTGCTGGTGCGGCCGACGAGGTGGCCGTGTCCGGACCGGCGTCGCTGGTGCTCGGTCGCGCGGGGCGCGAGCGGCGTCTCGCGGTCGCCGATCCGACCCAGCGGCAGGAGGTGGTCCGGGTGACGCTGAGGGGCGCTGCGGGCATGCCGGTCATCGCTGCACCCGGCACCGCCGAGGTGGTTTCCGCCAACGGGGACCTGGTGATCGACGTCCAGGTGGCTGGTGCGCTCGGCGCGACCCGCGTTCTGACCATCGGTTGATCGGCTCGTCCTGGTTCGCAATTTTTGCGCGGAATGGAAATGTGCCGTTCGAATTGCGCGAAAAAACCGTTGGGGCCGGTGCCACCGGCCCCAACGGATGAGTGCGGAATCAGGTCAGTTTGGTGTCGCCGACCCGGAAGTCCCGGAACTGCGCGTGCACGTCCCGGCTCGGTCCCCAAGAAGTGTCGTGCCCGCCGAAGAAAGTGGAGAAGAAGATTCCCGAGGTCGGGATGCCCGCGATCTGCTCGATGGCCTGTTCGCGCAGGACTTCCTGACCGTCGTACCAGACCGTGATGGTGCCGCTGTTGCGGTCCACCGACTGCTCCACGGTGTGCCACTGCCCGTCGTTGCTCCACGACCACGCACCGAGGCCGACGTCCTTGCCGTAACCTTCGCCCAGCGACGGGTCGTAGACGTACACCTCGGCCTGCGGCTGGCCGTCGCGGATGCGCCACATGTACCGGGTGGACCACGCCTGGCCGTGCTGGCCGCCACCGGCCTGGCCGGGCGGACCGCCGTAGAGGCCGGGCAGTTTCCCGCCGCGCGCACCGAAATCCCAGTCGGTGGGGAAGCGCACCTGGTAGCTCAGGTGCAGGACCGGGGCGTCGGCCAAGTCGTCCCGGCCGATCGAGCGGAGGTCGGTGTAGAACTGGCCGCCGCCCTCGCTCGGGCAGTCGCCGCAGGACGGCGCCGACGAGCCCTGGCCGTAGAACACGTCGACTTCGTCGCCCTGCGGGGTCATCCGGTCGAAGCCGAAGTTGCCATCGGCGATGTAGCCCCAGTTCTGCTGCCAGGAATCGCTGGGGAAGTCGGCGAACCCACCGGACCACGGCTCGGCGGCAGTGGGCACCGCGCTCGCTGGTAGCGGCGCCACCGCCACCAGCGCGGCCAGCGAGAGTCCGGCCAAACCGATCAGCCGCCTTCGCCGGACACCACTTCGTTTCGTCACGTCCTACACCTCGCATCCGACTGCTGCGCGCGGTTTCGCGCGCGTTCGTTTCGACGTCGACCGGGCGGCGGAACGGTCTGCGCCGGGAGAACTCCGACAATTCCAGAGCAGACACCAGAAACCGGTGATCGGTCAACCCCGCCAACGATTTTGGCGTCTTTTTCCTTAAGCGTTGTTCAAGAATGTGATCAGCCGGTGCTAAATCTCCCGGATTTGCGCGCTGCGACCGCTTTTCGGCAGTGCGACGACCACCGCCAGCCGCCGAACGGCCTATTCCAGCGGGCAGTCGTCGTCCGTGCCGACGGCAACGGTTACTCCGGCGACGTCGAGCACGGCGGTGATGCTGGAATGGTGTCATGATCGACCAGCCCGCCACATCGGCACCGAAGCCGACCGGGACCACGTATCCGTTGCCCACACCGGAACCGGGCCCGCAGTCCAACCCGCCCGGTGGCGTTCGCCGAGTTCGCCGCCGTGACCTGGGGCCTGCGTGGCGACCTGCTCGACCATGGCGCTATCTTCGTGCGCTCGCCCCGTGCAGAAGTCAGCCGAGACATCTTGGAGCAGGTGCGCTGTGAGCTTTGCGGATCCCAGCCGGGCCGAACGCTGGCCTCGCCAGCACGCGAACGACCCGAGCAGAACCGAGGCGGACTCCAACTCGGCGCCGATTCCGGTGAAGCTGGTCGTAGCAGGCGGTTTCGGGGTCGGCAAGACGACCTTCGTCGGTGCGGTCAGCGAGATCCCGCCGCTGACCACCGAAGAGGAGTTGACCGTTGCCAGCGAAGGCGTCGACGACCTGACCGGTGTCGAACGCAAGGAGACCACGACGGTCATGCTGGACTTCGGGCGCATCACGATCTCGGAGAAGATCGTGCTGTACCTGTTCGGCGCACCGGGCCAGGACCGGTTCTGGCCACTGTGGAATGACCTGGCGGCCGGTGCGGTGGGTGCCGTCGTGCTGGTCGACACGCGGAAGGTGGAAGAGGCGTTCCCCTCGGTGGAGTTCTTCGAACGGCGTGGCATTCCGTTCGTGGTGGCCGTCAACGTCTTCAGCAACGCGTACCACTACGAGCCGGAGGAACTGCGCGAGGCCCTGGCGATTCCGGTGGAGGTGCCGGTCGTGACCTGCGACGCGCGCGAGCGGGGGCTGGTGAAGAACGCGTTGATCACGTTGGTGGGCCACGCGCTCGCCCGGATTCCCGCCGCGGCCGACGCTGGCTGATACCTGAGAACGGAGGAGGGCGTGACCGGCTTTCCCGGCCACGCCACTCTTTTCGGCATCGAAGTTGCGGTCGCGTAACTATTCGGGGCGTGCCCGTGCTCGATCGTTCGTCGGCCGACTGAACAATGGAATCAGCACATCATCGACTATCTCGACGATGACTTCGTCCGGAATCGGGCCCCCGTCGAACAGGAAGTGGTGGCGCAGCAGCGCCTGTCCCGTCTCCAGCCGCCGCGGGGTGACGTCGGCGGGGTCGATCTCACCGCGGTCGACCGCCCGCTGGATGACCTCCTGCATTCGGCGACGACCCGCGCCCTGCGAGTACCGCCGCGCTTTGGCCGTGCTCGCCGGTTCGTGCAGCACATCGCTGAGCACGCCGCGCAGCGCCTCACCCGTCGGACCGGCCAGCACTTCGGCGATCTCGCGGAGCACGGCGAGCAGGTCGCCTCGCAGGCTGCCGGTGTCCGGCGTGGACGAGGCGTCGGGCAGCAGGTGGTACACCGCGTCGATCGCCAACTCCATCCGGGTCGGCCAACGGCGGTACAGCGACGCCTTGCCGGTCTTCGCGCGCTCGGCGACCCCTTCCATGGTCAACTTCGCGTAGCCGTGTTCGGCCAACTCGGCGAGCACGGCTTGGAAAATGGCGTCGTCCAGGGCCTTCCCGCGCCGACGCGGTCGCTTGCGGTGATCGGTGGCGTCGTCCAACGGCACTGCGGTTCTCCCGAACGCTCGGGTTCATCCGTTTCCTGGGGCCTAGTTAGAAAACGGACCGTTCTCTAATGAGACTAATGCGCCGTCGCCGCGTGCACAACGCGTGGTCAACGGCCGAGGTGCGTGGTGCCGCGGACGTCCATGGCGTCGAAGTCGTCGCCGGAGTGTCTCCGGTAGACTTCCTCGGCCGGGCGCAGAATGGAAGTGAGAGTCTCGATGGCACGTGATGGGGACCGTGGTGGTTCCTCCGGGATCCTGAGCCGGATCGACCCTTTCTGCTGGATTCCCGTGGTGCCGATGTTACTTCTGGCCGTGGCGACCGCCCTGATGGGCGTGCCCATGCTGGGCTTGGTGCTGCTGGTCCTGGCGGCGATGATCCTGGGCTTCGACATCTGGGTGAACAGCCGCCGCAAGTCGCCGATGCGCCGCCAGCCGCCGCGCCGCTCGCGCCGGGACGATCTGGACGATTTGGACTTGGAGCCGCCACGCCGCGCACCTGCCCGGCGACCCGCGCGCACGGCCCCGCCGGAGCGCGCGGCGGCGCCGCGCAACAGCGGCGCACCGAACAGCGCGAACCCGCGCAACAACGCCGCCCGGAACGGGGCGACCCGCGCGGTGAACCAGCCGCGTCGAAACAACCCCGGCGGGCAAGGCGGCCGACCGCAGCGCCCCGCTGGCGGGCGCCCCGGCGCTCACCGCTGAACAGCTCATGGACTGTTTCCAGGCTCACTTTGGTTTGCGGTGCGGGTAGCGGAACCTCAGACGCCTTCTCGGTCCGGGATCCCCGACATCATGTATGTCCAATACACCACGTCGAGGTAGGTCCTCCCAGAGAACGCCAGTGGGCACAGTCTGAGAACCCGCGGTGGTGCCGGTTTGGAGGGTGGGCTAAGCGGCTGCGCCGCTTCAACAACAAGATCAAAGACAGGCACTTCGTCATCTCCCACGGAGATCCCGCCGAGGAGCTTCGCGTGGCGGACTGTTCAGGTGCCGCAGACATGCCGATGGCCGCGTCGCCGAGCACGCCGACGCGGCCATCGGAGCCGAACCGCAGCTGACTAGCTGGATACTGCCGCGGATTCGGACTTCTCGTAAGCGACGTGCTCTTCGGCGTCCGGATTGCGAGCGAACATCAGGCCGACGACGGTGAGCACGGCGGTGCCCACCAGGTAGATCGCGACCGCGACCCAGGTGCCGAACCCGGCCAGCAGCGCGGTGAACACCAGCGGTGCGACCGCCCCGCCGACCACCCCGGCCAAGGTGTACGCCAGCGAACTTCCGGTGTAGCGCAGGCGGGGCGAGAACTGCTCGGTGATCAGCGCGGCCTGCGGCCCGTAGAGCACGGCGTGGATGGCCAGCGCGATGATCATGCCGATCGCGACGGCGACGAAGGATCCGCCGCTGATCATGGGGAAGAACACGAACGGCCAGATCGCCGCGGCGATGGTGCCGATCAGGTACATGGTGCGCCGGTTGACGCGGTCGGACAGGGCGCCGGAAGCGGGAATCAGGAACAACTGGAACGCCGAGCCGATCATGACCGCGGCAAGCCCCTGACTCGCGGGCATGTCCAACGCGGTGGTGAGGTACGTGAGCACGAAAACGGTGAACAGGGAGTACAGCACGTCGGGGCAGATCCGGACGAGCACACCGGCCAGCAGCGCACGCGGCTCGTGCCGGAAGACCTCGGTCAGCGGTGCTTTCGGCTGCTCGCCGCGTTCGGCGATCTTCTTGAAAACGGGCGTTTCCTCAAGCTTCATCCGAAGCCAGAGCCCGAACAGGACCAGGACACCGGAGAGCAGGAAGGCGATCCGCCAACCCCAAGCCTCGAACTGCGCGGTGCTGAGCGACAAAGCCAGCAGGGCCAACACGCCGTTGGCCAACAGGTTGCCAGCAGGCGGGCCGATCTGGGCCGCGGAAGCCCAGAAACCACGCCTGCGCGGATCGCCGAATTCGCTGGAGAGCAGCACGGCGCCGCCCCACTCGCCGCCGACGCCAACGCCTTGCGCGAACCGCAGGATCACCAGCAGCACGGCGGCGTACCCGCCGATGGCGGCATGCGTGGGCAGCAGGCCGATCAGGAACGTCGCGATGCCGGTGAGCAGCAAGGTGAGCACCAGAACCTGCTTGCGGCCGAGCACGTCACCGAGCCGACCGAACACGAATCCGCCGAGCGGACGCGAGAGGTAGCCGACGGCGTAGGTCGAGAACGCCGCCATGGTGCCCGCGAGGTCGTCCCCGGACGGGAAGAAGAGCTTGCCGAACAATGTCGCAGCGGCCACCGAGTAGGCCGCGAAGTCGTAGTACTCAAGCGTGGTTCCCGACAGACTCGCCACGAACGCACGGCGTAACGAGCGCCGGTCAGCGGTCTCCACTGGGTTTGTCATCGTGCCGATCCGATCTCGTTCGTCCTGTGATGCGGATCGCTAAAAGCTAAGGATTGTTGAACGATCCGTCAATACTCTTGTTCCCGATTACGGCGAACGTCGTATTGCGTTCGGCAAGGGTGTCCAACGATGAGCGGCGAAAAGGCCCAATACGAGCGAAGTCGGCGTGCGAGGAGCAAAGGTGATGCGGCCGAACGGGGTTCGGCAGTCGCCGCCGTCCGGCGACCTAAAAAGGGGCGTCCGGCACACGCCGGACGCCCCGTGATCTGTTCCGATTTCAACCGTTCACCGCGAGAGCCGGTCGATTCGCTTTGGGCGAACCCAGTTCCCCGGTTGGCACCCGATAGGTCTCCCGACCGCTGGCCACTGCGAGAACGTTCACCAGGCACAGTCCGGCGGTGAAAAGCGCAACGTTGACCCAGCCATCCCGACCGCCTCCGATGGCCTCGGCGATGCTGGGGGAGAACCCGCCGAGCGCGAACCCGATCTGCGTCCCCACGGCCATCCCGGAAAGCCGCACCCGAGCGGGGAACATCTCCCCGTAGAAGGCAGGCCAGATCCCGTTGGTAGCGCTGTAAACAACGCCGAACATCAGAATCCCAACACCGAAGATCAGCCCGTAGTTGCCGATCGACAGCGACCACAGATACGCGAACATCAGCACCGCGCAACCCAGCGACCCGCCGATGAACACCGGCTTGCGCCCGATCCGGTCGGCCAGCCGCGCCCACAGTGGAATCGCGAACAGCGCCACGACGTTTGCCAGCACACCGACCCACAGGATCGGCGTCCTCGCCAGCCCGACGGTGTTCACCGCGTAGCTCAGCGCGTAGACGGTGAAGATGGTGCTGACCGCGGCGATCACGGACGCGACCACGACGCGCAGCACGCTGGCCCAGTGGTCGCGGAACAGCGGGGCGAGCGGCGTCTTGGCTCGCTTGGTCCCGCCAGTCGCGACTTCCCGCTCGAAAACCGGTGTCTCGTCGAGCTTGCTGCGGATCACCAGGCCGACGACCACCACGCCCGCGCTGAGCCAGAACGGCAGCCGCCAGCCCCAACTCAGCAGATGGTGCTCGGGCAACGCGGCCACCGGCAGGAAGATCGCCGTGGCGAGGATCTGCCCGGCCTGCGTGCCGCTGAGCGTGAAGCTGGTGTAGTACGCGCGCCGGTTCGGTGGTGCGTGCTCCAGCGACATCGAGTTCGCGCCCGCCTGCTCACCGGCTGCCGACAGGCCCTGCAACAGCCGGAGCGCCACCAGCAGGATCGGTGCGGTCACGCCGATCTGCTGGTAGGTCGGCAGGCAGCCGACCAGCACGGTCGACACGCCCATCAGCAGCACGGTGTAGACGAGAACCCGCTTGCGGCCGAAGACGTCGCCGATGTGACCGAGGATGAAAGCGCCGACCGGGCGGGCCAGGTAGCCGACGCCGAAGGTGGCCAGCGCGAGCAGCGTTCCGGTGGCGGGATCGGCGGCCGGGAAGAAGATCTTGTTGAACACCAGCGCGGCGGCCGTGCCGTAGATGAAGAAGTCGTAGTACTCCAGGGCGCTGCCGATCCACGCGGCGATGGCGGCCTTCCGCGGCTTGCCCTGCGTGGCGGTCGAGGGGTCCGTCACTTGAAACTCCAGGAGTCCGTGCACCGTTGCTCAGACCGGCGACTTATGAACCATCTAGTTAGTCACCAAAGGTTGGAGCGCGCCGTGCCCCGTGTCAAGAGTTTGTTTCGCCGAGTTTGCGGTCGTGAGTGCGAAAAGCGGGTTGGAGCCCGATTGGGCACTCACGACCCCTTTCAGCAGGTGGTGAGGTAGTCGATCACCAGGTCGCCGAGCATCTTGCGGTAGTGGTCGCGGCGGTCCGGGGCGAGCATGTCGCGTTGGAAGATCGCTTGGAACGTGTAGCGGTTCGAGGTGCGGAAGACGCAGAACGAGCTGATGACCATGTGCACGTCCAGGGCGTCCACGTCGTCGCGGAACTGCCCGGCGGCTCGGCCGCGCTCCAGGATGCGGCCGAGCACCTCCACCGCCGGGTTGGCCAGGCCGGGCAGCAGGTCCGATTTGGTGAGGTGTTCGGCGCGGTGGATGTTCTCGATGCTGACCAGGCGGAGGAAATCGGGGTGCGACTCGTGGTGGTCGAAGGTCAGCTCGGCCAATCTGCGGATCGCCTCGACCGGGTCCAGGTCCTCGACGTCGGCTTCGCTCTCGATGCCGCGGA
Organism: Saccharopolyspora soli; assembly: GCF_022678645.1. Classification (GTDB taxonomy): domain Bacteria; phylum Actinomycetota; class Actinomycetes; order Mycobacteriales; family Pseudonocardiaceae; genus Saccharopolyspora; species Saccharopolyspora soli. The sequence continues at coordinate 9,988 of NZ_JALBWV010000048.1, read as the reverse complement.
TCACCGCGTAGGCGTTCTCCAGCACGGCCAGGTAGAGCTGTTCCTTGCCGCCGAAGTAGTAGTAGATCATCCGCTTGGTGGTGCTGGTGCGGGCGGCGATCTCGTCCACGCGGGCACCGGCGTAGCCCTTGTCGGCGAACTCCTCGGTGGCCACGTCGAGGATCTCCGCGCGGGTCCGGTCGGCATCGCGGTGCCGGATCTCGCGGGTGTCGGACGTCGGTGCAGCCACGGCGCTCCCTTGCGGTTGGGCACTCCGGGCCCACTGTAGTGCAGCGGGTCTTCCCGAAGCCCGGCTTCCTCCCTACAATTAACTAGCTGGTTCGTTCATTAGCTGAGGTCGGAGAAGCCCAGGTGCGCAAGCAGGACAGCTACCTCATCGGACTCATCGGATCGGGCATCGGTCCGTCGTTGAGCCCACCGCTGCACGAGCGCGAGGCCGATGAGCTCGGGCTCCGGTACATCTACCGCAGGTGGGACCTGGACGTGCTGGGCCAGCCCGCCGAGGAGATAGGTGGGCTGCTGGCCGCCGCCCGCATGGCCGACTACGACGGGTTCAACATCACGCACCCGTGCAAGCAGGTGGTCGTCGAGCACTTGGACGAGCTCTCGCCGGACGCCGCCGTGCTGGGGGCGGTCAACACGGTCGTCTTCGACGGGGGACGCGCGATCGGCCACAACACCGACTGGTCCGGCTTCGCGCGCAACTTCAGCCGGGGTCTGCCGGATGCGTCGTTGGAGCGCGTGGTGCTGCTCGGTGCGGGCGGTGCCGGTGCGGCGGTCGCGCACGCGATGCTGACGCTGGGCACCGGAGTGCTCCGGGTGCTCGACGCTGACTTCCGACGCAGCGCCGCACTGGTCGAGTCGCTGCGTGCGCGCTTCGGCGCGGATCGGGCCGAAACGGGTCGGTTGGACACCGTCACCGAGGCGCTGAACTGGTCGAACGGCGTCGTGCACGCCACTCCGACCGGGATGTTCGCGCATCCCGGCCTCCCGGTGCCCGCCGAGGCGCTGCGTCCTGAGCTCTGGGTGGCCGAGGTCGTCTACCGGCCGCTGGATACCGAACTGGTCGCCGCCGCGCGGGCCAGCGGTTGCCGGGTGCTCGACGGCGGTGGCATGGCGGTCTTCCAGGCCGCTGATTCCTTCCGGCTGTTCACCGGTGTCGAGCCGGACGCCGAGCGGATGCTGCGCCACTTCGCCGAACTCGCTGGAGGTGTGCATGTCCGCGCCTGACGCCCGCCGGGTGATCGCCACCGTCTGCCTGTCCGGGACGCTGGAGGACAAGCTGGTCGCGGCTGCGGCGGCTGGATTCGACGGCGTCGAGATCTTCGAGAACGACCTGATCGCCTCCGCTGCCTCGCCTGCCGAGATCCGGCGGCACTGCGTCGATCTCGGCTTGACCATCGACCTGTACCAGCCGTTCCGGGACTTCGAGGCGGTGCCACCGGAGACGCTGCGGGCCAACTTGCGCCGCGCCGAGCGCAAATTCGACGTGATGGAGCAGCTCGGCGCGGACCTGATGCTGGTCTGCTCGACGGTATCGCCGGATGCGGTGGACGACGACGAGTTGGCGGCCGAACAGCTGCGCCTGCTCGCCGAGCGGGCCGCCGCGCGCGGCATGCGCATCGCTTACGAGGCGCTGGCCTGGGGCCGGTTCGTCACCACCTACGACCACTCTTGGCGGATCGTGCGCAGCGCGGACCACCCGGCGCTCGGGTTGTGCCTGGACAGCTTCCACGTGCTGTCGCGGGGCAGCGACCCTGCGCTGATCCGCACGATTCCGGGCGAGAAGCTGTTCTTCCTGCAGTTGGCCGATGCGCCGCGGATGGATATGGACGTGCTGCAGTGGAGTCGGCACCACCGGCTGTTCCCCGGACAGGGATCGTTCGACCTGCCGACCTTCGTCGCGAACGTGCTGGCCACTGGTTACCGGGGGCCGTTGTCGCTGGAGGTCTTCAACGACGTCTTCCGGCAAGCCGACCCGAAACCGGCGGCGGTGGACGCGATGCGGTCGCTGCGGCTGTTGGAGGAACAGCTCGGGTTACCGGTCACCGGGCTGGTGCCAGCACCGGAGTTGTCCGGTTACGCCTTCGCGGAACTGGCGGTGGGGGAGGGCGCGGGTAGTCGGCTCGCCGACGCACTCACCGCGCTCGGCTTCACGCTCACCGGGAAGCACCGGAGCAAACCGGTGCAGTTGTGGGAGCAGGGCGGAGCCCGCGTGCTGCTCAACTCCAATTCGTCCACTTCGGACTCAGCGGCGATCGGCGCGCTGGCGGTGGAAAGCGCGGATCCGATCCGCTCGGCGCAACGAGCAGATGCGATGCGTGCGCCGATCCTGCCGCGCTCACGTGGACCCGAAGAGGCCAGCCTCTCGTCAGTAGCGGCACCGGACGGCACGGAGGTGTTCTTCTGCCGCACCGGAGCCGAAAACGCAGCGGACTGGTTGGCAGACTTCCCCGGCACCGCGACCCCGTTAGCGCCGGGACTGGGCATCACCGGCATCGACCACATCGCGTTGACCCAGCCGTTCGACCACTTCGACGAGGCGGCGCTGTTCTACCGCGCAGTCGTCGGACTGGACCCGGAGCCGATCACGGAATTCGCCGCACCGTTCGGGATGGTGCGCAGCCGTGGGGTGACCGACCGGGGTTCGGTGCGCATCGCGCTGAACGGAACGCTGGTACGTCGTGGCGAATGGGCCCCGGCGGTGCGCGACCCGCAGCACATCGCGTTCGCCACCGCCGATGCGCTGGCCACCGCACGGGCACTGCACGAGCGCGGCGCGCCGGTCCTGCGGATTCCGGACAACTACTACGACGACCTCGAAGCACGGGTGGACCTGGATCCGGAGCTGCTTGCCGAGCTGCGGGCTAATTCGGTGCTCTACGACCGCGACGAGCACGGCGAGTTCCTGCACCTGTTCACCGAGCTGTTCGGCTCGCGGATCTTCTTCGAGGTCGTCCAGCGCATCGACGGCTACCGAGGCTGCGCGGTGGCCAATGCGCCGATCCGGATGGCCGCGCACCGGCGGCAGCGCTTGGCGAACACCGGCTGATCGGAAGTCCGACACACATGCGCTCTCCCGAGTACCACGGCTGGCGCGCGCGACTACTCACTCGGGTCGATTGCGTGCTGCTGAACACCCGGCTCTCAGCGGGAGTGTCGTCGCAGAGGTCGAGGATGCGGGCGTTGGTCTTCTGGAGCGGGCAGGGTTTGCGGTCTGAGTGCTCAGTTAGCCGCTATTCCGCGATAGCATCGCTGAATGGAGTTGAGGCAGTTCGAGCATTTCCTCGCGGTGGCCCGCAACGGTAGCTTCACCGCCGCCGCGCAGGACGCGCACATCGTCCAGTCGGCGTTGAGCGCCTCGATCCGGAAGCTGGAGGCCGAACTGGGCGCACCGCTTTTCGAGCGGACCACTCGCCGGGTGATGCTGACCGAGGCGGGCCGCGCCTTGCTGCCGGTCGCCAACCGGCTCGTGGCCGATGTCGTCGCAGCACATGGCGAGGTGTCCGCCGTCGTCGGTCTGTCGCGCGGCCGGGTGTCCATCGGCACGATCCAGGCGCTTTCGATCATCGACCTGCCGAGCGAACTCGGGGTGTTCCAGAAGCGCCACCCCGGCATCCAGATCCACGTTCGGGACGGCACCGCCCCCGAGCTCGCCGCCGCGGTCCGCAACGGCGAGCTCGACCTGGCCTACCTGGCCGCCGACGGGCCACCGGCACCCGACCTGGCGTGCTTCGTCCAGTGGCAACAGCGCTTGGTGCTGGTGACCTATCCGGGGCACCGACTCGAACACCGGCGCCTCGTCCGCTTGGAGGAGATCGACGACGAACCGTTCGTGGATTTCGTCGGCAGCGGGATGCAGGAGATGGTCCGCCGCCGGTTCGCCGATGCGGGGCTGCGGCACAATCCGGTCTGCGACGCAACGCACGTTCCGCTGCTGGTCGATTTGGTGGCGGCCGGGCTGGGCGTCACCATCATCCCGCAAGCGGTCGCGGAACGCGCCGGGTTGCCCTTCGCCAAGATCGAGCGGGTGGACTTCAACAGGACCGTCTACCTGGCCGGGCGGCTGTCGGAGATGACGAACCCGGCGGCCCGCGTGCTGCTGGAACATCTCACGGGAAAGCGTCTCGCCAGCGGTCCGGCGTCGGCGCGAAGAGGAGCCCGAAACCGGCCAGCGCAAGCAAAATCGCGAGCATCTGCTGGTCGATGAGGCTGGCGACGAGCGCGAGAGCCAGTGCGCGCACCGCGAATGCCCGCACCAGCCGAACCGCATCGGATTCGGATGAGGTGTTCACGTTTCCCAGGTGCTCACGACCGGCTTGCATGCGGCCAGTATTGGTCCGGCGAGCCAGCGCGTCCAACACTTCCTTCCGCTGGAATTCAGCTCCGAAATCGATTGATGAATCGGGCGTCCGCCGAACCTCGGAGAACGCCCGGTCGTTGGTCGAGAATGTCGCCCTGCGGGCAGTGGCGCGTTTGAACTGGCAAAACGCGCGCTGAATACTGGGCGCGTGTTAGGAACTGTGGCTCTGTTGCTGGCCGGTGTCGCTGGCGGAGCCTTGAACGCGGTGGGCGGCGGCGGCACTTTCGTGGTCCTGCCCGCCCTGGTCGTCGCCGGGCTGCCTCCTGTCGCGGCCAACGCCTCGACGACGGTCGCCCTCCTGCCAGGGGCGCTGACGAGCGCGTGGGCCTACCGGCGCGACGTCGTCCAAGTGGGGAGCACGGCCACGTTGCCGCTGACGGTGTCAAGCCTGCTCGGGAGTGTCGTCGGCGCGGGGCTGCTATTGGTGCTGCCTGCGGCGTCGTTCGACGCGGCCGTGCCGTGGTTGCTCGCTTTCGCCACCGTGGTCCTCGCGTTCGGGCGCAAGATCACGCGGATGTTGAACGCCGCACTGGGCCGTCCGTTCGACCTCAGCACCTCGGCGGTCCTAATCGGACAGTTCCTGCTCGCGATCTACGGTGGCTACTTCGGCGGCGCGGTGGGCATTCTCATGCTGGCCTTCTGGAGCATCGGTGTCGGACTCGACGCGGCGGCTGGCAACCCGACGCGAGTCGTCCAGCTCGCCGCCATCTACACCGTCGCAGCGGTGTTCTTCCTCATCGCAGCGGATGTGCTGAGCTATGCCGTCCCGGTCGCTGCCGTTCTGGTCGGCGCGATCATCGGCGGCTGGGGCGGTGCCCAGGTGGCCCGACGCCTCCCTTCGGCGGCGCTACGCGGCGTAGTCCTGACGACCGCTGTCACCATGACAGTCGTCTACTTCCTGCGCGCCTGAAGGTTGACGCCAGGAATACCCCTGTCCGAGGTGGTGTTGCCTCCGTTGAACCGCACTTGGGAGGGAACATGGGCGAGTATCTGTGGGGTGGCGACGAAGTCGACCTGGACGCCTACCTCGCCCGGATCGGCTACACCGGATCGCTGACTCCCAACGCGCACACGTTGTCCGATCTGGCTCGGGCGCACATCGCTGGCATCCCGTTCGAAAACCTGGATGTCGTGCTCGGCCGGGGCGTGTCCCTGGACTTGCCGAGCTTGGAAGCAAAGCTCGTGCACCAACCGCGCGGCGGTTACTGCTTCGAGCACACGACGTTGTTCGCCGCGGTGCTGGAACAGCTGGGCTTCAGCTTCCACGCCTACTCCTCGCGCGTACGTATGGGAACATCCAAGCTCCATGTAGCCACGCACGCGGTCCTGGACGTCGAAGCGGACGGCGGCCGTTGGCTCGTCGATGTCGGTTTCGGGGCCGGGGCCCTCGAACCGATCCCGCTGTACGACGGTGCGCAGGTGCGGCAAGGCGACTGGACCTTCCGGCTGGACCGAGAACAGGCCCTGACCGGGCTCACCTGGGTCTTGCGCCAGCAGCAAGGGGACGACTGGATCGATCTGCACGCGTTCACCGACAACCGCCAGTTCCCGATCGATTACCGCGTGGGCAACTTCTACACCGCCGAGCACGCCCGCTCGCCGTTCCGGAGGCAACTGGTGCTGCAGCGCACGGAACCTCAGCTCCGACGGGCATTGAGGGGCACTTCTCCCACGCTCACCACCAGCCGGCCGGACGGCGCGCACGAGGACCAAGCCGTGGCCCCTGCCGAGCTGCCTGACGTCGCCGCCGATCTCTTCAACATCCGACTCACCGAGGAAGACGCCGCCGCATTGCGGAGGATCGCGACCGCGTGGGCCAGCGCGGAAGACGCTGTCCTGCGGTGATGCTCAGAGACGAGGCACTAGGTGAGGTCGTCGAATTCGCCTGCTTTGATCCCTTTGATCCAGGCGTCGATCTCGGTACGGGTGAACAGGATCGCGCCTGCTTCGGGTGCGTTGCTGTTGCGGATCGCGATGCGGCCGTCAGGTAACGCAGCAGCCTCAACGCACTGGCCGCCACCGTTGCTGCCCCCACCGGAGAAGCTGCTCTTGCGCCACTGGGGCTCGTCTAAGGGGTTCACCGGTGCCATGGTGACCTCCGTTGTTCACTGGTGGTCCTTCATTGCCTTGGTGATCGCGTCGATGGAATCCGCACGCGAGAGCGCCAGCTCGGTGAGGATGCCGAATCGCAGTGTGCGGCTTCGCACCTGTTCGCGATCTTCGATGTACAGGCTACCTGCTGGACCTTCGGTGTAGCCGATGTCCGGGATCGGATCAGGCAGGGTCAAGAGAGCGAAAGGGCCCTCCAGGCCCGGACTTCCCGGCACCTCCTTGGGCAGGACCTGAATCGTGACGTCCGGGTTTTCCGTCATGTCGAGCAGTTTGCGCAGCTGATCTCGCATGATCGAGGGACGTCCGATGACTCGTTCCAGGATCGTTTGATCGAGGATGAAGTGCATCCGAGGTGGTTTGTCCTTGGCGAAGATCTGCTGCCGGACCATCCGCGCAGCGACTCGCCGTTCCACGTCGTCCGGGGCGAACGTGCCGGGGTAGACCGCGTGCATTACGGCACGAGCGTAGTCGGCGGTCTGCAACAGCCCGTGAACGAGTTGACTTTGGAAGTCGCGCAGGGCGACCAACCCTCCCTCGATGCTGAGCAACTGCCGGACGTCGTCGGGAAGTTCGTTGTTGAAACTGGCCCACCAGCCTTGTTCTCGTGATGCGCTCGCAAGTTGCACCAGGTCGTCGCGGGTCGCGGGATCATCGACGCCGTATGCATCGAGAAGCTGCTCTACCTCGCGCGGTTTGACGTTGTGCTCGCGGTTTTCGATCCGCGAGAGCTTCGATCTCGACCAGCGTCCGGGGCCTCTCCGGAGTTTGTCGACGGCCGCTTCCTGACGGATGCCTGCTTGTTCGCGCAGTGCTTTCAAGGCGGCGGCGAGCTGCCAGCGACGTACCACCGAAGTCCCGCCATCGATGCCCTGAGTCATCCCAAGCCTCCTCCGTCTGCCTCGCCCAATGGCGTGAGATCTGGACTGTCCACTTGAACAGATGGACTGTCCAGATCATTCTAGTCACTGTCGGTATGCGATCAACTGCGGGAGGTAGCGATGGTAGTCGGGCCTGGTCGGGATTCGTTCTTCGAGTCGGGGATATTGCTGGGGTCGATGCCGGAGGACGAGTTCGCCGAGCTCGTGCAGGGAGAAGCAGACGACTCCCCGCCGCGCGTGTTCGCGTTGGTGGAGGAGCACGGGGAGCGCGCGGACTGCTCCCTCTTCGCGTGGGGCTTGGAGTTCGAGGAGCGCGCCTCGGTCTTCGACCTGGACGGGGTGCTGTTCGCCAGGTGCTCGTCCGCGGATGGCGCGCACGAACTGTTCTCCCGGATCCGCAAGATCCGACTCGTCTGGCCCGCCACCTCGTTGCCCGACCCGGCAGGTTGACGTGGGGTCGTGAGTGCGAAAACCGGCTCCAACCGACTTTCGCACTCACGACCGTCCTGGCGCGGCGGCGCGCTCCAGCGGTCGTAGATTGGGGCTGCGGAATGAGGTCAGCGGCCGTGAGTGGGGAGGACGCTGTGGTCCAGCAAGCGGTCCGGCGCGACGCGGTCAGCGGGCGGCAGTGGCGCGGCCGGGCATCGGGTATCGCCGCCGGGGCGCTGTTCGTCATCGCGCTGCTGTGCGCGGTCTCCGCAGTGGGACTGGCGGTGTCCGGCAACGTGCAACCGGTCCGCCGCTTCATCGACGACGTGCTGTTTCCCGCGCCGCCGAACCTGGCTTACGCGGCTTTCCTCGCGGTGCTCGCGGCGGCGCTGAAGCGCCGCAAGACGTTGGCGCTGCGGATCCTGCTCGCCGTCCTGGTGTTGCAGGCGGTCGCCGACGTCGTGGTGCTCGTGGCGCTGTCGGAACACGCCGAGGCGCTGTGGGTCGACGAAATCGGCGGCCGTTACCAGCTGCCGGTGGACCACACGTGGATCTTCGTGGCGAACATCGTGGTCACCGGCATCTTCGTCGGGCTGCTCTGGCGGGCGCGCGGCGAGTTCTCCGGTCGTGCCAAACGCGGCAGCGCGAAGCTGGCGGTGACGGTGTTCGTGCTGCTCGTCTCGGTGTTCGTCGGTCTCGGCTACGGACTGGTGACGACGTTCCCCGGCTCGCTGGGCGATGCGTGGCAACGGTTCACCTGGACCGTCGAAAGAGTGCTCGGCGGCGCGGTCGACTTCGACATCACGCGTGTTGGGCACGCGCCCGGCTGGGTCAACCTGGTGCTCGGCCTGTTCGGCACGGCCACGCTGTTCGTCACGTTGTTCCTGCTCCTGCGCGCGCAGCAACAGGCCGCCGCGCTGCGCCCCGAAGAGGAGCAGCACATCCGCTGGCTGCTCGCCGAGCACGGGGAACGGGACTCGCTCGGCTACTTCGCCACCCGACGCGACAAGGCAGTGGTGTTCTCGGACAGTGGCAAGGCTGCGATCACCTACCGGGTGGTCGCCGGGGTCTGCCTGGGCAGCGGCGATCCGCTGGGGGATCCGGAGGCTTGGCCGCCGGTGATCGACAAGTGGCTGGCGATGTGCCGGGAGTATGCCTGGACGCCGGCGGTGATGGGCGTCAGTGAACCGGGCGCGACGGCCTATTCGCGGGCCGGGATGAAGATCTTGCAGCTCGGGGACGAAGCGGTGTTGCAGGTCGCCGAGTTCGGCCTGGACGGCCACGACATGCGGCCGGTGCGGCAGGCGGTGCACCGGGTGCAGCACGCCGGGTGCACCGCTCGGGTCCGGCGGCATCGGGAGGCGCCGGAACCGGAAATGGCCGAGATCGCGCGGCTGGCCGAAGCCTGGCGGGACACCGAGACCGAGCGCGGTTTCTCGATGGCGCTCGGTCGGCTCGGCGATCCCCTGGACGGCGAGTGCGTGCTGGTCGAAGCGCTGGCCGACGGCGGTGAACCGGTGGCGTTGTTGTCGTTGGTGCCGTGGGGTGGCAACGGGTTGTCGCTGGACGTCATGCGCCGGGACCGCGACGCGGACAACGGCGTCGTGGAGTTCATGGTCAGCTCGCTGGTGCAGGCCGCGCCGCTGCTCGGGGTGGAGCGGATCTCGCTGAACTTCGCGATGTTCCGCGCCGCCTTCGAGGAGGGTGCGCGGATCGGTGCGGGTCCGGTGCTGCGGGCCTGGCGGGGCTTGCTGCTGTTCTTCTCGCGGTGGTGGCAGCTGGAGTCGCTGTACCGGTCGAACGTCAAGTACCTGCCGCACTGGTTCCCGCGCTACGTCGCTTTCGCCGAGCGCCGCGACCTCGCGCGGGTGGGTATCGCATCAGCTGCGGCGGAGGGGTTCCTGCCCGGTCCACATAACCGGTCTACATTGGACGAATCGACGGAAGTGACCGTGCCGAAACCGGAATTGGATGCCCCATGCCGCGCCAAGCCCGAGCAGCAACAGGTGCGCCAGGACAAGCTGGCGGCGCTGCGGGCAGCAGGTATCGACCCGTACCCGGTGGCGGTGCCGTGCGCCGAACGCTGCCGCGTCGTCGTCGCTCGCCACCAGGGCCTGCTGCCGGACGCGAGGACTGGTGAGCGCACCTCGGTGGCCGGGCGCGTGGTGCTGCTGCGCGATCACGGCGGGGTGTGTTTCGCGACGCT